>NZ_FRAF01000045.1 GCF_900142255.1 Alicyclobacillus tolerans | reverse complement strand
AAACGGCCAATCGCAAACTCTGAAGACCATCTTCGTCGTGCAGTATCGGTGATGATTGCATCAGAATCTGATCCACGATGGGCCAGTACACTTGGGAATTCATAAGGAACCTTCTTTCTCTATCAGCAAGGCGGGTATGAAAATGACGACGAAGCACGAAGAAATGTGACAAATATTACGAACATATGTTCGTATCTATCCTACAACATTTTCCACGTACCGTCATCCCCTCTGCCAGTATTCCAGAATATGCAAGACGGTTTGTCCAAGATGAGCACGTTTACACAATTTGCAGAAGGGAAAGGATGATGGCAGAGGTGATAGAAACACTATGCGCAAATTTCATCCGCCAAGAAGTCGGTTTGGTCTATGGTTGGAGAGAAACGGTATATCCTTGATGGAGTTGTCTAGAAAGAGTGGTATTCATCATACGACGTTGAGCAAGCTGGCAGGTCATCCTAGTCAAAGACCTTCTCGTTTAACCGAGCGGAAATTACGGCCGGTGTTGAGGGAGTACGGAGTGGATACAACAGATTTTTGGGATCTTGGCTTGTAGTGAGGAAAGAGCGTTTCTCAGACACCAATGTCGCTCATGCGAAAAACAGGTTTCCACGTACGTCACAGGAGGCTCCAGATTCATGAAGTTGACGTGGAGGAGGAGTCCGTTCTTCGCCATAGGTGTCTGAATCACGCTCTTTTCTCATGAATATGACACTTCTGGCAAAATCAGCACGGTTTTAGCGGATGCTGGCTCGAAATCGGCAATGCAGGAAGCCACTGCAACCCCTGCTTCCTGAAAGCATCAAATTCCTTTACTGTTCATAAATGAAGCCCCATACCCCTTTCTTCACAAACACTGGAAAGGGGCTTGCTCATGTCGTCGATTCCCGTTGACATCTCCGTTCTCCTGGTACTGGGCGGTCTTGGTGTTTGGGGTGCACGTGCGGAACGATTTCGCTCCTCTGCATCGGTTGCAACAACCGATCCCGTGAAACTTATCGTCCCTCGGGAGTCCTATGTGCAGGATGCGTCGCAAATCACGAAGTGGCTTCAGGGATTATCCATGTTTGTACGCACTTGGAACGATCAACAAGTCAAGGGAAACACCACCTTCACCTGGACGGTTTATCGCCAACAGGATGGCACCGCGTTTACCGCCCTATCCGCACCTTTGGATCGCTTGCGCGGCGTAGAAGCCACACTCCCCTCTCAACTGGAGTGGTTGGACGATGAGAAAGAATGGCTGAAAGAGTTTGAATCCCACGAAGCTCTCTCCATCACGCTGGAGTCGCCTGACTTGCCTATTTTGGACTATGTGCACATCACAGAGGACTGGATGGCGAATCTGCCCAAAGGCACAGGCATTCGTGTCCAATTTTCACCGGTCTTTGAAAAAGATGCTGAGCGCATCGCTCGAAAACACCTGGAAAAGAGAACACCTGCCTCCTCCTCACCATCACCTGTCGGTTCGTTTTGGAACGATCTCAAGGAAGAAGCGCTCTCTGACTGGCAACGATCCACAGGACGCAGTGGTCAACGCAGCGCAACCGCATCTGGGCGTCCTACCGTTCCCAAACCTGCCCTCTTGCCTCATGAAAAAAAGGTCGTTGCAGGCTTGGAAGAACGTCTGGCCAGGTCTCGCGACTGGTTTCAGGTACGCCTGTTTTTCCTTGTGTCCGCAGCTGATAAGCCTGTCATGATCCCGACGCTTCTCGCCAAAATTCGTACGATTGCTGGCCACAACGCCTTTGTGCAAGGGAAAAAGCCGTTTTATCTCACCGCGCACGAGTTGGCTCAATTTGTTCATGTACCGCAAAGCGATCAAGTCCTCTCTATCCGTAGCGCAGCACGAACACTGTCTCCCGACGAGTTGAATGAGGGGCTTCGTATCGGTTATCTCCAGCACCCCACGCAATCGGGGCGGTTGGTGCATCTCACCTACAAGGCGCTCTCCGAACATTTTGTTCTTACAGGTGCGACAGGCAGTGGCAAATCTTCCACACTGGTCTTCATGATGCAAAGTCTGCTCGAAGACTTCGTGAACGAAAAACCCGGCGCACCCGGACTGACCTTTATCGATCCGGCGGAAGAAACGGTACTCATCCTCCTCTCGCGCCTGCAGCAACTGTTGCCCTCTGACAGCCCTCTCTGGGAAAAAGTACACTACATCAGCTTCGGCAATCAGGATGCACCCGTGCCCATGAACTTTTTACAAGTCCTCAGCACCGACGCCATGTTGGAACTCATGCAAAAACAGTATGGCGGGGGAGCCAGCCTGGATGAAATCCTCGACAAGTCCATCGCGGCTCTGCAAAGCGTACCCGAAGACCGACACGTTTTGGCCGGGATGATCCCTCTCCTCAAAAACGAGAGCTGGAGAAGACAGGTTGCCCGCAAAATCGACGATCCCATCCTGCGTCAATATTGGGAACAAACGTTCGAACAAACGGTCAAACCCGCTCACATCGCACCAGTAGAGCGACGGCTCCGACCGTTTGTTTCCGGGTATCCGGCACTCTACTTTGCTCAACCGGATTTCGCCTTACCGATACAAAAGTGGATGGAAGAGGGGCACATCGTTCTCATTGACGTCAAACCCCTCGGTCACACGCTGATGGATTTAATCATGGGCACGCTCATCGAACGCTACTATCAGGTGGCGCTCCAGCGCACGCCAAACGTCTCCAGACTCCATCTGCTTGCGGTGGACGAATGCCACCGGGTCCAGGTGAGCGCTATGCGCAACATCATCCGGGAGACGCGCAAATTCGGACTGGCGTTAGGTCTCATTACTCAATCCGTCCAACAATTCTCTGGCGAACTGCTCGATGACATCATCGACAACATCGGCACGGTGCTTTCCAATCAACAGGGACCGGACGGCGCCAAAGTGGCCGCCCTTATCTCCCGCAACACGTTTTCGTCCGAGTACCTGACCCAATTGCCCAAACTTGTCACCGCCGTCTACAACCGAAGTCTGAGTCTCTCTATCGAAACAAAAGGAGATTTTCCCAGACTCTCTCGTGCTCCGTGGCCGGATACAGGGTTCATCGAGAACCCCAATTCTACGGAGCAAGAGGCCAGATTGGCCGAACTGAGGGCGTTTGGATGGCAAAAACAACGGGAACTCGCCCCTTGGTCCGTGGAAGAAGTCAAGCAACGTATGAATGCGTATCTGCGAAACGGCACATGGGATGAAAACGGGCCTTCCCTGGCTCAAACCTCCCGCCAAACATCGAGAGAACTCACCGCCGACGATTTGCTCTGACCACGCCTTAGACTCCTTCCAGATAAGAAACAAAGAAGCGAGGCGATGGAGACATGCTCAACCAGGAACAGCAACAACGCAGAGTTGCCCTGGAAAGGACGTACACAGAATTTTTTGCACCAGGCATCCAGTGGCACGTGGGTCAGGCGGTTCGCGTACCCGGCCTTGCCAGTAAGAAGCGGCCTGACGGTTATCGATACGGCACCATCGAAGCGGTATTCCCCCGCTTTGTTGTCGTGAAATTTGATGACTACAGAGAGACCTTCTCCCCCTCCGAACTCTATGTACTCACCAGCCAGACAGGACATGAAGCCGCAGGTCAATGAACCTCAACCTGCGGCCACTTCAATTCCCATTCACGTACACTGTCATCGGGAAGGAACCGAGCACATGATTCTCCGGGTTCAAAGCACTCTGAATGGTTTTCGGAATCATCGGACTCGTGTAATTCGCGGTCACCGTCACTTCGGCGATACCGCTTTGCACCTGGACATTCAGCGTGATCTGAGACAACCCCGCGCCGGAAAGATTCATGGCAGAAGTTTCTGCCTGAAACGCCGATAAAGCCGCCTCTGTTGCCGCACCTGTCTGCAAAGACCCTAAACTGTAACCTTTCATCTCGGCCACGCCTTCAGGATCGTTGCTGATGGTCTGTTGGGCACTCCAGGCCGCCGCGGCTGTCGCATGCTGTAACGCTTCATACGCCAGATTCTCCCCCTCCACAAACAACAGCAGCCACACCAGAATCCCGCCCAGCGTCACCACGATGAGACCGTAGTATACACGGCTGAACACTACGCCCCACCTCCGCCGTAATACGTTTGATTGACATACGCAGCCTGCACCGATAGCGTCCAGGTGGCAGGCAGGGGATTCGGGTTTCCAAAGACATCCTCCAGTCTAGGAAATGGAAGAGGAAACTGATACGTCATCTCCACCCCCGCAACCGGTGCACTATTGCCTGTGGTCACGGCCACGTCGCTCAACTGAAACAGCGTTTCTCCATTTACCGTTGCAGGCAGCCCTTCCGCAATCAGCGTATCCTCCGCCGCCGCTTGCGCTTCCCCGATGTTCTGCGTTTCGGCCGCAATCTGCGCTGCGGAAAAAGCCGCATTCAAAAGTTCCTGACGAACCATGAGCGCTGCACCCACGGTCAGCATCAGTCCCAACACCACAACACCTAGGGTTGTGTTGATGAGTTCCGTATACAAGGAAGCCAGCGCGGTATAGCCAACGCGATATCGCCAGAAACGCCTGTTTCTCATGAACATCCATCCTCTCTATCGAGGAAAGAAGGCAGGGCAAATGAAGGCTTGGCCATCACACATACCCCCTCCCTGTATATGCAGCCGTAAAACGTTCGAATCGGGGGAATTTACCAGTTTAAATAGACGGAATATCGTGATTTTTTAGTTTTATAGATGGTTGATTCTGCATGTATAGGTTGGCTTCTGGTATTTGATAGACTTCATTTACTGTTTTAGTTTGGCTAATGTTAGCAATCATTTAACTTGAATGGATAGATATCACTAACCTTTTTCTGTTTTTTGTGGTGTTCCTAGGAATATTTTTGCACTCCGGTAATCATTAAATTCGAATTCGGTAATCACTCAATGCGATTTTCGGTAATCACCAGCACTTTTCAAAACCCTTGATTTTTCAGCATTTTTCAAGTGCGGTAATCACTCGAAAAAGTTGGTGATTACCGTTCTCAGCCCTTGTGCCACTTGGCTTTACGGGCATTTTTTTCGCTTCGGTAATCACTCGACGATCAGGGTATGTAGATCGTCGATTCAAAAATTGATTTTTGAGATCGTTTTCGACATCTCGACTTAAATGAATTTGATTTAACTTAAATTTTGACCTTTTTTGACTTTGATTTCGATTTTTCTTTTAAAAACACCCTATGATCGTCGAGTGATTACCGCACTGCTGGAAATTAACCTCGATCCCTTGCAGGACAAGGGAAGAGAACGGTAATCACTATATATTTTT
>NZ_FRAF01000041.1:7051-9304 GCF_900142255.1 Alicyclobacillus tolerans | reverse complement strand
ACCGATCCAAGGCGCTGGCCGAATTAGAGTCGCGGTGGTACACAGGAGAAGCCATCGTACGGGAACTGAGGCGCTGGAAGGCGGTGCGCGCCACGTTTTTAGACAAGGAATTCGTCAGCGTGACCAAGGCGAAGGACAGTGTGAAGGCCATCCTCACAAGCCTGGGCATTCCGACGCCGAACAAGACCTTGTCGGTGACGAAAGCACAACACATGACGTCGGCCGAGTAAACCGCACAAGATGCCACAAGACGAATCGATCTCCAACGAGCCCCGCAGCCACGCGGGGCTAAAGTGCGTGTGGTACAAACTTGCCCCTACAATCCGCGCCATATCAAGGGTACTGTCAAACTTGAGCTAAAGAAACACTAATATTTGCCCAAGCATCTTGATAATCATTTCCAGCTTTTTTGGGCAATTGACCTCTATAGTCAAGAACCAAATACTGTCCTGGTGCTAATACAATACCTTCTATTTTCGATGAACCACTCATCAATTTCCCGGCTTGAATTGTCTGCCAACTATAGGGATTCATTTCTGTATCAAAGCCATCTGGGCGATAAGAGTACGTTACTGGATATTTAGGTTGAACTATTTGACTGTTACTGGCTGGAGTGCCTTGAATAACAACTCCTCCATTTGAATCATCAAACAGATATCCAGAATAAGATTGATAGATTTGATATTTGACCGTATAAGACGCAGGATAATTATCAAACTCATTCAATGGATTATGCGATGAATCCTCATAATCCACTGACTCCCATCCTGAATTTCCATTATTGTCAGTGACAACAGTCGGTCCATTGGCCAATAATCGAGGTTGCCAGAATTCTGCATACGTAGATTCAGCTGTAGAAGCCACCGGTGAATCGTTAGAAGGTAGATGACCATTGCTAAAACCACTGAGTGTCGTCACTTTTCCGTTGTTTAAACCATCATTCCAGAAGATAGGCCCATGAGCATGAGTAAGCACATTGACAATTTCATTGACACTTCCCGTATTGTGGAAAACTACAATTCCACCTGCGTAATCACCTGGGACCATGTTGTAAAACTCAATTGGATGATCATCAGAGAATGTTTGAAATCCTTGTCCTTGCGTTTGAACATCGACTACACCTGCACCAAAGCTTTGTGTATTCGACTGTGCTTGTGCTGTAAATAATGCGTACGATCCCGCTCCCATCATTGCCAATCCAGCTAAGGATGTGGCTGCTACTGCTCCTATTTTTGATTTCATGCTGAATTTCATCCTTTACCTCCTTAATATTTAAATATTTTTATTGAAGACTTAAATCTTCAAAATGATACCGAGCTATCATTGGAGCATCAGTTCATTCTGCAGATTTAATGTCTATTTGATCTCCTATCCTTTATATTTTTAAATTCATTAATGGATAGGAGTTTCAAATTTCTCGATATTCTCTACGAATGAATCGCATTTTGTTCTTGGAGCGCAGGTGAATCATTGTTCTCCTGATTGCTTTTCTTTTGTAAATTTAAAATTTCTTTGAATAGAGAGACCATACTACTGATGATGAGAAAAGCACCGGGTAAAATAAGTAACGAACCGTCTCCCCAACGACCGTGCAAAAAGTTCAGATAATACCCTGCATAAGGGATAGTAAAATGCGTGTACTCTCCAACAATATTGCTAGCCGATACTGTCCATGGATCTACTGACGGATTTGCGTCTCCTTTGGTTTGAAACATCATCTGGCCATTTTGATCGAATTCCCTTACGATTCTGTGTGTAACCAATACATTGGTCATGCCGTTAAAACCCGAATTTTGGGGTACATGAAATGTGATAATATCGCCTGGCTTTAAATCCGCAACATTCACATGAGGATTATCAAAAATCACTGAACCTGTATCAAATGTGGGGGTCATTGATCCAGAAAGCACTTCATACATGGTTTTTCCAGCCACAACCGGATTACCATCATGAATTCTTGATGACACTGTCAAATAAAGTGTAGAAGCAAAGATAAATACCATAAGACCAATCACAATACCATTTATCACACTAAATATTTTTCGGACCATTATACTTGCCTCCCCTTTACCTCTCGCTCCAACTCTAATCTAATTCATTGAATTGTCTTGGAGATTTTTACAATCCTTAGATTGGATAGAATTTTTTACTGTCCATTTTTCTTAATTTTTTCCTGAGCCCGTTGTTGGTTGTTGCACCTGCGGCAATTCTGTCGTCGAACCTGTCGATGTTGCTTCTGTCGATGTTGCTTCT
>NZ_FRAF01000041.1:0-7021 GCF_900142255.1 Alicyclobacillus tolerans | reverse complement strand
TCGATGTTGCTTCTGTCGATGTTGCTTCTGTCGATGTTCCTGACTGCAAACTTGAAACTTTTGCTATACTTGATTGCTGAACTGTTTGCTCTTTGCTTGCTAATTTTTGCAAATCCATCACCTGGTTTATGTCAGTAGTAAGCCAACCAGGTTCAGGATCTCCTATCTGCGCAACGTCTATTTGTAAATCTGATTTCAAAGAGTTCAGTTCCTTCTGAATTACACTGATAGATGAACTACTCGGTGATTTTTTAAGTTGTCTTCCATAAGTTTCTAAAAGGGACTGGACTTCATTCGGAAATATCGCTAAAACAGAAAATGTTTGTGTAGCAGGTACCGCTGTTTCATCCGTTAAAAGGGCAAATGATTCGTTCAGCCTAAGACTGGATGTTTGGAAAGCCAAAAAGCCTGCTATGAGCCCAGTACCAACGGCTACCAGTGAGCCCATTTTTCGAATCATACGGCGTCTACTGCGGCGCTTCACTAAATGCCGAATAGCCCGACGGGTCATGCCTCCCTGAACAGGAAACCAATCTTTTTGAGACACTGTAAACTCCCGCCCTCCATATGTTCTTAAAATAAAAACTTATTCATTAAACAGAACATATAGCTAGATTAAATCACGGCTTCTGGAATGCCTTTGACTGTGAATGTGCTCAGCTCTCTCTATATCCCTTTACCCTTTACCGAGCAATGAGTACGTGAGTAAGCGAAACCCCAGAATCCTTCAATGGTGTTCTTCAAAATAAAATATATTCATTATTAAGAACACCTGAATGTATAGTAACGCATCCCAAATCAATAATCAATACTTTTTTCATTATTTATTTTTTTGTGTTCGCAAAGCATATGTATTTGGATGGAACTGGGGATCTCATAGCGTTCGCATGACATAACTCTGATAACTTGGCACTTGGATATACCAAGTTCTTTATATTTATGTAATTTGTGCAGACGCTCTACGATAAACCGCTAGAACAGCTGGAATCGCCAAACGTCGATGTCAAGTAATTCCTACATCTGTAATGTCATTTCGGGATTAATTCTCTAACATTGACCCGCAGGGGGACGAAGGTAGCTGGTGTCGACTTATAAGATAAAGCCCTAGAGATTACAAAGCGAAGCTGGACTGGACGCTCAATTCGTCTGTTTTGATATTTTTTCGTTGCCAACGGTTCTGAATGAAAATTTGGACATTGTGTTCACCTCTTATTGGATACTTTGTTGGCTTGAAAGTCTTAACGAATGGGCAAAAGTGATATATCGATACTTGAAGCCTGGTGGCACATACTACATCAAGGAGAATGAATCAATTGGAATGCTTGCAGAGTACTGGAAGGTTTGATAATTCTATGAACTCAAACTCATGATACCTATGCTTGAGTTGGGTTCTCCTTTAGGCATGAAGAAGACCTTCGAATTTACATCTAAATCCTGCATAGGAATCATGGCAAACTTTTTTCAATCATGTATAGTAGATAAAGTTTTTCGTTCAAATATTCTGAAATAACTATTATTCGACATCATTCCCAATTGACTCATATCCAGGCGAGATATAGAATAATTGTGTAAGCGTTTTCTGATTGCTCTTGTTAAATTGAAAGGAGGAGCAAAAAATGTCTGTTAATCAAATTAGCTCTATCCAAGGAAAGGTACATGAATTTCTTCAAGGAACTAAAGAATTGTTTATAGACGGCCGTTTTGTCCCTTCTTTGTCAGGCAAAACATTTCATACCATCAATCCTGCAACTGAAGAAGTATTAGCAGTTGTATCGGAAGCAGAATCAGCCGATATCGACAGAGCCGTAAAAGCAGCCCGTCGAGCTTTTGATGAAGGACCATGGTCAACCATGAGCGGTGCAGAACGCAGTCGGCTCCTTTACAAACTTGCAGACCTTATGGAAAAACACCAAGTTGAACTAGCTCAAATTGACACCTTAGATAATGGCAAACCTATCCGGGAAACCCTACATGCTGACGTTCCCCTCGCCATTGAACATTTCCGCTACTATGCAGGTTGGGCTACTAAAATTGTTGGCCAAACCATACCTGTGTCAGGAAATTTTTTCAACTATACTAGACATGAACCTGTTGGAGTCGTGGGTCAAATCATCCCTTGGAACTTTCCATTGCTGATGGCCGCTTGGAAGTTAGGAGCTGCATTGGCCATGGGATGCACAGTAGTATTAAAGCCCGCTGAACAAACTCCTCTCTCAGCCTTGTATCTGGCAACCTTAATTCAAGAAGCTGGTTTTCCTGATGGTGTCGTCAATGTTGTTCCTGGATTTGGTGAAACTGCAGGTGCAGCATTAGTGGACCATCCGCAGGTCGACAAAATCGCTTTTACCGGATCGACCGAAGTGGGCAAACTCATTATGCGACAAGCTGCCCAGACTCTGAAACGTGTCACTCTTGAGTTGGGTGGAAAATCTCCGAATATCATTCTGCCCGATGCCGATTTGTCAAGAGCAGTACCTGGTTCGCTGATGGGTATCATGTTCAATCAAGGGCAGGTGTGCTGTGCCGGTTCACGTTTGTTCATTCAAAAAAAAGCATATGATAACGTAGTGGCTGATTTAGTTTCCATGACTAAAAATATTCGTCAAGGTCAGGGTATTGATCCGGATACAAGCATGGGCCCCCTCGTTTCGGATGAACAGCAAGCTAAAGTCCTTGGCTATATTGAAAGTGGTGTCAACGATGGTGCTGAACTTCTTGTGGGTGGCCATTGTCCAACTGAACAAGGTTATTTTGTTGCCCCCACCATCTTTGCCAATGTTCGAGATGAAATGACCATCGCTAAAGAAGAAATTTTTGGCCCAGTGGTAGCAGCAATGCCCTTTGAAGATCTTGACGAAGTCATCGAACGAGCCAACCGTTCAGATTATGGTTTAGCTGCTGGTTTATGGACAGAGAATGTGCGAAATGCTCATTATGTCGCTAGCAAATTAAAAGCAGGTACTGTTTGGGTCAATTGCTACAACGCTTTTGATGCTGCAGCACCATTTGGTGGATATAAACAGTCGGGAATTGGTCGTGAGATGGGTTCGTATGCTTTGAATAACTATACTGAAGTAAAAGATGTCTGGATTAGCTTAAGTTAAACTCTCTTCGTTTATCAAATTTTGGAAATTGAAGTTATTTTATGATCGGCCTCGTCCCTTGCGAGGCCTTTTTCATTTTCCTAACCATGATATGATGATACCTTAATTGAAAACATTATAACCATATGGTTATAATGTTGGTTGTGAGGTGATTTCATGAACTTTGACCAGCTTGCTGATACGCTGAAAGCTCTCAGCGATCCAACTCGATTGAAAATTATTGCACTACTTCAAATTCGTGATTGCTGTGTGTGTGAACTGGTTCCTTTATTTGAGATCTCACAGCCAGCTGTTTCAAAACACATGAGTCGCTTAAAGAACGCAGATTTGGTTAAGGAGTCTCGCAAAGGAATGTGGGTGTTTTATTCCTTGAACCGCGATCGTTTGAATGAAATCGGAATATCTCTGACGAACTTACCTGACTTGTCCGAAGAGCTACGGCAACTTGAACAACAGGGTTTGCTCGTGCAGTGCGATTAAGGAGCGTGAAAACCATTGGGTAAACGGTTATCTTTTCTCGACCGATATCTCACCATCTGGATCTTTGCGGCAATGGCTGTTGGGATTGGTTTGGGGTACGTAGCCCCACATTTCGTCAACGGACTGAACCAATTGCAAGTCGGAACTACATCTATTCCAATCGCCATTGGTTTAATCCTGATGATGTATCCGCCGCTTGCGAAAGTACGGTATGAAGAGATAGGTCAGGTATTTCGAAATGGCAAAATCTTAGGGCTTTCTCTCCTTCAGAACTGGGTTATTGGACCTGTTTTAATGTTCATTCTTGCCCTGGTGTTCCTTCGTGGATATCCAGAATACATGGTTGGTCTAATTATGATTGGGTTGGCGCGTTGTATCGCCATGGTCATTGTTTGGAACGACCTTTCTAAGGGCAATGCGGAGTATGCGGCTGGACTCGTAGCGTTCAACTCTATCTTTCAGGTCCTATTTTATTCCGTTTATGCTTATATTTTCGTTACAGTGATTCCGCGCTGGCTGGGTTTTCAGAGCATGATCATTCACATTACCGTTGCTGAGGTCGCGAAAAGTGTCTTCATCTATTTAGGCATCCCGTTCTTAGCGGGTGCGATTACCCGTTATATCTTCGTCAAAGCAAAGGGGCGTTCTTGGTACGAGAAGAACTTCGTACCGAAAATCAGCCCGATTACACTGATTGCACTGTTATTCACCATCATTGTGATGTTCTCGCTCAAAGGAAACCTGATTGTACGGTTGCCAATGGATGTCGTTCGTATTGCCATTCCGCTACTCCTCTATTTTGTCGTCATGTTTTTGGTGTCCTTCTTCATGGGTAAACGGGCAGGCGCCGATTACTCCGTGACTTGTACCCTGTCTTTCACGGCGGCAAGCAATAACTTTGAACTTGCCATCGCAGTTGCCGTTGGCGTGTTTGGCATCAATTCAGGAGCTGCCTTTGCCGCCGTCATTGGGCCTTTGGTTGAAGTTCCTGTCATGCTAGCTTTGGTTAAGCTTGCACTGATTTTCCAGAAAAAATATTTCCTACAGGTAACAGCCTAAATGGAGGGAATTCTCATGGCAAACAAACCGCTCATTTATTTTTTGTGTACGGGCAACTCATGCCGCAGTCAAATGGCAGAAGGATGGGCAAGACATTTTGGTAAGGACAAAATTGAAGTTCATAGTGCAGGAATTGAAACGCACGGTCTCAATCCAAGAGCCGTCTCTGCGATGAAGGATGCAGGTGTGGACATCTCCCATCACACGTCCGATTTGATTGACCCTGAGATTCTAAACAAAGCCGACTATGTGATCACGCTTTGCGGCGATGCCAATGATAAATGTCCCTTCACTCCAGCACACGTCCATCGCTTGCACTGGGGATTTGAAGACCCTGCGAAAACGACGGGGTCTGAAGAGGAAATTACCGCGAAGTTTCATGAAGTGCGGGATGCCATTAAAGAGCGCGTTGCAAAATTCTTGGAGGAAGAGATGAATGATAGACTGTGACGTCCTGACAAAAATGACGGGAAAAGGGCTTGTCGGGCAAGGATTTCTCCGTTTTGCCTCACGCTCTTTTCCCGCTTGAATCAGATCTTTGCTTGTTCTGGAGCAGATGATTATTCGAGATTGCAGAGGATTGTTATTGGGCTACACTTTTGTTCCCATCAAAAAATCCTCTGCTTTTTTCCCGCCTCCATCCCGCATTCTACCGTCCTCAATTGTGAACAGTGATAATAAAGTCTTGCACGCAGTTCCCTTTTTTCTCACCTTAACCCTGTCTTTTCCTGTCACAACTTTATTCTTGGGAAAATAAAGTCCTGACAAAAGAGACGGGAAAAGGGCTTGTCAGGCAAGGATTTCTCCGTTTTGCCTCACGCTCTTTTCCCGCTTGTATCAGGTGTTTATTATGTCTGAAGCAGGGGTTTATTGTTTGAAGCAGAGGTTTTTTATGTGGTTACATAGTAAGGCTGAGACGGGCACAGGTTCAAGGGAAGCCCGCCCCAACCCACCACTTCGTGATTTGTCTTCAATCTCAGATATTCAACTTACGAGTACCAATCCATTTCACGATTTCTGGGTCGTTATGCGAAAAGAACATACTTTGCTTCGTATCCAGGGTAGCAATCTTCTCCATATCTTCTTGGCTTAATTCAAAGTCAAAGACAGTGAAGTTTTCGATGATGCGTTCCTTATGAACAGACTTCGGAATCACGACCACCCCTCGTTGTATCAGCCAGCGTAAGACGACTTGTGCAACGGACTTATTGTATTTTTCGGCGATGGATACCAAAACTGCATTGTGAAACAGGCCATTTCTCCCCTCAGCAAAAGGACCCCATGACTCAATCTGTACGCCGTGTTTCTTCATGAATTCGGCACTTTCAATTTGTTGGCAGAATGGGTGTGTTTCCACCTGATTTACTGCAGGAACGACTTCATTGTGTATAATCAAGTCAATGAGACGATCCATCTGGAAGTTGCTGATCCCAATGGCTCTTATCTTTCCCTCTCGGTGTAATTCCTCCATTGCACGCCAGGAGCCATAAATGTCGCCAAAAGGCTGATGAATGAGATACAAGTCTAAATAATCCAATTGCAATCGTTGCAGTGACTTTTCGAAAGCCTTCTTGGTGTGCTCATAACCAGTGTCCTGAACCCAGAGTTTTGTCGTGATGAATAGCTCTTCTCTGGGCACACCACTTCGCTTGATTGCTCTGCCAACCGCTTCTTCATTTAGATACGAAGCGGCAGTATCGATTAAACGATAGCCTGTCATAATCGCATCATAGACGCTTTGTTCACATTCCGTTGCATCCGTAATCTGATAAACGCCAAAACCAAGAATCGGCATTTCCACACCATTGTTTAGCGTTACCTTTTGCATATGAATCCTCCCATGGTTCCGTTGTCAGTGCGTTCACAAAACCTTGTTGACTTCGTTATGCAAACTCATGTCCGATTCGGCAGTTTGGTTGCTTAAAGCCCGTAAGGGCGACAAAAGGGGCCAACCGCTCGCTGGGTTCGATTTCCAACCACAACTCAAAAGAAAACAAAGACTTTTGGAGAAGATACAAGTGGACTTCCTCCCTCGGTTGTTTTCTGGTTAGTCACTTGAAAACTTCTCCAAGTTGGGGTGAAGTCCTTTTTATGCTCTGTCATTCCTTGCCCTGCAAGGGCTCAAAACGCTCGTGTAATCAATCACGGGTTTATACCCGTGATTGTTAGTATTCATAATGGAATAATGTATCGCACAGCCGTGCCATAACAACGATCACGTATGGTAGTTCCTTCGTCTTTTTCAACACTCAATCATGGCAACATCCACATCCACATGCATCTTCTTTACCACGCGCTTCTTGTACTGCTTCCCAACCTTCTTTGACGACGTAATACACAAGTGCCAGTGCCGCGATAGCGTCAATCCACCACCAACC
>NZ_FRAF01000042.1 GCF_900142255.1 Alicyclobacillus tolerans | reverse complement strand
TGTACGTCAACTCGAATATAAGGCTGAATGGTACGGTAGAACGGTCGTCAAAATCGACAAATTCTACCCCTCCAGCAAACGGTGTTTTGATTGCGGACATTTCATGCCGAAGATGCCACTCAGCGTCAGACAGTGGACATGTCCAGAATGCGGGGAACATCACGACAGAGATGTGAACGCCGCTCAAAACATCTTAGCCGCAGGGCTTGCGGTGTTAGCCTGTGGAGAGGCGATAAGACCCGCTCGAAAGCTCAACAGCCAACGAGAAGGCACGCCTCAACGAAGCAGGAAAGCCAACTAGTGATGGTTGGAATCCCCTGCCTTTAGGCATGGGGAGGATGTCAATTGTTCTTCAATCGTTAAGAGCGTGAAATCAGTGAAGCGAGTTTGGAATAGATGATTTTGCGGCTATGATACTTGAGAATAAAGAATGGGCATTTTGTAAATAAAACTTAAAATTAGAAGCCGCGTGGCTTCATTGGCAAAAGTCATGCCTTTGTGCTGCAGGATATCTTCACCAAAGAGTCCATGAATCAAGATGAAGCAGGCTAAGAATACAAATGCGGTACGGTAATGTGTTGCAATCTTTTCTTCTGCATTCAAGCTTTCCACCGCCTTGACTCAAATGACAGACGTTCTGATAATCGAGTCGAAGTGAATCATTTTAGGATATGTGTAAAAATCTTATAGGGAACGGCAGACCTATAGGTTGCTAACGACTGTTCCCATCGTTAAGTATGAAAAATCGTTTGTACTTGTGATTTGTGAGTAAGCAGCATATACTAAGATTGACTTACAATTTCATAGTTCCTTCGGGGCAGGGTGAGATGGTTTCCCTATACGCCATCAATTCCCGATCGGTGGTGAGCGCATCCCGTATGATGCCAAGTCCACGAGCTGAAAAATGCAGTTTTCACTGCGGTACAGCATGAACTGGTGAAAATCCAGTACCGACGGTATAGTCCGGATGAAAGAAGGAAATTGGCGCAGACCGAAAGGTTTTGTGTCTATGTGTCATTCGTTCATTGCCCCTCCGCGTTCTGTTGGAGGGGTTTCTTGTTTAGGATGAACGATGGCTAATCAAGGCCCGAAGAGAAGATGGGGGTGCAGATGTTCGCAGACTTTATAGAAGAACTTTTAGAGGATAAACATTGGGCTTTGGCAAATTTGCATTCGTTTTTGGATGAATCAGAGGATGAACGTTGGATGCGCATGGCGCTTTCTTTGGCAGCTACGGCTGGTAGTCAAACCCATCCCAATCCTAGGGTGGGTTGCGTGTTGGTCAAAGAGGGGCAATTGATTGGACAAGGGGCGCATCTCCGCGCCGGTACTCCACATGCTGAAATCCATGCTTTGCGCCAGGCTGGTCCAGAAGCGAAAGGCGCTACGGCTTATGTCACACTGGAGCCATGCAGTCATTATGGCCGGACGCCTCCTTGTGCTGATGCCCTGATTCAAGCAGGGATTAAGCGTGTAGTTCTAGCCATGGTCGATCCCGATTTACGCGTATCCGGTCGAGGTGCCGCGAAATTGCAAGCGGCTGGGATCGACGTGAAGATGGGGGTTATGGAAGAAGAAGCGCGCAGATTAAATAAGCCTTATCTTCATGTTCAAACGACTCATATGCCATATGTTGTCTGGAAAACTGCCAGTACATTAGATGGTCGTATGGCGACATCAACTGGGGACAGTCGATGGGTAAGCGGAGAAAAGTCCCGTCAAATGGTTCATTACTGGCGGTCGCGAGTAGACGCAGTGATGGTGGGCATCGGCACAGTCCTTGCGGACAATCCGCAGTTGACAGTTCGCTTGTCTCATATGCGGGATGTCCGTCAACCGATACGAATCGTGATCGACACCCACTTGCATACTCCGCCTGCTGCTCGGTTGCTCAGTGAACCTGGACGCACATTGATTTATTGTGGACAGCAATTTCTGCAATCTGAGCAGAAGGAGGAGTTGATTTCACAAGGAGACGTTGAAGTAGTAGGCGTAGCAACCGATGTGAATGGCCGATTAGACTTGCGAGCTATGCTTGCGGATTTGGCCAATCGTCAGGTGGTAACGGTCTTGCTTGAGTCAGGACCAACTTTGTCAACAAGTTTCCTGGAACAAGGCCTGGTACAAGAAATAGCCTGGTTCATGGCTCCCAAATTGTTGCTGTCTGGTAAATCGACATTACTTTCTCAGCAACCAATTACCCGTATGTCTGACGCTCTACAACTGGACAGTGTCAAAGTCCGGATGGTGGGACAAGATATTTTGCTGACCGCTGTTCTAGGGGGACAATCGTAATGTTCACCGGTCTGGTAGAAGAATTGGCGATTCTTAAGAAGATAGATAAATCGCCACAAGGCGCCCGTTTCATTTTGGCTGCAAACAAAATTCTTGGAGATATGCAATTGGGTGATTCCATTGCAGTCAACGGTGTCTGTTTAACAGTAGTGGAGCGAATGTCCGGAGCTTTTGCTGTAGAAGCAGTGCCAGAGACAATGCGCCGCACGAATTTAGGGCTTTTGCAAACGGGTGACGAAGTTCATGTAGAACGGGCATTACCTATTGGTGGTCGTCTGGGTGGACATTTAGTTTCTGGCCACATTGATGGTACCGGAACCGTGCGCGAAGTGATGCACGAGGGGATGGCACGCGTCTTGACGATTGCAGCTCCTGCTCACTTGATGAAATACATTGTTCATAAAGGTTCCGTTTGTATTGATGGGGTTTCGTTAACCGTTATGGAAGATCGAGGAGATGCATTTACACTCTCCATTATTCCTCATACTGGTCAAATGACAACATTGGCAAGCGCTCGTCCTGGCCGAGTTGTAAACATTGAATGTGACGTGCTGGCCAAGTATTTAGAGAAACTTTTGCAATACCAAACTGTTGACTCATCGTCTGTCAATCGTAGTAGCCAGTTGTCGTTGCAGTGGTTGGCGGAACATGGTTTTGCTTGATGGTGGCAATGGTGGAAGAGAGGGGAATAGGCAATGTTGAGTACAATTGAAGCTGCAATTGCCGATTTGCAAGCTGGCCGTCCTGTTATTGTGGTGGATGATGAAGATCGGGAAAATGAAGGAGATTTTGTGGCGCTTGGTGAAAAAGTCACGCCTGAACTGATCAATCTCATGATTACCCATGGTAGGGGTCTGGTTTGTGTGCCGATTACGGCAGATCGCGCTGCTCAATTAGGCTTTGATGCGATGGTTGCGCACAATACGGATGTGCATGGCACAGCTTTTACGATTTCTGTCGATGAAGCACATACGCACACAGGTATATCAGCTTTTGAACGGGCGCAAACCATTGCGGCCATAGTCTCTGAAGAAGCTCGTCCCGAGCACTTTCGCCGTCCTGGACATATTTTTCCACTCATCGCTAAAGACGGTGGAGTCTTAAGGCGAGCTGGCCATACAGAGGCGGCGGTTGACTTGGCTCGGTTGGCAGGCGCGAAACCTGTGGGGGTCATTTGTGAAATTCTCAATCCCGATGGGAGCATGGCTCGGCTACCTGATTTGGAGAAGATTGCGGGTCAACTCGGATTGAAAATGATTTCTATAGCCGATTTGATCGCTTTTCGAAAACGCTCTGAAAAATTGGTTATTCGTCAGGCCCAGGCCCAGTTGCCAACCGTTTTTGGTCATTTTCAGGCGGTGGTTTATACCAATTCGCTAGATGAAAAAGAACATGTGGCGCTGGTCATGGGGGAGATAGATGAATCACCCACATTGGTTCGTGTGCATTCAGAATGTCTCACAGGAGATGCGTTTGCTTCTCTGCGCTGTGACTGTGGACCACAGTTGCATGCGGCACTGCGTCAGATAGCTGAAGAAGGAAAAGGCGTTTTGCTTTATCTTCGCCAAGAAGGGCGTGGCATTGGTTTGCTGAATAAGATACGAGCCTATGCCTTGCAAGATGAGGGAGCAGATACAGTAGAAGCTAATCATCGACTTGGATTTGCTGATGATTTGCGAGATTATGGAATTGGTGCACAAATTTTGTACGATCTCGGTGTGCGACAAATGCGGTTGTTAACCAATAATCCGCGCAAAGTGCGGGGGATTGAAGGGCACGGTCTGACCGTGATCGAGCGTGTCCCTCTGGAAGTGGATCGCAATCCATTTAATGAGCATTATTTGCAGACCAAGCGCGAAAAGCTGGGGCATCTTCTTCATCTGTAGCTCTGAGTTGAAGTGAGCTGTTACGAAATCGATAACATTTAAGCGTGTAAGGACATTGAAATGAAAAAGGAGTTGAACAAAGTTTGAACGCGCAAATTTGGGAAGGACATTTGATAGGTCAAGGATTGCGCTTTGGCATTGTGGTTGGACGTTTTAACGAATTTATCACGCATCGCTTGCTTGGTGGTGCTCTGGATGCTTTGCAACGCCATGGAGTTGAAGAGAGTGCTGTTCATGTTGCTTATGTACCGGGAGCATTTGAAATTCCGTTTGCGGCCAAGCGATTGATGCAAAGTGGTCGATTTGATGCTGTAATTACATTGGGTGCAGTTATTCGAGGCTCTACGCCTCACTTTGAGTATGTTTCGTCAGAAGTTGCGAAAGGAGTGGCCAACCTTAGCTTACAGGCTGAGATTCCCGTTATTTTTGGCGTATTGACCACAGATACTATAGAACAAGCCATAGAACGAGCAGGTACAAAGGCTGGCAACAAAGGTTGGGAAGCTGCAGTTTCGGCTATAGAAATGGCTAACTTAAACCGCTCGCTGCAAAATTTAGGTTAAGTATTTGAGTTGCCTCAGAGAGCACCCTGATACCAAGTCGCCCATGGCCATTCGTTTTGGTTCTGGGCGACAGCTTTGCTCGATTCATGATTATGACAATTTGGTTTCTGACTGGAGCAGGGTTTGTTCAAGTCGTCGCGAATTTTATGAAGAGCACATTTCGCACAGATTGTGGGCTGTGCTTTCTCTTTTTGGCGAATAAGAATAGGCTGGAAGGTTTGATAGTTGACACTCGCAGCCTGGCTATTCATAAATCGCTTTGAGGTGCAAAAGCGAGGGGTGGAGATTTGAAAGACCAAAAAAAACGGTACAAGCCTGGCAAAGTGATGACGGAAAAGCGCCCGAGAAGGCATAGAAGGCGTATGCTTGCCTTGCAGGTCGGCGGTATAGCTGCACTTTGTCTGGTAGCTTGGCGGATTACGAATATACAACATGTGTTAGGGCCGGGATTGTTGAAAGACGCGTCCAATGTTCAGGATGTTTCCAAAGTCGAATTGGCACCGCGTGGTGAAATTCTTGATGCTGCTGGTCAGCCCATCGCGTATGATGTTCCAGCCTATATTATGGATATTAAAATTTCTGATTTCACCAACCGACAGGCTTTGGCGCAAAACTTATCCAATATTCTACAATTGCCATACACCCAGATTTATAGCTTAGTATCTCAAAGTTATGATTGGATTCAGTGGAATCAACCGATTCTTGCGACAACGAAGGATGCTATTGAGAAACTGTACGGACAGGGTAAACATGCTGAAGATTTTACGTTTACCTCTACAGAGAAGCGTTTTTATCCTTTTGGCCGTTTTGCCGCAGCTACAGTTGGATATGTTGGACCCAATGGTCAAGGTGTCATGGGGATAGAAGCTGAAGATAACCATTTGCTCGAAGGTACCCCTGGTAAGTTGGACTATCGGCAAGATGCACTTGGATTTCCGTTACCGGGCAGTGTACATACAGTAGTGGCTCCTAAACCGGGGGATTCTGTGCAATTGACCATCAATCCAGTCATTCAGGGTTTTGTCGATCACGAAATGGATATTTTGGATGAGACGGTACATCCTGAACACGCAGCCATGATTGTGATGGATCCCTGGAATGGACAGATTCTCGCTATGTCGAGCCGTCCAGATTTTAATCCCAACCAATATTGGACGGCATCGCCTGTAGCACTCGATCAAAATTGGGCAGTGTCGGCTTCTTTCGAACCAGGTTCCACATTCAAGCTTTTTGTTCTGACAGCTGCTTTAGCTACTCAATCCATCAATCTCAACCAGACTTATATGTCAGGACAAATTACAATTGATGGCCGTACCATTCATGATTGGAATTATGTTGGATGGGGTAAAATCTCGTTTCTAAAGGCTCTTGAATACTCCAGTAATGTTGGATTTGCCAAGATTGCTCTTAAACTAGGTTGGTCCAATTTGATGCATTACTTAAATCTTTTTGGCATGACTCATCCTACAGGTGTTGACTTGCCGGATGAAGGAAGTTCTATTCTTTTTCCGCCCTCACAAGAGGGTCAAATCCAGTTGGCCACTACCGGATTCGGTCAAGGTATTGCTGTAACCCCCTTGCAATTGATTGATGGAGTTGCGGCCATAGCCAACGGTGGAACGCTTTATCGGCCATATGTCGTAGAAAAAATCATTTCGCCTGAGGGACAGGTTATTCAAACGACGCAACCAGACGCGGTACAGAGAGATATTGCTCCATCTTCGGTACTTGCTGCTGTGCGCCATGCTATGGTTCTTGATGTCTCTCAGGGGATCGATAATGCGGCATACATTAAAGGATACGATGTGGCAGGTAAAACGGGTACAGCTCAGGTGGTCAATCCAAAGACAGGGAAGTTTTATAATTCTCGATTCATCACGTCTTTTATTGGATTTGCTCCTGGTTGGGATCCGCAAGTTGTAATTTATTGTACGGTAGACTGGCCGAAAACACCGGTTAATGACACATGGGGAAATACTACAGCAACACCTGTGGCTCGTGCTGTTTTGCAAGATATTATGAATTACTATCATATTGCTCCTCTCGGACAGACACAAAACCAAACATCGGAATTAAAACCAGCACAGAAAATGTCCTATATTGAAAATTTACCTAGCTTTGTAGGGGATACTGTAAGTCAAGCACAAAATCTTGCTGCCCGTCTATCAGGGAATTTGGTTATCAATGGAAACGGTTCGACCATATTGCGCCAGTGGCCTGCTCCTGGTAGTGAATTAGCAACCTCTATGCCCGTATATGTTTGGACGCGCGGCAATCTAGAGGGGGAAACGATGCCGTCTATAAAAGGGTTAACATTAGAGCAAGTCATTGGTTTATTACAAGCCTATGGTTTGAATCCCGTTGTGCAGGGAACGGGATTTGCTGTGCAGACTTCCATTGCTCCAGGACAACCTGTACATCCAGGTGAGCAAGTGAACGTTGTACTCAAACCGCCTTCCACCATCAGCTAATCAAGGGTGTTTTTACGTTGGGGGGATTTGAAGTTGAATACGTACACTTCTTCTGCAGCGTCGGGAGGTCAAGCGCTCTCTCGGCGCCTTTTACTTGTCATGGCCATAGCCAGTGGAGCTGCTGTGGCTAATCTTTACTATGTACAGCCTTTATTGGCGGAAATTGGTCAAACCTTTCATGCCAGCACGCACGCGTTAGGTATTCTGTCTATGCTAACCCAGGTGGGGTATGCGTGTGGTTTATTGTTTTTTGTTCCACTCGGAGATCGTTTTGAACAACGCCGATTGATTGTCATTTTATTGATTCTCGTCAGTATACTTCTGGCGGCAATGGCCACGTCAGTTTCTATGCTCTGGTTATGGATTTTTGCGTTCCTAGTCGGATTGACAACCGTGGTACCACAAATCATTATCCCGCTAGCCGCAAATATGGCGGATGAGACGAATCGCGGCAAAGTTGTAGGGGTGGTAATGAGTGGACTACTTATTGGTGTCCTGTTGGCGCGTGCTTTTGCAGGGTTGCTTGGATCGGAACTAGGCTGGCGTTCAGTGTTTGAGATTGCGGCCATATTCATGATTGCTCTTGCGCTGTTGCTCTACTTCATGCTTCCAGTTTCACCCCCAAAGTCAAAACTTGGGTATTCGGATTTTGGGGTTGAAAAAGCTCAAAGTTCGCCTTTCTCTAATTTGTCAACCAAGGTTGAAATGTCAACACCATAGTTCTTAGTTTC
>NZ_FRAF01000012.1 GCF_900142255.1 Alicyclobacillus tolerans | reverse complement strand
TCGGGGAGGGATAAGCGCTGAAAGCATCTAAGCGCGAAGCCTGCCTCAAGATAACGTATCCCATTCCGTCAAGGAAGGAAGACCCCTTATAGACGATAAGGTAGATCGGTCTGGCGTGGAAGCGTCGTGAGGCGTGGAGCGGACGGATACGAATCGGTCGAGGCCTTCACCAAGGAAAATCCCTCTTGCTGAGACAGTTGGAAAGGAAAGAAGAGTCTGGTGACCATAGCGGAGGGGATACACGCGTACCCATCCCGAACACGACCGTGAAGACCTCCAGCGCCGAGCATACTTGGGGTGAAGACCCCTGGGAACCTAGGTCGTTGCCAGGCAACAGGAGTACAGGTGGCTGTTGGGAGAATGCTCTGTATAAACAGAGCTGAACTCCTGACAGTTTTTTTGTATGATACGAATTATAGTCCTATACATTTTTCTCTTTGTGGGTGATGAGATGGAAATTGCTCCTCATGTACATTTATTAACTTCTACTAAAGGTAGTTATGCTTATTTGGTTTTATCCGATGAACCTGTATTGATTGATACAAGTCTTTCATCCAAAAGAGATCAATTAAAAAAAGAATTGGCCAATTTAGGAATGACTCCAAAAGATATTGCGCATGTTCTGTTAACGCATATGGATGTTGATCATATTGGAAACGCAAAATGGCTTCAGGATCAATCATCAGCTATCATTTGGGCTCCCGAAATAGAGATTCCTTACATTCATGGACAAGCGAAGGCAAAGGGAGTAAGGGGTTTGATTCAAAGAACTATGAAAGTTGAGCGTCCACACATCACTCATTCTTACCATGCTGGGCAACAGTTAGGTGGCATTGAAATTATTCCATCTCCTGGTCATACCTTGGGACATGTTTCTTTACGATACAATGATATATTGTTTGCTGGGGACTTGGTGACAACGCGTCGTGGTCAATTAAAGCCATCTCCGGGGTTCTTAACTTGGGATAAACAAGCATTGCGTAAATCGATAAAAGAAGTCGGGAATTTGTCATTTAATTGGGTTTGTCCAGCTCATGGCGATCCGGTTCAAAGAGCTAACTTGTGGGAAACCTTAATGCTATAAAAGTTGGAAATGAGGATGTTATTTGATAGAACATGAAATTACCCAAATGCAAGCTGGTAAAAAGGTACACCGTGTGGTTCGGCAGATGCTTCCCGGTATTCCCTTATCAGGGATATATAAGATGATTCGTACAGGCCGCGTTAAACTCAATGGAAAAAAAGCGAAACCGGATCAAATTGTAGATACGGGTGATCGTTTAATTCTCTTTATTCATCGTGATGACTATGAGAATGTCAAAAAGTCGCCTCATAAATTTTCCGGCATCCGAACAGATATTGAAGTGTTAGAAGAAACTTCTGATTGGTTGGCTGTGCACAAACCAGCAGGTGTTTTAACACATGGTGCGGCGGGCGAGCACAAGCATACATTAGTCAATCAAGTTGCCGCATATCTCTATCAAAAAGGTGATGCAGATTCGGATACATACAGTCCGGCACCTCTTCACCGTTTGGATAGAAATACAAGCGGGATTGTTCTTTTTGCTAAAAATGGCTGGGCGGCTAAAGAAATTTCTCGCCAGATTCAAAATGGTCAGATTGAGAAGTATTATATAGCGTTAGTACACGGAGAGATTAAGCATCGCGGGTCTATTCAGTTGGCTATTTCACGTCGAGAAAACAATCGTACCGTTATATCTGATGCATCAGATGCTCGACCCGCTCGAACGGATTTTGAACCTATTGTAAGCAATGGTAAATCGACAGTTGTCTGCCTGCAACTCATTACTGGCAGGACACATCAAATACGCGCCCATATGAAACATATTGGACATGCTCTGGTTGACGATGTTAAATATCAGGGAGGCCGCGCCATTAGAGAATTGAATAATGAAAATGCGGATAAAGCACCCCATCAATGGCTGCACGCCTTTATGTTGCAAATGGCCGATGGACATATTGTGCGCGATCCGTTGCCTAAAGATTTTCGGAATAAATTACAGAAAATGGGATATTCATCTTTTGAAATTAACGAGATCGATAAATATAATCCTTTTTCTGATTAATTTATCACTAGCGCAGGTGATTCCAAAGCTATGTGTTTTCGGATTTCATCCGGTACGGCTATGGGTCTGCGCTCTTTGGCACTTACAGTTACTACTGTAGCCTTTGCTTCCGTGACCATTTCCCCATACTGGTTCAAAATCTTTTGTTCCATTTGCATACTGCTGCGACCGACGGCGCTTAACCAAGTATAGACGGTCATTGTATCGTTCTGCCTAGCTTCCCGACGATAGTCAACTTCCATACGAGCAAGAACTGTGATGAGGTTTTGTTTTTTTAATTCGTCGTATTTAAAACCGCGTTGTTCAAACCAATCTTCTCGTCCCCACTCCAAATACTCGAGAAACTTCGCATTATTCACATGCGCATTTACATCCAAATCTGTGGAACGAACGGGAAACTCAATTTTAGAAAAAGATTTCAATCTTCACTTCTCCTTAGTATCTGCTATTTACGTCCATGGATATTTTATCATGCGTTTTCCAGTCCACAAAAGAGCATATCCGCGTTGACTTGGGAAATGGTAAAGATGAGATGGTCGTGGAATGAATTCTAAACACTTCTGGAGTTTAAGAAGAGCAGGAAGGGAGGATATTTAAATCGCATGGGATTTCTAAATAAGCCCAAACTGCAAGTATTCTTGGCCACATTCTGTTCCTTCACGATTTTTGTTCCGTGGGGACAAACCACATCCATTGCTCAAGCAGCTACGAAAGCCGATATAAAATTACAGCCTATTTATGAACAGTACGGTAAGCGTTTTGATGTCCCTTGGGGGATTTTAGCAGGGATCGATCGATACGCTGAATTGTCCAAGACAAAGGCTGATCGCAATGAGCATCCGTTCTATGGATATGCTTTTGATGATGTAGCCTGGTCTGGTCTATCGAATCCAAATAGTCACGATATCGATCCGATGACCATTAGTTTATTCGGAGGTCTAGGTGTAGATGCCAATCGTGATCGGATTGCCAGTCAAATTGAAGCAGAAGATCGAATTGCTGCCCTTGCCTCTTGGATTGATTTGGAAAGCGGTGAGAGTGATTTGGATGAATGCGTGTGGGCATTGTTTCAAGATCCTGTGGCAATGGACAGAGTCTTTGCCTTCTCACGTATTTTTGAGACATTTGGTTTGCATCCAGAGGGTCACTGTTTTCCAGTAGATAAACGTTATAATTATACTGTCAAGCATACATTTGGTGCGGGAAGAAGTTTTGGCGGTAGAAGAATTCATGAAGGTGTCGATATTTTTGCCTCTTACGGTACACCCGTGCTGGCTTGCAGTTACGGATACGTAGAATTGATGGGTTGGAATCGTTTTGGCGGCTGGCGTGTAGGGATACGCGACGGAGATAACTACTACTATTATTACGCTCATTTATCTTCTTTTGCAAAAGGCGTGAAACAAGGCAGTTTAGTGCGTCCTGGTCAAGTGATTGGCTATGTTGGTTCAACAGGATACGGACCACCTGGTACGGCTGGAAAGTTTCCACCCCATTTGCATTTTGGAATATATCGAGAGATCGGACATCGTGAGTGGGCTTTTAGCCCTTCGTCCATGTTAGCTTCCTGGGAACGTCAAAAACAGACGGTCATGAGGGTAAAAAGTTGAAGCCAACGGCTCTTGGCACTACAATTGGGAAGGGACTTTTTGATGATGGATTTTGTCGAAAAGAGAACTTTCTTGAAGTGAGGGAGCCTAACAGTGAAAAGCAAGCCAGTATCTGCTTCAAGAACCGTTATGACGGACTTGGTGCTACCTCCAGATACCAATAATTATGGTACTATTTTCGGCGGGCGAGTGATGGCTTATGTGGATAAAATAGCAAGCATCGCCACAATGCGTCATGCCCGTATGCCAGTGGTTACAGCTTCTTCAGATAGCCTGGATTTTTTGGAACCTATTAAAGCTGGGGAAGCCATTCGATTGGAGGCGTTTGTGACATATACGCACAAAACTTCAATGGAAGTTTTTGTGCGTATAGAGTCCGAAAATTTGATGACTGGGCAAGTCAAACAAACCGGCGCTTCGTATTTGACGTTTGTTGCACTGGGGCCTGATGGAAGACCTGCTCCTGTACCTGGTGTGATTCCGGAAACGGAAGAGGAGAAATGGCATTATCAAACTGCGCCTGCTCGCTTTGAATATCGCAAGCAGCGTAAAATGGAAAGGTTGGCACAAAATGAGCGAACTTCTCGTTGAAGTCACACGTGGTGAAATTGTAGAAAGTGTACATCGCGGCGATTTAGTCGTGATAGATTTCAAGGGCAATTTGATTGCTTCAACTGGCGATCCTAATCGTGTTATGTTTGCTCGTTCTTCAGCCAAACCTTTGCAAGCATTGCCGCTTCTATTGACAGGAGCTGCTGACAGTTTTCAATTGTCCAGTGCTGAACTGGCTCTAGCCTGTGCTTCACATAGTGGTGAGCCAGAGCATACTGAACTTGTACAAAGTTTACTTGCTCGTCTGGGTCTTTCCGTCGATGATTTGCGTTGTGGTGTCCATGCTCCTTATCATCAAAAAACCTATGAGACGATGTTGAAAAATGGTCAAGTAGTCACCGCGTTGCATAACAATTGTTCTGGAAAGCACACCGGAATGCTTGCGCTAGCAAAATTTTTAAATGCTCCACTGGATACATATGACCAGCGCGATAACCCAGTTCAAGAGCATATTTTTCAAGTATTGCAAGCAGTTTGTGAAATAGAGTCTGACAAAGTGAAATGGGGAGTCGATGGATGCGGTGTACCAGTGTTTGCTATGCCCATTCATCGTTTTGCGCTGCTATATGCCAAGCTGGCAGAGAGTGTTAGACAGGAAAATCCGCAAGAAAAAATTGGCTGGGCTTTAAAACGTTTGGCAAGTGCTATGATGGATAATCCTAAACTTGTAGCTGGTAGCGAACGACTTTGTACAGATTTAATGATGTCAATGCCTGGCAGAGTAGTTGCAAAAGCCGGAGCAGAAGGCGTTTATTGTGTAGGATGGGTAGAAAAAGGAATAGGACTTTGTTTAAAGATTGACGATGGTAACAGCCGTGCGGTGGGACCAGTTGTAATTGAAGCGCTGAGTCAATTGCAGCTTTTAACCGCAGAAGAGAAAAATGCGTTAAACCGCTGGCATCGGCCGTCTCTCGTTAATCACAGCGGAACTTTGGTAGGAGAGATTCGTCCCGCTTTCGAACTTCAGATTCGCTGAACTTAATGGCTTTCGTGAAATAAGGGGCGGGGTTGTTCCTAATCAGTGAAACGGGAGTGAATTCTTTGTTAATGCAGGAGTCTGAGCGCGATCAATCACATCTTCCGCGCCATGCCAGGTTAGGTCTCAAGCATCACCGCGTTGCTAGATACGCCATGGTATTATACATGGCGTATCCCATTGTCGATTATGCATTGCGTCTACCGCATATCCATCCCATTGGTGTTATTTGGGATGTCGTAGTGCTACTCATATTAGCTGTTGTAGCATTGCGACGTTGGTTGGCAGGCGAAAAACCCAAATTATTTCTCTGGCAAAAATTTGCCGGCTGGTACATTCTATTCTGCTTCGCTATGATGTTTTCTAATATTGGACAACCTATTCTTGCTGTTCAAGGGTTGCGGGATGACATTTATTACATGCTCTATACTTTTTTAATGCCTTTTGTTGTCGATGAAGAAGATGTGCCAAAGTTACTTCATGTTCTTGCTTCTACCGCTGTTCTAATTGGAGCAAATGGAATTTATCAGTATGTCACCAAAGCTCCGGTCCCCCAAGCGTTTAATGACGTCAACGAACATGTTCGTACCCGTGTCTTTTCTGTATTACAGAGTCCGAATGAAATGGGCGCATTTACAGCTATGACTTCACCACTTTTAATCAGCTTAGCTATTCGTGAAACCAATCGCTGGAGAAAAATGTTTTATATTCTTGGCGCTGTCTTTTGTCTAGCTTCGTTACTCTTCAGCTATACACGAGGAGCTTGGTTAGCTTTTGCGTTGTCATTGTTGATTACCGCGCTCATTTTTGAGCGGAGATTGTTACTGATTCTTTTAGTCGTAGGTGTTGTGGCATTCTTTCTACCATCTATACATCATCGATTTGCTGATTTGTTCTCACCGGTCTATTTTCTTAAATCAGCTGAAGCAGGCCGCATTGCCCGTTGGTTAACGGCGTTTGATCATATGGCGGCAAATCCTCTTTTTGGCGCAGGCTTAGGCCATTACGGAGGACAAGTTGCTGCAACTTATCGAGGTGGAATCTACTCCGATAATTACTACGCAAAGACATTGGGCGAATCTGGATTGGTGGGGCTTGTTCTGTTTGCTGGTATGCAACTTTCCCTTCTTTATGAGCTGTATAAAAAAGTTGCCAAAGCAGCTTGGGGACGAGATAAGTTTTTAGCTATTGGAGGATTTGCAGGTATTTTAGCGGTTGTGATTCATAATTTCACAGAAAATGTATGGGAATACAATCCCATGACAGCTCTGTATTTTGCTTTTTCAACTCTCTTACTGATTTGGGGATATGGGCGGTTTGGCAAGGAGGTGCAAGATGGACAAAACATTGAAGCGTAGTCGTCGATGGCTTTGGATTGTCTATCTGCTTTGGGCGCTGTTTGTCAATGCTATGAATCTTTGGGTTGTTAAACCATTGGTTGAAGATTTTGCTTTGCTTGGCGTACTGGCTGTCATCGTGATTATTGTGCTCTGGCTGACAACTATTCGCATCCAATCGCGCAAAAAATGGATTACTTTCACGCTGTTTGCTCTTTTGCTTGGTCAAGGAATTTCAAGCGTATCCTTTTATCCTACAGGGTTGCGTGTGCTTTTTACTGTCATCATGCTTCTGGGATTGTGTATTTTGGCTATATGGTTTACGAAAGCAGGTTGGAAGACCGTACTGGTTTCTGCGGCTGCAATTTTGCTGGTGAATCTATGGCTTCCCTACAGTGAATGGCCGTTTTTGACACATTTTAAGATCGTAAAATATGGAAAAATGAGTTTGATTCCTGGAGATATTCCTGCATTGCCTTGGTCGACCATTTCAACTCCGCAAGGACCTGCACTTGTCACTTTCAATCGTGTATTACCTAGCAATGCAGAACTTAGTGATTTAGCTAGTCAAGCTACAAGTAAGCCTGACTCTCTGTATAATCTTTTACAGACCGCTCAACACGAGTATGAGTTAATGGAAATACTTTCGGATCACGGCAAAGCAGTAGTTAAACCGCTACCGTTGAGTGATTTAGCTCAAGTTTCACTTTGGAATTTGGTGGCGCCTACATTCCCCTTGTCAGTTTCACATTGGAAGATTGTCAATCAACATGCCATTATGTATTTGACGGCTCCAGTTTCACCTGCCAGCGCCGCAGCATTAGGTTTAGAACCAGCCAGTTATTCAGGCAATTTTCTGGCTTTGGCTGCACAAACCTGGGAGCAAGATCAAGAGCAATGGAATCAATTATTATCTGACGCCAATGTTACACCTGCAAATCCACCCTTGCAGATTCAAGGAGGACTTTTGACCGGAAGTTGGCAAGGTCATACAGTGCAAGTTCCAGTCAAAACGCAAATTATTCTTGGTGAAGGCTCATTTACTCGACCAGGTGCCAATCAGGTATTGCTCGAAGGAGCCAATTTACTGCAAATTGTCAGTTTAACTCAAAATAAAGTAGTAGCTAGCTTCCATGCTTCGTTGACACAATCACTACCGCATGATATTGTGATTGGTCCGCTTACCAAGGGTGGACCAGATGCTATTTTTGTCAACGCTCAAAGAGCCTATATTTTGTCGGTCAATAGTGCAGGACAGTTTCGTACAGTATATGAGGCTCCCCTTGGTTCCTCGTTGCGTTTTGAAGCTGTATTACCTTCTGTTGGAAATCGAGCACCTGAAATTATCACGGATGATCCAAGTGCGATGAGAGACGTGCCAACTCGATATTTCTCTTCTTATCTATATCGAGATCATCAACTTTATCGAAATTGGCGTGTATATCGAACCAACGTTGTCAATGTAGAGCCTGTTCATTGGCAACCAGGTAAGGTTGATTTAGCTCTTTCCATATACGGAACGGGTGAATATTTAATCATTCAACGTTCGTATACGCCAGTACTCCCAGTCTCTATTGGTATTTTTATAATCATTGGTCTCATTGGCTGGGGACTGCGCTTGAATGACAGAAGAAAGCGGGTGAAAGCAGATGAAGTCCAATAAGCTATGGATTGTAGCTGCATTGCTTGGTTGTTTTGGACTGGTTGGATGTTCGCCAAAACCTCTGACCACCTTAAATCAAGTGCCACCCATTTCTTTAGCGAAAACGGATGCTGAAGCATGGCCCATCATTCAGACGGCTATTCAAAAGGGGCTTCAACTTCATCAATATCAAATTAAGGCTAGTGTTAATTTAGTTGATAATTCTATAAATCCATCATTTACCGTCTATGGTTCAGTTGAAAAACCAAATGAAGTTTCGTTAGGTGTACATGAGGGAGATACGAATATTCAATTTTTTCAACAAGGGCAGTCCGCATTCTCGTTTGTCAATGGTCACTGGACACCTTCTGATCCTTTGCCAAGCCCCGATGTATTTCAAACGTATGCTAAAGTGCTAGAAGGTGTAGAGAAGATGGGAACGCCTGTGTATCTGCAGCCTCAACAATATGTGGTAGACGAGTATTGCTGGGTGTTCACCATGATTGTCCCTGGTGTGGATGTGGAAAAATTAGCCACATGGGATGCGGGAGAAGTGTTTCCAGCCAGTTCGCATGTTTTAATGACGGTCATGGTCGGAAAACACAGTGGTCAAATTCGTGAAGTAGAAACGAGTTCGGTGGGTTCTATATCGGAAGTGGGACCTATACAAATTTCTACAGACACCATTCTGTTTAACCTGAATAAAAAATACGCCAAGGTAAACATTCCTTTGTCACTTGTAAAACAATTCAAAGATTAGAGTTTATATCATTTCAGATATGCTCATCAGTTGGCAAAACAAGCAAAGAGGCATATAATAAAGTATGCCGTCGCTGAATTCCTAAGAGAAGCGGAGAACCCAATCACAGGGGTGAATCATCAGTCTTTCACTGATGTAGGGAATGCCTGCTCCCGAACCCGTCAGCTAACTCCGTAAGCGTTGCGGGCAGTTTTACAATGGTGGCGAGTAATCGTCAATTGTAACTTTTAAGAAATGCTTCTTTTTAGGAATGCCGCGATGGACTTTTCCATCGGGGAGTTGGTAAGCATGAACAAACATGCAGAGCTCCCACAGTGGGAGCGAGATATGGAGATTTTGCATCATTTGAGGAAGATGCGTTCCTCGCAGCAAGAACGGAATTCAGTCTCTAAAATGCTGGACGAAGACAAAAAGCTAAAAGTAAAGTTTTCTACTCGCACGTCTCCATCTTAATACATGCATTTTGAACAGGTAGTCGTACGACTACCTGTTCTATTGTACCATTTTATATTAGGTGAAATTTTTAAAAAATTGACCTTGATGAATTTATATGGTATATTATCGCGCGTGATCTCGACGGTCCGCTGCTTGCAAACAAGCATGAACGTCGAAGGTAAGGGAGGAAAATCCTAGATGAATTTACTTCAAGAAGTAGCGCGGGAACAATTACGTACAGATATTCCTAGTTTCCGCCCGGGAGACACGTTGCGTGTGCACGTGAAAGTTCGTGAAGGTCAGCGTGAGCGTATTCAGGTTTTTGAAGGCGTGGTCATTCGGCGTCGTGGTTCAGCCATCAGTGCTACCTATACTGTGCGCAAAATATCTTATGGTGTTGGTGTAGAAAGAACATTTCCATTACACTCTCCAAAGGTAGAAAAGATTGAAGTTATGCGTCGCGGTAAAGTTCGTCGAGCGAAGTTGTACTATTTGCGTGGATTGTCTGGCAAGGCTGCACGCATTAAAGAAATTCGCTAGTTTAAGCCGTACGCTGATTTGCGTTAGTAAAAGTAAATGCGTTAGGAAAGGGCCGGGTGGCCCTTTCTTAGTTTTCGTATTTCAGTATAGTTTCATCTGTGGTAGTTTATCGGATCTGATTTCAACAGAAAATTATATGTGATGGAAGTGAAAAGATATTGCAAACGATTCAGTGGTTTCCTGGACATATGGCCAAAGCACGTCGGGAAATTCAAGCTTCCATAAAAATGGTTGATGCAATTATTGAGTTAGTCGATGCGAGATTGCCAATGGCCAGTTCCAACCCTTTGCTGAAAGATTTAATTGGAGCACGGCCACGCTTGCTTGTGATGACTCGCAAGGATCTGGCAGATGAAAGCCAAACGAAGCAATGGTTACAGAAATTTGAACATCAAGGTATTTCAGCTATAGCTGTCGATGCGCAAACGGGTAGTCAAGTACAGCGGATTATTCCTGCTTTAGAAATAGCAGCTAAGGCTAAACGCGAACGGGAAGCGCGTCGGGGCATGCGACCACGTCCTCTGCGTACTATGGTGGTGGGTATACCCAATGTGGGCAAATCATCGTTAATCAATAGATTGGCTAAACGTTCTGCTGTAAAAACAGGTGATCGTCCGGGAATTACAAAAGCCCAGCAGTGGGTACGTATAGGTAGCATTGAATTGCTGGATACCCCTGGAGTGCTTTGGCCCAAAATAGATTCCCCTGAAGATGGGTATCTCTTGGCTATGAGTGGGGCTATAAAACCAGAAATTTTAGATCATGTAGATTTGGCGTTACATGCACTACAATTCTTAATTCGATATTACCCGCATCTGGTTGAAGAACGATGGCAAATTGAAGCGCATTCCTATGCTTCATATTCTCTCGATGAACCTGAAGGAGCGGAAGCGTTTTTAGATTTGTTTGAAAAAATGACCCGTATGAAAGGCATGTTAATGTCTGGTGCGCGTCCGGATTTAGAACGTATGGCAGAGTCTCTACTTCGTGAGCTGCAGACGGGTAAACTGGGCAGAGTGTCTTTTGAATGGGTACACGGGCAAGAATAGAGTGCTGAGTAGAATGAATCAGCCATTAACGGATAGATTATTATTGATGATCTCGATAGAATAAGCAGTGTCTTTTCAATGTTAAACGGTTGCTAAGTTGATATGGCAAAATTGCTTTTTATTGAAAGAATAAAGTTTGAAAATCAAAGGTGGTGTACATGCTGGTTCGTTCGTGGCAAGTGGAACGTTGGCTTGTAGGTTCAAAACAAGTTTTACTTGCAGGAGTAGACGAAGTAGGTAGGGGGTGTTTAGCGGGGCCTGTTGTTGCAGCAGCTGTTATTTTTTCTCCAGATGTTCCAATAGCAGAACTTCAGAGTATCACAGATTCGAAAAAGTTGACCGCCAAAAAAAGAGAGGTTTTACTGGAGAAAATTCAGGAAATTGCTCTCGATATTTCAGTAGGGGCGGCTAGTGTACAAGAAATTGACCATTTGAATATACGTCAAGCTAGTTTATTAGCTATGCAACGGGCTGTTCAAGGGTTAAAATGGACACCAGACTGGGTATTGGTAGATGGAAATGATAGTTTACAAAACAGAGTGAACTCACTAACTCTGTCCGTTATTAAAGGGGATATACGATGCTTATCCATTGGTGCCGCTTCTATTGTGGCGAAGGAATGGAGAGATCGTTACATGAAAAATCTTTCAAAGGAATACCCTTTCTATGATTGGGAAAATAATGTGGGTTACGGCACTTCTCAACATCTTGATTCTATGAATATTTATGGTATTACGCCCCATCATCGTCAATCTTTTTCTCCTGTTCAAATGATAATGAGAAATCGCGAAGGATGACTTTCTGTGAATAAAATATCTCATCCCACATCACCGTCTTCCAATATTTCATCAACTCAACCATCTGCCAAAATTTCTACTGAAAGTCGTACGATAGCTGAAAGAACAAAAAATCCAGCAACCTTGCATCAAGCGACTTCAATTCAAGCTCTTAATGAACCTGAATCGAATACGTTGCATGATTGGCCGGCACAATTTTGGAAAAGCCGAGAGATTCAGCAAGCCGAATGGGGCTGGAGAAAAGTTATCCTTGACTGGATGGCAGGGAGTATAGCCTCAGCGGAAAATGCGAGTGACCAAAAAAGTGGTAGTCTGGAACAAATTATTCATCCCATGATTGAACGTTATTGGTCTATGGTAGAGCAATTGGTGAGTCAAAATGATATGGAAAAATTAGTGCGAACAGGTATAATGGACAAACCGCAAATCAGAGAGAACCGTTTTTCGTTTATTCGTACAAGAGATGGACTAGCCCAGTTTATTTCCTTTGCCAAACTGAATTTGGACGATATGAAATCTCCATGGGTACTCCCTATTCGTAAAGAAATCTTGTTGAATCGTTTTTCATCTGCAGTGGTGGTTAATCCATTTGAACGGAATGGCGCAGGTCTCCTTTCCTATTCTACGCATTCTAGCCAACGAGCAAGAGTTTTCCCATGGCGTGCGAAACGACAGACAAAGTTAGCAGTGGGTGGAAAGATTATGCATCATATGGTGCTTAACCTTGTCTATGAGCGACAGCCGGTGGTGATGCATATTACAAGCTTACAACCTCTTTTATTTGTTCATATCGAAACTGGACATGAAAAATTTTTGAAGAAAATTCAATCGCTAGGCGCGGTGGTTAAAAATATTTTACAACCGTTGGGATGGGAACTGAAACAATGGTCTTATCACTTTGAAAAACCGGGTGATGCAGAGTGAAAGTCAAAAAGGCAGTGGCGTTAAGATACCGCCAACAAGTTGATGCTGCTCCGCGCGTGCTGGCTAAAGGCGTTGAACAAGTCGCTCAAGCAATAATAGACTCCGCACATCAAAACCATGTGCCGATTTGGGAAGATGAAAAATTAGTTCATTCATTATTGAAATTAGAGATTGATGATGTTATTCCTGAGGAATTATATGAGCCAGTGGCTCATATTTTGGCCTATTTATTTGCCAATGAGCGGGAATCGTGAATTAGGACAGAAAGGCGAGCGTTTGGCTAGGGAATATGTCAAACGAACCTTGGGATGGCATATTTTATCTCATAATTGGAGATGTTCTTTCGGTGAATTGGATATCATAGCACAAAAATCCAATAAAATCATTGCCATAGAAGTGAAAACCAGAAGTGCATCGTTAACTATGGGTTATAGCAATGAAGCGGCTACTACCCAGAAAATTAAAAGAATGTTCAAGCTGTTGCAATATTATTTGGTGCACGAGCAACCTATGTTCAACTCTATTGAGTTTCCTGAAATCCAGTTGGATTGGATTGATATTGTCATGTATCGAGAAGAAGTTATATCTTTTTCACATTTTACCTATGAAAATTGATTCTTGTAGTATGTGCTGTCATAGACTGGTCAACATTTAAGTTTCTTTGCTTCACCTTATGGAAGTATTGCGATAGGAAATAGCTTCTTCAAGAATGGAGTGATGTATACTTGAACTTTGCTCAAGTAATGCGATTATATGGGCTACTTTTTGAACACTGAGAACGGCTCGATAAGAAAAACGCAGTTGCTCGGCCCATTTGTCTAAAAGGTTCTTGGTAGTTTTCTCCCAGGGTATTTGTATGTTTTTATCAAGTAATTCCCTGGCTTTAACAATTCGTTTTTGAATGGTTTTGGAGGTTTCTATAGTATACGCATCATTTTCTTTATATGTTTGACGTCCTACACTGATACACAGATCGAATCTGTCTAAAAGCGGACCACGTACCGCTTTCCAATATTTCTCTCGTTGTTGAGAAGTACAAGAACATTCTCCAAATCCATACTCTCCGCACGGACAAGGATTAGTAGTTGCAATCAGTGTAAATTGGGCTGGTAGCAATTTAACTCCATTTCCTCTGGCTAAACGAATGGTCCCTTCAACTAGAGGCTCGCGAAGAGCTTGCAAGGTTGTTGAGGGAAATTCAAGCAATTCATCTAGAATCAGAATCCCATGGTGTGCAAAAGTGGCTTCTCCAGGATAAATGGGTTTGCCTCCACCAATCATAGCAGCCACAGAACATGAATGGTGGGGCTGAACTACAGGTGCCATAAGTGAATTGTTAATCTCGCGTGAATAGGCTCTGTGAATTGATATGACTTCCTGAGCTTGTGACATAGACAATGAAGGGAAAATAGAGACTGCTTGCTGTGCTAATGTTGTTTTACCGCTGCCCGGTGGCCCGATCAGCAAGGTATGCATTCTGCCGGAAGCAGTAATCTCCAAGCCTCTTTTCGCCCAATCCAATCCGTGAATGTGTGAAAAATCATTATTTGATGAAAAAGATTGAATTGGAGCAAGTAAATCCGGACTAGAGAGTTGGATTTTTTCTTGAAACCATGCTAATATTTGCCGCAAGTTGTCGGCGGATAGCCAAATTTTTGGATTTGGTAACCACTCTGCATCATGCTGATGTTTAGAAACAACAACATGATGCCACTCATCAATGCAAAAAGCTTGTGTCAACCTCAATGCGGCAGGTACAGGTCGAAGTTCACCTGTTAAAGCTAGTTCAGCAATCCAGGCGGTTTTTTGAGGGAAATGGTCAACATGTCCTGCTGCTTGCAAAATAGCCAAAGCAATGGCCAGATCTAAACCTGCCCCGCGTTTACGAATTCCAGCAGGACTGAGGTTGACAGTAATTCTTTTGTTGGGAAATTCAATTCCGGAGTTTTTAATAGCAGAACGGATTCTGGCTTTAGACTCACTCACAGTTGAGTCTGGTAGCCCAACAATTTGAAAGGAAGGTAATCCTCTGGATACATCTGCTTCTACTTCTACCGGTAAACTATCAATTCCATCTAAAACTGCACTATACGTTTTTCCCATCAATTTGGGTTAACCTCCACAACCAATATATGGACTTTGTGAATTCTGTCTACACTCTGTGTATATTTCATATATCAAAAGTGCAATGGTTTGCCATCATGTAACGGATAGTTTCAAATTATCCAGAATAACTATTGCAAGAAAGACACCGGAGAGATACCATCAGAGCAACAATATTGGTGCAGCGAGGTGAGCTTATGCAAGAGCCCAACAAGAAAACGGCTAAATCGAGGCAAGCAGAGGGTCAACGCAGCCAAGTGGTGGATTTGCGAACATTTCGTCAAAAGCGACGTCTTACCTCTTGGCGAGAATCGTATTTAAAATTACCTTTTGTCCTTACGCTTCTTGCATATCTCTGTTGCGCCATTTCTGCTATATGTTCTATCGCAACTTTTTTTGTCCTACCTCATGCTGAACGCTGGGTCATATTAGCTATTTTTTTCGCCAGTATTGGTTTTATTCCAGCATTCTGGCTTTCTTTTATTCATACTGCCCGTTCATCATCCCGTTCTTTTGCTGTACTTGCCCTTTGTATGTTACTCGGCTATATTGTTTCGCTTGTTCAGGCGCATCAGTTGTAAGATTGGTTAACTGGATAACTACTCATGGAACAAGATGGCTCGGTCAGAAAAGTTTTGTTCTTGAAAAATACCATGTAAGCTGCCTTTAGTGCAGCTTTTTTCATTGGATTCACAGACATCGTGATCGGAAAGTTGTAATTCCTTTTTTGCTGTTCTATGCTAGAGGTTGGACGTGTGCTGAACAAACACTGACATCAGTTCAGCGCGCGCTTTGTTTGAATGTTAAGGAGGCCGTGGAGAGTGAACATTCACGAGTATCAAGCGAAAGCTGTGCTCGCCAAGTACGGCGTTGCTGTTCCACAGGGTAGTGTCGCATTTACAGTGGAAGAAGCAGTAGAGGCCGCCAAAGCGCTTGGTGGGAAAGCAGTCGTAAAAGCTCAGATTCATGCGGGAGGACGCGGTAAAGCAGGGGGCGTCAAACTGGCCAAATCTTTAGATGAGGTCAAGGCTCATGCTTCAGAGTTGTTGGGGAAGGTACTCGTTACCCATCAGACGGGACCAACTGGCAAGGTGGTCAAAAGATTATTGATTGAGCAATTGACCGATATCAAAAAAGAGTACTACATAGGCGTGGTTCTCGATCGTGCAAGTGGACGCGTTGTCATGATGGCTTCGGCAGAAGGCGGTATGGAAATTGAGGAAGTGGCCGCTAAGACACCGGAAAAAATCTTTAGAGAAACGGTCGATCCGGCAACAGGACTCAATCCCTATCAAGCAAGAAATTTGGCATTTTCTATTGGTATTCCTAACGAGTTGGTTAATAAAGCCGTCAAATTTATGACCGCTCTTTATCACGCATTTGTGGATAAAGATTGTTCAATTGCAGAAATCAATCCCTTGGTTGAAACAGGGGATGGGCAGATTATGGCGCTAGATGCAAAGTTGAATTTTGATGATAATGCCTTGTATCGCCATCCTGAGATTCAGGAACTGCGCGATTTAGATGAGGAAGATCCCAAAGAGACGGAAGCTTCTAAATTTGGACTTTCCTATATTGCTTTAGATGGCAATATTGGTTGCATGGTAAATGGCGCTGGGTTGGCCATGGCTACTATGGATACCATTAAATACTATGGTGGGGAACCTGCCAATTTCTTGGATGTTGGCGGCGGAGCAAGTGAAGAAAAGGTAACAGAAGCATTTAAAATTATTTTATCCGACAGTAAGGTCAAAGGGATTTTGGTCAATATCTTTGGCGGGATTATGAAATGTGACATTATTGCCAATGGTGTGGTAGCAGCAGCTAGACAAATTGGTCTTGATAAACCGTTGGTTGTGCGTTTGGAAGGGACAAATGTAGAGTTGGGTAAGAAAATTTTGAACGAATCCGGGCTGAATATTGTTGCTGCCGATTCGTTGGCCGATGCAGCTCAGAAGATGGTTGCTCTGGTTTAAGGAGGAAACCGAATGAGTATTTTAGTGAATAAAAATACACGCGTTATTACGCAAGGCATTACCGGCTCGCAAGGTTTATTTCATACTAAACAGGCTATTGAATATGGTACTCAAATGGTAGGCGGTGTGACTCCAGGAAAAGGTGGAAGCACTGTTGAAGGAATCCCTGTGTTTAATACGGTCATTGAAGCTGTGCGTGAAACGGGCGCTAATGCTTCTGTAATTTATGTACCGCCTGCGTTTGCGGCTGACGCTATTATGGAAGCGGTTGATGCTGAGCTAGACTTGGTGATTTGTATTACCGAGGGGATTCCTGTACTGGATATGGTTAAAGTTAAACGCTTTATGGAAGGGCGTCATACTCGTTTAATTGGTCCTAATTGTCCTGGTGTTATCACTCCTGGAGAATGCAAAATTGGTATTATGCCAGGATATATTCACACACCTGGAAAAGTAGGCGTTGTTTCTCGCAGTGGAACACTTACCTATGAAGCAGTGTATCAATTGACAGTGCGTGATATTGGACAATCTACTGCAGTGGGTATTGGTGGCGATCCAGTAAACGGAACGAATTTTATTGATGTCTTGAAAATGTTTGAGGCCGATCCCGATACGGAAGCTGTGATTATGATTGGTGAAATTGGTGGTACAGCTGAAGAGCAGGCCGCTGAATTTGTTCGTGATCACATGACCAAACCTGTAGTAGGCTTTATTGCAGGTGCAACTGCACCTCCTGGACGCCGTATGGGGCATGCTGGTGCAATTATTTCTGGAGGCAGTGGTACAGCGGAATCAAAAATTAAAACTATGGAATCATGTGGAATTCGTGTTGCTCCTACACCGTCGGAGATGGGTTCTACGCTCTACTCGGTATTGGAAGAGAAGGGATTGTTGGAGCGCTGTAAAATAAAACGTTAATGAACTATATCGATATTTTTTGAGAATTCTACTTTAAGGAGTAGAATTCTCTTTTTTATTATCGACAAAAAATATTAGCAGGGACAAGATAAAACCTTGAGGAGGGGATAGAGAATTGGATGTGAGTCAAATGTATCTAGGACTTGCCTGTGCTCCTTTCTTAATGCCAAGTACAACTCGTCATTGGCTGGAGCAAGTTCCGGATGTCACCTATCTATGGCGAGCAGATATACAAGAACTTCAATCTCTCATACCTCGATATTCATACAAATTGGAAAAATGGTGTCTCTGGAGAAGGAGCATAGAAATCGAAAAGATTGAGGAAAAGCTACAGAAACAAAATATTGGTTTTATTTGTAAAGTTAGCAGGGATTATCCTATGCGTCTCCTCAATCTCTCCTCGCCTCCTATATGGCTATTCTATCAAGGAAACAAAAAACTTTTAAATCAAAAAAATGTTGGTGTGGTTGGCACACGCAGAGCATCTCCATATGGACTAGAAGCGTGTCGATGGATTTCTGGTGTGCTTTCTTTCGCACATATTACTGTTGTTTCTGGGATGGCATTAGGAATAGATGGTGAAGCTCATCAAGCGGCTTTGCAAGGTCCGGGCAAAACTATTGCTGTACTGGCTTCGGGTTTAAATATCTCCTATCCCGTAACGCATTCCAGTCTTCAAAAAAAGATAAGTGAAGAGGGGCTTTGTGTCTCCGAATACGCACCCAATGTAAGGGTGAAGAAATATCAATTTATTGAACGCAATAGGATATTAGCAGCTCTCTCGGAAAGCCTGATTGTAGTGCAAGCAGGACATCATTCTGGAGCGTTGACAACTGCTGAATTAGCACTCAATCTTGGCAGAGAAGTTTATGCGGTTCCGGGACCCATTACGAGTGTGCATTGTCAAGGAAGTAACCAATTATTATATGATGGAGCTAAACCACTGATTCATCCTGAAGAATTTTTGCTCGAAATGGGCATAGAAAAGAACAAGAGCAGTCTTCATTCGTTACCAGAAAATTGGAAAATCCTTCTTCAACAACTAGAGGAACCGCTTGGCATAGATGAACTGATGAGGATTCTCCGTTGGCCAAAAGAGAGTATTTATGCCATACTGCTCGAAACGGAATTGTCTGGGTGGGTGGAACGTCTCCCTGGAGGAAGATTCATTCGGAAAAATATTCAGTAAATCAATGGATGACGTGATTTGGTGAATCAGTTCAGTAGAATGCGTTTGCAAACAATTTTCCTCGGATGATAATATGGGTGAACCAAGACGCTCAAGAATTTTCAATAAAATAGGTTACTATCCATCTATCTAGTAAAATACATTTTCGTGTTTTGTCTTAGATTTATAAAAGATGCTACTTTAGTCATTTTTGCAGATACTTGTTTGGATAAAGTATTGTAGTTGGCCCACGAAGGAGGAAACGGTTTGGCGGATTATTTGGTCATTGTTGAATCGCCAGCCAAAGCGAAAACAATTGGGAAGTATCTTGGCAAAAAATATACAGTGAAAGCTTCAATGGGACATGTTCGAGATTTGCCGAAAAGTCAACTTGGTGTTGACGTAGAACATCATTTTGAACCGCATTATATTACTATTCGTGGAAAGGGAGATGTCATTAAGAGTTTAAGGGATGCCGGAAAAAAAGCAAAAAAAATCTTTCTGGCTGCCGACCCGGATCGAGAAGGTGAAGCGATTGCCTGGCATCTTCAAAACATTCTGGATATCCCAGAAGATACTCCTTGTCGGGTTGTTTTTCATGAAATTACCAAAGATGCTATCAAGGCCGCTTTTCAGGAACCAAGAAAATTGAATAAAGATTTAATTCATGCGCAGCAAACTCGCCGGATACTTGATAGATTGGTAGGATATCGACTGAGTCCACTTCTGTGGAGAAAAGTAAAAAAAGGATTGTCTGCAGGAAGAGTACAGTCGGTTGCTGTTCGACTCATTGTGGATAGAGAGCGCGAGATTCGCGCTTTTCAACCTGAAGAGTATTGGACGGTTGATGCCAATCTAACGGTAGGTCGACAAAAATTTATTGCTCGTTTTTATGGTTACGGGAATGAAAAAACCGTTTTGCAAAATGAAGCAGAAGTTAAGAAATTGCTTGAACATGTTAAAGATCTACCTTTGGTGGTTTCACGCATTAAAAAAACAGATCGAAAGCGCAATCCAAGTGCACCCTTTATTACCTCGTCCTTACAGCAAGAAGCAGCTCGCAAACTCGGTTTTCGGGCTTATAGAACTATGGCTATTGCCCAACAACTTTATGAAGGTTTAGATGTTGGAGATGAAGGTACAGTTGGTTTAATTACTTACATGAGAACTGACTCAACCAGAGTTGCTGAATCTGCGCAGAATGAGGCTGCTCATTGGATTGAGCAGCGCTACGGAAAAGATTATGTTCCTTCTGAGAGAAGGCAGTATACATCCAAAGGCGTTACACAGGATGCGCATGAAGCGATAAGACCTACGTCTGTTTTACGTGATCCAGAGTCTCTTAAGCCTTATCTTTCTAAAGAACAGTGGAAGCTTTATAAATTAATTTGGGAGCGATTTGTAGCCAGTCAGATGGCTTCTGCTCAACTTGAGACTACTTCTGTAGATCTTTTGGCTGGAGAAGCTGTTTTTAGGGCAACTGGTTCGGTTGTAAGATTTCCTGGTTTTATGGCTTTATATACTGAAGGGCAAGATGATGTATCTGAAGATGAAATCAAGATGTTACCAGCCTTAAAAGAAAATCAATCTTTTGATAAACCGGATTATGTTCCGGAACAGCATTTTACTCAACCACCCCCGCGATATTCTGAGTCAAGCTTAGTCAAGGCTATGGAGGAATTAGGAATTGGTAGACCGAGCACATATGCTCCAACTATGGATACCATTTTAAAACGTGGTTATGTTGTTTTGGAAAATAAACGGTTTGTACCTACGGAATTAGGAGAAATTGTGGTTGATTTATTGATGAAGAATTTTCAACAATTAATTGACGTGGATTTTACTGCTCAATTAGAGTCTGAACTGGACTTGGTTGAGGAAGGTAAAGCGGAATGGGTCAATCTACTGGAAAATTTCTATAAAGAATTTGAGAAAGAACTTTCTGAAGCAGAGGCTTCTCTTGAACATGTACAAATTCAAGATGAAGTTTCAGATGTGCAGTGTGATAAATGTGGACGAATGATGGTGTATAAAACGGGGAGATACGGTAAGTTTTTAGCTTGCCCTGGTTTCCCTGAATGTCGTAACACCAAAGCGCTGGTGAAAGAAGTTGGGGTTAATTGTCCAAAGTGTGGCAAACCGCTTGTAGAAAGGCGAGGTAAGAAAAAAGTTTTTTATGGGTGCACAGGATATCCTGATTGTGATTATGTTCTTTGGAATAAACCAACGGGTCAGGATTGTCCTGTCTGTGGATATCCAATGATTGAAAAAACATCGAAGGGTAAGACGTGGATAACTTGTAGTAATGAGTCTGCGCATCCTTCTGTGGAGATTGTTGGCTCTGTTCCTAAATGATTGTAGACTATAGCGAATTAATATAACAGAAATAACCTATCTATGTGGATAATGAGAGGAAGATGAAGGTGCCTCGGGTTACTGTGATCGGAGCGGGGCTGGCTGGCTCAGAGGCCGCTTGGCAATTAGCTAAAGCCGGAATAGAAGTGGATTTGTATGAGATGCGGCCGACACAAAGTACTCCTGCCCATCATACTCCGTACTTTGCTGAACTTGTTTGTACCAATTCTCTGCGCTCGAATCTCTTGACAAATGCAGTGGGACTACTTAAAGAAGAAATGCGAAGGCTAGACTCAATCATTATTCGTATAGCTGATCTTACAGCGGTTCCAGCGGGGGGCGCGCTGGCGGTCGATCGTGAACAATTTTCTGCAGATATTACCAAAACTTTAGAAAATCATCCGCTTATTCGAATTTATAGGGAAGAAGTAAAGGCATTACCACAAAATCAACTTTGTATCGTTGCCACTGGGCCTTTGACATCTCAAGCCATGTCGGAGCAGATTGCCCGTTTAATGGGAGAAGATTATTTGTATTTTTTTGATGCTGCTGCGCCAATATTAACGCGAGAATCAGTCAATATGGATAAAGTGTTTGCGCAATCTCGTTATGACAAAGGAGATGCAGATTATTTAAACTGTCCTTTTACAGAACAGGAATTTGATGATTTCTATGACGCCCTTGTTCATGCTGAGACAGCACCTCTTAAAGAGTTTGAAGAAGAGAAGTATTTTGAAGGGTGTATGCCTATAGAAGTTATGGCGAAAAGAGGAAAACAGACACTTCTGTTTGGCTCTATGAAACCTGTGGGTTTGACTGATCCGCGGACAGGCAAGCGTCCCTTTGCTGTTGTGCAGCTTAGACAGGACAATGCAGCTGCTACTTTGTTAAATATGGTAGGTTTTCAGACACATCTTAAATGGGGAGAACAAACCAGGGTATTTCGAATGATTCCTGGTCTCGAGAATGCGGAAATTGTTCGTTTTGGTGTGATGCATCGCAATACATATATCAATAGTCCTAAATTACTCAATCCTACTTATCAAGCCAAGATGAATCCCTATTTGTTTTTTGCGGGCCAAATGACAGGAGTAGAAGGATATGTGGAATCAGCTGCGGCTGGACTGGTAGCTGGAATTAATGCGGGTCGACTAGCCCGAAATTTAAATCCTCTCGTTTTCCCCCAAACTACAGCTATTGGGAGTCTGGCTCACTATATCACCCAAACGGATTCTAAATATTTTCAACCGATGAATGCTACCTTTGGGCTGCTCCCTCCTCTCGATGAAAAAATTGTTGATAAAAAAAAGCGAGCCGAAAAATTGTCAGAGAGAGCTTTATATGACTTGCAGAAATTTTTGCATGGAGTGGGACATTATGTCTAAACTGAAAAATGATAGCAGGTTGTCTCTAGCAATAGATGAATTTCTAACTCAATTAGAATTTCAAATGCGTTTATCCAATCATACATTGCGTGCATATGCTGGAGATTTAGTCCATCTTCTTGATTTTTTTCAGCAGAGAATTGAAAAATGGTCGGATATCGACAGTTTGGATATTCGGACATTTCTTGCTGCTCAACGAAAGGATGGTATGAGCAAAACTACGTTGGCTCGTCGAATTTCTTGCTATAGAAAATTTTTTCAATTCCTCGTTGATCGTTCTATGATCAAGCACAATCCAATGGATGGAGTTTCCGCACCTCGTTTGGAAAAAAAACTTCCTCAGTATTATTATCAAGAAGAAATGAATGAGTTACTCGATTCTATTCATGGGGATACTCTGGCAGATTTACGAGATCGGGCTTTGTTGGAATTCCTGTATGCTACTGGTGTACGAGTATCTGAATGCATGAATTTAAATATTGGCCATATTTCTTTGAATGAGGGATTGGCACTTGTCAGAGGTAAAGGCAGGAAAGAACGGTATGTCTTGTTTGGCTCTCAAACTGTGTCTGCTTTAAAAAAATACCTTCAAAAACGAAGTGAAAATTTGACATCTAGTGACCCGTTATTTGTCAATTTGCGAGACGGGACTCGACTGACAGATCGCAGTATCAGGAGAATTTTAAAAAAGAGAGTCGAACAAATGAAATATGGTATGAAGCCCTTAAGTCCCCATAAGATTCGCCATTCTTTTGCTACTCATTTACTGGACGGGGGGGCAGACTTACGGGTAGTTCAAGAATTATTAGGTCATGAAAGTTTGTCCAGTACTCAAATCTATACGCATACCTCACGTGAACGGCTTTCAAAAGTTTATCAAGAAACGCATCCCCGTGCTTTATCTAAAGGAGAATGATAATTGATGAATATGCATGCAACAACGATATTTGCCATATTAAAAGATGGCCAAGGTGCCATGGCTGGAGATGGCCAAGTCACTCTGGGGAATAGTATGGTCATGAAACAAGGGGCTCGCAAAGTTCGTCGTCTTTACCATGGTTCCGTTGTAGCTGGTTTTGCTGGTTCGGTTGCAGACGCATTTACTTTATTTGAGAAATTTGAAGCGCGATTGGAAGAGTTTCATGGTAATTTAGCCCGTTCTGTAGTGGAACTGGCCAAAGAGTGGCGTTCCGATAAAGTTTTAAAAAATTTAGAAGCGATGTTATTGACTATGAATAAAGACGCTCTCTTTATTGTTTCAGGAAACGGCGAAGTGATTGAGCCTGATGATGGTATTTGTGCCATTGGTTCAGGGGGAGCTTATGCGCTGGCAGCTGGACGTGCGTTGGCTCGTAATACTTCCATGAAACCAGCGGAAATCGCCAGAAACGCATTACAAATTGCTTCCGAAATATGTGTATTTACAAATGATCATATTATCGTGGAATCAGTTGGAGAGTGAGAAAATTAATAAAGCTCATACAGGAGGAATTGGATTGGACAAGGATTTGACCCCAAAGCAGATTGTTGAAGAACTTGATAAATATATTGTCGGTCAAAAGGCGGCGAAGCGAGCTGTTGCTGTTGCATTGCGTAATCGTTATCGAAGAGGTCGTCTCAATGTGGAATGGCAGGAAGAAATCACACCCAAAAATATTCTAATGATTGGACCAACAGGCGTAGGTAAGACAGAAATCGCGAGACGCTTAAGTCGATTGGTTGGCGCGCCTTTTATTAAGGTTGAAGCGACAAAATTCACGGAAGTAGGATATGTTGGACGAGATGTTGAAGCGATGATTCGCGATCTCGTTGAAACAGCTATACGCATGGTCAAATCTGAACAAATGCAACGTGTGCAAGATGAAGCGCGCAAAGCTGCTGACGAACGGATTTTGGAGGCGCTTGTTCCCGATCCGGAGTCTAAAAAATCAGGTGTCAATCCATTCGAGATGCTGTTTGCTGGTGGTCAACAGCATAACCATCAACCTTCTGAATCGGTTCGTAATGAGAGAAAAAGGATGAAACAACAACTGGATATGGGGATATTGGAAGAACGCCTGATTGAAATAGATGTTGAAGAACAAACTCAGGCTCCGATTGGTTTTATGCCGGGAATTGGAGCGGAAGGGCTTGGCAACTTACAGGAAGCCTTAGGAAATCTACTACCTAAAAATCGTAAGAGAAGAAAAATGACCGTACGGGAAGCTCGAGAAGTTCTTGCTCAAGAAGAAGCCCAAAGGTTAATCGATATGGATTCAGTAACATCGGAAGCCATTTTTCGTGCAGAAAATCGAGGCATTATTTTTATAGACGAATTAGATAAGATTGCTGGCAAAGATTCTCGTGGTCCGGATGTATCAAGGGAAGGAGTGCAGAGAGATATACTTCCAATAGTTGAAGGTTCTACTGTAGCCACTAAATATGGGGCAGTCAAAACAGATCATATTTTATTTATTGGCGCAGGAGCATTTCACATGGCTAAACCGTCTGATTTAATTCCGGAATTACAGGGACGCTTTCCCATTCGTGTTGAATTAGAACCATTGACCGCTGCAGAATTCGTGAGAATTTTAAAAGAACCTAAACATTCGCTGCTTAGACAGTACGCCGCTCTTCTGGAAACTGAAGGGGTTCATGTTGAATTTACAGAAGAAGCGATTCTGCGTATTGCTGAGATGGCGGAAAAAGTCAATCAGGAAACTGAAAATATTGGAGCCCGACGTTTGCATACTTTACTTGAAAGAGTACTAGAGGATTTGTCTTTTGAAGCTCCTGAGGTTCATCTGGGACAAGTGACAATTACACCTGAATATGTGGATGAAAAATTGAAAAATATTGTTGTTAATCGTGATCTGAGTCAATATATTCTATAAGCCTTTAGCGTAAACGATGATTTTTTCAATCCAAGTGAAATCTGATTCATAGATACTCAGTAAATATAAGCAAGTTTCTCGAGTTGTTTTTGCGTCCCGGATTTGGGGCGCTTTATTTTTTTTCCATTCTCGATGTTGGATTCAAAACTGGAGTGAAAAACTCTTATCCACTTGTTTTGAGATAATGGATTTTTGTGCAGGAATTTGTCGGTTATTGACGAATAAAGTAGCGTTCACTGAAGAAATAAAGCTTGATATTTACTGTGTGATGTGAGAAAAGGTTTGGAGGAGTTTATGTGCTTGATGGAATAGCAATGGACGCTTTGGATAAAGCGCTGCAGATTGCCGATTTACGCCAACAGGTGTATGCCAATAATATTGCTAATGTGAATACTCCGGGTTATAAAACCGAGCATGTGACTTTCTCGAATGTTCTAAATCAATCCTCGCAACTCATGCAGCAAAAATATATTCCAATCTCTTCAGACACTGCGAATCTCAATGTTTCGTCTTTTTTACAAAGTAATCCAGTTATTACAACCTCGAATACTAGTATTGAAAATAATGGTAACAATGTGAGTCTGGATAGTCAGATGGCCAAAATGGCAGCAAATGCAATTCGTTATAATGCGTTAGTTCAAGATATGCAAATGAGATTTCAAAGATTGCAAACTGCAATCAATGGAGGCTGATGAAGATGGCGGGATGGATGGGGAGTTTATCCATCAGTGCTTCTGGGCTGACCGCGCAACGTTTGGTCATGGATGTTGTCTCTAATAATATCGCGAATGCAGATACTACTCGTACTCCTCAAGGTGGCCCCTATCGTAAAGAGATTGCTATATTGCAACCCATTGCTGCTTCGGGTAGTTTTGCTGACGCTTTGCAACAAGCTGGTGTTCAAAATGTATCGAACGCTACGGACGGTGTTCAAGTATCTGCGATTGTACAGGCACCTGGTCCGTTTAAGCTCGTTTACGATCCTTCTTCTCCAGATGCGGTAAATGGCTATGTGGAAATGCCTAATGTAAATATAAGCACTGAAATGGTAGACTTGATGTCCGCCAGTCGTGCCTATGAAGCAAATGCTACAGCGTTTGATGCTACAAAAAGTATGATGATGTCTGCTATTAATCTTGGTAAATAGTTAGATTTTATAGAGAAAGCAGGGGTAAGTGATGACGGTAAATCCTGTATTTGGCCTTTCTCAAATCATCCCTTCTTTACAAACATCGTCCAAATCTTCAGCTCACCATACTTCAGGTGAAAATTTCCTGCAATATCTTCAGAATGCATTGGGACAAGTGAATCAACTGTCTCAGAATGCCGACCAAGCAGCAATCGATTATGCTGAAGGTGGCAATATTTCTATTGATCAAGTTATGGTTGCTGAACAAAAGGCGTCGATTGCCTTGGATGCGCTGGTTCAGGTCAATAATCGTGTGGTTAATGCTTACAACACAGTCATGAATATGCAAGTGTAGTGAGATTGCCGCAGTATTCCTCTACCTCATGTGGGCAAGGGTCAGCTAGATAAAGGACAAGGTGGGCAAACTTGGGCGAGACAATCAAGAGTTACGCATTGAGGATCCGAAGTCGATGGTCTTCGTTTACTCCTAATCAAAAGAGAAACATACTGATTGCGATAGTTGCTTTTTTGGTAGCGCTCATAGCAATCCTTTGGATTGCTTTGCGTCCAAACTACGTTACGATAATGTCTGGTCTTGACAATCAATCTTTGGGGGAAGTCCAAACACAATTAGAAAATTTAAAAATTCCTTCCGAGATTGAGGGTTCGTCCGTATTGGTTCCGCAAAACGATGCCAATACAGCTCGGATTCAGCTCGCAATGGCGGGATTGCCAAAATCGGGTTACATAGGATACAGTTCGGTTTCATCTTCGTTTGGAATGACGCAGGATCAGTTCAACTTACAAGTATTAAATGCGCTTCAAGAAAATCTGAGCAATACTATTGAAAGTATCAATGGGGTAGAGAGTGCTCAAGTCTACATTGTTATGCCTCAGCAGCAAATTTTCATCTCGCAGCCGGAGGGTACAGCTAAAGCTTCCGTTTTCCTTCAGTTAGGGACAGGAGTTCAATTGTCACCTGCACAAGTGGCTGGGATACAGCAATTGGTCGCTGATTCAGTCAAGGGATTAAGTGTCAATAATGTTACGGTGGTTGATCAAAACGGAATTACGCTATCCTCTTCTGATTCGGCTAATGGAGCATTGGGTCTTTCCACTACGACATCTTCTGAAATCGCTATTCGTCAACAGCTTGATCAAAGTATGACTCAACAATTGCAAGCAGGATTGGATCAAATAGTGGGTACTGGCAACGCGGTGGTTATGGTTCATGCGAATATCTCTTTTAATCAGGTAACTACTAAATCACATATTCTACAGCCTGCCCCAGGCCAAACTACAGGTCTGCCAACCAGTACTCAGACAATACGCAGTTCTTCGACAAATGGCAGTGCAGCAGGTGGACCGGCTGGACAAGCGAGCACAAATCCAGGGTTGTCTACTTATGCGGCAAACGGTTCGACTGGCAATAGCACTTCCACTAGTTCACAGTCCACAACGAATTATGCAAACAGTTATGTCAATACAACAAAGGTTGCCGATCCGGTCCAAATCAATGGATACTCGGTGGCTGTGTTTCTCAATGGGACTAGTCAGTCGATTCCATCATCCACTTTAAATCAAATTAAAAATTTTGTTGCAAACGCAGTTGGACAAGCTGCGCCTGGTAATCGAAATTCTATCTCAGTTGCGGTTATGCCATTCAATAAGCAGCAGCCAGTGCAATTTCCGCAGAAAAACAACAGTTTACTCTATGCTGGTCTTGGTTTGCTGGCATTAATTGTTCTTGGTGGGGGCTTTTTCTTATACAGGCGCAATCAAAGATCAAAACTTAAGATGGATGAACAACTTGTTTTTGCTAATGATGCGGTTGAAGAACTGGGAAATTTGCCTTTACGTGATGAAGAAAAAATGAAAGAACAGTTAGCAACTTTGGCAAGTAAAAAGCCTGAAGAATTCGCTAGTTTGCTTCGCTCTTGGTTAATGGATTCCTGATGAGGAAGGGGGTGCTTTTCTGTGCAAAAGGCTCGAAAAATTTCTGGACGACAGAAAGCAGCGATTCTGCTGATTTCGTTAGGGCATGAAGTGGCAGCCAAAATTTATCAGCAGTTGACTCCTGAAGAGGTTGAACAACTGACCTTTGAAATTGCCAACTTGAGTAAAGTGGATTTGGAACAACGGGAGTCTGTTCTGAAAGAGTTTCGGGATATAGCCATGGCTAAAGAATATATCACAACAGGTGGTATTTCGTTTGCTCGAGAAGCATTAGAAAAAGCTCTGGGTGCGGAGCAAGCAGAGAGTATTTTGCAAAAATTGACGGCAAGCCTGCAAGTACGTCCCTTTCATTTTGCCCGAAAAGCTGATCCAAACCAATTGTTGAGTTTTTTGCAAGATGAGCACCCGCAAACTATGGCTTTAGTGCTTACTTATTTAGAACCGGCTCAGGCATCCCTTATTATCTCGGCTTTACCGCACAATTTACAAGCAGACGTTGCTCGCAGAATAGCTCTGATGTCCGGCACTTCTCCTGATGTGATTGCAAATGTCGAGGAAGTTTTAGAAGAAAAATTATCGACTATGGCCTCGTTTGACAGTACGCAAACTGGTGGTGTGGATGCGGTAGTTAAAATTTTGAATGGTGTAGATCGCAGTACAGAAAAAGCGATTTTGGAGACTCTTGAATTGGAAAATCCAGAATTGGCTGATGAAATCAAACGTAAAATGTTTGTTTTCGAAGATATTGTGCTTTTGGATGGACGTTCCATTCAGCGCGTTATTCGCGATGTCGATCCAAAAGATTTACAACTTGCACTCAAAGTTTCCAGTGAAGAAGTTCAGAATATTGTATTTGAAAATATGTCAAAGAGGATGGTCGAGACCTTTAAGGAAGATATGGAATTTATGGGGCCTGTCCGTTTGCGGGATGTGGAAGATGCCCAGCAACGTATTGTAGGTGTCATTCGTCGACTTGAGGAATCTGGAGAAATCATTGTGGCTCGGGGCGGGGGTGACGATATCATTGTCTAATGTTATGAAGCACACCCTTAAAAATATTCATATCAGTGGCTCAACTGCAATTCCAGCGCCAGAATTGCGATCGACAGAATCAGTCAGTGAATTGGTTGCTCATCATACTTGTGAACCACATCAGTTTGGACTAGCTGAATTTTGGGAAGCTGAGCGAAGAAAAGTAGAAGCTTTGCTCATTGAGGCGGAACGTTCCGCTCAACGGCTTTTGGAAAAAGCGAAATTGGATGCTGCCAGTATTACTGAGTCAGCTCGTCAGGCTGGTTATGAGAGTGGTTATGAAGAGGGGAAATGGCAGGCTTATCAAGAATTTGAGGTTCAGTATCAAAAATATATGGATGAATTCATTCAGTTGATGATGGAATGTAGTCAGTTGCCTGCGAAGATTGCTGGTCATGTCGTTGAACCTTTATCGACTGCAGTAATGGAATCTTTGCGTCGCCTCTTGGATAGAGAATTGCATTTGCAACCTGCAGAAATTGAAGAGGAAATAAAATCAGCACTCCGTGTCGTTCTTGATGCTGGAAAAATTGAAATTCATCTTCATCCAGATGATTATCGGCGTCTACCTGAGTGGTTTTTAGATCGCGTTCATCAACAAGGTCTACAACAAGAAATAATCGTGATTACAGACGAAACGGTGACTCAAGGTGGTTTTGAGATACGCAGTAATGTGGGGCGTGTGGATGCAACGGTTGAGACAAAAATAGAGCTATTACACCCTTTGTTCAAGGAATTCATTGAACGGAGTGTCTTGCCATGAGTCAGCCGTTGGATAAATTTCTTCAACAATTATCTGAGACACGGTTGTTTCGCTTGACTGGTCGAGTAACGAAAGTTGTAGGTATGACCATTGAGTCTATCGGTCCTCGTGCTATGGTGGGTGATGTTTGTCGAATTGTATCTGAACTGGGAACAGAGTGCCTGGCTGAAGTTGTCGGTTTTCGCGATGAGCGCCTTGTCTTAATGCCGTTGGGTGAAATTCGCGCAGTAGCTCCTGGAGCGGATGTCATTGTCTCCGGGAGTTCACTTGTGGTTCCCTCAGGCATGCAATTGTTAGGACGCGTGTTGAATGGTTTGGGTCAAGTGATGGATGATGGACCCAGTCTGGATGATCAAGAGGGAGAAGCTAAGCTGGAGACTTCTTCTCCTCATCCGTTGCAGAGATTGATGATTGATAAACCGTTTATTACAGGCATACGTGCAATCGATTCGCTGTTGACGGTAGGACGTGGGCAGAGAATGGGGATTTTTGCTGGGAGCGGCGTTGGCAAATCAACACTTCTTTCCATGATTGCAAGACATGCAGAAGCGGATGTGAGTGTCATTGCCCTCATTGGTGAACGGGGAAGAGAAGTTCGGGAGTTTTTAGAGCACGATCTCGGTTCGCAAGGCTTGTCGCGAAGTGTTGTAGTAGTGGCCACATCAGATCAACCTGCGCTTGTCCGATTAAAAGCGGCGCATGTGGCTACAGCGATTGCAGAGTCTTTTCGTGATGAAGGTTTGCACGTCAATCTCATGTTAGATTCGATTACTCGCTTTGCCATGGCTTTACGTGAAGTGGGGCTGGCCGCTGGAGAACCACCAACCAGTCGAGGCTATACTCCCTCTGTTTTTGCAGCTTTGCCAAAGCTTCTCGAACGTGCTGGAGCCGGTCATCGTGGTACCATCACCGCTTTCTACACTGTTCTTGTGGACGGAGATGATTTAAATGATCCGATATCCGATGCTGTCCGCGGCATTCTAGATGGCCATGTGGTTCTTTCAAGAAAAATTGCTCATTCGGGACATTTTCCGGCAATTGATGTATTAGCTAGTATTAGCAGGCTTTTTCCGACTCTTGCTAGTTCAGAACAGTTGGAAGCGACACGTGTTTTGAGAGGTTGGCTACAGCGTTATCGAGATGTGGAAGATTTAGTCCGTATAGGAGCTTACCAACCAGGATCCGATCCTGATGCTGACATGGCTATTCGAAAAATGCCTGAGATTGTAAAGTTTCTACGCCAGGACAAAGAAGAAAAAGAAGACTATTCCACAACAATGCGCAGATTAGCTGAGTTGGTGGGGGTAACGACATGAATGATTTTCATAGATTTTCCAAACGTTTTGGAAAGATTCAAGGCAAATTGCAAGAACAGGCAGAAAGAGAGTATGCGTATGCGCTTTCTCAAATCGTATCTGTCACCGAGCAAATTGCGTCTTTGAAAGATGAATTGACGATGGCGATGCACAATCGGGCCGATATTTCTTTGCTTCAAGACTGGCCCTTATGGGAACAGCGTGTTCGATATTTACAACAGCAACTCATGAGGTATCAGGAATGGCTTTCTGAATTGGAAGGTCAAGCCAATCTAAAACGTACTCAACTCCATAAAGCTCATCAACAATCTGAGAAATGGAAATCTATTGTGGGTAAGTTGGACGAGGAGTGGCAGGCTGAAGTTGCAGCGAGCGTGCAGCGTGAAGCAGATGAAGTTGCAATGATTCGCTTTGGAAGGAGTCAAACTGCCGGTGGCTAAGGATATGACTGCGGGGTCCAATTCCATAGTGAAGCGCATTTTAATTTGGGGATTGCTCTTGATACTGACTGTGCTCATTGCAGTTGGATTAATTGGTGGAGCACTGTCTTTCGTGGGATTTCCAGTGATGAAAACCGCTCAGCGGCTATTTCAAGGGAAGCCACAAACATCTCATTCAACTGCTGCGCAACAGGAAGTTGTATCTTTGCAAAGTCAACTGTCTGTAGCGCGATCGACCGATAACCGGCTGCAAGCTTCGGTGGACTCGGATATTCAACAAATACATGTGCTGCAGCAGGAAATTGATAAATTACAAAGTCAGTTGAAATCACAAATTTCTGCCAATGCAACCGCTAAAGCAGAAAGTAATATCCTTATTCAAATGGATCCCCAAAGTGCTGCGGCAGTCTTGGAAAAAATGACTCCCGAAGAAGCAGCCAGGACGATTGCGCAAATGCCTGCAAGTGATTCGGGAGCGATTTTAGCCGATGTTCCCCCAAACTTGGCAAGTGAACTGTTGAGTATGGCAGCAAGTTTTGCACCGCAGAATCAATCTTAATTGAAGTGAGGACAATGAAATCTTTCGGGTAACAAACTTTGTTTTCAAAGACATTGAAAGGAGGTGATTACGAACATGATGCTGAGTCATATGAATGCTTTATTCCAACAGGGTACTTCTGAAAGCCAACTTTCTGCAGAGAAGATAAAATCGAACGAATCTTCCCAATCCCATAGACTTTCGCAAATCTCTTTTCACCATTTGCTGGGTAACGGGATGGAAAAGTTAGATGCGAACAATAGTTTATCCCGAAAGGCTAAGGGACATTTACGACAGAAAGGCAATGCCAATGATCTGCATGGGCAGTCAACCAGAGCAGCAAAGCATGCAAGTTCTTCTGTTCAACAAGAACCTGTTTCTGCGTCTGTGCCTTTTTCAGTTCCGGTGCAAACCCAGAGGATGTTGAACAAAAATTCGTTTCATCCAGCGCATGGGGGCGTTACAGAGCAAATACATGCAAATGGAAAAAAGCCAAAAGATTTTTTTGCAATGAGTGAAGAACCCTTAACATTACCTTCAAGTCTAGTAAAGAAAGTTAAACACTTGTCTGTTCGATCCGACAAATTGCTTACTGCTCAAAAGTTTTCAAGTGTTGCGGTTTCTAGAACCTCTTATCTTGCGGATGGGAAGATTTCTGTTGAAGGATCCAATAAGGATAAAAAAACAGCGGTACCGGAATCCTTATGGAACCAGACTGTCAATGCTGACGAAAGCAGTTCAGCCCAAAAACCCCTAATCAAAAGAGGGATATTGCAACAATCATCGATGGAGGCTGAATCTGCTAAAGCTATTGTTACAAATTTGTCTCGAACGGATGTTCGTCTTACGTTAAGTCGTTCCATCCGCCATCGACAGAGGCTATTGAAAGTGAATCAGTCTACCGGGTTGTCCAATTCAGCAAAGAATGTTTCCCGTAATCGTGGAAAATCGAGCATTTCTACTCTATCATTCAAAAAATTGCTTGTGAAAACCGCATCTCCTAGTTCGCAACAAAATCTATGGATTGAACCAACTAGTGCACAAATCACGAAAATGTCTTTGGATCCATTTTCGGGCAGTACATCTGGGCAACTGCAGTTTCATTTGCAGCATCCTGATGCCGTGCAGATGATGAATCAGTTTATCGTGCTTGGTAAACAAAAAAATCTTCAGCAATTGACCGTTCAGGTTCATCCGGAAGGGTTGGGGAGTATCTCCATTCAAGTTCAAAAAACGGATGCGGGCATCCAAATACAAATGTTGGCCTCACAGTCCGCTACTTTGCAATGGCTCCAATCCAAAATTTCCGAACTACAAACGAGCTTGCAAGGAAGCGGAATTCAACTGAGTGGTTTAGCAGTGGGATTGCAAAATGGCCAGTCCTTTACGGGTGGGCAGCAATCTTCAGGTCGACCCTTTAGCCGTTCTAGCAAAAGTGTGCCATCTGCAGAACTGGCTGTATCGAGTACTGCAACCCGATGGTCCATCGAGCAGCGGGGTAGTCATGAGGCTCAAATTTCTCGTATTGATATCAAAGTTTAAGGAGGGAATATCATGTCAGTCAATGGATCGAGCATACTGAGCAATCAGGAGTTGAGTCAAAATTCATTCATGCAACTGATGGTTCAACAAATGAAATATCAAGATCCACTGAACCCTATGTCGAATACCCAATTTCTATCTCAACTTGCCCAATTTACAGCGCTTCAGCAAATGACTGCTGTAGCTCAATCCACAAGTAGTACTCAGACAGAAGTACAAAATTTAGTGACGGATATCAGTATGCTATTGGCTCATCAATTACTTGGTACCACTGTCCAAATCAAAAACGGCAGTCAAACAGTGACTGGTCAGGTGAGCGGAGTACAGATGGGACAAAACGGTCCTGAAGTGCTGATTAATCAACAGGCGTACCCGTTGTCTGATGTTGAGGAGATGAACTCTTAAATGAAAGGCGAGCCGTTGCCGTATTCCTTAGTCGGCCGGTTGCAGTCTGGTGCCAATGCGAAGTTGTACAATACTTCTTCAACGGCCAATCAAACTTCCCAAGTTCCATCTGTCTCACCTTTTGCGGATTTTTTACAGAAGGCTGAATCGGTTCAAAACAAGCAGAGCGAATCGGTGGCCAATTTGAAAATCAGTGGTCATGCTGCAATGAGATTGCGCGAAAGGGGTATAGAGCTTTCTAAAAAGGATTGGGAGCAGATTGGGCAAGGGGTCGATCGCGTTGCAGCCAAAGGTGGTAAGGAAGCTTTATTGATGTATGGGAAAAATGGTTTCCTAGTGCACGTGCCAAGTCGTACGGTTATTACTTCCTGGTCTGAACTATCCAATGAAGTGATTACCAAAATCGACAGTGTGGTCATGGTTCCGCAGTTGGACCCGCAAGGGAGACTGTGAAACGGGGAGCGACTGAACCGTTTCAATGAAAAGCAAAGAGATCTCGAAAAATATTAGGATAAAATTCTGTGGACAACGAGGAGGATAAACCATGTTACGCTCATTAGGTTCTGCTGTGTCTGGAATGGATGCGTTTCAGACTGACCTTGATGTAGTTGGCAACAATATTGCGAATGTCAATACCATTGGTTATAAATCGGCACGTGCGGTATTTGCTGACATGCTGAGTCAAACTTTGTCAGGTGCGACTGCGCCAACGTATACAGGTGCTACCTCTACTAGCACCAATTTATCGGGCGGTGTAAACGCACAGCAAGTTGGACTGGGGACACAAATTGAAGCCATTCAAAATGAATGGACGCAAGGAGCGGATCAAACGACGGGCAATCCTTTGGATGTGGCCATCAATGGTGCAGGATTGTTTGCTGTAACACCCGATCCGAATAGCAGCATAGCTCTTACCAACAATCAGTTATCTGGTTCTAATTCCTCTGTCTACTATACGCGTGCAGGAGATTTTTCACTGGACGCCAACAGCAATTTAGTTTTGCCTAATGGCAATGTGGTGTTGGGTTACGAGGTAACCAGTTCCAGCAATTCTTCCCCCAATACAGGTAATCTAGTACCCATTAATATTAATACATTAGTAACCCAGGCTGGAGGCAATCCCAATTCAAGCTCGACCACTGGTTCTTGGACCCTTGCCTCTAATCCAAACGTCACCATTGGTTCAAACGGATCCATTACGGTCACTGACACAAGTGGAAATACTCACGTAATTGGCTACTTGGCGCTTGCTACATTTCCCAATTACGGTGGATTACAAAAAATTGGCGATTCAGAGTGGAGTGTAACAGGCAATTCAGGGCAGGCCACTTTTGGCCAGCCGAGTTCTACTAGTGGTACTTTACAGTCTGGTGCTGTTGAGCAGTCTAACGTGGATTTAACTCAAGAATTTGCGGAAATGATTGTCGCCCAGAATGGTTATGCTGCAAATTCACAAGTCATTTCTACGGACAAGCAGATTCTTCAGACGCTGATGAATAACGTCTGATATCTTTTCGCTGCGGCCACCTTCTGGGTGGCCGCCCAATGGAGGCGGTAGAGTTGATTGCCTTAAAGAGAATTAATGGTTCAGATCTATGGTTGAATCCTATTCTGATTGAATCAATTGAGAAAACGCCCGATACCATTATTACTCTGACAAATGGCCACAAATACGTCATTCATGAGAGCCCAGAAGAAGTGACTCAGCGTGTTGCCGCTTTCTTGCAACAGGTAGGTATGCTGGGCATGGTGGCAAGGAGAGGAGAGAGCGTTTGAAAAAGCCGCTGATTTGGATGGTCATCATTTTGTTAATTATTGCTATATTATGTGTGCTTGGCGTAGGGGCTTATCTGTTTTTGCTGCACCCACGCACTCCTGCCGCCAAACCTGCTTTGACTCCTCAACAGGAAGCCCAGTTGCAGGTTTCATTTCCACAAATGACAACAAATTTAGGGTCAAGTGGACTGATTCAATTCACCATGACTTTACAGGCGGATTCAAGCAGCACCAAGAATGAAATCAATGTCATGATGCCAGAAATTGAGAACTCCGTGAATGGGTTAATGCGTCAGTTTACCGCTAGTGAACTACAGCAGGTCTCGGGATTTAATCAATTGCGTACAGCCATTCAAAAGACCGTTAATGCAGAGTTACCGCATGGCGATGTGACAAAAGTCTATTTATCGCAAATTGTCGTTCAATAGAGAGGGGGAGAGTCGGTTGTCGGAGGTGCTCTCTCAATCTGAGATTGACGCATTGCTATCAGCGCTTACGAAAGGCGAAGTCAAAGCAGAAGACATTCGTGAAGAGGCAGCTTCTACTCGTGTACGAACGTATGATTTTCGGCGTGCTATGCGTTTTTCGAAAGATCACATTCGCATTATCTCGCGCATTCATGAACATTTTGCCAGGTTGATGACCACATATTTATCCGGACAGTTGCGAAGTGTGGTGCAGATTCAAGTGGAGTCGGTCGATCAAGTTCCCTATGAGGAATTTATTCGCTCGATCCCGATATTAACAGTGATAGAACTGTTGGCGTTTCATCCGTTGCCAGGAAAAATTGTGATGGAAATCAACCCGCAAATTGTCTTTGCCATCATCGATAGGATGATGGGCGGTGTTGTGCAAGGGCCTTACAAAGAACGAGAATTAACAGAGATTGAGCAAGCTCTGATGCGACCATTTCTTGAACAGACTGAGCAGTTTTTTCGCGAATCCTGGCACAATGTGGTTGATTTACAACCTGAGTTTCTTTCTGTGGAAAGTAATCCGCAATTTTTGCAACTTTCTACACCTAACGAAACGGTGCTTGTGATTACTTTAAGTGCCCGAGTGGGACCGGTCACAGGACTCATCAATCTTTGTGTTCCGCATGTGACGATAGAGCCTATTATGCATAATCTTTCCACCCAGTTTTTCATGGATGGTTTACGCGACAGGGAATCGAGTTCAGCCGAACAAATGAAACTCGCCAACCATATGCAAGGTATGGAAGTTTCTATGGCTGTCGCTCTGGGTCAGGCTGAATTGACAGTGCGTGATGTCTTGGAGTTACAGGTGGGGGATATGATTCCCCTCAATCATCCAATTTCTGCGCCTGTCACGGTTTACGTAGACGAAGTGCCCACATTTACAGCTAGAATTGGCAAAATGCGCGGAAAAATGGCCATCCGCATACTGAGAGAATGGAAGGAGGAGGCGGATCATGAGCGATCAACAAGCACTCTCCCAGGAAGAAATTGATGCACTCTTTCGAGGAGGAAATCAAACATCCGAGAAAAATCAGGCATTGACCAATGAAGAGGCGGATGCCCTTGGGGAAATTGGCAATATTTCTTTTGGCTCAGCTGCCACAGCATTGTCAACCTTGTTGCAACAACGGGTGGAGATTACTACTCCTAGTGTCTCTATTATAAATGCTCAAGAACTGCCTAATCAGTTTCCCAAACCATATGTGCTAGTTACTGTAGAATATACAGTGGGATTAAAAGGTTCGAACGCACTGGCCATTGAACTGGATGATGCCAAAACGATAGCCGATTTGATGCTTGGTGGAGATGGAACGAATATTTCAGGTGAATTAAATGAACTCCACCTAAGTGCCGTGGGTGAGGCCATGAATCAAATGATGGGCGGCGCCTCTACTTCTATGTCACAGATTTTTGGCAGTCGTATTGATATCTCGCCACCGAATGTCAGAGTAGTCGATTTGACAAGTGATGACAGTATCGACCTTGGCTTTAAAGGGTGGTTGGTCAACGTAGAGTTTGCCTTGAAAGTCGGGGAGCTGATTGATTCGCGCATCATGCAGTTAATGCCTCTCCAATTTGCAGATGAATTGCTGAATAAACTAGGATTTCATGCATCTGATTCATCAACTGAAAATATGAGCCCGGAAATTACCGACACGGTTTCTTCACAACCTTCAGCAAATCTGACTGCAGGGATACAAGAAGAAATCCCAAATGCAGCAAAAAAAGAGGTTGCAGCTTCGGCAGAAGCGTTAAAAAATCGTCCGTCAACCACCGTTCAACGTCCGGAATTTGTGGATTTTGGCGGATTGGAAGTAACTTCTCATGGACAACCGCGAAATTTAGAACTGTTGTTTGATGTTCCACTCAATATCACAGTAGAACTCGGCAGAACGAAGCGCATGATACGCGAAGTTCTCGATTTGGCACCTGGTTCAATCTTTGAATTGGACAAACTGGCTGGCGAACCTGTCGATATTCTTGTAAATAATAAAAAAATCGCGACAGGAGAAGTTGTGGTCATTGACGAAAACTTTGGCGTCCGGGTTACGGATATCATTAGCCCCTCTGAACGAGTGAGGAATTTATAAAATTAGATAAAATGTGGAGGTCAATAATAACATGGCAAACCGGATTTTGATTGTCGACGACGCAGCATTTATGCGAATGATGATTAAGGACATTCTTACTAAGAACAATTTTGAAGTAGTCGGAGAAGCGGCGGACGGCAACCAAGCAGTAGAAAAATACCAAGAATTAACTCCGGATTTGGTTACCTTAGACATTACCATGCCTGAAATGGATGGCATAGAAGCTTTAAAGAAAATTCGCTCCATTGATCCGAACGCTCGAGTGATTATGTGTTCGGCTATGGGACAACAGGCTATGGTCATCGATGCTATTCAAGCCGGAGCAAAAGACTTTATTGTGAAACCGTTTCAGGCCGATCGCGTTGTGGAAGCGGTGCGAAAAGCACTTGCGTAGAAAAATTACAGTCATGGCGGGAAGTTTTTTTCTAGCTTTCGTTAATCAGATGGGCATGTTGCCTGTGGTAGCATATGCAGCTAGCAAGAATTCTAGCCCGCCTTTGCCCAATGCCGGTCCCCCTTTAATGACTTATTTTCAATTTGTACTCTCGTTTGTGATTATTATTGCATTGATTATCGTTGTTATTCGTTTTTTAGCCAGACGGACGTCAGTGGCTGAACGCGGAACGATTAAGGTACTTGCAGCCCGCCAATTAGCTCAAAATCGCTCTATACAGGTAGTTGAAATCTCTGGAAAACGCTATGTGCTTGGGGTTGGAGAAAATATTACACTGCTCGATCAGATTTCCGAACCGTGGGATGAATCGGAAGCTACTCTCCAACCTTCGAGACAGTCGTTTGCCGCTTCGTTGTCGAGTGCTGTCGAAAACGCTCGTCAACGTTATGCGGAATCCAAGGGAAAGGACAGCAAAGAGAGAAAATCATGAAAAAAAGACATTGGCAAATCACTTTGTTGCTGCTTTCCGTCTGTATCTGTTTTTTTGCTTATCATCCCAATTTATATGCAGCAACCGTTTCCAATCAGACCAACAGTTTTTTGCCGGGTCTTCATTTGTCGTTGGGAACATCTAATTCGCGCCAATCAGTAGACAGTACGGTTCAAATTGTTTTGTTACTGACCGTTCTGTCGGTTGCGCCGGCAATTTTGCTGTTAATGACTTCTTTTACTCGGATGATTGTGGTACTTTCTTTTGTTCGAAGTGCGCTGGCTTTGCAACAATCTCCACCCAATCAGGTTCTGATTGGCTTAGCGCTTTTTCTTACTTTTTTTGTTATGGAACCAACATTTCAGCAAGCCAATCAGCATGCATTACAGCCTTTTCTAGCAGGTAAGTTGTCAGAAAGCGCTGCTTTGCGTCAGGCGGAAATACCGTTTAAGCAATTTATGGCTAAACAGACGAGACCTGATGACTTACAATTATTTCTGCAATTTAGGCACATGCAGACTCCTAAAAATGTCAATCAAATTCCAATGTCGGCACTTGTACCTGCTTATACCATCAGTGAATTGAAAACAGCTTTTCAGATCGGATTTATGATTTATCTACCATTTCTAGTTATCGATCTGGTCGTTTCTACGACATTAATGTCTATGGGAATGATGATGTTACCACCTGTTATCATTTCCTTGCCATTTAAAATTTTGCTGTTTGTCATGGTAGATGGTTGGCACTTGGTTGTGCAATCACTTCTGTCTGGTTATAGCTAATTGGAATTGTTGTATGGAGTGCCGATGAAACGAGAGTAGGAGTTGAATAAGATTGAATGCAGAATTTATTGTCGGTTTAGGTTCCCAGGTCATGTGGTTGATTATTAAGTTGGTAGGTCCGATTCTTGGTTTAGGACTGGCTGCTGGGTTAATCGTCTCTGTATTTCAAGCTACTACGCAAATCCAGGAACCAAGCCTAACCTATATTCCAAAAATTGCTGCTGTCATCGTAGCTTTGCTCATCTTTGGGCCATGGATGATTACCAGCATGTTAGATTTTACGCAATCGATTCTCGGTCATCTTATGCAGTACGTGCAGTGATCATATGTTGAACTTAGCTGTCCTGCAATACCCGTTATTTTTTCTTATTATGGCTAGAATGGCAGGTTTTATTGGAGCGTCACCTTTATTTTCCATGACTGCTGTGCCGAGAACAGTAAAAATTGGTCTAGTAGTTTTTTTAGCTCTTTGGGTTTTACCTACTGTTCAAGCCAAAGTACCTTCTCCTTTTCAACAAACAGGTTTATATGTTGGTTTGCTGGTTCTGGAATTGGTTACAGGATTGTTTATGGGATTTATAGCAACCTCTATTTTTTCAATTTTAAATTTAGCGGGTCAAATCATTGATGTACAAATTGGCTTTGCATCTGCAGAATTGTTTAATCCAGAAAGCTCATTTGTGACAGGACTTTCAGGTACATTTTTCAATATGATTTTTACTCTGTTTTTTTTAGGTGCTGATGGATTGGATGGGCTGGCTTTAACTGGAATGGATAGTTATAAGCTCATTCCTTTAGGGCAATTTCATTTGCCGCAAACTTTCGGTTTAGCTTTTGAGCAATTGATGGACCTGATTACGGCAGATGCTGTTCAAGTGGCTGCTCCCGTGTTGGTTGCTTTACTGCTGACCAACGTCACGTTTGCGTTGCTCTCCAAAGCGGTTCCTCAAATGAATGTATATTTCAGTGGGTTACCGATTCAATTATTTATTGGTTTATCTGTTTTTGCTGCATCAGTTCCAGCGTTTGTGTCTATATTTCATGTTCTATTTACCTTTCTATTCGGTCAAGTCACTGCTTTTATGCAATTAACAGGATGATATATGGTTTTCTAATATTTAACGTTTTATAAAAGTTCTAAAATCAAATCCGAAAATAAGTTATTTCATGTATTGGAGAGATAGGTCACAGAGCCATGTTAATTCTTAAACTGCAAAGATTTGCAGAGAGCGACTCAGGAAACAAGACTGAAAAGGCAACACCACGCAGACGACAGGAAGCAAGAAGAGAAGGAAATGTGCCGAAAAGTGTCGAATTAACTTCGTCGATTATGCTTTTGGGCGCTTTGGCAGCCCTGCGAATTTTAGGACCAAAGGTTTGGGGGGTCTGGCAAATTCTTGCTCACAAAGACCTTACCTATGCAGGCTCCATCTCATTGACTGCACAAAATGTTCCTGGTTTGTTTGGTGGTCAATTTCTTGCATTGGCGGGTAGTTTATTACCCTTGCTACTTGTATTTTGGTTTGCGGCTGCTTTTACTGGTTTTGTACAGGTTGGCCCGTTATTCCTTCCCAAGTTATTGTTACCTAAATGGGAGAGAATCCAACCTATCGCTGGACTACGTCGTCTCTTTTCACCGCAGACAGCTATGGAAGGATTAAAGTCGATTCTCAAGCTGGCGATTGTGGTTGCCGCAGCCTATATGTCGCTGCATCAAGTGACACAAAGTATAGGTCAATTATCTTTTCTCTCCGTCAATTCGCTCATCGCTTGGCTTGGCAGTATTGTTTTTCGGTTATCCATAACAGTTGCCGTATTGATGATTCTTTTATCTGCATTGGATTTTTATTTTCAAAAGAGTCAGTATGAAAAAAAATTACGCATGACCAAACATGAAGTTCGTGAAGAATTTCGCCAAACTGAAGGAGATCCACAGATTAAATCCAATATTCGTAGGCGGGCTAGGGCTTTGGCCATGCGTCGAATGATGCAGGATATACCGAAAGCAGATGTAGTGATTACAAACCCGACTCATTATGCGGTAGCTATCTGGTATCGACCAGACCAATTGGAAGCGCCACAAGTTCTGGCGAAAGGGCAGGATTATACTGCCCAAAAAATTCGTGAACTAGCGGAACAACATCATGTGGCAATTGTAGAAAATCCACCACTAGCAAGAACGCTATACCGCGATGTGGAAATTGGCCAAGTGATTCCTGCGGAGCTTTATCAGGCAGTCGCAGAAGTTTTAGCTTATGTTTACGCTATGAAACAACAAAAAGTCTTTACAGGCAATGGGGTGAATTCGTGAAACGTTCAGATTTAGGAATCATGGCAGCTTTGCTCTGGATAATTGTCATGATGATTATACCCATGAGTCGGCCTGTACTTGACGTACTGTTGTTAGTCAATATTTTCGTCTCCATGACCATTCTTCTCGTGGCCATCAATACGAAAGAACCACTTGATTTTTCTGTCTTCCCTTCAATTTTACTCATTATGACGCTCTACCGACTCTCTCTGAATATTTCCACCACACGATTAATTCTTGGGCAGGGTAATGCTGGAGCTGTCATTAATACATTTGGGTCTTTTGTAATAGGCAGTAACCCAGTTGTGGGGTTTATCGTATTTATTATCATTATTATTGTGCAATTTATTGTTATTACTCGCGGCGCTGAACGTGTTGCTGAAGTAGCGGCGCGCTTTACCTTGGATGCAATGCCTGGAAAACAAATCGCTATCGACGCGGACTTAAACGCTGGCCTGATAGACGAAGCCACTGCGCGCAAGCGACGTGCAGATATTGAACGGGAAGCGGATTTTTACGGAGCCATGGATGGAGCCTCTAAATTTGTGAAAGGCGATGCCATTGCTTCTATGTTAATAGTAGCGGTCAATATTGTTGGTGGTTTTATTATCGGTATGGTCATTCACAAAGATTCATTCTCAACAGCGCTCCACCAGTATACTTTACTTTCAGTTGGGGACGGTCTGGTCAGTCAAATTCCAGCCTTGTTGCTTTCGACAGCCACTGGATTAATGGTGACTAGAGCTGCTACTGAAGCAAATTTGGGAGCGGATATTTTTGGCCAGGTTTTTCAATTCCCGCGTGCCCTCTATATGGTTGGATCAGCTATTTTATTGCTGGGTGTATTTACTCCAATTGGGGTCATCCCCGTGATTCCTATTTCTGCACTCGCTTTTTTGACTGGTTGGCGTGTACAGGTAAATGCGGCAAGATCGGCAAAAAAAGAGCAAGAACAATTGCTCAAGAGCCGTACAGAAGACAACAAAAAACCAGAGAATGCTTTGTCTCTGCTCCATGTTGAGCCTATTGAACTGGAGTTTGGCTACGGTCTTGTGCCGTTGGTGGACGCTAAACAGGGCGGCGACATGTTAGAAAGAGTTATCATGATTCGAAAGCAATTGGCACTTGAACTTGGGTTGGTCATTCCTGCTATCCGTTTGCGCGACAATATGCAATTAAAACCTACGGAATATGTCATTCTCTTAAAAGGGTTGGAGATTGCTCGAGGAGAAGTTTTGCTTGGGCATTGGCTAGCGATATCTCCTGGAGTTGAAGATCCAACTATTATTGGGATTTCTACCAAAGAACCTACTTTTGGTTTGCCTGCTTTATGGGTCAATTCGGAAATGAAAATACAGGCAGAGATGTCTGGATATACAGTGGTTGATCCGTCCTCCGTTATGGCAACTCATTTGACAGAAACATTGCGTGCACATGCCCATGAGTTGTTGACGAGACAGGAAACTAAGAAATTGTTGGATCACTTAAAGACGGAAGCTCCTGCGGTTGTTGATGATGTGTTGAATAACAATTTAACACTTGGTCAAGTGCAAAAAGTATTGAGCAATTTGCTACATGAAAAAGTATCCATTCGTGACTTATCGACTATTTTAGAAGTTCTTGCGGATGTTGGTCGCCAGTCCAAAGATACCGATATGTTGACCGAACAGGTTAGACAGGCATTGAGCAGGCAAATTTGTCATCAATTCAGAGTGCCAGGCCAACCATTAACAGTACTTACTTTTTCTCCGAGTGTGGAAGAAAAGATCCAAGAATCATTGATTCATCAAGAGGAAAGTGTGTTTGTTGCACTCGATCCTGCACTGTCGCAAAAAATTTACAAAAGACTGCGGGAAGAATCGAATCGTCTCTCTGCGCAAGGCAAATCACCTATACTCTTGGTTCATCCTACATTGCGTTTAGCTGTTAGACGCTGGTTGGTAAGATTTTTACCGGAGTTGACGGTGTTATCTTACAGTGAGTTGGATCCGACGCTTGAAGTTGAGAGTGGCGGGGTGGTTAATCTATGATGGTTAAACGCTATGTGGTTCGTGACATGCCCGAAGCTTTATTGCGTATACGCTCTGATTTGGGGAAAGATGCTGTCATTTTAAGCAGCAAACGTATTCATGTTCGCAAATGGCTGATATGGCGGAGTAAGCGTATTGAAGTAATGGCTGCGGTAGCAGGTGATTTACCTGTTAAAATTCCAGCCTATCATCCATCTGCTCTTGGACAAGCTGCTGCCAAACCAGAGAATGTTTCAGAAAAAGCCGAGGAACAGAAACGCATTTTGCGAGGGGAAACATCCAATATGTCCTCAACAATGTCTATGCAGTCAATAGGGGACGTTCAGGTTCATTCTGCAAATTCTATTAAAGGTATAACATCGGCTCAAGAGGATACAAGGCAAGTTTTGTTGCCTATCCTCGACGAAATGAAAAAGTTAACCTATCGTTTACAACAATTGTCTTCCCAAAATACTGTCTTTGTAGGCGGAATGAATCAAGAGCATTTTCAATTGCAGCAACTTTTGGTCCAACAAGGTATTTCGGTTGACACTGTTCGAGAATGGATGCAGGAGTCCGGTGTTCTATCTATGCCTAAAGTTGGGGATTACCAACTTTTGCTTCAATCTTTTCGTAATTGGTTTATTCAACAGTTTCAGACTTTCGCTGTACCATCCCCTATTCAATCCACATCGCGAATTGTTGCTTTTGTCGGTCCTACTGGAGTGGGCAAGACGACTACAATTGCCAAATTGGCAGCCCTGCATGTACTTTCAGGTGAACGAAAAGTTGGATTAATTACTTGTGATACTTATCGCATTGCAGCTATTGAGCAATTGCGAACCTATGCGCAAATTCTTGGCATTCCCTTGGAAGTGGCCGAATCAGACGCTGTTTCTTTAAACAAAGCTGTTGATTCACTCTCTCATTGTGATTTATTACTGATGGACACGGCAGGAAGAAATTACTTTAACCAACGTTCGACGCAAGACGTTCAGACGTTACTTTCTATAGCGCCAATTGATGAGATTGTTCTTGTGCTTTCGCTAACTTCCAAAGCTGAAGATTTAAATAGATTGTTAGAGGCGTTTTCTACCATTCCTTTTCATAAATTTTTATTTACTAAATTAGATGAAACTTCTTCTTATGGTGTGGCGGCAGAATTGATTTGGAAGGCTAAAAAGCCGCTTTCCTATATTACGACTGGACAGAATGTACCTGATGATATCTCACCGAGCACAAAAGATTTTGTTTTAAAATCTGTTTTCGGGGAGGGGCATCCATGAGCGATCAAGCCGAAAGCCTGCGCAGCAAAATGAGAGAAAGAAGCATGGATAATGGGGGACTGCCTGCCAAAACACGTGTCATTGCTGTTGCCAGTGGTAAGGGAGGAGTGGGTAAATCCAATTTCTGTGTCAATTTTGCGCTGGCATTAAAAGCAAAAGGGAAGACGCCGCTCATCGTGGATGCTGATGTAGGGTTTTCCAACATTGAACTTTTGCTCAATACCAGACCCTTTCACACAGTTCTTGATTTAGCGAAAGACGTACAACTCTTTGATGTCATCTCTACTAGTCCTCATGGCCTTTCTTTTTTATCTGGAGGTAGCGGCTTGCACTCCGATATGTTGGACGATGCGGCTATGGTCAGAGTTAAGGAACAATTAGCGAATTTATCCAACCATTTTGACACAGTGATTATTGATCTTGGTGCGGGCATCAATCATCAATCAGCTCAGTGGATTGCCGGATCGGACGAATTGATTTTACTGGCGACGCCAGAACCTACGGCAATTTCTGATGCCTATGCTTTTCTTAAGCTGCTGTATGAGGAAAGACCTCTTGACGAATTGCCGGCTGTTCGTTTGGTGATTAATCGCGCATTGAAATTGACTGACGCACGAGAGGCATCTGAAAGATTGTCTGCCGCGGCATTGAAATTTTTGGAGTGGAAATTGGAAACGCTTGGATTTATTTTGGAGGATGATTTTGTTTCGCAAGCAGTGATGCGTCAAGTGCCAGTATTGATATCGTTTCCCAACAGTACGGCCTCGCGCTGTATGGAGCAGATAGCGGCTAATTTTCTGCGCCTTAATGAGCCGAATCGAGGCGGGTGGAGAGGTTTTCTGCATCGGTTTTGGCCTGGAAAGTCGTTTTTTTCAACTGGATAAAGCCAGCCTAAACATAAGGATAAAAACAGAAATTGGCGGGAGGGTATGCCAGCTTTGCAAAACGCTGAGTATTTACAAGCCTTTATAGAAGAAACAAGCGATAATCTGCAACTTCTGAATGATCTCTGTCTACGTCTTGAATCTGAGGGCTCGTCGGATGAATTGTTTGCGGCCATGTTTCGTGCTGCGCATACACTCAAAGGAATGAGCGCAAGCATGGGATTTCAAAAAATGGCCACTTTGACTCATCGCCTTGAAGATGTACTTGGCGTGTTTCGAGAAAATCCAGGACGGTTGACCACAGATAGTCCCGATATTCTATTGTCGGGGATTGATCAGCTTTCTCTTCAGTTAGAACGAATTATTGACAGTGGGATAGATGAAACGGGTTCAGACGATGCTATTATTCATTCGTTGCAGGAACTCTATCAACGTCTAACAAACGCAGTAGTGTCTCCTCATCCAGAGGTTGCGGCGACAGTGGATACCACAGAAGGACATTTCACCGATATTGCTTTGCACATTGCATCTCAAGCTGCAGAAGCGGGACTCTTGGCTGGAGTTCTGACTGTGAATATTGCTCCAGACTGTCAGATGAAATCAGTCCGCGCATTGGTTGTCATGCGAGAATTGGAGCAGTGGTCAGATATTCTTGAATGTTCACCAAGTGCAGAACATTTACAGGATGGCCGGTATTCTGAAAACATTGCCTTTCTTGCTGTTTTAAGAGAAATTTCTGCTGAAGAGGCTATGCGCAATCTCTCTAATATTTCTGAAGTGGTTAATGTAACTTTTGTACCGCTTATAGAATATCTTTCGACACATCGGACAGATCCAACTACAACTTCTGCGGCAGCCCATTCACCAACCCCGAGTCTTACAGCAGATCAGGTGGATTCGCAGAAAGAATCTGCCAAGCAACCTGCTGCACCCATGAAGGTAGAGAGGACATTGCGTGTACCCATCGAGAGAATCGATCATCTACTCGATCGTCTCAGTGAGATGGTGATTGCTCGCTCTCAACTAGCCAGTGCTACTGAGGCTGGACAGACGGCTGTCATTCGAGAAATGGTCGATAGACTTGGCCGTATCTCTGGCGATATACAATCTGGACTCATGTCCTTACGCATGGTTTCGGTAGATACGTTATTTCAACGTTTTCCTCGTTTAGTTAGAGATCTCTCCAAGTCATTACAAAAAGAAATTCATTTTCTTATGGAAGGGGGAGAAACAGAACTCGATCGGACTGTTGTCGATGAGATGGGTGAAGCTTTGGTACATATTATTCGCAATGCGGCCGATCACGGTATTGAGTCAGCGGATATACGTCGCCAGGCGGGCAAGCCAGAGGCAGGGACATTAAAAATTTCTGCTTTCTCTTCCGGACAAAACGTCTACATAGAAGTTGCTGATGATGGCGGAGGTATTGATTCGGAAGCAGTATTAAACAAAGCCATTGCGCGCGGATTAGTCGATGAGAAATCTGCACTTATGCTTAAGCCTGAACAAATTTATGATTTTCTTTTTGCCTCCGGATTTTCTACTGCTGAAAAAATCACCGATATTTCCGGACGTGGTGTTGGACTTGATGCGGTACGTAATAAAGTGCAATCGTTGGGCGGTAAAATCTCAATTCTCTCGGAAAAGGGGAAGGGGACTACTTTTCGTATTCAGTTGCCTCTGACCTTGGCTGTTTTACCTGCCTTGCTGTTTATGGTGAGTAACGAATCTTTTGCTGTCCCTCTTGGCAGTGTGGAAGAAGTATTGCAAGTCTACGAAACAGATTTAGAAGCCATTGGTGGAGAACGTTTTTTGCGCCATCGAGATGGGCTCATCCCGCTGCTGGATGCGGGGGATGCTTTTTACGAACAATCGTCGGCCATTCAATTTCCTTGGTCAGCCATTCTCTGTAAAGAAGGCAATCGTCGTTTGGCGATACTTGTCGATGATATTGTTGGAGAGCAGGAAATTGTCAACAAACCATTGGGGAAATATCTGCAGTCCGTGCGAGGATTTTCTGGAGCGACCATTCTCGGCGACGGTACGGTGGGACTCATTCTCGATCTCGATGCCTGGCTATCAGCCTGAAGTTAACAACCTCTCAAAGACTTGAATTGATTTTTATATTTTGGCAGTCGAAAAATTCGGGGTAAGGAGTGATAGACATGGAGCAACAATTTGTCGTCATGGCTGTAGGTCAGGAAAAATATGGTGCCTCAGTAACCCAGGTATTGTCTATTGAGAAGCCTATGGAAATTACACGTGTACCGCGTACGGTCGCATTTATCAAAGGTGTTGTGAATTTGCGCGGCACCATTGTGCCTGTGGTCGATCTCGGTGAGCGTCTGGGATTGGCTTCTTCCTTGCAGCAAGATGATTCCCGTATAGTCATTGTACAAGTGGAAGATATGATGGTAGGTATGATAGTGGATGCGGTTACAGATGTAGTGACACTTGCAGATTCGGATATTCAACCTGCTCCTTCGATGGTAGGTGGACTTTCCGCAGAATTTTTGCAGGGGATTGCAGAACATCAGAAACAAGTGCTGATTCTCCTCCATTTGCCTCGCCTTTTTAATCATGCTGAACAGTTGCAGCTCAAGGAGTTGCGGGAGCAGGAGGAACGTTAAGAAACATGAGTGTATTCTATAATCTGGATGATCGACAGCAAGATATTCTCCGTGAAGTCGGCAATGTGGGCGCTGGTCATGCTGCTACTGCGTTGTCTGTATTGTTGCAAGAAAGTGTACAAATGTCCGTCACAGCTGCTAGATTATGCCCGTTTGACGAGATTGCAGATATTGCTGGCGGTCCAGAGGCGCCTGTTGTCGGCATCTTTTTACAAATTGGGGGGCAGATGAATGGAAGCATGTTTCTGCTTTTACCCATGCAAAGTGCGGAACATCTATTGCATCAGCTGAATTTGACAGGTCATGAAGGGCTTCTTTTTGAAGAATTGCAGCTTTCAGCGCTGGCGGAAGTTGGAAATATTCTTTCTGGCAGCTATGTCACCGCCATCAGTGAACTCGCGTCGCTGCAAATTACTCTTTCAGTACCGTCGATTGCTGTGGACATGGCTGGTGCCATTCTCGACATCGGCCTTGCTTTCTCTGGTGATATAGCCGATCAAGCGATTTTGATTAACACGCAAATTTGGCAAGGACAAATGAACATCGATGGCCATTTCTTCCTTCTCCCTCACCCACAATCTATGGTCAAGCTGTTCAGTGCGCTGGGGTGGGATAATGATGTGTGAATTCACCTTACCCTCGATTCAAGAAAGCCAACTGATTCGGGTAGGTATTGCTCAAGGGGCAATCGTTTCAGGGCCAGATCGAATTGGGACAACGGGTCTCGGTTCGTGCGTTGGCGTGGTTTTATACCATGCAAGGAAAAATATAGCCGGTTTAGTTCATATTATGCTTCCTCAATCACCACCTAATTTTTCAGGAAACGTATGTAAATATGCCGATCTCGCTTTGGATTGGCTGTTGGATGAATTTTCAAAGCAGGGTTTGCGGCCCAGTTCGTTGAAAGCCAAAGCTGCGGGTGGTGCGCAAATGTTTAGCGGATCGGCCAATTCCGATATTCTCCGGGTGGGCCCGCGTAATGCTGAAGCAGTAGAAAACTATTTGCGAGACGCTGGAGTAGAGTTGGTTTCAACTGATTTTGGAGGCAATACGGGTCGAACTATTGAGTTTGATTTGCAGACAGAGTTGTTACAAATTCGTACTGCTATCAAGGGTACATATACGATTTGAAGAAAGAGCATCTATCTAATGTTAAGTACTCTATTGAGTTCTAAGACCTATGAAGGGAAGTGATTTTTGAGGGTATCAATATAAGCCTGTCAGAGACAGACGGGTTTGCAGATTCAGTCCAATATATGATCTTACGCGATTGGTTCGTATGGCTTTTTGTCACGCAACAAGGCATGAATGATGTATGTCAATTTGCGCGCAACAGCAGCTTTGAGGCGCTTTTCGATCTCGGCATGGAGTCGTTCTAAGGGCCACTCTGTGAAGCGAATTTGCTGGACAAGCAGGCGCAAATGCAGTCGGTACGCATCCACTGCCGTGTCAATGCCCAGTGGCGCGGCGGCAACAGACTTGAGGTTTTCTGCATTATCCAGGCCCAGGCGATTCCGGCTGTGTTTAGCGATGAAGGCCGCCAGTACTTCGGTAATATACTAGGAGGTGAACAGATATGTGGTTGACAGGAGCTATGGGTCTACTTTGTGCGGCTATGGTCGTCGTACTCTATACTTCTACGGGGGGATGGAAACAATATGGTGGGTTAAAAGGTATTTTTCGTTGGCTGCGCTCCGGTGCTCTGGCCAATCCACAAGTCATTCAAGCAAAGGAAAGTCCGCAAGCTATGATTTCCGCAGTTAATGAAGAAGTTGTGAAAATTTTAGAAGATATTTACATGGAATTGCGATCCAATTTAGATGCGTTAGAACGAACCATGGATGAGCGTGTTGGCAAATTAGAAGAACGTTTCAATCAATTGGAAGAGATACTTCAAAAAGACGAACCTCACCATATAAAATTTTTTTCAAAGAATGAGCAAGTTGTTTCGAGATTTGATGATGTGGGTCAGTCATTGGCGGGTGAACAGCTGTTGATGAAACAGTTAATAGAAATGTCTCGAGAAGAGGTTGGTGAAGCATTGAATGCTCAGAAACCTGAAGCTGCAGAAACAGTTGAATCTCCTTCCTTTTCTCCACGTTACTTTGAGATTCTCGATGCTTTAACTCAAGGCTTGACTGCAGAACAGGCTGCTCAACAGTTATCCTTACCAGTTGCTGAGGTTTTACGTGTGGAACGAGCCTTGCATATGCCGCCGACTCTGAATTGATAGAGTGGGTCATTGCAGTCTTACGCAGGCTGTGATATATTGGAGAACGGTGCAATGCCCACAGTGAAGTGGAGCACACACGCTTATCTGATGGCTTGCGGGTCCAACTGGTCGCAGGTTCATATGACGAGGGCGGAGGACAAACCGTTTAGGAGGAGTTATCTTTGGCGATTATTTCTATGAAGCAATTGTTGGAGGCGGGTGTTCATTTTGGACATCAAACCCGTCGCTGGAACCCCAAGATGTCTCGTTATATTTTTACGGAGCGCAATGGGATTTATATCATCGATTTGCAAAAAACTGTTCGCAAAGTTGAAGAAGCTTATAATTTTATTCGTGACACTGCTGCGAATGGCGAAACTATCCTGTTCGTTGGCACTAAAAAGCAGGCTCAAGAAGCTGTAAAAGAAGAAGCAGAACGCTGTGGCATGTTTTATGTCAATCAGCGCTGGCTGGGCGGTACATTGACCAACTTCCCAACCATCCAAAAACGTATCCAGCGTTTGCTAGAGTTGGAGCGTATGGAGGAAGATGGGACTTTTGAACGCTTGCCTAAGAAAGAAGTTATCTTGCTTCGCAAAGAAGCTGAGCGTTTGGAACGTTTTCTTGGCGGCATCAAAGGTATGAAGAAATTGCCGAGCGCTATGTTTGTGATTGATCCGCGCAAAGAACGGATTGCTGTTGCAGAAGCGCGTAAGCTCGGTATTCCAATTGTAGCCATCGTCGACACCAATTGTGATCCGGATGAAATTGATTATGTGATTCCGGGTAATGATGATGCTATTCGGGCTGTTAAACTGTTGACTGCCAAGTTGGCAGATGCTGTATTAGAAGGCGCTCAAGGTCAAGGGGAAGAAACCACTGCCTGATTGGAGCTAGTAGGTGACGGGAGCATCTGTGGCTCGTCACCTTTTTTGTGCGCTAATGCGTGTTGAAAGAACTTCGTTAGGTATGTGCTCAAATGGTATTCTAAGTTTTTGCTGAATTGAGGAGGAAATGAGATGGAAGTTACAGCGTCAATGGTCAAAGAATTGCGTGAGAAAACAGGTGCAGGTATGATGGATTGTAAGCGCGCCTTAGCTGAAGCCGATGGGGATATGGAGAGAGCGATGGAAGTTTTGCGCGAGCGCGGACTGGCATCTGCTGCTAAAAAATCGGGTCGTGTAGCTGCGGAAGGATTGGTGGAAGCTTATATTCATGGCGGTGGACGGATTGGCGTTTTGGTCGAAGTGAATTGTGAAACTGACTTTGTGGCCAAAAACGAAGATTTTCGTCAATTGGTTCGTGATATTGCTATGCATATTGCTGCCTCTAATCCACTTTATGTGCGTCGCGATGAAGTTTCGAGTGAGTTCATAGAGAAAGAACGCGAAATTCTTCGGGCGCAAACTTTGAATGAAGGTAAGCCGGAAAATATTGTGGATAAAATTGTGGATGGACGTATTGAAAAATATTTGAAAGAAATTTGCCTTCTAGACCAGCCGTTTGTCAAAAATCCAGATAAGACAGTGGAGATGTTGGTGCGTGAGAAAATTGCCCAAATAGGCGAGAATATTTCCATCCGCCGTTTCACACGTTTTGTTGTTGGTGAAGGTATTGAAAAGAAAGAGAGTAACTTTGCTGAAGAGGTCATGTCGCAGGTTCGCGTTTAATGGCACTGGCCTTTGCGGTATAAGCAGGGGAACACGGCGTGGAGACACTATGTGTTCCCCTTTTGCAAACCAGGTATTGTCGTGGTCCCCGCAATATATAAAGCTATAGGGCTCAAAATTGGATGAGTTCTTATCATGAGGAGGCATTCTCAATTTATGACGACACCCCAACCTAAGTACAGGCGGATCATTCTCAAACTGAGTGGCGAAGCTCTGGCAGGGGATAAGGGATATGGCATTGACTCTGAAATGATGTCAAACATTGCGTTACAGGTTCGAGAAGTTGCGGATTTAGGTGTGCAGATGGCTATTGTGGTCGGGGGAGGAAACATCTGGAGAGGTGTTTCGGCCAGTGCTCGTGGAATGGATCGAGCAACAGCGGATTATGTGGGAATGCTGGCAACCGTCATGAATGCTTTGTCGCTCCAGGATGCTTTGGAAAAATTGGGTGTCGATACACGGGTGCAAACATCGGTGGAAATGAGTCAGGTAGCCGAACCGTATATTCGCCGACGAGCCATTCGTCATTTAGAAAAAGGACGAGTGGTTATTTTTGCGGGTGGTACGGGTAATCCATATTTCTCTACAGATACAACCGCCGCGCTGCGCGCCGCTGAGATTGAAGCGGAGGTCATTTTAATGGCCAAAAATGGAGTGGATGGTGTTTATACGGCTGATCCTCTCAAAGATCCAACAGCTGTCAAATATGATGAATTAGAATTTATGGATGTTTTAAATCAAGGTCTTGGTGTTATGGATTCTACAGCAACCTCGCTTTGCATGGATAACAATATTCCCTTGCTTGTTTTTGCTTTGGGAGAATCGGGCAATATTCGCCGAGCAGTCATGGGCGAAGCGGTAGGTACAATGGTCAGGAGAGTGAAAGTATGACAGAGCAAATTGTGAAGCATGCAGAAGAACGTATGGAAAAGGCTGTAGCAGCATTTCGCAAGGATGCGGCGTCAATTCGGGCGGGTAGAGCTACGCCGGCTATGCTTGAAAAAGTAACCGTAGAATATTACGGCTCACAGATGCCCATTCCACAAGTTGCAAGTGTAACTTCTCCAGAACCGCGCTTGTTGGTTATCTCTCCTTGGGAGAAAAGTATGTTGAGTGAGATTGAAAAAGCTATTCAGAAGTCTGACTTGGGTCTGAATCCTGCCAATGATGGTTCTGTTATTCGTTTAGTTATTCCAGCCCTTACGGAACAGAGACGCCAAGAGCTTGTCAAGCAGGTTAAAAAGATGGCTGAAGAAGCACGCGTGGCTATTCGTAACGTTCGGCGAGATGCTAATGACGAGTTGAAAAAAGCTGAAAAGAATGGAGATGCTTCGGAAGACGATGTTCGTAGATTGATGGAGCGGATTCAACAGCTCACAGACAAGTTCGTTGGTGAAATAGACAAAGCTGCGACTGGTAAAGAGCAAGAACTGCTTGAAGTATAGGCTTAAGATTGGAAAGTATTGGATTTAACAAACTGTCGCCGGATTGTGAGGGATGATCGGTGCGCTGGAGATGGGGTTGGGACAACCGAGGACAGAATCCTGACATCGATTCGCTTGCAGTTCGGCCTAAGCATGTTGGTATCATCATGGACGGCAATGGCCGTTGGGCGCGGCGTCGTGGATTGCCGAGAATCGCTGGTCACCATGCAGGTATGCAAGCTATGAAAGAGACGATTCGGGCTTGTGATGATTTAGGTATTGAATATCTTACCCTCTATGCCTTTTCTACCGAGAATTGGAAGAGGCCACAACGTGAAGTGGAATTTCTCATGAAGTTGCCTCGCCAGTTTTTTATTACGGAAATTGATGAATTAATGGAACGCAATGTGCGGATTCGTGTGATTGGCGATACTGAACAATTACCTGCCGATACACGTGAGACAGTATTGCAGTCGTTGGAGAGAACCAAACAAAATACAGGGATGAACGTTAATTTTGCTCTCAATTATGGAGGGCGTATGGATATTGTGTTCGCCGTGCGTAAACTTGCCGAAGCAGTGGCAGAGGGGCGAATAGCTCCACAAGATATTGATGAAAGTGCTTTGGCTGCTCAACTCTCCACCGCCCATCAGCCTGATCCCGATTTTATCATACGCACCAGCGGAGAAATAAGGCTCAGCAATTTTCTCGTCTGGCAATCCGCATATGCTGAATTATGGTTTACCGACGTACTCTGGCCTGACTTTAATCGGCAGCATCTTCTCCGGGCTCTGCAAGAATTTAGTGGCCGGCAGCGCCGGTTTGGCGATATAGGTAGGTGAGAGAATGATCAAACAGCGCGTACTTACAGCGACCATTGGTGTGGCTGTAATCTTGATCGTTTTGCTCCTGCCCAATGCTTGGCCATGGGAAATTGCGGTATGGTTGGTGACAGCCGCGGGTGTTACGGAGTTTGTGCGGATGTTTGGTGTTTCTTATCGTCAATCTTTGATGTATTTGGCTGTAATAGCTGTCACTTATATAGAGTTTGATACTGGATGGTACCATCCCATTTCTCTTGCAGTTATGGTTGCTCTTTGCCTATTGTGGCCTGTTTTGACTCGAAATCGCAACCATCTGGCCCAAGTTGCTCCTATCTTTGTTGGAATGCTGTATATCGGCATTGGCGGACACAGCATGATTCAATTAAGATTGGTTCCTCATGGCTGGTTTTTTCTCTGGTCCTTTTTAATCGCGGTATGGATGAGTGACACTACTGCTTTTTTTGTCGGACGTTGGTTGCAAGGACCTAAATTATGGCCTGACATTTCACCAAAGAAGACTATTTCCGGGTCTCTCGGCGGCATTTTGGGTGCAGCAGTCGGTGCGGCTCTGTTTGGTTTAGCTGTAGGACAAATTCATCTGGTCGCTTTACTGGGGCTAGGTGCTGGAATTTCTATTTTATCTCAGCTTGGCGATTTGATTGAATCAGCTTACAAACGAAGTACAGGAGTCAAAGATTCGGGTACCTTGTTACCCGGACATGGCGGCATTTTGGATAGAGTAGATAGTCTGTTGTTCGCTGCTCCGTTTATGTTTTATATGGTCCATACATATGGTTTGTTGTGGTTTTCTTTTTCCTAGAAATTTTGAACATACTGGAAAGAAAAGAAGTGATTCTGTGTCGAAGGTCAGCATATTGGGCAGCACTGGAGTCATTGGCTGTAACAGTTTAGATGTTGTTCGACGCCTCTCTCCTGCATGGCAGGTGGTAGCCCTGAGTGCAGGAAAGAATATGAGGTTGCTCAAACAACAGATAGATGAGTTTGCACCTCAGTACGTTTCTGTACAGGATGAACACTCGCGGCAAGAACTGATTCAACTATTTCATGGCAGACTCCCTTGTGATGTGGGCGTGGGTCAGGCTGGCTTGGAAGAAGCTGCTTCCGTTCCAGCCCATCTTGTGATCTCTGCAGTGCTCGGTGCCGCAGGAATTGCTCCTACTTGGCGCGCTATCTCTCAAGGTGCTGTGGTAGGGCTGGCAAATAAGGAGACGTTGGTGGCGGCAGGAGATTTAATCATGGAGCACGTGTCTGTCAACGGATCGAGCCTAGTTCCTGTGGATAGTGAGCATTCTGCGATTTTTCAAGCGCTTCTGGCCGGGAAACGTCAAGAAGTAGAGTCATTTTACATAACAGCTTCCGGGGGACCGTTTCGCACTTACAGCGTGCAACAATTGAAGTCGGTTACCCTAGAACAGGCTTTACAGCATCCGACGTGGAAAATGGGCGCCAAAATTACGGTGGATAGTTCCACGCTTATGAATAAGGGTTTAGAAGTCATTGAAGCGCATCATTTATTTTCTGCGCCATATGATAAAATAAAGGTACTCGTCCATCCGCAAAGTATTATTCACTCCATGGTGGAGTATGTAGATGGTTCAATTGTTGCCCAGTTAGGCAACCATGATATGCGTTTGCCCATTCAATATGCGTTCACGTATCCTGCCAGAGTAAAGCTGGATTTAGAACGAATTGATTTTGTCAAGCTGCGTCAATTGACGTTTGAAGAACCTGATCTGGAACGTTTTCCAGCCCTTCGTTTAGCGTATGAAGCAGGTCGAGCGGGAGGCGCCATGCCTTGCGTGTTAAATGCAGCCAACGAAGTGGCTGTACAAGCGTTTCTTGAACAGCGCATTGGCTATCTCCATATAGCGGAGATTGTAGAGCGACTGTTGCAGTCTAGTGATTATGCGGTACCTCGGTCGATTTCAGATGCGCTCCATATTGATGAAGATGTAAGACGTCGTGCCTGGCTTCTTATACAAAAAGAAGAATTAGGGCAGGATGTTTAAGTAGGGAAGGAGGGTGTATCCATGTGGTGGTTGCCGTTGGTGCACACGCTCCGTTCGGTCATCGCGATAGTATTGGTTTTTGTGGTATGCATCATGTTGCATGAGTTTGGCCACTTCTATGTTGCCAAACGTAATGGAGTAGCCGTGCCTGTATTTGCTATTGGTATGGGGCCCAAATTATTTGCTTTTCGCAAAAACGGTACAGAGTATTCGTTACGCCTATTTCCTATTGGCGGCTTTGTTCAACTTGCGGGTGAAATGCCACAGGATGCATACTTCAAAAAAGGTGAGCAGCTAGCTTTCTCGCTTGATTCCAGCGGTCGTATTGACGCCATTGGTGAGCCTGACTCACTGCCAGGGCGGACCGTGGGGACGTTGGTTAATCTGGATTTGACCAAGCACATGTTTATTACCATGGAAACAGCAGACGGTATTCGCTCCTATTCAGTCAGACCGCATGCTCGTTTGCAGACCAGTCTCCGTTCCAGCATTCCTCTAGTCTCCCCAGGGGAGCAAATGATTGGTAAGTCCCTATGGGCGCGTGCTTCGATTATTTTGGCTGGCCCAGTGATGAATTTTTTGTTGGCAGGAGTTCTTTTCTCACTTGTTTTCTTGCATGTAGGTGTTCCATCGAGCGCTCCTGTCGTGGGTGCAGTGCTACCGAATACACCTGCCGCTGCAGCTCATTTGCAACAAGGCGATCGAATTGTTCAGGCTAACGGAGTGCCTATTCAAACTTGGTACGATCTTAAGCGAGTGATTGTTGCTGACAAATCGAATCCTCCCAAACCCATCCCGCTTTTGGTGGAGCGCGATGGGCATCAAAAATGGCTTCTGGTGAGGCCGGAATTATACCAGTCCACACCCATTATAGGCATAGACAGTACTTTGACACATAATCCTTTCGATGCTTTTGCCCAAGGCTTTAAATCTGTTTACACCAACAGTGTGAATGCCATTCATCTCTATGCTCAAGTGATTGAACGTCATCAGTTCAACGATTTATCTGGTCCTGTCGGCATTGCGGATGTCATTTCCCAGCAAGCACAAACAGGTGTTTGGCAGGTGATGTATATCACTGCACTCTTATCGCTCAATCTTGGTCTCTTTAATTTAATTCCCATACCAGCGCTTGATGGTGGCAGATTGCTTTTTATGCTTGTCGAGTTGATACGTGGAAAAGCTATCGACCCGCGTAAAGAAGGGTTGGTTCATTTAGTCGGTTTTGGATTACTAATGCTCTTGACCGTTGTCATAACCTATCGGGATGTCACACGTTTTTTCTGAACGGTTGGATGATGGGTGTTGTACCTGGCGTTGCGGACCACGACCTTTCACTCAGCAGAACAGCAATGTCTAGGAGGTAGTCTAGCAAGTGAATTTTATCCGCTCATTTTGCGCCCTATTTGCTTCAGGAATGGAGATGGAAAGCCCTTCTCTCCATTCCTTTGTCGATCGCGTTTTTGTATTTTCATCACAGAAAAAATTAGCATTTCGATTGCCTTCTCTTCAATCCCTTCTTGAAGACTCTCCAAATGAAGTTCGTCAATCTTTGGTGGAGTATTTGCAAAATGGCTTCCTATTGCTTCACAAAACAGATGAGACACTAACTCCTTTAGGGGTTCAATATCAATTTTTAGAGGATGAATGGCTTTCACAAAATTTTGAACAAATAGCTATTTCCCTCATAGAAGCTTTGACCACACTCTATTTACACATAGAACCGCTTGCCGGGCGGTTTCTGCAGCAGGCAAGTTGGTTGTTGCAATCTGGCCAGACAGCCTCTAAAGATGAAAAACGTTGGATTGCTGTAGCTCATTTGGCACAGGCTGGCGCTGAGGAATGGCTTCAAAAAAAGAAAGTAGATATTTATTATCAGGAAGCCATCTCTACTTTATTCGGACAAGATCTATCGGTTCGATTTATTGAAGAATTGGCAAACAAAGAGTATCAAGAGGCGCTCAGAGAGCAATTGGCTGAACAGCAACAAGCTGAGGTTGCACGTATTTTGCAAGAAGAAGCAAGGCTGGAAGCAGAAAAGGCTAAATTGCGTCAGCAAGAGCAGGCGCCTGCTGAAACGAGATCGTACCCTTACGGGAATCGACGCAATCGAGAAGAAACCCCCATTGCCCCTCTTACATTGGGTAAACCATTAGACTCGCAAGAAGTCATATCGATTCAGGAAATTGAGGATGAGATGCGGCGCGCTGTCGTGCAGGGTAGAGTCTTCAGTGTAGATAAACGTGTCTTGCCGAGCGGTCGCTTTCTTCTTCAGTTCAATATTACGGATGGCACCAACTCCATCACGGCTAAATGTTTTGCTCGTGACGAACGTCAGCGCGAAGTGCTTGAACCACTGAAAAACAATGATTATCTGAGAATTGGCGGACAAGTACAATTTGATACTTTCAGTAAAGAAATCGTTTTTATGGTTTCTGATATGCAGCCAATTGAAGCTCAGTTGCCAATGGATTTTGCAGAGAAGAAACGTATTGAACTTCATGCGCACACCAATATGTCTCCGCTCGATGGAGTCATTCCTGTGGACAAGTTAATCGCTGAAGCAGCGAGGCTTGGTCACAAGGCCATAGCTGTGACCGATCACGGTGGAGTGCAGGCGTTTCCAGAAGCATATGGGGCGGCCAAGAAACACGGTATTCGAGCAATACTGGGTGTTGAAGCTTATGTGATTGATGATGGAGCGCGCGTGGTCATTCGCCCACAGTCGATAGAGCTTGACGATACATGCGAATTTGTGGTGTTTGATACAGAAACTACAGGCCTGAATGCGCGTGAAGACACTTTAATTGAAATTGCTGCCGTGCGTATGCGGGGAACTGAAATTGTGGATACATTCTCGACGCTCATCCAGCCCGAGCGTGCGTATTCACAGAAAGTGGCGGAGTTGACTGGAATTACACCAGAAATGTTGGAAGGACAGCCTGTATTGGCAGATGCTTTACCGCGTTTTCGAGAATTTGTTGGTGATGCGGTATTGGTGGCACACAATGCTGAGTTTGACAGCGGCTTTCTCAATCAGTGCGCTCTGCGGATTGATATGCCGCAATGGGAGCAGCCCATTATTGACACGCTTGCTTTGGCCCGCATTCTTTTTCCAGGAGAAAAAAATTATCGTTTAAAGACGTTGACGCAAAAACTTCAGATTGAGCTGGTCAATCATCATCGCGCCTTGGCTGATTCTGAAGCAACTGCACGTTTGTTTGCTCATATGCAGAAGGCGCTTCGTACCAATGGGATTACGAATCTTGTCGAGTTAAATGATCTTTCATCTACAGCCGATATGAGCAAAGTGCGTCCATTTCATGCGACCGTGCTTGTTAAAAATCGCCAGGGTCTACGCAATCTCTACGAGTTGGTTTCTCTTGCCCATACCAAGTATCTTTATCGAACGCCGAGGATTCCCAAAAGTGAATTGGCTCGTTTGCGGGATGGTTTGTTGATTGGTACAGCCTGTCAGCAAGGTGAATTGATTGAGAGTTTTATTCGCGGCAAATCTATTGAAGAAATTGAAGAAATATGCAGCTTTTATGATTATTTAGAAATTCAACCGCTGAGTCACTATGACAATCTCATTCGCGAAGGGATATGGCAGACAAACAGTCTCAAAAAGGTGCATCAGCAGATTGTCGAATTAGGGCAACGGCTCGGCAAGCCTGTTGTGGCTACAGGTGATGTCCATTATCTTTATCCACAGGACGGTATCTTCCGGGAGGTTTTTCTGCAGTCGCAAAATAACGGATCGAACGCTGAGCGTCAGCCGCCATTGCACTTTCGAACCACAGAGGAGATGTTGGAAGAATTTTCATTTCTTGGCGATGCTGCCATAGAAGTGGTGGTAGAAGCTCCGGCTAAAATTGCTGAACAAATTGAAGATGTACCGCCAATTCCCAATGAACTATATACGCCTATTATCGATGGGGCGGAGGATGAAGTGCGGCAATTGACTTACAGTAAAGCAAAACATTTATACGGTGAAGAGTTGCCGCAAATCGTTGCTGTACGACTGGAGAAAGAATTGCATTCCATTATTTCGCATGGTTTTGCAGTCATATACTTGATTGCTCATAAGTTGGTCACCAAGTCTTTGCAGGATGGTTATCTTGTAGGAAGCCGTGGTTCGGTGGGGAGCTCGTTGGTTGCAACCATGATGGATATTACTGAAGTGAATCCTTTGCCACCCCATTACCGCTGCCAAAACTGCAAACACAGCGAATTTCTTGATGATGGAAGTGTTGGTTCCGGCTTTGATTTGCCAAAGAAAGATTGTCCACATTGTGCCGAACCCATGGAACGAGATGGACAAGACATTCCTTTTGAAACGTTTCTAGGCTTTGAAGGAGATAAAGTTCCTGATATTGACTTGAATTTTTCTGGCGAATATCAACCGCGTGCTCATCGTTATACAGAGGAGCTTTTTGGGCGCGATCACGTTTTTCGGGCGGGTACGATTTCAGCTGTGGCTGAGAAAACAGCTTATGGATATGTCCGCAAATTTGCAGAAGAACGAGGATTGGTACTGCGCAATGCCGAAATTGAAAGGCTTGTACAAGGATGTACGGGTGTAAAAAGAACAACTGGACAGCATCCGGGCGGGCAAGTGGTTGTGCCAAGTCATGTTTCCATATATGATTTTTCACCAGTTCAGTACCCTGCAGATGATAAACAATCGGAGACGCTGACGACTCACTTTGATTATCACTCAGGGTTGGAAAACTGTTTGTTGAAACTAGATATCTTGGGTCATGACGATCCGACGGTGATTCGCATGCTTCAGGATTTAACTGGTGTCGATCCTAAAACCATTCCTTTTGATGACCCGCAAGTTTTGGCTCTTTTTAGTGGAACGCAATCTCTGGGTGTTACTGCGGAACAGATTCGCTCCAATACTGGGACGTTTGCCATTCCTGAGTTTGGCACCAAGTTTGTTCGACAAATGTTGGAAGATACGAAGCCAACCACATTTTCCGAGTTAGTGCGTATTTCCGGTTTGTCTCACGGGACAGATGTATGGTTAAATAACGCGCAAACTTTAATTCGTAACCAGGTAGCGACGCTTTCAGAAGTTATTTGTGCTCGCGATGATATCATGGTCTATTTGATATACAAAGGACTTGAACCAGCGCGCGCATTTAAAATCATGGAATCGATTCGTAAAGGCAAGGGAGTCAAGCCCGATGATGAGGCGTATATGCGCGAATTTGGCGTACCGGATTGGTATATAGAATCAGGAAAAAAAATCAAATATATGTTTCCTAAGGCTCATGCTACTGCCTATGTGATTATGGCTGTTCGTATAGCCTGGTTTAAAGTACATTATCCACTCGCTTTCTATGCTACGTACTTTACGGTGCGTGCTGATGACTTTGATGTAGAGTTGATGATCAAAGGCTCAGATGCGATACGTAGAAGAATTGAAGAAATTGAAGAAAAAGGAAACGCGGCTCAACCGAAAGAAAAAAGTCTCTTGACCGTACTTGAAGTTGCTTTGGAGATGGTAGAACGTGGATTTCGCTTTGAGCGCATCTCACTCTATCAATCTGACGCCACTCGCTTCCTGATGAATGAACAGAATGGTTCGCTTCTGCCACCGTTTGCCGCAATTCCTGGAGTAGGTGATGCTGCAGCCCGCAATTTGGCGCAAGCGAGATTGGATGGTCCATTTCTTTCTATAGAAGATTTGCAAGAACGTAGCCGAGTTTCGAAAACCGTCATAGAAATTTTGCAGCAATTAGGTTGTTTGCAAGGCATGCCAGAGTCCAATCAGCTGTCGCTTTTCAATATTTAAGTTTCTCTCTTACCATTCCATTGTATATGGTTAGTTGGTTCTTTTTAACATACCGAAGGAGCGTGCATAGGATGGCTCAACCGACAATCTATTTTCTTGGTCCCCAAGGAACTCATTCCGATATTGCGTTGCGCACATTTTGTAAACGAGTCGGATGGGAAAACGCCATTTTGCGGCCGCTTGATTCCATAGCAGAAATTATTCATACCGTGCTCCATGCGGAAGACAGGTCTGTACACGGATGTCTTCCGCTTGAAAATAGTATTCAAGGTTCAGTCACCTATGCTTGGGATGGACTCATTGAAATGGTGATTGCGCAAGAAAAGTTAGCTGATGAGATTGAAGACACGAATGCAGAGACGGATTATCCTCGACTGGTAGCAGCATGGACCTTACCTATTCATCATCATGTGTTAAGCAGCCCGGGGAGTGATTGGACGCTTGCTGAAAAAGTCTACTCTCATCCGCAAGTGCTTGCTCAGTGTCGGCATTTTATACAAAGAGAATTGCCTAAGGCGGAATGTATTCCAGTTTCGAGTTCAGCTCAAGCAGCGAGAATGGTTTCTGAACATTCGTTACAGCCTCAGATTGCGCTCGGCAATGAAATTGCTGCTGAACTATATGGTTTACACATTGCGAAACGTGCTGTGGAAGATGCGTCAGGTAACCAAACGCGTTTTGGGCTGCTTTCAAAAAATAAGGCAGAAAGCTTATTTGCTGAAGCTTTCCGCCCTGAGGAGCGCACCATTTCTTTATGTTTAATAGGAGTGCACAATGAACCTGGTGGCTTGTGGAGCGCACTAACACCATTTCATTATTTTGGGCTCAATCTCTCACGTATTGAGTCAAGGCCAGCAGGTCGAATTCTCGGTGAATATCATTTCTATATGGATGTTGATTTTCCGCTGGGCGAGTCGACAGAGCAAGTACAGGAAAATTGGCGGATAGTCTGTTCCATGCTCGCCTCTCGCGGAATACAGTTAAAAATACTTGGTGAGTATTTGCAATTTGGTCTATTGGAAAACCATTCAACCTGATAGTTTGCCGTTCTGACAAGGCTGTTATTGCATGACTTCTTTTCCTCGCTTGGCCATCTTATCGCGTTCTGACTTGTTTAAATAGCGTTTGCGCAAGCGAACGCTTTGAGGCGTGATCTCACACAACTCGTCATCCTCGATATAGGTCATAGCCTGTTCCAAAGAGAGCAAGCGGGGTGCTTTCAACCGGACCGTTTCTTCTTTGGTTGCGGAGCGAACATTGGTCATATGCTTGGCTTTGGTGACGTTGACGGTCAAATCATTCTCACGTGTATGTTCGCCAACAATCATTCCTTCATAGACTTCTGTACCAGGTGTGATGAATAGAATACCTCTATCTTCCAAGTTTTGAATGCTATATGCTGTCGCAGTGCCGCTTTCGCTAGCTACAAGGACACCCTGTCGTCGGGTGATGACGTCACCTTTCCACTCATCATATTGCAAAAATCGATGGTGCATGGTGCCATAACCCCGTGTCAGTGTTAAAAATTCTGTGCGAAAGCCGATTAAGCCGCGGGCCGGAACGTGGAACTCAAGGCGTGTAGATTCTCCAGAAGGCGAAGTCAACATGTGGACCATTTCGCCTTTGCGGTATCCAAGTGCTTCAATTACAGAACCTACAGCATCGCTTGGTACGTCGGCCACCAGATGTTCAATAGGTTCCTGAATTTTACCGTTTTGTTCTCGTAGAATAACGCGTGGCTTGGAAACCTGTAATTCATATCCTTCACGACGCATGGTTTCAATCAAAATAGACAAATGCAACTCTCCGCGGCTGGAAACCAAAAAAGCATCTGTATCCTCAGTTTCTTCTACCCGCAGTGAAACGTCCGACTCTAATTCTGCAAACAGGCGTTCACGAAGCTTGCGTGACGTAACAAACTGTCCTTCACGTCCAGCAAACGGCGAATCGTTGACACGAAAAGTCATTTGTAAAGTTGGTTCATCAATATGCAATGTGGGCAGTCCTTCAGGAGCGTCTACAGGACAAACTGTTTCTCCTACTGTCAGCTCTGGAATTCCAGCTACAGCTACAATATCCCCTACGCCTGCGGTTTCTACTTCCATGCGTTTCAATCCTTGGAAGGAGAACAGTTTCACAACTCTTGCCCTGGAAACATCTCCACTTCGGCGCACCACACTGACCGCGTCACCTACATGAATTTGGCCGCGGGCTACACGTCCAATACCAATCCGTCCTAAAAATTCGTTGTAATCCAACATCGTTACCTGCCATTGTAATGGAGCCTCAGGATCTCCCGAGGGAGCCGGTATATGCTGAATAATTGCTTCAAAAAGTGGCTGCAAGTTTTCGCCTGGATGGTCGATGCTCTCGCTTGCTGTCCCTCGCAACGCAGATGTATAAACGACTGGAAAATCACATTGTTCTTCGCTGGCTCCAAGTTCAATAAACAAGTCCAGGACTTCATCTATGACTTCAACGGGGCGGGCATTTTCACGGTCCATTTTATTGACAACAACAATGGGCGCCAAACCAGCTTCCAAAGCTTTCTGCAGGACAAATTTGGTCTGCGGCATGACACCTTCAAAAGCATCTACTACCAATAGCACACCGTCTACCATCCGCACAATGCGTTCAACTTCGCCGCTAAAATCAGCGTGACCGGGAGTGTCGACAATATTAATACGTATATCTCGATAGGGAATAGCCGTGTTTTTGGCCAGAATCGTGATGCCTCGTTCGCGCTCCAAATCTCCGGAGTCCATGGCGCGTTCCGCCATATGCTCATTGGCCCGGAACAGTCCAGACTGTTTCAGTAACTGATCCACCAAGGATGTTTTGCCGTGGTCGACGTGAGCTACAATGGCAACATTTCGCAAATGTTCAATGTTACGTATCGTCATTTTAAAATTTCTCTCCTTAATACATACTCCTGTCTCTGCCGCTCTCCAACATACCATGCTCTGTGACTTACTGCAATGAAAATGGCTTGCGGCATTATTTGACGGGTGATATAATGCGAATGTTAGGCTTCGTATAGGCTTTCGTGCGGAGAGTGGGGCAACCCACTCTCTGACTTATGCAACGGGCTTTTTGCGTGACCGTCACAGGTGACGTGATGGAGGAGGAAATGATGTGGCGAATGAACGCGTAACCGACATTGTGGAGCGGTTGGCGCTGCCGATTGTGGAACAAGCGGGCGTGGAACTCGTGGAAGTAGAGTACCGTAAAGAAGGTTCCAATTGGTACCTGCGCGTCTATATCGACAAAGAAGGCGGCGTGGATATTGATGACTGTAGCCATGTTAGCGAGCAGCTTTCGGATGAATTGGATAGGGTTGATCCGATTCCTAACTCGTACTTCTTGGAAGTGTCGTCGCCAGGTGCCGAGCGTCCTTTAAAAAAGCCAGCCGACTTTTATAAAGCTGTTGGAGAGCGTGTGCATATTCGCCTATACGAACCTCTTCTAGGTCAAAAAACATTTGACGGCACCTTGCTTTCATACAATGAGCAGGAACTAGAAGTGGAATACATAGATAAAACTGCAGCAAAACGTGTTATTTTGCCGGTTTCCAAAGTGGCGTCAGCCAGACTTTCTGTCTGGCTATAATTTATTCCGCTGCTGTGAGTGTATCAATAAACGCTCTCCATACCGGAAATGAAGAGAATGTGAACTGGTTGGCTCAAAGCGGTCGAATCAGGGGGAGATTGGTGTCAAATGAATGCTGAGTTTATAGAAGCGTTGAATCAGTTAGCCAAAGAAAAAGGGATTGACAAAGAAATATTGTTGGAGGCCATTGAGGCGGCTTTGATTTCTGGATATAAGCGTAATTTTAATTCTGCTCCCAATGCTCGAGTCGATATTCATCGTGAATTAGGAACAGTTCGTGTTTTTGCTCGCAAGGAAGTTGTGGAATCACCAACGGATAGTCGATTAGAAATTTCGCTTGAAGCTGCCCGTGATATGAATCCCAACTATCAAGTGGGTGACGTGGTCGAGATTGAAGTAACACCTCGGGATTTTGGACGCATTGCTGCCCAGACAGCCAAGCAGGTAGTTACGCAACGCATTCGTGAGGCAGAGCGGACTGTCCTTTACGGAAAATTTGCTGATAAAGAAGAAGAGATTGTAAATGGAATCATTCAGCGTCAAGACGCTCGCAATTTTTATGTTAATCTTGGCGAGACAGAGGCAGTATTGCCACATACAGAAGTGATGCCAACCGACCAGTTCAAACAAGGAGATCGAGTGCGTGCTTTTATCGCTCGTGTAGAGCGTACGACGAAAGGACCGCAGATTGTTCTCTCCCGTATTCATCCAGGTTTACTGAAACGGCTTTTTGAATTGGAAGTTCCCGAAATTTTTGAGGGAATTGTAGAGATTCGTGCGATTTCACGTGAGGCTGGTTACCGTTCGAAAATTGCGGTTCACTCCCGCAATCCTGAAGTGGATCCAGTAGGAGCCTGTGTTGGCAGCCGCGGTTCGCGTGTGCAGGCAGTAGTCAATGAACTGCATGGAGAAAAAATTGATATCGTCAAATGGAGTGAAGATCCAGCTGAGTTTGTGGCCAATTCATTAGCGCCTGCCAAGGTGTTGGATGTTCAGATTATCGAAGAAGAAAAAGTTGCCCGGACTATTGTTCCGGATTATCAACTATCTTTGGCCATTGGCAAAGAGGGGCAAAACGCTCGATTAGCCGCCAAATTGACAGGCTGGAAAATCGATATTAAGAGTGAGCAACAGGCTTCTGATATCGGTCTCTTTTCAGAACTGGATGAAGAAGAATCTGTGGTTACGCTGTCCGATGATTGGTTGACAGAACCCTGATGCCCAACTGCTTGGTGCGGATAATTTTTTAAGGGCAGAAATGCGAGAGAAGTCGGAATAGTCGCGAGGTGATGGTGGATGAAAGTGCGGAAAGTTCCACTGCGAAAATGCGTAGGTTGTCAGGAGAGTTTTCCCAAAGCTGATTTGTTGCGTGTGGTTTTAACGCCTGAAGGTCATATCGAACTTGATATGCGTGGGAAAATGAATGGACGAGGAGCATATCTCTGTCGACAGCTCAGTTGCCTGCAAACGGCTCGCAAACGAAAATCGCTGGAACGGGCGCTGAAAACCTCCATTCCCGACGATGTATACGAGAAGTTAGAGGAAAGCATGCCCAGGGAGGCGGGGTCTGTTGCCAAACCGGACGTTTGACCGTAATCGCTGTTTACAACAATTAGGGCTTGCAAGACGAGCAAGTGCGCTTCTGGTAGGTACGGATGCTGTACTTGCCGGTTTGGCAGCGGGCTCCGCTTTGCAAGTTTGGCTGGCTGTTGACGCAGGAACAAATGTAACAAAGAAAATACGCGATAAATGCGCGTTTTATCATAAACCGTTAGTTCAATCGTTAAGTCGCAAAGAGTTAGGCGAGGCGCTCGGGCGTTCACAAGTTGTTGTCGTTGCTGTAACCAACCCCGGGTTTGCAGCATCTTTACAAAATGCGTTAGGGGAATCAGACGGGGGTGTATTGTTTGACAAAACTGAGAGTGTATGAATATGCAAAACAATTAAATATGTCGAGTAAGGAAATTTTAACGATACTATCACGCGTTGGCGAGCCGGTTGCTAATCACATGAGTGTGATGGACGATCAAATGGTGCAAAAAGTAGAACAATTCTTCCAGGATGTCAAGCAGAGAGCTGCGAAACGGCATGCTTCGGAAGTTGAGAAAGAATTGCGTGATAAGCAGAAACAGCGAGAACACGCTGCGGAATCGAGTTCTGCCAATGAAATAGGCAGGGAACGCATGGATGAAAGGCATCAGCATACATCCACTTCTGCCCATATCTCTGGTGCAGATCGTCCAAAATCAAGCAGCAAAGATGCTCCTAACGCTGAATCGGGAACAGTGGCTAAATCTACTGTAAGAGAGCTATCGACTGAAGCAAGTGGGCAATCCGCTGACGTTCAGCGCAGTGTCGAAGGCAGGAATGCAAATGCTGGAACAAGAGGTAGAGATTTGACAACCGATACGTACAACTCTGAGAAATCTGAACAACGTTCCGACAGGAATGGGAATGCAGTTGCCTCGCGATCTGCTCAAAGTTCTGAAAACCAATCGGCTCCATCGCGTAGTGAACATCGTTCTAGTGGCTATGGTGGTCAGCGAGACGGAGGTGGCAACCGCTCTGGTGGCTATGGCGGTCAGCGAGACGGTGGCGGCAACCGCTCTGGTGGCTATGGCGGTCAGCGAGACGGCGGCGGCAACCGCTCTGGTGGCTATGGCGGTCAGCGAGACGGCGGCGGCAACCGCTCTGGTGGTTATGCCGGCCAGCGAGACGGCAGCGGCAACCGCTCTGGTGGTTATGCCGGCCAGCGAGACGGTGGCGGCAACCGCTCTGGTGGGTTTGGCCGCGACAAAGATCAGCGTTCTGCGAGCGATCGGCGTTCTCCAGGAGGCGGAACTGCTCGTCCAGGCAATCGTTCCGATCGTCCTGGTGCTTTTGCAGGTGCTGGTCGACCCAGTGGAGGATTTGGCGGTGGCCGTTCAGGTGGTAGCGCAACAGTAGCAGCAGTTGCTCCTCAGAAAGGCGCGGCGCCTTCTCGTAAAGATCGGGAAAAAAATCGTCCAGATTTTAATCGCGATCGAAAAGAACAGTTTAATGAGGAGAAATTGCGCGCGCGCCGCAAAACAGGTCAGCGCGAACAGCGCAAGGTGGAACTTCCTACCGAGGTAACGGTAGAAGGTCCAATGACAGTTGGTGATTTTGCCAAATTGATTCGTCGTGAGGCGTCTGAAATCATTAAGAAATTGCTCTTCCTGGGAATTATGGCTACCATCAACCAGGAAATTGACACAGACGCTATGGAACTGATTGCTGATGAATATCAGATTAAACTCAGTGTGGTTGAACCAGTAGATGAAGAAGCATTGGATATGCTGATGGAAGAAGAAAAACCGGAAAATCTGATTACCCGTCCTCCGGTTGTCACCATCATGGGTCATGTCGATCATGGTAAGACCACATTGCTGGATGCGATTCGTCAAAGTCGTGTAACAGCAACCGAATCTGGCGGTATTACACAGCATATCGGTGCCTATCAAGTGGAAATTAACAATAGGCTCATCACGTTCCTGGATACCCCTGGTCACGCAGCTTTTACAACCATGCGTGCTCGCGGGGCGCAGGTCACGGATATTACCATCTTGGTTGTAGCAGCAGACGATGGTGTCATGCCGCAGACGATTGAAGCTATCGATCACGCCAAAGCTGCCAATGTGCCCATAATGGTGGCCATCAATAAGATTGACAAACCGGATGCTAATCCTGATCGCATTAAACAAGAGTTGACGCAGTACGGTTTGGTCTCTGAGGAATGGGGCGGCGATACGATTTTTGTCAACATCTCCGCTTTGAAAAAAGAAGGTCTTGACGATTTGCTTGAAATGGTCCTGCTTGTTGCTGATATGCAGGATTTGAAAGCCAATCCGGAAGGCCGTCCACGAGGTACGGTCATTGAAGCAAAATTGGACAAAGGCCGCGGTCCGGTAGCCACCGTGTTGGTGCAAAACGGAACACTCAAAGTTGGCGACATTGTTGTGGCAGGTACCAGCTTTGGCCGCGTACGAGCCATGGTTGACGATCGGGGCCGTCGTTTGAAAGATGCTGGCCCTTCAACACCCGTCGAAATTCAGGGCTTAGGTGATGTGCCTAGCGCAGGTGATTTGTTTGTTGTCTATGATGAAGAGCGCGCGGCGCGAGCTCTTGTCCAAAAGCGTTTGAACCGCGAAAAAGCGGAAGCTATGAGCAGTACATCGCGTGTCACGCTGGATGATTTGTATCGCCAGATTCAGGAAGGAAATGTCAAAGAGTTAAATGTGATTGTCAAAGCGGATGTTCAAGGGTCTGTCGAAGCGCTTGTAGGAGCGATTGAGAAAATTGAAGTGCAAGGCGTGCGCGTAAAAGTGATTCATCGTGGTGCGGGTGCGATTACGGAATCCGATGTTTCGCTGGCGAGTGCTTCAAACGCCATTATCATAGGTTTCCATGTGCGTCCTGATGTTAACGCAAAACGTGCGGCGGAAGCGGAAAAAGTGGATATTCGTCTCTATCGGGTCATCTACAACGCTATAGAAGAACTTGAAGCGGCCATGAAAGGTATGCTTGATCCTGAATATAAGGAAGTCGTTCTTGGTCATGCGGAAGTGCGTCAAGTTTTCACCATTTCTCGCGTGGGTACGGTTGCGGGATGCTATGTTACGGATGGCAAAATGACGCGTGATGCGGAAGCTCGTCTCGTTCGTGACGGTGTGGTGATTTACGAAGGTGCTCTGGATACCTTGAAGCGTTTCAAAGACGACGCTCGGGAAGTTCAAACAGGCTTTGAATGTGGTATTACACTAGAGAAATTTAACGATATTAAGGTTGGCGATGTCATAGAGGCCTTCAAAATGGAGGCTCTAAAAGTACATTGAGCTAACCGGCAGGTTTGGGACGCAAGTTGGAGAGCCGAATTCGCATGCCGTTTTCGGCCTGCCCATACCACGGGCTGAAAGGAAGATGGCATTTGAGTAAAATCCGCGTAGCTCGCGTAGGTGAGCAGATGAAAAAAGAATTGGCGGATATTTTGCAAAATCACTTAAAAAATCAAGAACTCGGTTTTATTACGGTGACCAGGGTAGACATGGCTGGAGATTTGCAGCACGCAAAAGCGTATGTCAGTGTGTTTGGCGACGCGGCTAAAAAAGAAGAAGTTTTACAGTCGCTGCAGAAAGCAGCTGGTTTTGTGCGGGGAGAAATTGCTCGCCGTCTACATCTTCGGTTAGCCCCGGAAATCATTTTTAAACTTGACGATTCCGGTGAATACAGCGCCCATATTCAGACAGTGCTTAAGTCTTTGGAAGATTCGCGTCCATCCTCCGAAGCGGCTGGGGGACAAGTTTCTAATAACCATTTGAATCAAGAATTTCGGACAAGTGAGAATGACTAAGGTGGAAAGGGGAACAACTGAATGGCAATCCTGCCAAATCCCAAATTCACCGACGATATACAGCGTGTAGTGGAAGTTATGAAAAATGGCGACAATTGGCTGATTGTGACACATGAGCGGCCAGACGGTGATGCGATTGGCAGTGCTTTAGCCATCGCCCATATTCTTGAGCAACTGGGTAAAAAATGGACTTTCCTGACAGAGACAGTTTTGCCGCGTCGCTTTGATTATCTGGAGTTTTTTGGGAAGGCTCAACTTGCCTCCCATTTTGCAGGCGAGCGTTTTTCCCATGTAATTGCCGTTGACTGCGCAGACGAGATGCGTTTTCAAGGGCTGCATGGTTGGATTGCCAATCAGGCGACGATTGTCAATATTGACCATCACCGTACGAATCCGCGTTATGGGATGGCCAATTATGTGGATGCTGACGCCGCGGCTACTTGTGAATTGATCTTCTATTTAGCTCAACAATTACAACAACCGATGCAGCAGTCTCTAGCTGCGGCTCTTTACACCGGAATTCTGACTGACACGGCGGGGTTTATCCAACCGAATACAACAAAAGCTGTGCACCAAATTGCCGCAGAATTATTAGCGGCAGGTGTTCAACCTTATGATATTGCTGAACCAGCGCTGGAATCGCGTTCGGCCGCACAAATGCATCTGTTGCAGATGGCGCTTGCTAATTTGACAGTCTCGCGCAATGGCCTCTATGCTGCGATTTATGTTACGCGCGGTATGTTGGATGGTGCAGGTGCAAACGATGACGATGTGGAAGGCTTGGTAGGATTTGCCCGCTCGATTGATACGGTTGAAGTGGGGATGCTCTTTCGCGAGACAGAGGAAGGTACAGTTAAAGTTTCGCTTCGTTCCAAACGGCGAGTTGATGTTTCACGAGTAGCGCAACAATTTGGCGGCGGTGGTCATGTTCGGGCAGCAGGTTGTGTGATCATGGACACGCTTGATATTGCTATGGATAAAGTGTCTGCTGCGATTGAAGCAGCGCTCGCGGAGGCTGGATTGGCATGAGTTGGGGTTTGTTGCCTGTTGACAAACCAGCTGGTATAACTTCGCATGATGTGGTCCAACGAGTACGTCGCGCTTATGGCATTCGGCGTGTAGGACATGCAGGTACGCTCGATCCGGCTGCAACGGGCGTACTTCTTTTGTGTTTGGGAGAAGCTACGCGATTACTCGAATATATGACTGGGAGCGACAAAACTTACACGGGCACCTTGTTGCTTGGCGTTGGTACCAGCACGGATGATGCTGAAGGTCAAGTGTTGGAAATCGGTTCAACCCAGGGCCTTACCTTGCAAGAGGCAGAAAGAGCCGCCAGTTGTCTGATGGGTATCATTGATCAACAAGTACCTCGTTATTCGGCAGTGCATATAGCTGGGCAACGTGCCTATGACTTGGCCCGCTCAGGAGCTGATTTCAATCCACCTACGCGGCAAGTGCGAATTCTCGAATTTCATGTGGCGCCAGAATCAGACAACACGGGTGAAACGTGGCTTTTGCAGTTTCAAGTAACTTGCAGTGCGGGGACGTACATTCGTTCCCTGTGTAGAGATTTTGGACGGCTGCTTGGTGTCCCAGCCCATCTTCGCAGCTTGCGCCGCACGATGGCAAGTGGTATGGATATTGAAGAATGTATACCATTAGCTACTCTTTTGGGAGATGAGCAACGATTAAAATATCTTCGTCATCCGCTTGACGCGCTGAAGCACTATCAACAATTAGAGGTTTCTCTGCCAGAGGCAGAGCGTTTGGCCTGTGGCCAGAAATTGCGTTATGTGCAAGGCAATAGTCATGTTTGGACGGAAACTGTGTTTTTGACATGCGGTGGACGATTGGTTGCTAGTGCAACGCCGATTCAGGAACGAACGGGCGTGTGGATATTGAAACCGCAGAAAGTTTTTTGGAAAAGAGGTGAATAGAAATGTTGCAACGGATAGACATTGAAGGGCCGTCTTTTGCTGCTGGAGAGATTTTATCTCCCTGTGTACTGGCCATCGGCAAGTTTGACGGCGTGCATATTGGGCATCAGGCCATTCTTGCCAAAGCTCGTGCAGAGCTTGCGTCTGACTCTCGAGCAGGTCAAGTGGCAGTCTTGAGTTTTCAACCTCATCCTACATACGTGTTGACAGGGGACGAACAATATTTGCGTCTCCTTACACCATTGCCGGAAAAGACATATTGGCTCGAACAATTTGGTGTAGAACGTCTTTATTTGGCACATTTTAACCAGGTTTTTATGAATACCAGCCCAGAGGAATTCCTCGCCAACTACCTTCTTCCGCTCGGAGCGAAGAGCATAGTTGTAGGGCATGACTTTCGATTTGGCCAGGGTGGGCGAGCGACAGCTGAAGAATTAGCTAAGCTTTGTCAGCCACACAATATTCCGGTCAACGTCGTTCACCATGTAGAAGAAAATGGTATAAAGGTTTCGTCTTCTCAAATTCGCAAACATTTGCAAACTGGACGTGTGGAAGCTGCAGAAGCTTTGCTCGGACGTCCGTATGGTGTTACGGGTTTGGTGGAGACAGGGGACAAGCGAGGAAGAGAACTCGGTTTTCCAACAGCCAATATAGGGAAGCTGGACAGTTATGTTTTGCCAAAGCGCGGGGTATATGTAGTAGCGGTCGATACGGCTCCTTATGCGACATCGGGTCGACATTGGTTTGGCGTGGCCAATCTTGGCGTACGACCGACAGTCGATGGTGTGGCCGAGAAACTAGAAGTTCATCTGCTCGATTTCTCAGGGGATTTGTATGGCTCGACCTTGCGTATACAATTTCTGCGCAGAATTCGCGATGAGAAGAAATTCGCGTCACTTGCAGAGTTGGAAACACAGATTCGTGAGGACGTGCAGATAGCCAGGGAAATGCTTGGTATGGGACAAACATCGTGATCGCCCTCTTCCTGAGATTGCACGAAGTTGCTGGAGTGTGCTATATTTTGTGAGTCATTGACATTGATTTAGCTCACATGAGAATGGAACTCTGTCGCAGTTGTTCGTTTGCTCCTGACGGCAGCTTCGGCAGGAGGGATTTCGTGAGCCAACAGAGGAGAGGTTATTTTGTTAACTAATGAACAAAAGAAGCAAATTGTCGAGAAATTTCGCCTGCATGATTCAGACACAGGAAGTCCAGAAGTTCAGATTGCCATTCTTACTGAAAAAATTAATTATCTGACGGAACATTTTCGTGAACACAAGAAAGACCATCACTCCCGTCGCGGTTTGTATAAAATGATTGGTCATCGTAGAAACTTGCTGAACTATCTTCGCAAGAAAGATGTCAATCGATATCGTGAGTTGATTCAGACGCTAGGATTGCGCAGATAGATTGCAAGCGGGCTAAGGCCCGCTTGTTTTGCATGCGTCTGCATTGTTCATTTAGCTTGTAAATCCATCGTTCAATTGCACAAAATGTAATCCTGGATAGAAATAACAACGACAGGATAGAGGAGGAAAATTGTTGTATGGTTGTGCGGCATGAGTTTATGGTCGCCGGTCGCAAGTTTGTACTGGAAACTGGCAAAATGGCCAAACAGGCAACAGCGGCTGTTGATGCCAGATATGGAGATACCATGATTCTGGCCACAGTGACGGCTTCAAAAGAGCCAAAAGATCTTGATTTTTTCCCATTGACTGTTAATTACGAGGAACGTCTTTATGCAGTCGGTAAGATTCCCGGAGGATTCATTAAACGAGAGGGCCGGCCCAGTGAGAAAGCGATACTCGCTTCACGGCTGATTGACCGCCCCATTCGTCCATTATTTCCTGAAGGTTTTCGCAATGAAGTGCAAGTGGTCGATCTCGTCATGTCAGTCGATCAAGACTGTGCCCCAGAAATCACTGCAATGATTGGTACATCAGCAGCGCTGACGATTTCAGACATTCCTTTTGATGGACCGATTGCTGGTGTGATTGTAGGGCTGATTGATGGTCAGTTTGTTCTCAATCCATCTGTTGAAGAAGCGACTCGAAGCCAAATGCATCTGGTGGTCGCTGGCACCAAAGACGCCATTGTCATGGTTGAAGCAGGTGCTGAAGAAGTGCCTGAAGAGCAAATGCTTGAGGCTATTTTATTTGGACACCGACATATTCAGGCGATTATTGCTGAAATTCAGGTATTCGCTGAAAAAGTGGGCGTGAGCAAGCGCGAAGTTGTTTTGCGTCAAGCTCCTGCGGAATTGGTACAAGCTATTCGTGAAGTTCTTGGTGAACAATTGCGTCTTGCTGTACGCCATCCGGACAAGCAGACACGTGAAGAGAACATTGCCACCGTCAATACGAGTGTCAAAGAAAAACTTCTTGAGCAATATCCGGAAGACGAGGCCTGGATGGACGAAATCTTGCACGATTTGCTCAAAGAAGAAGTTCGCACAGCGATTCTTAAAGAAGGTTTGCGGCCCGATGGACGTCAACTGGATGAAATTCGACCGATTTCTTGTGAGGTCGGAGTTTTGCCGAGAGCCCATGGAAGCGGTCTTTTTACTCGGGGGCAGACGCAGGCGTTATCGGTTTGTACACTTGGCGCCATGGGTGATGAGCAAATTTTGGATGGTTTAGAGTTAGAAGCTTCCAATCGCTATATGCATCATTACAATTTTCCTCCCTTTAGTGTGGGTGAAGCACGTCCTTTGCGCGCGCCGAGCCGCCGAGATATTGGTCATGGCGCACTTGGTGAGCGGGCTCTTGACGCTGTGATTCCATCACCTGAAGAGTTCCCTTACGCGATTCGTGTGGTCTCTGAGATATTGGAATCTAACGGATCGACCTCTCAAGCAAGCATTTGTGGCAGTACGATGGCCCTGATGGATGCGGGAGTGCCTATCAAAGCACCCGTAGCCGGGATAGCAATGGGACTTGTCAAAGAAGGTGAAGACGTAGCCATCTTGACGGACATCCAAGGTATGGAAGACCATCTTGGTGATATGGACTTTAAGGTAGCTGGGACCGAAAAAGGCGTTACTGCCTTACAAATGGATATCAAAATTGCTGGTATCAATCGCGAAATTCTAGAGCGAGCTTTACAGCAGGCGCGTGTGGGCCGTCTTTTTATACTGCAGAAAATGATGGAAGCCATTTCTAAGCCGCGTCCAGAATTATCGCAATATGCACCACGCGTGCTTTCCATGCGCATTCATCCAGATAAGATTCGTGATGTGATTGGACCTGGTGGTCGTGTGATTAACAAAATTATTGAAGAAACTGGTGTAAAAATTGATATTGAGCAAGATGGACGAATCTTTATTCACGGTATGGATGCGGAAATGGCTCATCGTGCCAAACAGACGATTGAGAATATTGCTCGCGAAGTAGAAGTCGGCCAAACCTATGTAGGCCGAGTAACCCGTGTGGAAAAATACGGTGCCTTCGTGGAAATTTTGCCTGGTAAAGAGGGACTGGTGCACATTTCTCAGTTGGATATGCAACGTGTCAACAAAGTAGAGGACGTTTGTTCAGTGGGCGATCCGCTGACTGTGAAAGTAACAGAAATTGATGCACAAGGCCGACTGAACCTCTCTCGCAAGGAAGCTTTAAAGAATGAATCGGATATGGCTTCTCTGTAATTTGTGATTCATTTTGTATCAACCTTTGTGTGAATGGAAGCATTTTTGGGCACCTTATCCTCGACAGTACTTGAAAGCAGTGGGTCTTTTCTTCCGAAAAACCGAGAGACTCACGAAAGCGAGGGATGAGAGGTGTCTTTTTTACGCGCTTCACACATCGCAGCCAGAGCTGTAGCAGCTTTATGCTGCCTGATGACTTGTATCCATCCAACAGTTCTGGCTGTTCCCACAACGACAGATGATTTTGTGCGATTGAATAAAGAGTTTGGCCAAGCACCAACAAATGCCCGCATCGATCGTGTTTGGAAAGGAATTCCCGGTCTGTCGGGTTGGCAGCTTGATATTCCAGCTTCTCAGCGGCTGACCGCTTCGGCAACTGACGGGAAGTATCACTTGCAATGGAAATCTGTTGCTCCCACGGAGCATTTGGAGAAATTGCCACCGGCTCCAGTTTACCGTGCACCTGCGACTGAAAAATCAGCTACGCTGATGATTAATGTTTCATGGGGAGAAGAGTATCTTCCATCCATGATTGAAACTTTGCATAAAGAAGGCGTGCGAGCCACTTTTTTTCTTGACGGAGCTTGGGTCAAGAAAAATCTTACTTTAGCTCGCAAATTAGTGGAAGAAGGCCAAGATATCGGTAGCCATGGGACAGGCCATCCTGATTTTCGCCAATTGAGTATGGAAAAGTTAAGCCGTCAATTGGATGTCACACATACGATACTCTATACTCAACTCGGTGTTGATAGCCGAATCATCGCTCCACCGTCAGGCAGTTATGACGAGCGACTGGTGCAATTAGCCCGGCATCGTCAAACGACGGTTATTCTTTGGACAGCCGATACTGTGGATTGGAAACATCCCCGCCCTGCTGTTATTCTCGAGCGTGTTCGTTCACAGTTGACACCAGGCATGATGATTCTCATGCATCCGACAGCGGAAACAGCACAAGCTTTGCCGCAAATCATTCATTTATTGCGCAATCAGGGATATTGTATAAAAACGGTCAGTGATGTGTTGGCTGAACGCAGAATGACTCATCCACCAAAGGTTTTGGCCAAAGAGCAGAATTAAGTGGTTTACAAAATAAAAAAAATAGCAAGAGTGTGTAGAAATTTTTCTTGAGTATAGATGCGACAGTCTGATATAGTTGCGGATAGGCTTGGCACAGTTACTGCGTCAGGTTTGAGGAGGATAATCAGACTGTGAGCTACCGTCATCAACTGCCTTCAGGCGTTCGCATTGTTGGAGAAGAAATTCCATTTCTGCGATCCGTTGCGATTGGAATTTGGATAGGTACCGGATCGCGTTTTGAAAATAAGCAAAACAACGGAGTTAGCCATTTTTTAGAACACATGTTTTTTAAAGGAACAGAACGTTATTCTGCCAAAGCATTGGCAGAACTGTTTGACAATCTTGGAGGTCAGGTTAACGCCTTTACATCTAAAGAATATACGTGCTTTTACGCGCGCGTTCTTGATGATCATTTTGAAATTGCTGCAGATACACTCAGTGATATGTTGCTGCATTCTCAATTTCAAGTCGATGAAATGGACAAAGAACGCAAGGTAGTTATAGAAGAGATTCACATGTATGAGGACACACCGGATGAACTTGTGATGGATCTTTTGGCAGAAGGTATCTATGGGGAGCATTCGCTAGGTTTTACGATTCTTGGATTAGAGGAGAATCTGCGAAGTTTCTCCAGGCAGGATTTGCTTTCCTATATCGAATCCAGATACCAGGGGAACGATATTGTCATCTCAGTGGCTGGCAATATTTCTGAGGCTCGAGTGATAGAAACCTTTGGCCGTCTGTTTGGCCATTATCAACCCTCGGGAACTGGTAGTCGTCAATTGGTAGAGCCGCCTTTTCGGACACCGGTCGTTGTGCGTCAAAAGGATATTGAGCAAATGCATGTCGCTTTGGCAGCCCCAGGATTGCCTGCTGGTCATCCGGATATGTACGCCTTGATTTTGATGAACAATGCGCTTGGAAGTAATCCGTCTTCTCGACTTTTTCAGGAAATTCGTGAAGAGCGAGGTATGGCGTATTCTGTTTTCTCTTATCATTCTTCCTATTTGGATTGCGGAATGTTTGGCATATATACAGGTACATCGCCAGAAAATCTTTCCGATGTGCTCCAATTGATACAAGAGTGTGTTGCGCGGTTTGCTGAACAAGGTTTAAGCGAGGAAGAACTAAGCAAAGGTAAAGCCCAACTCAAAGGTTCTATGATGTTAGGTTTGGAGAGTACAAGCAGTCGAATGAGCCGGCTTGGCAAAAATGAACTGTTGCTGCGGCGCAGTATCAGCATTGAAGAGACATTGGCTGCTATTGATGCTGTACGGACAGAAGATGTCCTTCGTGTTTCCCGACAGTTGTTGCAGCATCCATTTGCCATTTCTACAGTAGGGCCTATGTCTGAGGTGGATGTACAGGCTGCCATTCAAAACAGTGGATGGGTGAACGCATGAATTCTCAAATTGTCATTCAGTATCGCATCGTTTCACCTTACGCTAGTTCTGAATTTTTACCCAAACCACAAACAGAAGGAGCAGCAGGTGCTGATTTATACGCTTGTCTACCAGAACCGTTGCTCCTCCAGCCTCAACAACGTGTCCGTATTCCAACGGGAATTGCCATTGAAATGCCGGACAATAACTGTGTTGGACTGATTTTTGCAAGAAGCGGACATGCATGGCGTTACGGACTTGGTTTGCCAAACGGAGTCGGTGTAATTGATTCCGACTATCGTGGAGAATTACAGGTACTTTTGCAAAATTTCGGCGACCAGCCAGTTTCCATTCAATCGGGCGATCGCGTTGCCCAAATTGTTTTTCTTCCTATTTTTCATGCCCATTGGGTGCTTTCAGCATCACTTAGCCCTACCGAGCGTGGAAAGGGAGGTTTTGGATCCACCGGAGAATCTTAAACATAAGCCTGTTTTCATAAGCCTATCCAAAGCTGCCTAAGAACAAAGGGCGGCTTATTTTTTTTGCACTCATCCAAGTGCATGCACATAGGCTGGTATACCTGGCTTGGAGGTGTGGTCATGCTGACAGGACGGCGTTTTATCTTTGTTGGAGGCGATTTGCGCCAGTTGGAAGTGATTCAGCAGGTTGTTGATAATGACGCCACAGTAACTTTGGTCGGTTTTGAATTGTGCAACCGAACTTTTACCGACACCACCCATGCTGATTTGACGGTCGAAACGTTTGCGGGTGCCGATGCGCTTGTTTTGCCTGTAGCTGGAATGGCAGAGGATGGCTCAGTACAGACGCGTTTCTCTCGCGAACCACTGATTTTGAATGAACATCATTTTGCAGCTCTTAAACCAGGAGCCAAGGTATTTACCGGGATCGCGCGCAATCGTTTGGAAAGTATTTGTTCGGAGTATGGGCTTTGCTTAGTTAAATTGATGGAACAAGATGAAGTGGCTATTTTGAATTCGATTCCCACAGCAGAAGGCGCGATTGCTCTGGCTATGGAGAAGACGGAAGTCACCATCCACGATTCTAACGTAGTTGTGCTTGGTTTTGGCAGGTGTGGAAAAACATTGTCAAGGACGCTTCACGCTTTAGGGGCGCATGTGCGAGTGGTTGCTAAACCACTACCGGAGTTAGCACGAATACGTGAAATGGGTATGCAGGATGTTCCTTTTGAGCGCTTGCTGGAAGCTGTGCAAGATGCAGATATTGTCTTTAATACCATTCCCGCATTGGTTTTACCGGCAGCTATTTTAAAAGAAATGCGTTTAGACGCGGTCATTATTGATATTGCTTCCGCACCAGGCGGTACGGATTTTCGTTATGCAGAGCGGCGCGGTATGACAGCGATTCTGGCCCCCTCCCTGCCGGGCATTGTGGCCCCAAAGACGGCCGGCAAGATTATAGCTGAGAGCATCTGTCGCTTGATGAACGTCAAGGATGCGGAACCAGAGGTACATGAGAAAGGATAATTTTGTGAAAAGGGACGTGAAGTCATTGACATTAGAAGGAAAGACTATAGGTTTTGGCGTCACGGGCAGCCATTGTACTTACGAAGAAGTCTATCCTATTATAGAACAATTGGTAGAAACAAAAGCTACAGTGGTGCCTGTTTTTTCGCATTCGGTTCAAACTGTTTCCACACGTTTTGGGGAAGCAGGTGAATGGGCGGCAAAGATAGAGCGTCTTACCGGTCAGAAGGCTATTACGAGCATACCAGAAGCAGAACCTTTGGGTCCACAAAAACGCTTGGATGCTTTTGTGATTGCGCCTTGCACAGGCAGTTCTCTCTCTCGCTTAGCGGCAGCAAATACCGATTCTCCCGTTTTGATGGCTGCAAAATCAACCTTTCGAAATGATCGTCCAGTGATATTAGCCATTTCAACCAATGATGGGCTTGGATTAAATCTATATAATGTAGCAAAATTGATGAATACGAAGAATATTTTCTTTGTTCCCTTCGGACAGGATGCTCCACATGTTAAAATGAATTCACTTGTGGCCGATATGACCCAATTGCCCGAGACCATTGAATGGGCATTGCAAAAACGCCAATTGCAACCAGTCCTGATTGAACGTTGGCAAAATGAACGCAAGCCAACTTGGCAGGAGACTGCAAATCATAGTGAATAGGGGATAGAGACGGGTGAACCATCCAGTTCGTGTGGCGATTCTTGGTGCTACGGGCGCCGTAGGCCGAAAGATGATAGAAGTTTTGGAACAGCGAAATTTTCCGTTGTCTGAACTGCGATTGTTAGCATCACCGAGATCGGCCGGACAAACGCTGTCCTATGCTGGCGAGAAACTGCAAGTAGAAGCTGTTCAAGAAGACTCCTTTGAAGGAGTGGATATTGCGCTTTTTAGTGCGGGGGCAAATACATCCAAGCAGTACGCTCCACTCGCTGTTCGCAGTCATGCGGTTGTGGTGGACAATAGCAGTGCTTATCGAATGCAGGAAGACGTTCCCTTGGTTGTGCCTGAAGTGAATCCTCATGCACTGAGCCGCTACAAGGGGATTATTGCTAATCCTAACTGTTCGACCATTCAATTGGTAGTCGTTTTGCATGCATTGCGTTCGCTCGGATTAGAGGAAGTGGTTATCTCTACTTATCAAGCTGTCAGTGGCATGGGGCAAACAGCGATTGATGCGCTTCATCGAGAACTCGAAAGTGGTTTTGCTGCTAAAGAGAGTACGCTTTTTCCGATGGCATCTGCACCCTTCTATGTACCTATGGCGTTTAACGTTTTGCCGCAATGCGATGTCTTTTTAGAGAATGGCTATACAAAAGAAGAAATGAAACTGGTCCAGGAAAGCAGAAAAATTCTTGAACAGCCAACCTTGCGTGTAGCGCCTACGGCTGTGCGAGTACCTGTAGTATATGGACACTCAGAGTCAGTTCGCGTGACTTTTGCGCGACCAGTTTCTGTCGAAGAAGTGCGTGTGCTGCTAGCTCAGGCTGAAGGTGTCAGTTTAGCGGATCGTCCAGAAGAAGGTATCTGGCCGCATCCGCGCATGGTAGAAGGGAGCGGCCAAACCTTTGTTGGCAGAATACGTTCTGATTTATTTGATGAACGAAGTGTGCAGTTCTTCATAGTCGCTGATAACTTGTTAAAGGGAGCCGCTTATAATGCGGTACAAATCGCGGAAGAACTGGTTAAAAACGATTGGCTCGGCAAGGAGCATTGAACGGCTTTGTCAGGAGTGGATGAGAGTGAAAATCCTCGTACAAAAATTTGGCGGTACATCGGTTGCCACCAGTGAAATGCGCAATTATGCTGCCAATCATATAGAGAGAGCACTCAGTGATGGCTATCGAGTAGTGGTGGTTGTTTCTGCCATGGGTCGACGTGGGGAGCCGTATGCCACTGACACATTGCTTTCCATGTTTGAGAATGCTTCCAGCGTTTCACCCCGTGATATGGATATCATTATGTCTTGTGGAGAAGCCATATCTGCAGTGGTCTTTTCCAGCTTATTGCGCAGCCGGGGACATGAAGTAACGGTGATGAACGGGGCGCAGGCTGGAATTATCACTACCAAAGATTTTACGAATGCGCGGGTTTTAGAAGTGAATCCGACACGAATCCTGCATGAATTGGGGCAGAATCGTATAGTGGTGGTCATGGGATTCCAGGGTGTGACTCCTGAAGGAGATATCACTACGCTCGGGCGCGGGGGAAGTGATACGACTGCGACAGCACTGGGTGTGGCACTCGATGCTGAGTATGTTGATATTTTTACAGATGTAGAAGGTATAATGACGGCAGATCCACGGATTGTTACCAATGCCAAACGCATTCGCCAGGTGACCTATTCTGAAATTTGTAATCTGGCCTATCAGGGTGCGAAGGTAATTCATCCGCGCGCAGTGGAAATTGCCATGCAAAAGAACATCCCCATCCGAGTTCGCAGTACCGCTTTAGAGGATGAGGGAACATTGGTGACAAGCCATGTCTCTTTTTTGGAAACCCATGTCGTCCATGATCAATTGATTACTGGAGTTACGCAAACCACTCACGTTACGCGTTTGTTAATTCCAGCATCAGGAAAAGACGGCGCTAGAGTTTTTCGTATCATGGCTGAGCACAACATATCAGTTGATTTCATTTCTGTGCAGGAAGGTAAAGTAGCGTATACCGTACCTAATACGAAAGCTGATCTGGCTGTTCGTTTGTTAAATGAATCTGGTTATTCCGTGGAAGTTCTTCCCGATTGTGCTAAAGTTTCTTGTGTAGGAGCTGCTATTGCTGGAACTCCAGGTGTCATGGCTCGAATATATACAGCTTTGGCGGAAGAAAATGTAGAAATTCTGCAATTTGCTGATTCACATACAACCATGTGGTGTTTGGTTCGGATGGACCAAATGGAAACCGCAGTTCGCGCGTTACATCGAGAGTTTTGTCTTGAGGAACTGGTACAACAGAATGTTTCGAGGTGACTTCCTTTGAATTTTGGACGGCTTATTACGGCGATGGCTACTCCGTTTGAAGATGATGGAGAGCAAATTGATAGGCATCGTCTCTCTATTTTAATCGAACATCTGCTTTCATCAGGAACTACCACGATTATTGTCGCTGGAACAACAGGTGAATCTCCCACGCTGAGTCACCAGGAAAAGCTTACTCTTCTTGAATGGACGATGGAAATCGTAAACCATCGTGTGCCGGTGATGTTAGGTGCAGGTACGAATGATACCAAATCAAGCGTAGCATTAGCGCGAGAAGCTGAATCCATGGGTGCAGATGGTGTACTGCTTGTTGCACCGTATTACAATCGCCCTAATCAGGAAGGGTTGTATGCGCATTTTGCAACAATTGCTGATGCTATCCAGATTCCCATCATGCTCTATAATGTACCAACCCGGACTTCAAGCAATATTGAACCTGATACTGTTTTGAAATTAGCACAAATACCTCACGTATTTGCCCTAAAAGAAGCAACATCCGATATGTCGCAAATTTTAAGGATTGCTGCTGATAAACCAGACGATTTCTACCTATACTCCGGTGATGACAAATTGACACTGCCTATTCTGTCTGTTGGCGGATATGGGGTTGTCAGTGTAGCTTCTCATTTGGTTGGTCGAGAAATGACTCAAATGATAGAAGCATATGTAGCAGGAAACATACAAGAAGCTGCAAGATGGTCGGGTATGCTATTGTCGCTGTTTGAAGCATTATTTATGAGTACAAGTCCAGGGCCATTGAAATGGTCTCTGGAGGCTATAGGCGTCCCGGTAGGTTCAACGCGTTTGCCAGTAACAATGCCGCCTGCCCAGGTGTGCGAACGATTAAGAAAAGAACTGCTAAGGCTTGATTACCTTCAAAGTATCTAATATTGAATTGTTTCACTGCTTCACGAGAAACACTAGTGATGTTTAGCAATCGTTCAGTTAAAAAACCAGCGTCCATGGATGGAGACTGCAGAGTTTCCACCATCGTATGCTGGTTTTTTTATCTTTAGTTTTCAAGAGGCGAGTTGTATCCCCACAAAGAGCAGGGTATAATAGAAGTACAGTGACTGGTGCGGCTTTGCAGTTCAAAGAACCTATCTTCGTTCCGTGGGCGGATTCTGCAGATTGCGGAATGGGAATGAGTTCGGAGAAATGAGACTGTACGGCAATCGTATAACAAAGCTGTTCGTCTACGGTATGATGATGGGATTTTTTGGTTTTTTTCATGATTTATGGTAAATTTAATGTCGCACATTTAAGTTACGTCTATTTAATTTTGTATTTTTGAAATATTCATATATATTCCGGAGGTGTTTTTGTGCCAAAAAGTAAATCGAGATTAGCGATTGTTCCGCTCGGCGGAGTCGGAGAAATCGGAAAGAACATGACCTTGTATTGGTATGGCAATGACATGATTGTAGTAGACGCAGGATTAAAATTTCCAGAGGAAGAAATGCTCGGAGTAGATATTGTCATTCCTGATATTACTTTTCTGGTTGAAAATAAAGAAAAGGTTCGTGGGATTTTTGTAACGCATGGACATGAAGATCATATCGGTGGATTGCCCTATATTCTTAAAACGCTCAACGTTCCTGTTTATGGTACACGATTGACCCTTGGCTTAATTGAAAACAAATTAAAAGAACACAATTTGCTGGATACCGTCAAAATGCATACCATTGGGGACAACCAACAAATTCAGGCAGGCGTATTTTCAGTAGAGTATTTTTATGTTAACCATTCGATACCCGATACAGTTGGTTTTGCAATTCATACACCAGAGGGTTTGGTAGTGCATACAGGTGACTTTAAATTCGATCAAACTCCAGTGGACGGACGTCAGGCTGATTTGCAAAAATTAGCTGGTTATGGAAGTCAGGGAGTTTTGGCATTGGTTGCTGACAGTACAAATGCTGAGCGTCCAGGTTTTACTCCCTCAGAGAAATCGGTGGGCAAAACAATTGATCATTTGGTTGCTCAAGCGCCAGGACGTATCATTTTGTCCACTTTCGCTTCCAACATTCATCGGGTACAGCAGGTTATTACGGCAGCAGAGCGATACGGGAGAAAAGTCGCTATTGTAGGTCGCAGTATGGTTAATAATATTCAAACTTCCATTCAACTGGGCTATTTGAATGTTCTGCCAAGCACATTAATCGACGTCGATGAGATTGGCAGGATGGATCCAGACAAGGTGTTAATTCTTTCTACTGGGAGTCAAGGGGAACCGATGTCAGCATTGACTCGGATGGCTCGTTCTGCGCATCGAAAAGTAGAAATCATGCCGGGAGATACGGTGATTTTGGCTTCGCATCCGATTCCCGGTAACGAAAAATTTATTTCTCGTACAATAGATCAATTATTTAAAGCGGGGGCAAACGTTATTTATCAAGGCGTTCACGTTTCCGGTCACGGTAGCCAAGAAGAATTAAAATTGATGATTAATCTGACACGTCCTAAATATTTTTTGCCAGTGCATGGTGAATTTCGTATGCAGCGCACGCACGCTAATTTAGCTATTGATTTGGGTGTCGATCCGGACAATATCTTTATCACCGAGTTGGGTGATGTGGTCGAATTCGAGGGAGATAGGGCACGTTTTGGCGGCAAGGTACCTGCAGGTACGGTCATGATTGATGGTCTTGGTGTTGGTGATGTGGGGAATATTGTGCTGCGTGATAGAAAGTTGCTTTCTCAAGACGGTATTCTGGTTGTGGTTGTGACTCTTTCAAAAACTTCCGGTACGATACTCTCTGGTCCGGATATTATTTCGCGTGGATTTGTTTATGTTCGCGAATCAGAAGCGTTATTGGATGAGGCAACCAAATTGGTTGAATCGACACTCGTTCGTATGGTTTCAGATAATATCAGCGAGTGGTCTTCTTTAAAAACAGCTGTTCGAGATACACTGGGTAGATATCTATATGAGCAAACGCGCCGTCGTCCCATGATTTTGCCTATTATCATGGAAGCGTGAGTGTTACAACATAAAGCATTGAAATCATTGTCGGGCTGTCCACTCTGCCTATGCTTCCCTGAAGCCACAAGGTCAAACCTTTAACAGAAGGGGCGAGCAGTCGAGGGCAGCCCTTCTTATGTTTTTTTAGAGAACTCCATTAATCGTTCTTGAGTAATCTGAATGGCTAAAGCGTCATCCAGATAACCGATAGGAAACATAAAATCTGGAATTGCATCTGTCGCGAGTACAAAATAGAGCAACCCACTTCCTAAAATCATTTTTTCTTTTTCAGAAATTTCCCCGTGAATATAACGCTCATACATACTATCCAATTCATCGATAAACGGTCCTGTTCCAAAAATTTGCTGTCTCTTTTCTGGGAATTTTTCTTCAATCAGTAATTTTCCTTCACTGGTCTTGGCGTATCCATCGTATTTCAATAGTTCATCCATAATGGATTGCCTGTTCAAGGTAACGGATGAATATCCAGTATAGTCAATTATATCCTTAAAATAACTATGAAGTGATAAGTGATCGTTTTTATCGACGTGATCGGCTACTTTTAATCCTGCTGCTTGATAAAGCAGAGTTGGATGGACGGATAAATGCTCAGCAATTTTCTCCAAATATTCCGGATTAATTCGTTGTTTACCGAGCAACATCTTTGAAATCGTTGCAACGTGAATTCCAGTAAGAGCAGCCAACTGACGCATGGACATGGAATGTTGCCGCAGCAGAGACTTAACAGTTTGCTCTAAGTTTGCGGCCGTTTTTTCCACCACTTTACTACCTCCACATCATGAATTTTTACTAATCCATACGGATTTATTTCGTGTTTCGATTTCCTCTACAACATCGGCACATTTGCAACAGCCTCTGTATAGAATATGTCGTCACCGGTTGAAGTAGTGTAGATATTTGAGAAATTTGTCACTCAAACCTTCTGCTAGCTCCGCTTGATTGGCCCTACAGGGAATGGAGGTTTTCCAATGGACAGCAATATCATTCCGAATGATTTGGAAACGTCGCAAAGCAATTTGGAACGATCACGGTTTCGAGAAATGATGGCGCAACGTAAACATGGTTGGCAAAGATATATCTGGATATTTTGGGCATTGCTTGGCCCGGGATTGTTGGCAGCTTTGGCAGACAATGACGCAGGCGGGGTGATTTCCTATGCGGCAACAGGTGTGCAATTCGGAATTGGATTGTTTATACCTTTGGTTCTTTGTCTGGCATTTCTAACTTTTACAGTTCAAGAAATGAGCATGCGCCTTGGAGCGGTTACTCAAGAAGGATTCTCAAGGTTAGCGCTACGGAGATATGGTAAGTTTTGGGGTTTTTATCATATCACTACTCTCGCATTCGAGAATTTGCTGACTTTGGTTACTGAATTTATTGGGATGACAGCAGGATTGACATTGCTAGGGTTGCCGCTTTGGTTAAGTGATCTGATCTGTTTCGTTTTTATTGTCTCATTTGCCATCTTCACAGGATATTTTACAAAAGAACGCATTGCGTTGTTGGTTGGTGCACTAAACGTTGTTTTTCTAGTAGTAGCGGGTATGACTCATCCCAACCTGGCATCGATTGGCCACGCCTTTGTAGCCTGGAATGTACCCACCAGTCTTCGTGGGGGTGTGATTTGGTTTGTGATTGCCACGGTGGGTAATGCCATAGCCCCCTGGATGATTTTCTTCCAAGGTAGTGGAACGATTGATAAGGGCGTCAGTTCACGAGAACTGATTCTAGGACGGATTGATACAGCATTTGGTTGTTTGGTTCAGGTCATTGTAGCTGCTGGCATTATTATTGTTGGAGCTTCCTTGTTTGGGCATATGTCCAATGTAAGCAGTGCAGGTCCAGCACAAATCATTGACGCGTTGCACCACAGTTATGGAAGATGGGTAGCTATTCTCTTTGGAATTGGTTTATTTGATGCTGGTTTTTTGGCATCAATCACAGTATCCCTATCCTCTTCATGGAGTATCTCAGAATTGTTCGGATGGTCAAAAAGCCTGAATGATACGTTGCGTCAAGCACCAAAATTTTATGCCGTTTACATTGGCAGTTTGCTGTTTGCCGCTTTAGCCATTCTGGTACCGCATCTGCCACTCGACTTTCTATCCATTCTTGCACAGGTTGTTGGCGGCATTTTGATGACTCCGTTATTAATCTTTCTCGTCGTAATGACAAGTGACAAACGTCTCATGGGTCAGTATCGTACAAAAATATTTGGTCGTGTGTGGGGATGGTTAATGGTCACGCTGCTTTGTGGATTAACCTTGGCAACTTTCTGGCAAACATTTTTCTAGGTGGGAGCTATCGAGAAAGGGAGTATGCTTTGGCGATAAAAGCCAGATACTATGGCTGGTTGAAAATGGGCCCGCTCTGCAGCGCAAACCATCATTAGGCCCGGGATAATGAGGGTGATTCCAACATGAGTCTGGCTGATCATCGCCAAAGTTCCAAAAATAATATCCCGCAATCCAATCCCCAGGAAGAGCAAGCAAGTCATCCAATTGGTATGACAGAGCAGAGTATTGAGAAATTTGGTGAAACAGACGTTCCGCTCTCAGATAGTGATATTCATTGTCTTACTATTATTGGTCAGATTGAGGGACATATGGTTCTGCCACCCCAAAACAAGACGACCAAATACGAACATATCATTCCACAATTGGTCGCTGCTGAACAGAGCAAGGACATTAAAGGATTACTGTTGATTTTGAATACTGTTGGTGGAGATGTTGAAGCTGGGTTAGCCATTGCCGAAATGGTTGCAAGCATGAGCAAACCAACAGTTTCTCTTGTTTTGGGCGGCGGACATTCGATCGGTGTTCCGATTGCTGTATCCTGTGATTATACGTTTATTGCTGAAACAGCTACAATGACGATTCACCCTATCCGTTTGACAGGCATGGTCATTGGCGTGCCCCAATCATTTGAATATTTAGAGAAGATGCAAGAGCGTGTCATTCGTTTTGTTGTACAGCATTCGCATATCAGTGAATCTGTCTTTCGTAAGCTTATGCTGAATACAGGTGAATTGGCGCGTGATATTGGAACGACAGTTGTAGGACGAGATGCGGTAGCTTATGGCTTGGTTGATGAAATTGGTGGGCTTGGACAAGCTATTCGTAAACTTCGTGAATTGATGCAACAAAATGCTTCTGTTTGGAATCCAACGATTGCAACAGATGGAGTGATGCAACAATGATTTTGTGGACCGTCGCAGACTGTGAAGAGATCATGTACAACATGTTGGAAAGTTACAGCGTTCGATTACAGAAAGTCGAGTATCAAGGAATTCAGCTGTTGGTTGAGCCGCTAGAGAATGGGTTAGCTCGTGTTGAGAGAATTTTATCCATGCGTCCAAAGGATTTTTTGCGTTCTGATTTATCGCCAGGAATGCATATTCCACTGCATACTTGCACCATCTAAGTTATCTGTAAATCATTGAATTGTCTCCCTTGTTTGCAGGAATCTCCACCTTGTTTCGAGAAATTTACAAGGCATGCGGATAGTAGTTATCCACATGCAGGAGGTTCTGCATGGGAAAAAGAGTTCAGCGTCGAGAAGTTTTAAAATATGAAACCATCGGCCTAGCCATGTTGACAGGCTCTGCTCTTGCACTTGGCAAATTAGGTTTGGTTGGACGGTATGTTGATGTCGCTTTTATTTATTTGGCAGGTTCATGGAGTTTTTTACTCCCTATTTTTATAGGCTACGCTGCCCTGTTTATGATGGTCAAACGTACTTCGTTTGTTTGGAACCATCGTCACATCGGCCTATTAATTCTGTTTCTGACATGGTTAACAGGAATGGAATTTTTCTTCTTTCAAAGTTATGCCGCCTCTCTTCCACCAGACAGTACGGTCCCGCTCTATTCGGCCACACTGCATGCACTTCAGTCTTTGCGCGTTTATGTTTTGACAGGCAGTCTTGATGGAACGACAGTTCCAGCTGCAGGTGGTGGTTTAATTGGCTATGCTTGTTTTTCTGTCTTGCACTACCTGTTTTCCACACTGGGTACGCTTTTGATTTTAGGTATTGCTGTTTTGCTGGGAGCTGCATTGACTACAGAGAAATCATTGGTTAAAGGAGTTCAAAGAGGTACCCGATGGATGGAAAAACGTCTGGATAATCTCTGGAAAGGCAGTCGTCAATTTGCTAATGTTCTGCTCGAAAAAGATACAGATACTGAACCAGCCACTCTCGAAACACCACCTTCAAATGAGAAAAAGAGTCGCCGTAGACCTCAGCTCATCATTGATGGAGAAATTTTTGAAGCGGGTTCAACGGATAAAAATTCAGAAGCTGGATTTGAAAAGAATGCTGGTTCTGAGGAAAAACATTCTATACAAAGACCCATTGTTCGTGATTTTGCTGCACAAGTGCGTGAGAAAGCTGTTGAAGCAGCAGAATCTAAAGCATCAGATGGACTAATATCGCCGTTACCACCTGCTCATTTGCAAAAATCTCAAAGAAGTGCATCTCAAGGAGGTGCGTCCGCAGGTTTATCTGGACGCACTCCAGTAGTTGAAGAAGAATTTCCTTATACGGTCGGTGTTCCAGTGCATGATGAGAATTACCGTCTACCTCCGCTTCATCTCTTTACATTACCGCAATCTCCAAAATCGGGATTCAATCAACAAAGTGCACATGAAAATGCGCGTAAATTAGAAGCTACCTTGGAGAGTTTTGGTGTACATGCTAAAGTTCTGGAAATCAGTCGAGGACCTACTGTAACCCGTTATGAGTTGCAGCCTGCTGCAGGTGTAAAAGTCTCAAAGATAGTAGGTTTGACTGATGACATTGCGCTTGCATTAGCGGCATCAGGTATTCGTATGGAAGCTCCTGTTCCGGGTAAATCTGTCATTGGCATTGAAATTCCTAATCAGGAGATTGCAGTTGTAACGTTACGCGAAGTGCTTGAATCAGAAGAATTTCAAAAGCATGAGTCAAAGTTGGCGATTGCGCTCGGCCGCGATATAGCTGGCAATGCTATCATTGGCAATCTTCAAAAGATGCCACATTTATTGGTAGCAGGTGCTACCGGATCGGGAAAAAGCGTATGTATCAACGGCATGATTGCCTCTTTACTCGTACGCGCTAAACCGCATGAAGTGAAGTTTATGATGATTGACCCCAAAATGGTTGAGCTGAATGGCTACAATGGTATCCCGCATCTTTTAGCACCTGTAGTAACCGATCCGCGTAAGGCAGCCTTCGCTCTAAAGAAAGTTGTGCAGGAGATGGAGAACCGCTATAAATTATTTGCCGATCGCGGTGCAAGAGATATTGAGCGCTACAACCAGTTGTTACAGGAAGAAGGGCTCGATGCTCTTCCTTATATTGTTGTCATTGTTGATGAGTTGGCTGATTTAATGATGGTGGCTCCAGGGGATGTCGAAGATGCAATTTGTCGTATTGCGCAAATGGCGCGTGCTGCAGGCATTCATTTGATTGTTGCCACACAAAGACCATCTGTAGATGTTATAACGGGAGTCATTAAGGCTAATATACCTAGCCGTATTGCTTTTGCAGTTTCTTCTATGGCAGATTCTCGTACGATTTTGGACAGCGGTGGAGCTGAAAAATTGCTTGGACGTGGTGATATGCTCTATTGGCCAGTAGGAGCGCCTAAATCAACTCGCGTTCAGGGAGCTTTTGTGTCTGAAGGAGAAATTGAACGCTTGGTGGAATACGTCAAAGAACAGCAAAATGCTGTGTATACGGTTGATTTACAAATTCCTGAAGAATCGGAAGAAGCCGTTACGGATGCTCCTTTAGATCCGCTATTTGTAGATGCGATGGATCTCGTTGTGGATAATGGTCATGCCTCTGTTTCCATGATACAGAGGCGATTTCGAGTTGGTTATTCAAGAGCGGCTCGGATTGTCGATCAAATGGAGCAACAAGGCTTTGTCGGTCGATTTGAAGGAAGTAAACCGCGCGATTTACTCATTAGCAAACTGCAGTGGGAAGAAATGAAAAATTCCAATTTCTTGCGTTCGGTTCATAAGTCGGAGAATCCATAAGTTTAAAAGCAGTCATGCTTGTCCGTCACTATACATAATCTTAATTCAGGAGGCGTTCCATACCTGGATCCTTCTGATAGGTTGATGAATGAGGACGGAGGCGATCTCCTTTTGAACAGCTTTCGTAAATGGCTTTCGTTTTTTATTGTTTTGAGTATCTTGGGATGCGGTTGGATATGGGCAAAGAATACGAGATCTATCGGTAAACTTTCTGTAGGGCAATCGCCGTCTCAAACCCAATCTGCAAATGAGTCATTATTTTCTGTTGCCGATCCTCCGCAAGGAGTGCGCGCAAAATTGGCAGAAGCGCTTTCTCCTGTCCCGTATCTAACCGATCTTGTCATTCAATCAGCCAATCATCAGCAACTGGATGTTTCGGCAGAAATATCAACTCCTCCCACGTTGGATAATGTCTCCTCACAACAACTGGGTAATTGGGCTATGACTTATTTTCAAGCCGTCTATCAATCTGGATTACCAGTTGGACAGGCGGAACTTGACGTCATGGTCAATGGTCAATTGGTAGCCACAGCTGGTATGGGAAAAATAGAATATGAAGCGTTGGCGGCTGTAACTGCTGGCCAAGAGGGTAGTAATTGGCAGGCGATGTTGCATGATATAGAGGAGGATCCTTCAAATTTGCAAAGTGGGACAACAGAACTTTGGTACCAGGCACGTTCCTTAGGATAAGCAAGGGTAGGATAGTATTCCATGTCAGTTGGATGATGCATGAATAGTTCTGATAAGAAAATAGAATCTTGAGAATGGAAACCAGCATTGGCGTGTCCCTTAGCAATGCTGGCTTTCTTTCATCCTGTAGATTAACGTCGAGAGGAGCGACCAATCAGATAGATGTGTGTAAAGCCAATTTTACGGCGACGTATTTCTCTCATTAGACTGCGGACAAGTGGTTCATGCCCAGTACGCATGAGAACTTCTAGAATAGTTTGGGTTGTAAAAGGTTCAGACAGGGAGTCGCGTACCTCGAGGTGTTCGTCCAATACTTGCAACCATCGATCATCATATCGGTCACCGCGTTTTTCTCGATAGGCGCGTTCATACAAGTCGCGTACACGAATATCCATGTTTAATTGTTGAAGATAAAAATCTAACTGATAGAGAGCTTTGGCGACAGACAAGTGGTCTCCGCCACTATAATTCATCACACAGATTCATCCTTTCCTACTCTCATTATCACGAACAGCATAAAGAAAGGCAAGATAAAGACGAGAAATAAATTTACTGCAAATCATGTTAAACTGATGGGTGATCATGATTTTAGTGTTGTCAATCCAGAATTGGACTGACAAGGGAAAAATGGAGTGCTACAATTAACCAATGAAACATTTAAAAAGCATTTTTCATTCTCGAGTGCGAAAAAGTTTATTCTTCACTTTTATAGCAGTATGTTCGGGACTGGCTGTCGGCTGTGGAGCTCCAGATATTAGCCATATGAAACCGAGTGTCAGTAAAAAAGCTGCGGAAATCTTTATTACATCTTCAACTCAAGGATGGACTACGGCTCAAGCAGTTTATGAAGCGGAAAAATCTAATCTTGATGTATGGGTCCAGTCTGTCAAAGTTCATCAGTTGATAGGGCAAATTCAACAGTTTCATAAAAAAGCTCCGCAAGGTTTGGCAGTCGTCGTTGGACAATGGGGAAATGCGGATGTAGGGTCGAGTCAAGGACCGTTGGCCTTAGTTCCTCTCAGCGCCTCGACAGGTCATGGGAAGAGGTTGACAGTGAAGGAGTCAGAAGTAGATGCTGCTTATGTAGTGGGGTATTTGGCCGGGCTCAATAGCCGCTTTCTAGCGATGCCACAAATTGGCCTTTTAGCAGGAATTAGCTCTCAACCTTCTGCCGCAGCAATGGCTGCTGCTTTGGCGGGTGTGTATCAAGCTAATCCTAAATGTTCCATTATTTTACAAAATATTCCATCCGTCCAACGCAGTACACACCAATCTGTGTATTTTCCATCCCAGACCAGTTTGCCGGCGCCACAACTTGTACTTGCGGCAGGAACCTTGTCTTCGGCTGCGCAATCCTGGCTATTGCAAAGCCATTCACTCGTCTACCATCTGTCTGCTGCGCCACTTTCTGCCTCAAACGATGTAGCTGCGTTTGGCTTCCCAGGGCCTTCAATTTTGCCGGAATTGCTTCAGCGATATGAGCAAAATGACTTGCCCACTTCAGGTGTCCTATCAGTAGTCACGCCGCACCTAGTCATTCTTCAGGACAAAATGTTGCCAGTTAGCCTTATTCAAGCGGCTCATCAATTAATCGGGCAAATTATAGATGGCAAATTGAATCCTTCTGTCGCATGGTCAAAATTGCCCGGAAATTTGCAAGCAGCTTGGAATCCTTTCATTCAAAGTGGTTCCTAGAGGACTGCAAAATTTAGGGTTGGGTTGCTTATGTACGCACTGCTCGCCGTTTCTTTTTGCTATATGTCATTGAAGTTTGGTAAAGGGAGGGGATAGCGTGGATTTGCCGACAGACGCAAGTCAAGCAAAATTTGAATTGTATTTTCAATATCACATTCTTAAAAATCGTCCAGGATTGTTGGGAGATGTAGCTTCGCTTCTGGGGATGCTGGGGTTTAATATTGTCCAGTTAGCAGCAGTTTCTGAATCACGCCGTGGATTTTTGATTTTAACAGATAAGGAAGAGAGTATTGAAGCACTCAAGACCATGCTTTCCTCTATTGAAGATGCTGAATTAGATGCCTTACGTCCCCCTTCTTTGCGCGATCGGTTAGCGTTAAGACATGGTCGTTTTATAGAACGCAGTGATGCTGAGACTCGTACGTATCGATTTGTGCGAGACGAACTCGGTGTGTTGGTTGACTTTTTAGGTGAATTGTTAAAACGTCCGGGCAGGCAGATTGTAGGACTGCGCGGTCAACCGCGAGTAGGTAAAACGGAATCGATAGTGGCTGCAAGTGTATATGCCAATAAACGTTGGTTTTTTGTTTCATCGACGTTGCTTAAACAAACTATCTTACGCAATTTGCCGCCAGCCGATTTCCTTAATGATCAATTTGTCTATATCATTGATGGGGCTGTATCCTGTTTTCGCGGCGATGAAGAACATCAGGCCTGCCTGGAGGAGGTACTGCGTTTGGATGCCCCTATCGTGATCGAGCACCCTGATATCTTTGTCCGTCATTCCCGATATAATTGGGATTTGTTTGATTATGTTATAGAATTGCGTCGCGAACCTAGTGAAGAAATTCGTTACGATGAATATGAGCGTCAGGCGGCTGCTTGGAATGAGTAAATTCACCCTCATCTGTCAAGGATGATAACGTCTCTGACTGACGCGGTGTTTAAGCGAAGTGAATAGAAGAGATACATGAAAGGAGAATGTTGTTCATGCATGCTGCTGTTCGGGCGCTGGGCGAAAAATTAAGGCAACAGAGAGAAAGACTAGGGCTCAGCTTGGAAGAGGTGGAGCAGCAAACGAAAATTCGCAAGCACTATTTGCGGGCGATTGAGAATGGTGAATGGGATTTTTTACCTGGCGATGTTTATGCGCGAGGTTTTGTTCGCACGTACGCCGAACTTTTGCAGATGGATGGCATGGCTCTTCTGGCAGAGTTGGATGCTGTGCACAGAGAACAGTCAATCAAAGAAAAAACAAATCTGCAATCCACAGAAGAACCTTCAGAATCTCGGACTTTTTCTGAGCAAACAGTACTTTCCCGAACGGGTGATGCTTCTGAATCATCATCTCAAAAGAACGACCGTTCCAAAATGGACAGAACTCGTCCGAGCTTGCCAGGTGGAGCGTTGCTTCAGGCGGGGGTCGTAGGAGTAGTGCTGGCCGCTATTGTCGTTGGTATTGTGGTGCTTCATAATGATCAGGCCAATCGTTCGCCTATGAATCATACAACAGCGGATTCAGCGTTAAGCACTTCATTGTCGAATCACAGTAATCAGTCATCTACATCTCATCCATCATCGAGTACGAGTCAAGCTACATATGGGCAAACGACGAATCTTCCCAAGCAGCCAACGGTCTCGATTTTGTCGTCTCCAGTGCAAAATGGGGCTATGACCTATACTGTTTCTGGGCCAAAACCCACGCAGGTAACGATTACGGCAACGGCTGCCAATGGCTGTTGGCTGCAGGCGACTGTGAATGGGGCTATGGTGAATTCTAGTCTTTTACTCAGTCAAGGTGCGAGTCATTCTTGGACAGGTAGTAACATTCTTTTGCGTGTAGGTAATGTTCCGGGTGCGTCACTCAAAATTGACGGTCAATCCGTGGCGCTTCCTTCTGTGCAACAACCGCTGAATATCGATATTGTTCAAAAATCCTGAAGTCAGGACTGTTGAAATCTGAACTCAAGAAGTTGCGGGAGGTTATTTTTGTGGCTAAAGAAGCATCTTTTGATATTGTTTCTAAAATAGAAATGGCTGAAGTGGCTAACGCTGTTCATCAAGCCCAGAAAGAGATTGAAAATCGATTTGATTTTAAAGGAAGTAAAAGCGAGATTCGACTTGAGGAAAATGCTCTTGTCCTGGTCTCGGATGACGAATATAAACTTTCACAGTTGTTGGATGTATTGCAGAGTAAACTTGTCAAGCGTGACGTTCCCTTAAAAGCGTTGAAACCAGGTAAAACAGAGGCAGCATCCGGCGGGACCGTACGCCAGACTTTTCAATTACAACAAGGAATCGATCAGGAGACAGCGAAGTCCATCACGAAGCTGATTCGTGACAGTAAAGTGAAAGTTCAGGCTCAAATTCAAGGAGATCAAGTCCGCGTGACAGGAAAAAGTCGCGACGATTTGCAGGCTGTGATTGCAATGTTGCGGGAGGTTGATTTGCCAGTCGCCCTGCAGTTTACAAATTACCGCTGAGTCAAAACTTATGGTATGATAGTCAATAGAGTGGCAATCGTTCGTATTTTCGGGTTTCTGTTTTCACTCACACAATCGGATTGTTGTGAAAGTTTACGGGTATACCTTGTCCGAATGGGGCGTGTGTGCGATTGAATCTGGCGAACCGGATTACGCTTGCCAGGATTTTTCTTGTGCCGGTCGTCAGTTTTTTACTGCTGATTCACTATCAATTCTGGTCGTTTACCATTAATGGGCGGACTACTACAGGCAGTGAAATGATTGCGGCGCTTGTCTTTATGATTGCTGCTGGAACGGATGGCCTGGACGGATATATTGCACGCAAGCGGAAAATGATTACGAATTTTGGGAAGTTTTTAGATCCGCTTGCTGATAAACTGCTGATTTCAGCCGTACTCATCTCTCTTGTTGAGATGCAGCGTCTGTCTGCTTGGATAGCCATTCTTATTATAAGTCGGGAGTTTGCTGTGACAGGGTTGCGGCTTGTTGCAGCTGCTGACGGCATTGTAATTGCGGCAAGTAAACTGGCTAAGTGGAAAACTGTGACTCAAATTGTTGCAATGATTGCCCTCATGTTGAACAATTTTCCTTTTTCCGTCGTTGGATTTCCGTTTGATGAGGCAATGGTTTACCTGATGGTCATTATGACAGTCGCTTCGGGTGTGGATTATTTTGTTAAAAACAAACAGGTGACACAGATGGCAGGAGATGAATCGCGCTAAGGATGAATGTTTCTATGGCTGCCGCATGCGAGGCGGAACTGATTGCTGTAGGTTCAGAAATATTGTTGGGACAGATTCACAACCGTCATGCTCAATATATCTCTGAAGAATTTGCCAAGCATGGATTGTATGTTTACTATCATACTGCTGTTGGTGATAATTTTGAGCGAATAGTCGAAAGTTTTCGCATCGCCTCTCAGCGTGCGAATGTAGTCATAGTAACAGGCGGATTGGGTCCTACTGTAGATGATCTGACTAAAGAAGCATTGGCGGATTATCTAGGACGTAATCTCATTATGGATGAGAATGCGTTGCGTGAAGTCGAAGCTTATTTTGCGAAGCGTCAGCGGCCCATGCCAGAATCTAATCGCAAGCAGGCGCTCTGTATTGAAGGTGGTCGTCTTTTGGCTAACCCCAATGGGACGGCTCCAGGCCAATATGTAGAGCAGGAAGGGATTCATTATTTTCTCTTGCCAGGCCCCCCTTTGGAAATGCATCCCATGCTTTTGGCTGAAGTCATACCAACTTTGGAGCGGTTATTTGGCAATCAAAAAGTAGTTCGTTCGCGTGTTTTGCATTTTTGCGGTATAGGGGAATCAGATGTCGATGCTCAAGTACGGGATTTGACCGCAACTTCCAATCCTACCGTAGCCCCGCTCGCAGGAGAAGGGGAAATGTTGTTACGCATTACAGCGAGTGCAGCAAATGAGTCGTCGGCGTGGTCCAAAATCGCTCCAGTGGAAGCGGAGATACGCAGGCGACTTGGTGGTTATATTTATGGTGTGGACGAGGAGAATCTGCAAAGTGCTGTAGTCAACAGGTTGCACAATAGCGGATTGACTTTGGCAGTAGCAGAAAGTTGTACAGGTGGACTTGTTCAATCTATGCTTACACAGTTACCTGGGGTTTCCTCAGTCTATCGTGGTGGCGTTGTAGCTTACCATAACGAGATCAAAAATAAAATATTGCATGTTTCTTCACAAGTTTTGCTTCAACATGGAGCTGTTTCCAGAGAAACCGCGATTGCCATGGCGCAAGGTGTTAAAGACGCGCTGGATGCGGATTGGGGGCTTTCTGTAACAGGTATTGCCGGACCGAGTGGCGGTAGCGATGAAAAGCCTGTGGGCACCGTGTACATTGGTGTTGCAGGATTAGATGGCGTATCCGAGGCGTATAGCCTGCATTTGCGAGGATCTCGCGAACAAATTCAGATACGTTCAGCCAAACAGGCGCTGTGGAGGTTATGGCAACATCTTCATTCATAAACTTTGGTCCTTTTGGAAGGCAGCTTGTTCTATACAAACAGGACGTGGAATGTTTGGAGCGAGGTTGGGGAGAATCAGGAAGGTGAGAAAATGAGTTCATTTGCAGCGTTTAATTTAAGTAAGAAAGTTCAGCAAGCAATTGATGAAATGGGATATGAAGAACCATCTCCCATTCAGGCGGCGGCAATTCCAGTGATTCTATCCGGTGTCGATGTGATTGGACAAGCTCAAACAGGAACTGGAAAAACAGCTGCTTTTGGTATTCCTCTCGTAGAAACAGTGAGTGCTGATCATCACGTGCAGGCGTTAGTTCTTACGCCCACTCGTGAATTGGCTATTCAAGTGGCAGGAGAGTTTCGGAAAATCGCTAAATATAAGCGTGTGCGCGCTCTTCCTATTTATGGTGGACAATCGATTGGTCATCAAATTCGTACTATTCAACAAGGCGTTCAAATTATTATCGGAACGCCAGGGCGCGTACTCGATCATATCCGTCGAGGAACGCTTCGTCTCAGTCAAGTGCGGACAGTTGTTCTTGATGAGGCTGATGAAATGCTCGATATGGGATTCATTGAAGATATTGAATCCATTCTTCAAGAAACGCCAGACCAACGTCAGACTTTGCTTTTTTCTGCGACGTTTCCCAACGAGGTACGCCGTTTAGCAGGTCGCTATATGAGTTCACCTGAACATGTGACGGTAAATCGCGGCGAAGTGACCGTTCCGCGTATCGATCAAGTCTATTACAAGGTACTAGAGCGCAATAAGCTGGAAAGCCTTTGTCGAATTATCGATTCTGAAGAAGTTTCACTTGGGATTATTTTCTGTCGGACCAAGCGTGGAGTAGATGAGTTAGTTGAGGCTTTGCTTGCTCGTGGTTACTTGGTAGATGGATTGCATGGAGATTTAAGTCAGGCTCAGCGCGATCGCGTTATGAAACGCTTCCGTACCAATGATATCGAGTTGCTTGTTGCTACCGATGTAGCCGCACGAGGTATCGATGTAGACAATGTGACGCATGTTATCAATTATGATATTCCTCAGGACCCAGAATCCTATGTGCACCGGATCGGGCGTACCGGACGGGCTGGTAAGCAAGGATTGGCTATTACTTTGGTAACGCCTCGCGAGTTTAAGTTGCTCAAGCAAATTGAACGTGAGACCAAATCCAGTATGATATTGCGTGAAGTACCGTCTTTGGCTGATGTGGCAGAACGTCAAGCGGAAATTTGGCGCAATCGTGTCATAGAGGCGATTCAAGATGGAGGACTAGGCCATTATCGAGCTGTTTTAGGTCGAGTCATTGATGATTATGATCCAATTGATATTGCCTGCGCTCTGCTAAAAATTGCTTCTGCAGGTGATTTACAAGCGGAAGAACAGGTGGATTACGATTTTGGGGATACCGGTGCTTCGCCGGGCATGGTTCGCTTTTTTGTCAACATTGGAAGGGCCGCTCGCATGTCTCCGGCTGATTTTGTTCGAGCCATCTCAGATGAAGCTGGTGTGCCAGGACAAGCAGTGGGAAAAATTGATATTTTTGACCGCTTTACATTTATTGAAATTGAGGAAGAGTCTGCTCCGTTTGTTTATGAAGCGCTTAAACAAACGCGCATTAATGGGGCACGAGTCAATATGGAGCCTGCAAAACCCCGTGCGCGGGTGCGTCATTAACCAATTTGAACGTAAAAACTTCCCTCCTTGGGCATGATGAACTAAGTCAGCAATCTGAGTATTTCTCAGATTGCTTTTTTATGCGAACAAATGTTTGCATTCTTTGGTGAGATTGATACAATAGAGTGCAGGAAAGAAATCAGGTTTCACGAATTTTTGAGAGTAGAGATAACGAAATTGAGAATGGAAGGTGCCCGCATGGGAGACAAGCGCGCCGCATTAGATATGGCATTAAAACAAATTGAGAAACAATTTGGCAAAGGGTCAATTATGAAATTGGGAGAAGCGTCTGCTTCAATGAATGTAGAGACAATTCCCACAGGTTCCATTGCATTAGATATCGCACTTGGTGTAGGTGGATTACCGCGTGGAAGAATCATTGAGATTTATGGTCCAGAATCCTCAGGCAAAACGACTGTTGCTTTGCATGCAGTCGCGGAAGTGCAGAAACGTGGTGGACAGGCTGCCTATATTGATGCAGAGCACGCGCTTGACCCCATCTATGCCTCCAAATTAGGAGTCGATATTGACGAAATGCTCATCTCCCAACCGGATACAGGAGAACAGGCATTGGAAATCGCAGAAGCCCTTGTGCGCAGTGGTGCGGTAGATATTGTGGTTGTCGATTCGGTGGCTGCGCTCGTTCCTAAGAACGAATTGGAAGGAGATATGGGAGATTCTCATGTTGGCTTGCAAGCACGCCTGATGTCACAAGCACTTCGAAAATTGGCTGGCGCCATCTCTAAGTCAAAAACCATATGTATTTTTATTAACCAAATTCGGGAAAAAGTTGGCGTCATGTTTGGGAATCCTGAAACCACAACTGGGGGACGCGCACTTAAATTCTACGCTTCTGTAAGACTGGAAATACGACGTGCAGAATCTCTAAAACAGGGAAACGATATTGTAGGTAGTAGAACACGAATTAAAGTGGTTAAAAATAAAGTTGCTCCACCCTTTAAGCAAGTTGATGTGGATATCATGTTTGGTGAAGGCATCTCACGTGAAGGTAGCTTAATTGATTTAGCTACAGAACTGGAAATTATTCAGAAGAGTGGTGCTTGGTATTCCTATGGAGATGAGCGTATTGGTCAAGGTAGGGAAAATGCCAAGCAGTATTTAAAAGAGCATCCAGATGTTGCGGAGTCCATTGAAATGAAAATTAGAGAGCATTTTCAGGTAGGACAAAGTGCCCAGTTATTTCAGTCTGTAACGGATGATGTAGACGGATATGAGGATTGAAGAAAAAGAAAGTATGGTTGTTTCTGTTCGACCGGAGGATTCAGACTTAGTGTCTATTCTTTTGGATGATGGTACAGCATTAACTGTAGCCGTTCATATTGTTTCAGACTACCATCTCTATTCGGGAAAACGTCTGTCTGCCGAAGATAGAGCTAGACTGCAGGAACATGCGGCATTCAGCAAAATCTGGAAGTCTGCTCTGCGCTATTTGCGCTATCAAATGCGTACAGTATTTCAAACACAGCGATATTTGCAAGAAAAAGGGTATCCAGAAGAACAGATACAACAAGTATTAAAAGTTTTGCAAGACCGCAAGTTTTTAGACGATAGACGGTATGCAAGTATGTACGCTGAACAACATCAATCCCAACAAAGTCGCGCTTATATTATGATGAAACTGAAACAGCGAGGCATACAAAGTGGTGTTTTAGACACAGTTTGTTCAGATTGGGATGAAGAAGCAGCAGCTAAGTTGCTTGTGGAAAAATATCTTCGAAAAAAATCGAAAGATCATTCTCAGGATTTAAAAAGAAAACTTATACAATATTTGCAAAGAAAAGGATTTTCTTACGATATTGCCAAGCGTGTCGCTTTTCTTGACAACGATTGGGACGAACCGATAATATAAGGTTGCGTATATTTTACGGCCTCTAGCTCGATTGTGGTTTAGATTCCGCAGCTCAATTGTGGCTGTGTGAATGGAGCAGGGAGGCTTTTTCAGTGAATATAGCTTTATGGATATTGGTTACCATTGTTGCTCTGTTATTGGGTTTCTTCTTAGGATATATTTTGCGTCGAATCATGGCGGAAAATAAAATCGGCAGTGCGGAATCACGAGCGTTGCATATTTTAGAGTCGGCGGAAAGAGATGCCGAAGCCCGTAAAAAAGAGGCTCTGCTGGAAGCTAAAGAAGAAGCGCACCGCATTCGTCAAGAAGCTGAACGAGAATTGAGAGATCGCCGCTCTGAGTTGCAAAAGCTGGAACGAAGAGTTTTGCAAAAAGAAGAGTCGATTGATCGCAAGTTAGAAGCTTTGGAGCAAAAGTCAGAGAGTTTGAAAATTCGTGAGAATGAATTGGAAAATATCCGTTCTCGCATTGAAATGTTGCAAGCGGAACAAATCAGAGAATTGGAACGCATTTCTGGCTTGACCAGAGAGAGTGCCAAAGAGTTAATATTGGCCGATGTAGAACGCGAATCTCGTCATGATGCTGCTGTTTTGATGAAAGAAATAGAACAGGAAGCAAAACGCGAGGCCGATCGACGCGCGAAAGACATAGTCGCTGCTGCAGTCCAGCGTTGTGCGGTCGATCACGCTTCAGAAATTACAGTATCCGTTGTTTCTCTGCCTAATGATGAAATGAAAGGCCGTATTATCGGTCGTGAGGGTCGTAATATTCGCACGTTAGAAACCTTGACTGGTATAGATTTAATTATCGATGATACGCCTGAAGCTGTAATTCTGTCCGGATTTGATCCGGTTCGGCGAGAGATTGCCAAAGTGGCTCTGGAACGTTTGGTGGCTGATGGCCGTATTCATCCAGCGCGCATAGAAGAAATGGTTGAAAAAGCTAGGCGTGACATTGATGAACTCATTCGTGAAGAGGGAGAACAGGCGACTTTTGATACAGGTGTTCATGGTCTGCATCCCGATTTGGTTAAGTTGGTTGGTCGTTTGCGGTTCCGGACGAGCTATGGTCAAAATGTCTTGAAGCATTCCATAGAAGTAGCACATTTGGCTGGTATGATGGCTGCTGAATTGGGACTCGATGTGGCGTTAGCCAAACGCGGAGGACTTTTACACGATGTAGGTAAGGCGGTCACTCACGAAGTAGAGGGTTCGCATGTAGAGATAGGCGTTGATTTAGCTCGTCGTTATAAAGAACATCCCATTGTTATCAATGCGATTGCTGCGCACCATGGTGATGTCGAGTTTATTTCTCCTATTTCTGTTATTGTTGCTGCAGCAGACGCCATTTCCGCAACGCGTCCTGGCGCTCGACGCGAAACATTGGAAATTTACATGAAACGTTTAGAGAAATTAGAGTCTATTGCTGAGTCTTTTGAAGGTGTAGAAAAAAGCTATGCGATACAGGCGGGTCGTGAAATTCGTATCATTGTCAAGCCTGAGCAGATTGATGATGCGGAATCTGTACGCGTAGCCAAGCAAATCTCCAAAAAAATCGAAAACGAATTGGATTATCCGGGTCAAATTAAAGTAACCGTCATTCGAGAGACGAGAGCCGTGGAATACGCAAAATAGAGTGGCCATTACGGCTACTCTATTTTTTGTGCGCCCGGCATGGGCGTTGTCTCTACGGTGAGAGTCCGGAATGGTGAAGGTAGCAGTAGCCATTAGCTTAAGCCAAGGGTGTCCACCGTGAGGTGGAATCTGAAGGAAGGCGGCGGCAAACCTCCGACCCGAGGTTCACGAACTCCAATCGAGGCTAGCGACAGTTGGGTGAGTCTGCAAAACAAGACAAAGCCCTTGCTACCGAAGGCTGTCGAGAGTAAATGGAGCGGGTAGATGGAGGGAAAGACAACGTTCTTACCCGGGGAGGTCTGTCCGGCACGCCAGCGATGCTGGTAAGCGTTTCTGAAAGGAAACGTTGA
>NZ_FRAF01000065.1 GCF_900142255.1 Alicyclobacillus tolerans | reverse complement strand
TGGGGACTGACTGCGTCTATGCTTGCGTTAACATGTTTGACCGTGACCGGGTGTGGGACTCATCCAAGCTTTAGCGATGTAAAGAGCATTGATAATTCTTTAACCAATCATCAACAAGTGAAGAATATTCATTATCCAAAATTCAAATATAAATTCTATCATAATCAGGCATATGGTTTTTCAATCGATTTCCCTGATAATAATGGCTGGAAAATTGGAGCGCAACCAACGGATAGAGATGGTTTAGAAGCTACAAAATTTATATCAAAATCATTCTCTAATGATTTAGGTTGGAATAATGTATCTCACGATGCATTGATTTTAGCTGTAGGTGGTTACAATGTTGTACCCGTATCCTATCAGTCTTTAAAAGATTATGAGCCCAAAAAAAGCGAGAATGTCCTTTTATATAAACCATTCAAAACTTCCTATGGATTTACATTGCTTGAATATCAACTTGAAAAAAATAATGTTTTAGAAATTACTAAATCAGATTATGGTGAGTATACAAGAGCTGAATTATCTATTATTATTCCCAACAAACCTGATTATAAAAAATTAGCTTCATATGTTTTAGATTCTTTTCAATTCACCAATCCTACCTATCTCCAATCAAAAACTAAGGAATCTCAAAAATAATAAGAGATACTATTTGGGTTCATTCAAGATTCCAAATAGTATCCCCTATTGTTATATATTTTTAGCCACTATATACGTAGTCATACTCTTGTAACCCATGTACTTGAATAAGGTAGACTAATCCACTTCCGGAAACTGTTGAAGGGTACGGGTTGCTTTCGCTTCCGAATAGATTATTTGTAGTATATTTACTCGTAGCCCAAACTGGCGTATAGTCTCCCAACTGGTATAGAGCATTGTACATTCCATTTGACAGAACGTCCCATCCATATTGAGAAGCATAATTATATAGTTCTAGTCCCCCCGGTGTCAGCGAAGCTGTAAAATACATATTAGAAACTTCACAATAAGCGGCATTGTAGATATCACCGTTCATGAGTGCACCATTTAACCCCGTATCGCTTCCAGCATAACCAGGCGCATACGAACAATCAGCCGCCGCATAGGTAGTTATACAACTTGAATTTGAAAAGTACCCTGAATTTGCATTGCCTGGATTATTGCAGTTGACGGCAATAGACTTACAATCCCAGGCTCCTTCATATATCCATTGAGTTAAAATGAGTGCAACAGGAATATATGCAAGGTTAGATTCTTGTTGTGCCCAACTAATGACCTCAGAATTATTTAAAAACCCTGATTCCGTTCCACATACTTCTTGAAAAGTTGTCATTTAAATCTCCTCCAAGTTTATGAATTCCACCCGGCCGGAGTGGTGAGGGGCTTTCGTTTTGCTCCTCTACTCTTTAAAAGCACTTCGACTTG
>NZ_FRAF01000044.1 GCF_900142255.1 Alicyclobacillus tolerans | reverse complement strand
CATGTCTTTGAGGACGGTTGTGAACAGCTAGGGGTCACACATGAGCGCATTCCGCCAAAGACGCCGAATAAGAATGCGCACATTGAATCGTTCCATTCACAGCTAGAAAGCGACCGGCTCTCTGGCGCCGAGTTTGAGAACTACCAAGCAGCATACGCAGCCGTGACAGAATACATTACGTTTTACAACCAGCACCGAATTCACGGTAGCTTATATGATCTGTCACCGGAACAGTTCATGCGCGCAATTGCCAACAACGAAGTGCAGCCATTCGTCGTTAAGGTCTAAGCAATCCTACGAGCAAGTGAGATTAAGGGAGCAAGACTCTAATATTGAGGGGTTAAACCGTGGTCGCTAACCGTAATTTATGATGGGCAATGCCCTGTATGCAGTTTATCTGTATCAAAATGGATAAAATTAGATAAATATCATATGTTGAATTTTATTTCATTATGGGAAGTAGACCTAAATGAATATCAGTTCACTAAAGAAGATTTAGCTGCAAGTATGCATGCAATTAGAATCTCTGACAACAAAGTGTATGTTGGAAGTAAAGCTATTGATCAAATCTTGATACGTATTCCTGCTTTAATGCCATTGGGACTGTTGTTTTTCCTTCTCGATAAATGCATGTTAGGCAACCCCCTATACTCGTTACTCGCTAAAAACAGGTATATTATCCCGATTGGTAAATGTACATTGGATCAGTGTAATAATGTTGCTTTTAGTGGGAGTGAGAACGTTGCCAAAAAATAGCTTATCTAATTACTTTTATTATGTGAACAAAAATCTCTATATGAATAGAGTGATAATAGTTGCCTCTTTAGTAATGTATCCTTTTATCACTATGTATTCTATGTATTATTCCAAACATTTATGGACTAATGTATTTTTTTTAATCTTATTTTTGTTTTATTATTATGCAGCGCCTTGGGTTAAAACTTCAGTTTATTTCAGGGATTTTTGGCTAGCGGCATTCATTTTAATAGAATTTAAAAATGGCTTCTGGTATTTAGGTCTTGTCGTTCTTATCCTTAGCAAACTCCTATTATTTTTGAAAAAAATGATAAGAATCAATAACGCTGTACAAGTAGATAATCCAGTAAATCATCGGCTAGCAATTATTCAAGGAGGAAATATTGGTGTTTTAAATCATCATCGAAAAAACCACCAGCAGAAATATGCCATGGATTTTGTAGTAGTTGGTAAATATGGGAACAGAGCGTGTGGATTAGCTCCGAAGTCTCTAAGCAAGTATTTATCTTTTGGGAAGGAGATTCTATCCCCTGTTAATGGAAAAGTAGTATATGTTGAATCTAGACATTCAGATAATCCTATCGGAGTAATGGATTTTAAATTACCTTCTGGAAATGTAATAGTTATTCAAGACGCAGAGGAGTTTCAATACGTATTTGCCCATCTTCAAGAAAATTCCATTCATTATTTACCTGGAGATAATGTTAAAAAAGGTCAAGTTATTGGCCGAATAGGAAACTCTGGATTCTCGTCGGAACCTCATCTTCATTTTCACATACAGAAGCAACATAAAGATAAGAGAGTATATGGTATCCCTTTTTATATAAAAAATAAATGCTTAATTCGAAATGATCTTATTGAATCTGGTGCAAAAACCACTTGAGTGCTACGATCATCGTATCAATCGTTGAGATGAGACCGGCATGTATGAACGCATTCAAGAGGATTACGAAACCAATGTTTGGGTTCAAGTCGTTCGTGACTGCCGAAAAGACTCTTGCTGGGATAGAAACTATGCATATGCTACGAAAGAAACAGGTTGAGATGCATCGCACACCGGCTTGTTCCGTTGCGTCATTCATAGATTACCTGTTTGAAACATCCGCCTAATCTGGTGAATCCGCTTCGTGATTCGTTTTCGACGTTTAGTACACTCGCTCTCCGGGCGCCTGCGCCATGCGTAATACCCGCTCCGAGATACTTCCAATATCTTGCACATCTTCTTAACCGGAAATTTGGAGCGGTATCGATGAATGAATGGGTACCTTACTTCCGGTCGTTCATGAAGATGCGCGCTGCTTTTTTTTAAGATTGGTGTTAGTCTTAAATGGTGGATACAACGAACCGAGAATGTGAAAATAAGTCAATCGATTCGAGGGTCTACATATGGCAAATAAGTATGACGGGGCGAGTGGCTTCTCAGGTAGCGCGTGATCTCGGTATTTCCGAGAAGACGCTGTACGGGTGGATTGCTCGGTATAAGAATGACCCTAAGCATTTGGTTTTTGATAGCTCTAATGTCATGGAACTATGAAAAATCTGTTAGACTTATGAGAGCCTATCCATCTTGCATGTTCATCATTTGTTTATAGCAGCTTTACAAACAGAAAGTTCCTGTTTAAAATTGAACTAAAATAAAAGGTGATGGAGCTCACCATAAACTGCCAACTGGTTGGCTAATGGCTCCTACGGATAAAATTTTATCCGTAGGAGCCATTTTGATTGGAGGTGAAATCATGGAAAAATTCGTGATGAGTGTCCGAATTGAGAATGGAGAATGTCATCCACAAAAACCTTTCCTTTTTCAAGATGGAACTTATACCTCTAGAAATGAATGGTTGGAACAAGTCTTTTCCCATGCTTTGTTAGCAACTGTAAAGGAATTACAAGAATGTTTAGAGGCACAGGTTTTCAAGGAAGATGAGGATGTGTTAGTAGAATACACTACTGAAGAAATCATTGAATTGTTAAAATATTCCTCAGTACCACTATTATGGATAAATATGCCTCAATCACTACGACAAATTTTCTCTGCAAAGGCTATCATTCCTATTAATCGTAAAATGCATTCTATAGAGCAATCACTCATCGTCATTCAGCAACTTAAAAATTCACAAAGCAAGCGATTAAATTGGCAAAGTATTCTAGAGTATCATTTAAATACAGTACAAGTTCCGACTTTGAATTGCAATCTCAAATCGATTGTTTTACATGGAACTTTGCAAGACCTTCATCATTTTGTTCAAGATACCGTTTACCAATTTGACCAGGCAAATCTGCCAAATGAAGTATATGCTGGCTATCTATTTGCTTCGTACAGCGCTTTTTTTGAATTATCACGTGCTGAATATTGGATTCATACAATGAGAGAAAATTATGATTCGGATTTCAGATATTTAGAATCTATAGTGCATTCTATGCAGCCTCTTGTATTCTTTTCAAAAAAATCAACTTACCAAAACTCTTCAACAAGAGATTTATTGCAGCGTATTCGAAGTTTGGAAGTTGAAAATCAAGAAATAAAAGTACAAATTGAAGCTGAGGTACAAGAATTTTTGCGTATATTTGAATTGATGAAATTTGAGAGAAGAAGCGAAAAAGCAAAAAGCAATCATGAGAATATTCCCCAATTCTCAGGGAAAAAAATAGCGGTAGTTGGTGATTCAGGGAGATGGCCTGTTTATCGACTGTTTTTAGAACAAGAAGGAGCCATACCTATTTTTATACCTGGTTTTGAAAAAATTCGTTTCGGCATTGAACACTTCGTACATGTGGATGGAGTTCTTTTTATCACAGCGTATAGCAGTCACTCCTTATACTATGCTTTAAAAGCAAGAAGAGTTTTACCGAATACAGTACTCATCGATCGTGCAGGTATTCAAGCGTTTCAAGAAGGAATGAAACGTTTGCATCAAATACTCGATGAGGTATAATTTAGCTATGCTATATCAGATTATGAGATAGATTATCGAGCCTGAAAATTGAATGATGGTAGGGTGATGGGGCTCACCCAAACTTCCCAGAAGGGATAATGGCTCCTGCGAATGGAACTCCAACTCGCAGGAGCCATTTTGTGTTGCATTAAAAATTCATGGAGGTATGAAATGATGCAATTTATAAGTTTGTGGATAGGTGGAATGATTGGTGGCCTTCTGCGTTATGCATTGAGTTTGTGGATACCAACGCCTTTTGATTTTCCACTAGGAATCTTGGTTATTAATTTATCGGGTTCGTTTATATTGGGCGCATTTTATCAATTAGCAGAAGTCATAGAGATTAAATCCTGGTTTCGCTTAGGTTTTGCAACAGGAGTAATCGGTGCATATACAACGTTTTCTACGTTTGATTTAGGAGTAGAACAATTAGCTTTACATCATCTTGTTAAGTCTCTCAGTTATGCTGTTGTCAGCTTGATAGGAGGGCCTATGTTTTCCTATATAGGGGAGAAAATGATGGATTTTGTTTCAGGGAAATGCAAACAAACAATCAAGGAGTTGGTACAATAATGTTGTTTCGATTTCTGCTAGTTGCGGTGGGTTCAGGATTAGGAGTATATGCAAGATATGGCGTAAGCCAATTTTTCACAAAAAAATATCATGGTTTTTTTCCTTGGGGAACATGGTGGGTGAATGTTCTTGGGACTTGGATGATAGGTCTATTTTTTCTTGTCTTTTATCAAGACGATCCAGTTTCAAGAGCATGGTTGTTCTTAGGAGAAGGTTTTTGTGGAGGTTTAACAACTTTCTCCACCTTTTCTGTAGAAACGGTTAAACTTTATCGAATCCAAAAAAAGTTATCCTTTGTATATATTTTCAGTTCATGGGGAATAGGGGTTTTATTGATATGGATAAGTCAGTTTTGGATAAACTCATTTATTGTCCATAATTAAAAGATTTTACTAAGAAAGAATATCATGAATTTTAAAGGGGCGTAATGATGAATCATCGGCTATTACGAATAGTTGTTGGAGAATTAGAAGGAAGAAAAGCGAGGGTACTTTATCAAGAAATATTTACATGGCTTCAAAAATGGGAGTTGGATTATATTGTAGTTTTACGTGCAAATGAAGGACTAGGTGATAAGGATGATATTCGTTCACAAGTCATCGAGGATATCAGTTTTAATGATCTTCCTATTATTGTAGAAGCCATTGGCACTCGCGAATCTATTGAACCGATTTTGAGTGAAATTAAAAAAAATATACCGTATGGAGAAGTGGGAATCATGGAAGCTTATCGTATACATGAGGGGGAAAGCGTGTTGCCCAACTATGATTATTGGATGATTAAAGTTTATGTAAAAGAAGAATCTCATGGAATCAAGCCGGCAAATTATGAAAAAATTTTAGAACTGTTTCGAGAAAATCATCTCTCATGGTCTACTGTCACCAAAGGAATTGAAGGATTTGGAGAAGATCGTAAGATTGTAAAGAATTCGTTTTTTTCTTGGCAATCTCATATACCGGTTGTCGTTGAAGCTATAGGACCGGTTCATACTATACAGAAAATCATTCCGTCACTAAAAGAGATAGACTCTCACGAGATGGTTGTTGCTATACCTATTCAGCTTGTTCTAAATCGATAAACTGTATCAAGGTAAGATTGGATTAAACTGATAATTAAAATAATCTATTCATTTCTTTTGCAGACTTTGATGATTGGGTTTGTCGAATACTTAGGCATCATTTAAAACATCCTCAAGCCCTCATAAAAAGCTTTTAGGTTTATCAGTTTTATGACAGAGGAGATACCTCACCGGCCATAAAACTTACAACCTCATCTACTTTTTGAATCGGAGAAATAAAAAGAAGCACTTCGTCATCTTTTTGAAACACTGTTTTTCCATGAGGTACAAGCAGTTTATTTTGTCGTTTAATTGAAACGATGACGGCTTCAGAAGGAAATCGCACATCTGCTATGGATAGCCCAATCACTGGACTATTTTCTTTTAATCTGAGATTTGTGAATTGGCCTGAATTTTGATGAAGATCTTGAAGTTGTCTAATTTTCGCGT
>NZ_FRAF01000040.1 GCF_900142255.1 Alicyclobacillus tolerans | reverse complement strand
ACTGGGGCTAGATTCTCAGTCCGTTTATGATAGACTTTCCGGATCGTATAGAACAGTACGTCCGCTAAGGTCACTCAAAGGAGTTTACACAAAATGATTGACAGACCCTTGTTCAAATCTTGATACGCATTCCTGCTTTAATGCCCCTGGGACTGTAGCTGTTCTTTCTCGATAAATGCATGTTAGGTAATCCCTTATACTCATTACTCGCTAAAAACAGGTATATTATCTGATTGGTAAATGTACATCGGATCAGTGTAACTATGTTGCTTTCAGTGGGAGTGAGAACGATGCCAAAAAATAGTTTATCTAATTACTTTTATTATGTAAACAAAAATCTCTATATGAATAGAGTGATCATATTCGCCTCTTTAATAATGTATCCATTTATCACTATGTATTTTATGTATTATTCCAAACATTTATGGACTAATATATTTTTTTTAATCCTATTTTTGATTTATTATTATGTAGCGCCTTGGGTTAAAACTTCAGTCTATTTCAGGGATTTTTGGTTGGCGGCAATCATTTTAATAGAATTTAAAAATGGCTTATGGTATTTAAGTCTCGTCGCTCTTCTCCTTAGCAAACTCCTATTATTTTTGAAAAAATTGATAAAAGTCAATGATGCTGTGCAAGTAGATAATCCAGTAAATCATCGGCTAGGAATCATTCAAGGGGGGAATATTGGTGTTTTAAATCATCATAGAAAAAGCCATCAGCAAAAATATGCCGCAGATTTTGTAGTAGTCGGTAAATGCGGAAACAGAGCGTGTGGATTAGCTCCGAAGTCTCTGAGCAAGTATTTATCTTTTGGGAAGGAGATTCTATCCCCCGTTAATGGAAAAGTAGTATATGTTGAATCTAGACACTCAGATAATCCCATTGGAGTAATGGATTTTAAACTACCTTTTGGAAATGTAATAGTCATTCAAGATGCAGAGGAGTTTCAATATGTATTTGCCCATCTTCAAGAAAATTCAGTCAAGCATTCGGTAGGGGATATTGTTGAGAAGGGACAAGTTATTGCCCGGATAGGTAACTCTGGACTCTCGTCAGAGCCTCATCTCCATTTTCATATACAGAAGCGGCTTAAGGATAAAAATGTTATCGGTATTCCATTTTTTATGAAAGATAAATGGTTAATTAGGAATGACGTTATTTCTCCGAGTGGTGAGCATAGGTAGTAGTATTAAGTCAAGAGAATGGACACCCCAGAATAGAGAAATTATAAGTTTTCATATTCTGACATGATTCCTTTGGATGAGTGAATCCGCTCCCGGTTGTACCAAACCTCGATGTATTCGAAGATCCGCCGTATGGCCTGCTCCCTGGTTTTGAACTTTTCTAGGTAGACGAGTTCTCGCTTGATCATGCTATGAAACGACTTGATGCACGCATGATCAATGCAATTACCTATACAGCTCATGCTATCAACCTTCTCGTACTCTTACAGCTTTTCCTGGTAGTCATGAGAGGCGTATGGGATCCCTCGGTCCGAATGATGCAATACTAATCCTGTCGGCCGCTGGTGTTCCCAGGTCTGCTCTAGGTCTTGCGAGGCCTTCACCTCAGGCTTGTGGTCTCCGCCGCCATACCTTGCACTTCTATCCTGCCACACACAACCCATATAACGTCTTTTGCCATATGAAAAGTTCACGAGCTACCTGGCTCGCCGACTTCCTACTCTTCGAAACTAATTGAACTGCATGACGTTTGAATTCTTTATCGAATTTCTGTGCCATGTGGCTCATCCGAATCTCCTTTTTCTGAAATTGTTGGGAGCATTATTTTCCATCATCAATTTTTATTCTGTGTAAAAGGGTGGTACTGCAAACCATAAATATTTCAACGGTTTTATCAAAAATAAACTCAGAGCTTTGAATTAGTTATTTGAGACTATTGTGTAAGAATAAATTGTCAATTTATGATGAATACATATATGGACATTATGCGGTTCGTGGGCCTTCTCCGATTTTGTTTGAAATGATAAATTTTTTTTAATCTATTCGTCTAATTTATCCCCTTTATCTATGAATATGAATGGAGGTATATAGGTGAATCAGATATTAGATATGCAAAATATCTTGCAGCATCCGATTTATCAATTTTCGTTGTATCAACATATTCTCGATTCGATTCCAGATGCTATAGTCGTTCATCAAGCAGGGATTATACAGTATGCCAATCGCGCTGCGGTTCAACTCATGGCGCTACCAGAGAATAAGAGTGCTATCCATTTAGAGATATGGCCTTTTTTTCATCCAAGTATAGTGGAATCGGTACAATGTGCATTTAATCAACTGTACGATAGCAGAAATATAGGTAGTTTTATTCCTACTACACAATATTCTATGATTCGTTATGACGGAACCGAGTTCACAGGAGAGATACGAAGTATTCTTATTCACGGGGAGAAAACCCCTATGATTATGAGTTTAACTCGAGATGTCTCTGCAGAGAATGAATTGAAAAGTCGTCTCGAGTACATGGCGTATCATGATGAGGTAACCGGTCTTCCCAATCGTCGATTTTTTAAAGAAACGCTCAAACAAAAATTAAATGAACCTGCGAAACGTGTTAATAGTATCGCTGTTCTTTTTTGTGATTTAGATGGTTTTAAAAATATTAACGATACGTACGGGCATGAATTAGGGGATCAAATTCTTATGTTAATTGGTTCTCGCTTGGAATCGTTGTTATACGATGAAGGATTTCTAGCGCGTATTGGAGGAGATGAATTCGCAATTATTTGCTCTCATACTTCTTCACGTCATGAAGTGGTTTCCTTTGCACAAAAGGTTTTGCAGGCGTTTTCGCTTCCTTTTTTTATTCTCGATCGAGAGTTTATTATGACTCTCAGTATTGGTATCGCATTGTACCCAGAATCATCAACCGATGTGGATAATTTAGTAAAATTTGCGGATCTCGCTATGTATTCTGCAAAGAATAAAGGAGGAAATAGGTTTCATATTTATGATCCCAAAGAAAGTAATGTCATTGAAGAACGATTACGTATTGAAAATGGAATTCGACAGGCCATAGAAAAGAGACAGTTTGTACTATATTATCAGCCCAAAGTGCATTTGGCCTCGGGAAAAATTTATTCTGTAGAGGCTTTACTTCGATGGCAGACTACAGATGGTCAACTCATCCATCCTGACACATTTATTTCGATTGCTGAAGAGAGTGGACTTATCGTTCCGATTGGTAAATGGGTTTTGTTGACAGCTTGTCATCAAAATAAACGATGGCAAGACATGGGTTATGCCCCTATTTCTGTTTCAGTTAATGTATCCCCCAAACAATTCCAATTAACGGATATGGCAGAAACTGTTCATCAAGTTCTTCATGAAACGGGCTTGTCCCCAGAGTGGTTAGAGATCGAGATTACCGAAGGTCTCTTGATGCAAAATTCTAACGAGATTACAAATACATTGCGTCGTATACGATCTATGGGCGTCAAAATCTCGATTGATGATTTTGGAACAGGTTATTCTTCTTTAAGGTATTTGAAATTATTTGAACCACATATCTTGAAAATCGACCAATCCTTTGTAGCTCATATGATGGAAGATCCAGGACAGTTATCTATTGTTTCTGCAATTATCCATTTAGCGCACAGTTTAGGGATGGAAGTGGTAGCGGAGGGTGTAGAGTCAGCAGAACAGGCATTAAAACTTTTACAAGAAGGTTGCCATTCGGTACAAGGTTTTTTCTTCTCACCACCCGTTGTATTCGAAGAAATTCAGCAAAAATGGCTACAAACGTCTATTTCATAGGATATGAATCAGGCTGTCGAGACTTTCTCGACAGCCTGATTCAACTGAACTATCCATTTTTGTTTTAAATTGAGTGGTATAGGAGGATTATGGTGTTGCCTTGGTGGATGGGAGTTATCATCAGTTGGGGGGCTGTGTATGTTGTTGCAATCACAGTTTGCAGTCTTGTTTGGCTGATGTTTCGACGAGTTCGGGTCTGTCAAAACGACCATTCTGTAAAATGCTCAAATGATTAGTGTTATCTTGAACTGTTAATCATGAAAATTAGTTCTTTTGTACTATTGAGGTCCCATCGGTTAAACATTATGTTATAAACCTAAGCTCTGAGAAGAAGGTGTATATTATGGTTTCTTCTGAAGAAAATTCAACGGGTATCCATTCTAAAATAAAAGTATTAATTGTTGATGATCATCAACTATTTCGGAATGGTGTTCAGTCCATTCTTTCGAGAGTGGAATGTATTCAAGTGGTTGGCGAAGCAGGAAATGGTGAAGAGGCCTATATAAAGTGTAAAGAATCTCCACAACCGGATGTTGTCTTAATGGATATTCACATGCCTGTTTGTGATGGACTACAGGCAACAGTAAACATTAAGAAATCGTTTCCACATATACACATTTTAATGCTCACAGCATCAGATACAGAAGAATCTCTCTTTGATGCAGTAAAAGCTGGAGCACTTGGGTATATTTTAAAAACATCTCATCCCTCTCAGGTTATTGAAAGTATTAAAAAAGTTTCTAAAGGAGAACCAGTCATTCCAGAGTCGCTAGCCTTGCGTATCATTCATGAGTTTTATACGGAAAAGAAGCAAAACAATGCCAATACAGAATTATTAACTGAACGAGAAAAAGAGGTATTGAAGCATTTAAGTGTGGGTGAATCCAATCGGGAGATTGCACAATCACTTTTTATAAGTGAAAATACAGTTCGAAATCATATCCGTAATATTCTTGATAAACTACATTTGCAAAATCGTGTACAGGCTGCAACATATGCTCTTCGTGAAGGATATACATTGGAAGAATAAATTCACTTCCAGGTTGAGTTTACAAAGCTGGTAAGCATACAGTTACTGTCGTACCCTTTCCTTCTATACTGCTAATTTCAATATTCCCGCCTTGTTCTTGAATAATTCTTTCGCAAACCATAAGTCCTAAACCAGTTCCATTAGGTTTGGTTGTGAAAAATGGCTGGCGGATTTTTGTGAGTTGTTCTTGATTCATTCCAATTCCTGTATCTTTCATTGTTAAACAAACAAAGAAGTTATCGTTTTTACATACCTTGGTATCCACAATGATTTCTAATTTACCGCCATCAGGCATAGCCTCTATAGCGTTTTTTAATAAATTGTGAATGACTTGTTTTAATTGATTTTCTTCACTATTTACGCGAGGCAATGTCTTATCAATTTTTTGGATAACTTGTATATTTCTCTTTTGTAAAAATTGCGATTGTAAATCTAGTGCTTTTTGAAGAATTTCTTGCAAAAATAAGGGATATTTTACTTTCGTACTTGGTTTTGATAGGGATAAAAAATCACCTAGAATGTTATCCATACGTTTAAGTTCATCTTCAACGGATTTGAGAATCATTTGCTGAGAGGGTTGAATATCTGGAAGAGATAAAAGAGACCATTGAATAGCAGCAAGTGGATTCCTAACTTCATGAGCTAAACTGGATGAAATTTGTGCAGCTATTTCTAATTGTTCTATCCTTTTGATATGTTCTTCGAATTTTTTTCTTTCTGAAATATCAACGCGAAAAGAAATATATTGATAAGGTTTATTGGATTCGTTTAAACATGGTACAATCGTGGTATCTACCCAGTAAAATTGACCATCCTTCGTACGATTTCGAATTTCTCCTTGCCAAATATGACCCTGAGCAATAGTGCGCCACATTTCCCGAAAAAAAGATTTGGGATGGTAACCTGAATTAATAATACGATGGTTTTGTCCCAGCAATTCTTCTGCACTATATTTCGATATCTCACAAAATTTTTTGTTGACAAAAGTAATTTTACCTGTCACATCCGTTATCGCTATAATCATGGATTCGTCTATAGCGCGATTGATTTCACTTAGACGAGCAACACTTTCTTCCAATTTTTCTAATATTTCATCCATCATTGATACCACACACCTTAAAATCATCCATTCATGAGCGACACCATTATATCTGAATGTTTTTGGGCGATCTATACTTGACCACCATCCACCAATCAAGCAGTGGAATTCCAACGTTTACACGTTAGTTTTCCTGCTTCGTTGAGGCTTGTCTTTTTGTATTTTTTTAACTTTCGTGCAAGTCTGATGCCTCTCCATAAGCTAATACCCCAAGCCCACCTATAGCTAAGAAGTTTGGTACGGTGTTCACATCTTGCTTATAAAAAGACCATTTTGGAAGGCCCTTTTTTAGTCAAATATAGTCCTTTTTGCTTAGTTCAAAACAGTACTAGGAAAGAGTCTGTATGTGTCTGTTGCCTAAAAGAAAGTCAGCCTATGATGAAGTTGTGAAAGATGAAAAAAGGAGGAAGGCTAAATGGTAGACTATGCAAATGCTTGGCCGAATTATTACGTTGGTTTTCTTTGGTTAGCAATTTTTATCGCATTTGTTATTTTTCCTTATCCACATCGCCATAATAAAGGAGATCATCGCAAATGAACTGGTCGAGGGAAATACGCATACGAGTTTCTGAAAAGTTAACTTGGGATAATTTGCTCCCCTCAGAGCAACCCATATACGTGAATTCTTTAGTTTATAGTTTTGGTGTTTTTACCCTCAGTAGTTTAGTGTTTTGTATTGCTTCCGGAGTCATTATGGCCTCTAAAGGACCGCTTTGGTATCAGCATACTTCTTTAGGTGATTTTATGCGCTCTATTCATTTTTGGAGTGTTCAAGCCTTTTTCTTCTTCATGACCATGCATCTGGTTGGACAGTTTTTCATGGGCTCCTGGCGTGAAGGGCGTGCGATGACATGGGTTTGGGGAGCTCTCTCTTTTGCTGTATCCGTTTTGACTGCCTTTACAGGTTATTTAAGCAGAGGCGATTTCTTTGCTCAGTGGAATCAGGTACAAAGTAAAGATGCATTTAACGGTGCAGGTCTCGATGGTTTTTTAAACATTTTAAACAATGGCCAAGTGTATGGGCTGCATATTGTTGTTCTACCTATGATTTTAATTGGTCTCGTAGGGATTCATTTGCTTGCAGTGCGAAGTAAAGGAGTTGTTCCACCTTATTCAGTTCGATCATCTGAAACGGAAATTTCCTCTGCACATAAGGGGGAGAACTGAATGTTCCGTAAAAAATTTACTCGAGATACGCTAAAATTTCCTCAAAAAGATTTCGATATGGTCAAAGAGGGTGTCATCAGTTTAGCCATCACGGGGATTCTTATTGTAGCTGTAGCTGTTTTTTTGGGTGCTCCCTATCGACCGGCTATCACGAATCAGCAAATTGCCAATCAGGAACCGATTGTTGTAGAAAAAACAGCTCTAGGCGATCTGGATGGTACTGGAGAAATGGCTCAATATGGGCCACCCTATAATCATGGCTTTCATGGGGAACCACCACAAAGTGTTCAGTCCTTAGGAGGATTTTCCCCTCAAACCTGGTGGGGCACGCCTTATCCATTAAATACTGCTACAGATGATGTACTGCAGCCGTTGAAAATGCTAGCTACTGCTTCAGATAACCAAAATCTCTTACGTGCACTTAGACAATATGAAACAGCTCCTTATATACAACAGCAACAATGGGCAAACCATTACGCCAAAGCTTTACAGGATGCCAAAGTTATACAAGGTCAAGTGGTAGTACCACCGGGTTCTTATGGCCCCGTACAGACTCTCATGAATTCAGAGTTATCTTTGGCGAAATCCGGGTTGCTTTCAGGAGCACTCGATCGAATCAGTAATCCTGGCACCATTTATCGATACAACATTCAGGATGATTTACTCTTTTTACAAGGCCATGCTTTACATCAAATCGCTGGAAAATTGGATATGAAAGGGGAACAATGGGGAATCAATCACGATGAAGCAGCTGTACCGGGGCCATGGTGGCTAACACCTTATACTTTTTTGTATCAAATCCCACCTTGGTCGACATCTGCTTCAGGTGACGAGATGGCCGCTTATACTATCGCTATATTATTTCTCATGTTAGTCTTTTTACCTTGGATTCCAGGGTTGAATCGATTAAATCGAGTGATACCAGTTCATCGATGGATTTGGCGCGATTGGTATAAACGTTTAGAGAAGTCTAAAACGTGTTCTTCTTGTCCATTAAGAACTTCCTGCCATCAAGAATTTAAAGGGAAATATGCTTTTGTTCCTGGAGAATCAAAACCAGCGTGTTATGAGCCAACTTCTACAAATTTCAAGGAGTATGGCGTGAGTAGAGGTATAGATCAAACCATTCATCACTAAATCGTTAAAAAATTTGGGAGAGAAGGGATTCAATGTGGGTGCGGTGATTCGAATGTATCTGATATGGATATTGGCTTTGCTATCTGGCGTATATGGGACATCTCTAGTGTATGAGGCGATTGTTCATCAAACCTGGCTGGGACTCGTATGGGGAGTACCGATACTATTTCTTGGTATTTGGATAACCGGTAATATGTGGGCTTCTGCAAGACAGTTTTATCGAAAGCAAAAGTCGTTATCCAATGGGAATTAGAGAAAGAAGAAAGTAGCAGAGGTGAGAAGAAGATGAGAAGATACGAGCGTTTGTTACTTATCTTTCAGAGAATGGAAAATCAATTATTAGATACAGCAGCTCGTTATCTGAATCTTCTTCTAGCCTTTGTTGCTATTGTGTTTGCCATTTATGGAGTATGGGCAGGTTTCCCTTGGTTTGCTTTGCGTCTAGCTATAATTGGGGCACTTTCTTATTTTTTAAGTTTTCTTCCTGGTCTTTTGTTGGGACTAATAACATGCATAATATGGATGGAACAACATTCTGCTTTATATCCTTTCGATGTTTTATCTGCTTTTGGCATAGTACAGGGTATTGGAACCATCAATATTTGCTGGCTTGGTTACCGCCATGCTCTAGAGAAACGTCAATATATGCAACCCCATCAACCAAAGTCACATCAAATCACAAAGAACGAAAGAATTGTTTCTTGGCAAATATTAAATGACCTTCGTTCCTCATTAGCGGCCGTCCGATTCCTGCTTTTCCCGGGTGGGACAAATATAACTCAAAGAAATCTCGATGATGCTATGGAAGAATTAGCTCGACTAGAACAGTTGGTTGGAAAGATTGTCAATAATAAAAATAGGATGGAAGAAAAAGAAGGGGATCATCATGAGACTCATCATTCCAATAGAGACGGTTCAATGGTTTGAAACAAACTATTGGTTAACTTCGGGAGATTTTATACGATTTTATGTAAGATACGGTGGTGATGATGGGATTTATCCGGGGTTTTCTTTAGCTGCAACATTAGAAATGCCCAAAGGTTCTTTGGCTGTTCAGGCACATATAAGTTCGTATACCTTTTATATGTTAGAAACAGATAGTTGGTATCTAGGGAATAGGGATTTAAAAATTACGATAATAGAAGATTCTATCACTTACACTCTTTTATAATTTATATGGTAAGTTTACGGGCCTGTCAATAATTTTGTGTAAACCTCTTGGAGCGATTTCAATGAATGTAGCGTTCTATACGGTCAGGAAAGTCTATCATGAACTGACTGAGAATCTGCCCCCAGTTTTGTACTCGCATGGCCCAGCGCTTCGTAACCTCCATCGTGGCAAGGTATGGCATCTTAGTGAGAGAATCATCCGTCGGGAAGATGCTCTTTCCCTTGGTCACCTTACGAAGTTGCCTGTGGTAGCCCTCAATCAGATTAGTCGTATAGATCAACCGGCGCATCTCTGGCGGATAGCGGAAGAAAGTGGCGAGTTCATCCCAGTTGCTGCGCCAGGAACGCACGAGAAGGGGATATTGGCTGCCCCAAATCTCCTCGAACTTGTCCAGTTCGGCTAAAGCTGCATCCTCGGTGCTGGCTTTGTAAATGGGCTTTAGTGCCGCTGTTACGGGCTTATAGTCCTTGTACGACACGTATTTGAGCGAATTACGAATTTGGTGAACCACGCATTTCTGGATGTCGGACTTAGGATAACAGGCTGCGATCGCTTCACTGAACCCAGTCAGGTTGTCGACGCAAGTGATGAGAATATCTTCGCCTCGGATCTTCAGCTCGTTAAGCACGTTCAGCCAAAACTTCGCAGACTCGTTCTCGCCGATCCAGATGCCAAGCACGTCCTTTTGCCCTTCAAGGTCAATGCCCACAACCATATAGGCAGCTTTGTTTATCACCTGGCTTTCCTGCTTCACTTTGTAGTGAATGGCATCCAGAAACACCACAGTATACACGGTTTGCAGCGGACGGCTTTGCCATTCTTTATTCATTCGGAAGAAGTTTGTCCGTGAGGTTGGAGATGAGTGTGGGCGATACGTCTAGTCCGTACAATTGGTGAAGATGGGCCTGAATGTCTCTGGTGCTGACACCCCGTGCATACAAGGCAATAACCTGCTCCTCAATGCCAACGGTGTTGGCTTGGTTCTTCTTGATGATCTCAGGCTCAAATTCGCCCTTGCGGTCTCTGGGGACTGAAATCTCTACGTTGCCGTATTCGGAGGTAAGGGTCTTGCGGCTATGTCCGTTGCGACTGTTGTCTGTGGTCTTGTTTTGCTGTCATGCTTATGGTAACCCGGGTGCGTGTCCAATTCTGCTTCAAGCATTCCTTGCATGGTACTGACGAACATATCTCGCAGTGCGGCTTGTACATCTTCCGTGGATTTCAGGTCATTCTCCTTGATAAACTGTTTTAAGAATTCCTTCGAAACCTTCGTCATTTTGGTGCCCTCCCAATCTGCTGATCACGTAAGGGAATTGGGAGTTTACACAAAATATTTTACAACCTCGGAGAAATTCAAAACTAGACAACAGGCAATTCATCGGATTTTCGAATACATCGAGGTATGGTACAA
>NZ_FRAF01000037.1 GCF_900142255.1 Alicyclobacillus tolerans | reverse complement strand
TCAAATTGCATTTGCTTGATTTTCACGGTTGCGTCCCACCTCATATGAATCTTGTACCCGATCACTGCAACGATTGTAGTCACGAGAGATGTGATAAAAGAAATCCAATACGAGGAAGTGTGTGCCATTCTTTTTCTACCGCCTTCCATTTTGATAGACAAAAGAATAGCCACGAAATAGAAGCGTTTCCATCTGTGCGGGTGAACACTATTCTTCCCTAGAAGAAGGAGGCGAAGGGAGCTAGAGGTTCTGAGTATGTTTTTTTGCAGGTGCCAAAAGTTCCGCCCATTCCTTGGGATGCGTTTCCCGCAAACGAATCAGTCTGGAATCCGTATCAAAATCTTTCCACAACGCCGGCTGGTGCTGTAATGCTTCTCGTATCCATCGCATTGCAGCATGGTATTCCTGAACGCTTGCAAACAGTGCTGCCAGGTCTGCCATCGACTGAACATTGTCCGGGTGATAGGCCAAGTCTTTGCGAAAACATTCTTCCGCTTTCATGACATCTTTCAGTTCATACCAATAAACATAACCTAGTGCCACATAAGCGTTATATACCGTAGGGTCCTGCGCAATAGCCTTTTCTAACAAGTCGATTTTTTGATGAGCATCTTGAACGGAATAGGATGCCATCACTTTCTGCATAGCTTCCTGTTGTCGATAAAAGGTTTGTTGCAAATCTCGCCACATCTCTTCAGAAATTTTTTTCGCTGACTCCTCTATATAACGAGGAATCTCACGTGATGTATACCATCCATACAACGCAAAAGCTATCCCACCTAAAGCGCCTGTTGTCGCCAGAACCGTCAGCAGGAAATTTGGCTCTACCATTTCTTCGTGAGGAAAAAAGAGCGGTATCCAGAAACCTGCTATGGCTAGTAAAACGATAAAAATGGCCAAAAGTTTTGCCATCCAGCGCATCGGGATTCCCACCTTTTCAGATCAAATCACGCCATCGTTTCCATATTGGTTTCATCTTATCGTTTCATGAGCGAAAATAGCAACTTCGCGTTCAGCACGCTCACAACGAAGTGCGACCACGTCCACACCTCTTTCCTCTATGAACATCCTGCACGGAAAGAGGCGAACTCCTTGGCACAAGTACACATCATCAACGGCGACGCACTGGAACACTTGAAACGTATCCCCTCGGAAAGTATCGACAGCATCGTGACCGACCCGCCCTATGGGATTGGCTTCTATGGAGCCAAGTGGGACACGTTTTCCACGAACCAAGCCTACGCCAAATGGGTGGAAACCTGGGCCAGAGAAGCTCTTCGAGTCCTCAAGCCCGGCGGTTTTCTCCTCTCCTTTGCGGGCACGAAAACCTATCACGCGCTGGCCTTTGGCGTGGAGAGTGCCGGTTTGGATATCCGGGATCAATTGATCTGGCTCTACACCAGTGGTATGCCAAAAATGCCTGACATCGCCCGCGCCAGGCACATCGACCACCTGTCATCCGGTCTTGGTGCTGACCTGAAACCCGCGCACGAACCCGTTCTCGTCGCCCGAAAACCGCTCATCGGTACACTGGAAGAAAACCTTCGCTGCTATGGTGTCGGTGCTTATTTCGTCGACCGTTGCCGCATTGGAAAGACGCTAACCGGATGGAAAGGCGGTCGTTCCCATTTTGGCAGTCTGGACGGCACCTCTTCCCGGACAGCCTATGAAGTGAGGGGACGTTATCCGGCCAATGTCGCCACTCTGGATACCGACCACTGGACACATCCCTACTTTGGTGTGGATCAAGTGGAGAACCTGACGCCGAAAACCCTGTCGGTCAAAATCACATCCGATGACCGGGACAGGGACGTCTTTGGACGAACCATTCCTGTGCCTCCGAAGCTCTCTGCCAAAATGCCTACGCGCCATAAAGGTATGGAGCATACCGGAACCGGTAAAAGTCGTACAATACGAAAAACCGTGGCACGAAATCCACACCCTACCAGCAAACCCACGCCTCTTTTGCGCTGGCTGATTCGCCTGGTCACGCCCGAAGCCGGTCACGTCCTGGACCCTTTTTGCGGAAGTGGCAGTACCCTCAAAGCGGCGGTACTTGAAGGATGCCAGGCGACGGGAATTGAACGTGAACCGATGTATGCCAAAATCGCCCGGTTTCGTGCCGGGTTATGGAATCTATCGGATGTAGAGAGTTTGCAGGACACCGAAGAGCCATCTGAAGCCATTCAACTCAGTCTATTTGGCTACTAAAAAAGCCTTGCTGTTAAATCGCAAGGCTTAGGAGCGAAACGGCAAAGGCATCTGCAACGACTCTGCCTCCGACAGCTTGTGCTCTGCGCGACGCAGATAATCCCTTGCACTGGCCGTCGAAACACCTAATACGTGGGCGATTTCCCGCGTAGTCATGCCTTCTTGATACGCCTCATACACCACCCGCTCATTGTAGGTCAGCCGCACTCGTACTTCATGTCTCGCCATTTCAAGTTCTACATCGCTGTACGTTGCGGCGGCTGTCTCTTCCCTGCCACCAAAGAGAGCCTGATACGGCTCCGTCGACAGCGTCCCGCAGGCGCGGTTCCAAAACTCGTTGTCCACCAGCGTTTGCCCACAAGGGCGCTCCCCGCCTTTTTCCAGGTAATTCAGTTCCCACTCCAAACTACGTACCGTGCCTTTGGCAATCCGCAATGCCCGCATGTTTTCTTTCGTCTTCTCTGCTTTCATTCTCTGTTGCCAACGCCTGTGTTCCGCTCGCGCTACCGCCAGCGCTTCTCTTGTCTGTTCGATCATCTGTTTTCGAAAGCCATCCATACCCATCACCCTATCCTGGATTAACGTCGCAGTATGGGCGCTAGCACATAGGTCAAACCATCACCTTGGATTCGTAAAATAGGCGCGTTGACCTGTCCCGCCCAACTCTCCACCCGAATCTCTCCGTTCATATGAGAGAGGGCCATCTGGAGCCGCCTGGCATGATACGAAGCCTGCGCCAACGTCCCTTTCTCTAGTTGGATTTCTAACACTTCTTCATATTCTCCAGCATCGTCTACGCCGCTAATTCGCAACTCGTCCATCCGCGTCCCCTGCCGCCATTCCAACATGGGGCGATGCGACGGCCCATCCTCCAGCACCGCCAAAAGCCGCCAAGCCGCCTGTTCCAAGTGTGTAGCAAAGACACGGAACACACATTCCGCTTGAGCGTGCAAAAGCCCTTCCAACGGAAGCGGCTTTCCTGCGCTATGCTCCAGTAACATCCATCGGGATTCTCCGAACACCGCCAAATGTGTCGGTAGAAACGACAGAAAAACCGTGGGTTCGGCCATATTTTTTAAGAGCGCCAATAGACTTCTCGCACTTGACGCTGTGAGATAGGCTTGTCCATCCATTCCCGCATCACTTGTCCGCACCCCACGGTAGCAAAGGCTCCCATCCCGCGTTACATTCTCAACCATCCACTGTCCCTCTCGAAGACCAAGAACAACGCCTTCTCCAGATACATATTGATCTCCATTGCCGCCTTCTTTCGGCCAGAACGCTGGTGCGCCCTGCAACAACGTTTGCAACAGGTTCCTCTCCACAGGGATGCGCTCACCTGGCGGCTCCTGCATCTCTGGATACGGCACATCGGAGAGGGCAAACTCCGCTTTGGCCGCACCGCAGCGTAAGCGAATTTTCTCGTTACTCACTTCGAGCCTGACATCATCCTCTTCCAGACGCGATAGAAGGTTGAGCCACTTCGCCAGCGCAATCACACCGCTCCAGTTCTCCTTGACATCCCATACCTCCAGTCGTTCCACGACCGTCACACCCCCGCCCATCGCCGTGAGCTTGAGCGTCCCCTGCTCTACTTTTGCTTTCGCTACCCCCGCCTGTGGCGCATGATCGAGCGTCCTTCTCCCTGCCACCTGTTGCGCTGCCTTGAGCGCCGACAAGAGCTTCAGCCGATCCACCTTCATCCTGCGAAAACCCCTTTCTCAATACCAAACACATGTTCGATTACACGATAACACAAGACGTTCAGCCTTCATTAGAATCTGGATAAGATTGGGACACGACTTGCAATGCTTCCGAGGCACTGGTGACCACCGCTACCCTTGCCCCTGCATCCCTCCAGGCACGCTGAACATGCTGTTGAATGGATGTGGCCTTATGACCGGGGCGCTTGACTTCTAAGAAATAGACACGCCCCTTTGACACACACAAAAGATCGGGAGTCCCCGCTTCCATATACGCACTGCCGTGCAGATTGATCGCCTTGGTCTGGGGCAAGGCATTCAACGCCTTCAGAATGTTGCGTTGTATCCCGGATTCCCGCACCAGCCACCACTCCTTTCAAAATCCGCGTCCGTGCAAAAATACGCCTGCCATACCGCCGAGAATCGCAGATAACGTAAGTACCAGAACTTTCAGCCAATCCGGTATACGTTTGGACTCCTCATCATCAGGTTGCCTCAACCGAATCACACCCCCCTATTGACATCATCCCCATGCCTAAAGGCAGGGGAAGGATGTCAACCCGAATGGGTTCGACGATTTCCATGCTCATCATCCTTTCGCAAGGGTGAATGTGTGATTTGATACCAGGTTTCAGAGTCGAGAGAGGAGAAAAAACCGTAGCTGATTTGTGATGCGAATTTTTTAAGTGCAGGCACATCCTGTTCTGCAATGAAAATCCGCGCACCTTTTCGCAAATCACGGCGATACGGCGGAAAGGGAACAGGAATTTTTTGTCGTACCTCATCGGTTGTTTTTTCCCAGAAAACCACCCAACGGTCCATAGCAGCGCGTGAAACATTCAATTCCGTTTCGATTTGTCCGAGAGACAAGTACCTTACACCGTCCACGGTGACGGACATATCTTTCATTCTTTTTTTACGTTTTGACACCAAACATCACCACCTTTAACACTTTTTTGTAATGTGTTTAGAAATGTACTCGACCGCTTCGTCCAGATCAAAATTCAAGAGAACATTTTCATCGATCATTTCCATGCACTCTTGGACGTAGGCTTCCAGGTCACCCTGTTGTTGGTGCTCAATGAAAGGATCGATCCAGTTATCGGAACAATCATTGAAAAAGTCGTCGGGTGCGTCATAGATATCTATGTCTCCGCAACAAGTTTCGGCAAAAAAGCTATGCAGTTTGTCTTGGGTGGAGTAAGCCGCATCGGATGATAAATACTCCACCCAGTTATGCCCGTCGTGCTCCACGACATGCTCATCGTGTAAAAACTGCAAGTCGTGCATGGCTTTGATGACTGCTTGGTAAATCATTTCTCCCGAGCAGTTCGGAGCAATCGGGAAGCGCAGGGTTCGACGATGATAAACACTTTCTGGCATCCCACTTCCAACTTCTGATTCGTAATCAGCCGACACATTCCCATATTCATCCAGCGCGATAAATGCAGGTTGGGCACTGTACTGACCTTGGTAGTGCATGTAGACTGGTGCTTTTTGATCCTTGATGGCTTCAATGCGCGTAATGTCGATCTTTGTCATTGTTATCGTCTCCCTTTTTTTGGTATTTGTCATCCTCTGTTGATGTCTCTATTGTAACACATGTGCGTTTAACATGCAATCTTTTTTGGGGTTTTTTTTAATGTTTTTTTTAATTTTTTTTTTTTTTTTTTTTTTGCGCTTGAGTTTAGATCTGCCGTCTTTACGATGGATCCGTAGAGATAGGAGTGTCCCAAAGCCTCAAGACACCAGTTGTACCAGGTGTATGAAATATCGTATGCAAAAGTCGAGTTTTCACCACGAAATTTCAATACCCGATTGAATGGAGTCTGAAGGGGTTCAGCAAAGGCTGTCACTTGGTTTCCTAGGAATGTTTCCAGGGCTGAGTGACCGCCTTTTTTTGTGTTTGTGAGAGAAAAAAGACAGATGGGATGATGGACGTTGAAACCTTATCAAATGCGCCTTATATCCCCAGTGCTAAAGCAAGGGGTTTTACGGCGCATTTGATAAAGAAGGAGGCGAAGGCGGAGCTTGCAAAGATACGGTGCGAGGGCTTCGTCCTGTGCCGTCCACACCGAAGTACGGAGCCAAAGATGTCCTTGCCTGCTTGAGATGCAAAGAGACCTGTTTTTGTGAGAGCCCTCGTCTGGCCGCGATTTCGTAAGTGTTGTATCCGAGTACCCGTAGCCAGACCGTCTGCTGCACGTTTCGCGGCAACAAGCCGATAGCTTCCTGCACTTCTACCCGCGTTTCATCGATGGGCATAGAAGCAAAACGAAACTCGTCCACCTCTGTGATCTCATCCAAATCCACACGTTTTCCTGTAAACATCCACATTTCTTCCGGCTGTTCTTTCAACTTTTTTCGCGCAACGTTTTTGAGTTTCGCGCCTGTGCGGGTCTCCCGCGCGAACATTCGTTCCAGGACTCCTCGAATCCAAGCGGTGGCGAACGTGGAAAACGCAACGCCTAATTCAGGTCGGTATCTTGCGGCGGCTAAACAAAGCCCCACATACGCTTCCTGGCACACATCTTCCATAGGGATACGCATCGACTGCGCCCTGCCTCTGACTCTCCAGGCCCAAAGGATCGCCAGTCTTTGATGGTGCATCGGGTTCATCGATTTCTCCCGATTTCCCGCAACCCTGCAGCGCAAATGGCTATGAGGACAAGGCACGCGATGATAAACATAAGCCATCTCTCCAATCATCCATGATTCGCTGTTCCCTCCGAGTGATGCGAGGGACAGGCAACCCGCAATCTTTCAGCCAGGCCATCAAGGCTACCCGTTCCGCCAGGCCATCTACGCCAAGTAGCTCCATCGCCAATCCCAAAGTTGGCCTTCTCCCCAAAAAGGCCAGTACGTTTTCTACCGAATCATCCGTCTCTTGTGCCCAGTCATAGACCGCCGCCTTCACACGGGCGAACCCTGGATGTTGTTTGTCATTTACAGCGTTCAAAGATTTTGACCCTCTTCCTCACAAATTTCATACCCGTAAAGGTAAAACCCGCCATCAGAGCCGCAACGCCCGCCACTCTGCATTCTTGCAAGGAAATGGGTATCCAAATATCCGCCCCACTGCAAAAACTGAACCACTCCGGCAACACCAACACAGCTACCGCGACACTCAACGCAACCTGGCATCCGTGTTTCACAAAACTTGCTCCATCAAACGTTGTAACGCCTGTGCGGTATCGCTCATCCCCCGCACCGCCGCCGCTAATTCTTCGCTCGTTGCCGCCTTTTCCTCGGCTTCTGCCGCCATCACTTCCGCCATACTTTGCAAGTTGGTGATTTCTTCTGCCATATGCCGTAAATCCTCTTCCGTTTGTCGGGACTCTTTTTTGGCGGTTTGCGCGAAATTACGCATCCGCTCTGCGATCACTCGAAACGGATTTCCTGCCGTCCCCAATCGTGCCGCTTCAATGGCACTGTTGAGTCCCAAAAGTTCCAGTTCATCGGCAGACTCTCGCAAAAAACGAATAAGGTTTGTGAGGCGGTCTTTGTGTTCGGCTAACAAGATGACTTCCTTTGCCATTCTTTCCGCACGTTCGGCAGACGCTGCGGCGTTTTGGGCGAACCCTTCCCCCGCCATCGCCACGTCAGCGAGACCGTTTTGCAAAATGGTTGAATATTTGTTTACTTCGTCCATTCGATAGGGTTGGTACAAGCCTAAGATATATTTCATCAAATCGTCTTCTTCATCGAATACAGGGATAGCCGCACCGCGATACGTCACCCCCACAACACTTTGCTCAGCGGGGTAGTACCCTGTCTGAATCGTCCAGCTTTCCAGAGCTTTCCTTGCCAAACTGCTTCCTTCGGGAAGGGGATCGCCCTCTCGAAGTTTCATGTCAAAATGGTTCTTCCAGACACGCACCACTTTTTCACTTTCCACGTCAAACAATGCCGCATAAAAAGCACTTTGCGCACCCAAAACGGCAAAAGCCGCATCTAAAGCCACGTAGGACGGGCGCGAACCGATGTTGATTAAACCCATTTTTCTTCTCCGTTGCAAGAAACTTATAAAACCTTGATGGTTTTCGCTCTTTTCCCAATTCAGCGCGTCCGATTTCGCCTTAGCTACTCTCGTTTGTGTGACGCTCCAAGGGCTTCAATTCCCGACCAACGAATCGGTACATAGGCGTGTTGTCGTTTACGCTGACAGTTCGCGCATTCCGTATTGCATGAGATTGATTGCGGCATTTAGGTCTCTATCCATCGTCATGCCACATTCGGAACAGCGGTATGTCCTGTCAGACAGTTTCAAGTCTGTCCTCTTGTGTCCGCAGTCTGAGCATAGCTTCGATGATGGATAAAATCTGTCAGTTACAATCAACTTCACGCCGTACCAATTGCATTTGTACTCAAGTTGTCGTCTAACTTCCGCAAGTCGATTATCTTGAATCGCCTTTGCAAGTCGATGATTCTTGAGCATTCCATTTACATTCAAGTCCTCAATGACAATGAACTCTGGCTTGGCTTTCACCAGTCTCGTTGTCATCTGATGAATATGATTGGTGTGTTGGTCACGAATCTTTTTGTTGACTGAGCGAATCTGCTTCTCAAGGTTGAGTAAGCCACGAGACTTCTTACAACGGGTTTTCACCATCCTCTCGTAGTGACGGCTCGCACGCCGCTGGAGTCGCTTTTTGCGTTTCTCTAGTTGTTTCAGCCTTCGTGTTTTGTTGATGTTTTTAAACGCCTGACCATCTGACACGACAGCCAATTCCTTCACACCTAAATCAATTCCGATGGGTTCAGATATTTCTACATCATTTGTGCATTCGACATCTGCCGCGACACTGATATACCATCGCCCGTTATCACAAGTGATGCGCGGATTCTGATGCGACACACCAACTGGAATCCGACCATGTTCTTTGAGCCTCACACGTCCAATTTTCTCTAACTGCACATGCGTTTTCGTCACTTTGAGTTTAATCGGATCGTGATAGAAACTTGGTTTCGTTCGACGTTTCGACTTGAATACAGGAAACTGTGCATTGTGCTTAAAGAAGTTCTTCAATGCGATGGAACAATCTTTAATCGCTTGTTTCGTGACGTTGTTGCTGTACTCATACAACCACGCAAACTCTGGTGTCTTCTTGAGTTGCGTCAGTTGTCTACGCAACTCTCCGTCGAACAGAAATTTGCCTGTCTGAATGTAGTGTTCTTTGGACTTCGCGAGTGCCCAATTGTACGCCCATCGTGCCGTTCCAGCCGATTGATACAAACGAGAACGTTGCTTGTTGTTTGGTTTCAATTCGACTTTGAAGGTTTTAAGCATCGGAAGACAACTCCTTAATCATCTTCCGCGCCTTGTTCGCTCTTTTTCCTTGAAGCCTACAGGAGAATACAGTGACAATTTGGATTAAGTCTTCTACCAGTTCCTGTTCTTCGGTTTTTTCCGTGCTGTCAATAATCTCAATCTCTGTACCGTGCAACGAAGAGATATACTCTAATAACTCCACGCCGAATCTAAGCAGACGATCTTTGTAAAGCACAACAACTTTTGAAACTTCATTGTGTTCAATGCGACGAATTAATTCTTGTAGTCCTTTCTTGCTGTAATTAATGCCGCTTCCAATGTCAGATACGATTTCAAAAGGATTTCCCTGTGCTGTCAGATACGTTTTAACATTTTCAATTTGGCGTTCTAAGTCATCCTTTTGTTTCGCGCTCGATACACGACAATAACCAATGACGATACGTTCTTTTCGATTGACACCAATGACTTCATTCAGTTGTTCTTCTGAATAGTACCGATACCCATTCGGCCCTTTATGATGGGGAATGAGAATTCCACGTTTTTCCCAGTTCCGAAGGGTTTGTGGTGTTCGATTTATTAAGTTAGAGAATTCGTGTATCGTATAAAACTTCATTTTTCATCACCTGAATATATTATAAAAAATAATCAGGCTTTTGTATATATTTATAACTTATTCAACGCTGTTTTTCACCTCCTGCCGCCCTGCTCAACCGCTCCACTGCACCAAACTCCATGAGCCAGCGGGCGTTTTCATACAGTTCCCTCGCCGACCACGTTTTCTCCACCACATATTCCCAGCGTCTCGTCCAGGCATTTCCTTCTGGTTGATGCAAAAAATCGAGAACATAAAATCCTTCATACTTCAAGAGTGCGGCATCCGGTAGACAGGGATACGCCTGACAATAATCCAGCACATCGTCAAAAGCGGAAAACGTGAGCCAAATAGCATCGGTGGCGTCGTCTTCTTCTTCTTCTTCTTCTTCTTCTTCTTGCGGCTCTACGGGCACTTTCGCTTCCGTCGGGACGTGATACGTCAGGTGAAGCCCGCCTTCTGCGTCTGCGGAGATGTCCACAACCACACGTTCCCCGACGCTTTTCGGAAAATCTGGTCCTAAGCCGTTTTCCAAAAGAACTCGATACACCGCTTCAATTCCCGCGCTCATCCGTTGCAACTCTTCTGTACTCATCTCGGCCACAAGGCGTATTTCCGGAAACCCGTAGGCTTGGGTTTCCAAAGGATTCAAGTGCGCGGTTAAAGTGGTATCTGTACTATTTTGTCGCTCCATCCACATACTGCTTCTCTCCTTTCATGATTCGATGGCAGTAGGAGCCGCTTCACATACAGCCTCTCGGGAATCCCGCAAGGCGTCCAGCATCGTCACCAGGATTTCCCTTTCCGCTTCCGTCATCGAAGAAAACACGCCTTCCTCTGAAACTCGTACCATTTCCATCTGAAGCGAAGCTGCTATCGCCGCTTCCAGCCTTGCGCCTCGCGAATGTTCCCACCCTGGCAACAAAGCAATCGCCTCGCATTGAAGAAGGAGTTGCAGCGCGGAGTGCATCATGGCTTCCCACGGAAGTACCGGAGCCAAACCTAACTCGGTGGGACAGGCCACCGTGATGCCATCTTCGCGAAGCAATGCCGCCACCCGCCGAAACAACGGGTAGTTGTACTCTGGATGTCCCGTCATCGGCCCAGACAAATAGACACGCATGAAACCACCGCCATCCTCTCAAAATTGATATTTTTTCTATTTATGGAACATTTGAGGATTTAATGTCGAGCATTGTTGCTCGAAAAGAAGGGGTTGTCAAGGTCGAATTTGCACATCGCTGTCCAGCCTTTCCCTACTACCTCCACGGTGTAGAGTGAGGAGACCGTCACCACAACGGGTTTATTCCAGCGTAGCGGCACGGTGCGACCATCCACTCGCAAAGCCGCCACATTGGACGTTGGGGCCGCCCACACCTGAAATCCGCCCGGCACAGGTTTCACGGCAACCGATGCGGCCAACGTCAGGATTTCATCGAACAAGCCGTTATCATCCGGAGTCTTGTGTTCATGAGGTGCATGCGGGGGACGAGGCGCAGCAGGTGTGATGGTGACCAGGAAGCGGGATGCGAAGACATAAGGCGGTGCAGTCAGGTTGCCGTTTTGCAAGGGTAGAGTATGGAGAATCGGCTGGCTCGTTGCTGGATTCGTATAGGTTAGCCAGGAACCCCCCGAATTCTCACCGTTCACCATGAGTTGCACGTCGTGCAATGTCGGCACAGGGACAACCCCCGCCTTCTTCTCCCACCAGACGCTGTGCAAGAGCAGCGATCCAGTGACGAGAATGAACCCAAGGATGAATAAGTCTTTGCGGATCACATCGAAACGCCGCAATCGCACATAACCGGCCACACCATCACCCCATTAAAGAAGGGGACGGAGGTGAGAAACGCCACACATACCCCCTCCCTGTATTCATGCCAATCTATCGCTCTGAATGAAGAAAAATGCGAGTTAGAATATACTGAATATCGTGATTTTTTAGTTTTATAGATGGTTGATTCTGCATGTATAGGTTGGCTTCTGGTATTTGATAGACTTCATTTACTGTTTTAGTTTGGCTAATGTTAGCAATCATTTAACTTGAATGGATAGATATCACTAACCTTTTTCTGTTTTTTGTGGTGTTCCTAGGAATATTTTTGCACTCCGGTAATCATTAAATTCGAATTCGGTAATCACTCAATGCGATTTTCGGTAATCACCAGCACTTTTCAAAACCCTTGATTTTTCAGCATTTTTCAAGTGCGGTAATCACTCGAAAAAGTTGGTGATTACCGTTCTCAGCCCTTGTGCCACTTGGCTTTACGGGCATTTTTTTCGCTTCGGTAATCACTCGACGATCAGGGTATGTAGATCGTCGATTCAAAAATTGATTTTTGAGATCGTTTTCGACATCTCGACTTAAATGAATTTGATTTAACTTAAATTTTGACCTTTTTTGACTTTGATTTCGATTTTTCTTTTAAAAACACCCTATGATCGTCGAGTGATTACCGCACTGCTGGAAATTAACCTCGATCCCTTGCAGGACAAGGGAAGAGAACGGTAATCACTATATATTTTT
>NZ_FRAF01000035.1 GCF_900142255.1 Alicyclobacillus tolerans | reverse complement strand
AGTGTGTTCGAGGACTTAGACAAGTGGATACGTCACCGATTGAGAATGTGCTTCCTTAAGCAATGGAAGAAACCTAAGACAAAGCGACGAAACCTCGTCGTCCTTGGGATTCCCGAGGAATGGGCAGTCCTGATAAGCGGTTCCCGCAAGGGCTACTGGAGACTCTCAAATACCCCACAAATGAATAAAGCCCTCGGTCTTGCCTATTGGCGTGACCGAGGACTGGTTAGCTTAGTTGAGCGATACGATGTGATTCGTTCCACAACATGAACCGCCGTATACCGAACGGTACGTACGGTGGTGTGAGAGGACGGGGGTTAGTCACCCCCTCCTACTCGATTGTGCAAAGCACATAGTAAATCCAAATGGATTGGAAATTTATAGTCTTGCTTTAAGGGTCTATCTGATTTAATCTATGAATACATTTTCATGAAACCGATTTATGAAAATGTATCATAACAGTTTTTGTTTGCTCACGCATTTGCTTTTATGCTGATGAACCTTGGTTGCTTATGGAAGAGAGCTGAGCTTTGTGAAAGTAACGATTCGTGATGTGGCATCTAAGGCAGGTGTCTCTGCAGCTACTGTTTCTCGCGTGCTTAATAAACCAGAATTGGTCGATCCGGAAACGAAACAAAGAGTTCAGGCTGCCATCAAAGCGCTGGATTTTCACCCAAACGCTATGGCGCGAGGACTCAGTGTATCACGCACAGATACGATTGGTTTAGTCATTCCGGGTATCAACGATCTTTTCTTCACTGAACTCTACCGCGGAATCGAAAAGGCATGCAGTGAGAACAATATGAAAATCCTGCTTTTTGACTCGCAACATTCACGTCACAGAGCTCTAGAAGGGTTTACCTTTCTGCGTCGACATCAAGTAAGCGGCATCATTTTCACCAGCAAGCTGGTCGATCAAGACTACGATGCTTTGTTTGATAGGATTGGAATTCCTGTTGCCCTTGCTTTAACGGAAGCAACGGGTCGAACGCCGTTACCAGCATTCAAAGTGGATGATGTAAGAGCCGTTTTTGATGTTGTGGCTTATCTTGTTGCACGGGGGCATCAGCGGATCGGCATGATTACAGGAGAATCTGAAGATGATCGGACTGGTTTGCTGCGCTTGGAAGGCTATCGCAGGGCAATGTTGCATTTTGGTATCGGCTACAGCGAATCGTTTGTCACTTCAGGGAATTATCGTTTTGACGGTGGATATGCAGCAATGCAGGAATTGCTCAAGCGTCAGCCGATCAATCAGTTGACAGCCATCTGCACGGCCAGTGACGAAATGGCCATTGGAGCAATGCGTTGTTTGCACGATCACGGGTTGTCTGTCCCGGACGACATGTCGGTTATTGGATTTGACGATTTGCAGATTGCACGTATGGTAATACCCTCTTTGACCACCGTTATGCAACCGTTTGAAGAAATTGGCGAACAGGTTGTGCGAGCGCTGCTGCAAAGAATTGAACAACCGTCTGAACTGCCGCGTCAAGGAACTTATTACATGCCGCATCGAATCGTTGAGCGCGAAACTGTCAAATGTTTAAATTCATCCACGTCAGAAGAGCAACTTGAGAAATGTTTTTGAAAAAGTATCCAAAGAGGGTCAGATCAAAAGGAGGAACTGAAAGATGAAGAAATTCTCCAAAGGTGCTGCGTATGCGGTTACACTCGTGATGGCAGGGGGTCTTGTAGCTGGATGCGGAACCAACAATAGTGCGGCAAACACTAGCTCCAGTACAACATCGAACACGGCTGCTACTGGTAAAACAGTCAATTTTTCTGATGCAAGCGGTACGATTGTCTGGGCTGCGCCACCGATTACGCACTCAGGTTTACGCCAGACTTTGATTAACGCGTTTGAGAAGAAATATCCCAAAATTAAAGTGGTCCTGCAAGATCAAAGCAGCGACACAGATACTAACCGCTCTTCGTTGGCTACAGCGATTGGCGGTGGTTCATCCACTCCGGATGTCTTTATGGGAGATGTGATTTGGCCTGCTCAATTTGCGGCTAATCAGTTGGCATTACCACTTTCAGATAGTCTACCTTCCTCGTTTTGGAGCCGATTCTCTCCTGGTTTGGTCAATGGCGCTACCTATCAAGGTAAAGTTTATGCTGCGCCATTTTTCGCTGATTCAGGATTTTTATACTATCGAAAAGATCTCTTACAAAAAGCTGGATTGCCTGTTCCTCAGACATGGCAGCAATTGAAGTCTGAAGCAGAAACACTGCAGAAAAAAGGTCTCGTTAAATACGGATTTGTTTGGCAGGGTGCGTCTTATGAAGGTTTGACTTGCGATTTCATGGAGTATCTGACTGATGCGGGCGGCAAGGTTTTGAATTCAAAGGGACAGCCAGTCATTGATTCTCCGCAAGCAACAAAAGCGCTGTCTTTTATGCGCGGATTAATTACCAGCGGTGTAACACCAGCTTCTGTTGTACAAATGCAAGAACCACAAGCAGAAGATGTGTTTGATCAGGGCAACGCAGCCTTTTTGCGCAACTGGTCGTACGCGTGGGATGATTCTAACAATCCTAAAAATTCGCGCGTGGCTGGTAAAGTGGGCGTAACTGTATTGCCATCCTTCCAGCCAGGTGGTGGTTACAGTACAATCGGCGGTTGGGATTTGTATGTCAATCCACATTCAAAGAATCTGAAAGCTGACTTGGCGTTTATCAATTTCATGACAGGAACGCAAGCACAGACCATTTTGGCTAAACAGTTTTCTGAAATCCCAACCAATGCTGCGGTCGCCAATAATCCTTCCGTCAAGGCGGTCAGTCCGATTTTCAATCTGATTCCTAAAACCAAATATATTGCTCGTCCTAGTCAATCACCGAATTATCCACAAGTGTCACAGGCAATCTATCAAAATGTCAATGCTGCTTTGGCTGGAAATGAATCCGTAAGTGCAGCGTTGAAAAAGGCGCAACAGCAAATTCAACAGGCACAAGGTGCCAATAGCGGTCTGTAATAAGTTTAGTAGTCAAGGGCCGGCAACGGCCCTTCTGCTATTCTATTCACGTGAAATGGGGGGATAAGTTTGGCACAAAGTGAGCAGGTCATGGGAAACGACCAAAAATGGCGAGCAGGAAGAAAATATTTTTTGCGCAGTGATCGCAATTCTGGAATTCGCATGATGGCTCCTGCTCTTTTAGTCATTCTCCTTGTGACGTTGTTTCCCATCTTGTATTCCGTGGTCATGAGTTTCAGCCATGTTGCCATTACAGATAACGGATTTCAAATTCATCTGCAAGGATTCAAGAATTACAATATCTTGATTCATTCTGGAATTTACTGGCATAGTGTTTGGTTTACAATCTATTACGCTTTAGTAACCGTTTTTGTAGAATTGGTCCTCGGTATGCTCATCGCGCTGGCTATCCATAATGTGGAACGGTTGAAAAGTGTCTCGCTTGTCGTCATGTTGATTCCCTGGTCGCTGATTACGGTAATTTCAGCAGAAATGTGGTCCTATATCTACAATGGAGTCTATGGAGTTTTGAATTATGTGCTGATTAGTTTGCACATCCTTTCTTCTCCCGTCACTTGGACTGGGCATTCTGTAACAGCTGTTATCTCGATGATGGTTGCAGATATATGGAAAACGACACCTTTTGTAGTCATTATTTTACTTGGCGGGTTACAAATGATTTCTAAAGAATATTATGAAGCTGCTTATATGGACGGAGCCAATCGTTGGCAAGTTTTTTGGAAAATAACTTTTCCGCTTTTGCGCGGCTCTATAGCATTAGCAGCTATGTTTCGCGTACTGCAAGCGTTTGGTGTCTTCGATTTGCCCTATGTATTGACAGGCGGTGGACCTGGCAGAGCAACACAATCCCTGGCTATGCTGGCTGACCAAGCACTTTTCACCAATCTTCACTTTGGACTAGGTTCTTCAGTGGCTGTCAGCACAGTGGTGATGGTGTTGGTGATTTGTCTGCTCTTTTTATCAGCATTTCGCTCGTTGGTTGAGGAGGGAGCCTGAACGTGAAAACGAAGCGTCAAGTTATCGTTGGTTATGTGGTGCTGATTTTATTTCTGGTAGCTATTCTGCTCCCTTTTTATTGGATGTTGGTCACTTCTATCAAACCCGACTTGGAAATTAGCGCTTATCCGCCTACCCTGTTTCCGCATCACTGGACATTTATTCACTATGCTACGGCTTTTCAACAAGATAATTTTGGCATATACATTCGAAATAGTGTTATTGTTGCCATTTGTTCTACATTTATTGTTCTGGCTCTCGCCAGTATGGCTGGTTTTGCTGTTGCTCGTTTGCCCATTCCTGGAAAAAAGACCGTATTAATCGCCTTGCTCATTATTTCTGTTTTTCCTGAAATTGCTGTCATTGCTCCTCTTTATGTTCTTTTACGTGATGTGAATTGGCTAAATAGCTATCAAGCGCTGATTATTCCTTACAGTGCTTTCAATATGCCTTTTGCTGTCTGGATTTTGCGCAATTATTTCTTGGAAGTCCCCGGTGCACTATTTGAAGCAGCCAAAATGGATGGTGCAAGTGTTTTTCAGACGTTTTATCGAATCTTTTTGCCGCTCACACGTCCAGGACTATTTGCTGCCGCCGTTTTCACTTTCGTTGCCTCCTGGACCGAATTCTTTATGGCGCTCGTTTTCAATTCATCCGATACGATGCGTACGATTCCAGTCGGAATCGCTCTTTTTAGCGGTCAATACAGCGAACCTTACGGAACCATCTTTGCTGGATCGGTCGTCTCCATATTACCTATCGTAATCTTGGTCATTATCTTCCGAAAGTGGATTGTATCTGGATTGACTGCTGGTGCTGTTAAAGGATAAGAGGTTTAGGCAAGGTTTAGAAAAATAAAATGTCATGTTAAAGCTGGGAGGTTCTCATTTTGCAACATCAATGGTGGAAAGAAGCTGTTGTTTATCAAATTTATCCACGTAGTTTTAAAGACTCTAACGGTGATGGAATCGGTGATTTGAACGGTATTACTGAGAAATTGGATTATCTTCAGGAACTGGGTGTGGATGTTATTTGGATTTGCCCCATTTACGCATCACCTAATGACGATAATGGTTATGATATTTCTAATTACTATGAAATCATGAAGGAGTTTGGGACCCTACAGGATTTTGAACGGATGCTGGCTGAAATACACAAGCGAGGCATGCGACTGGTTATGGATTTAGTTGTCAATCATACATCAGATGAACACGCTTGGTTTGTTGAATCACGCAAATCCAAAGATAACCCATACAGAGATTTTTACATTTGGCGTCCTGGCAAGAACGGTCGAGAGCCTAACAATTGGCTTTCTTATTTTTCGGGATCGGCATGGCAATTTGATGAAACTACGGGAGAGTATTATCTCCACTTATTCAGTCGCAAGCAGCCCGATTTAAACTGGGAAAATGATCAGTTACGCAAAGCTGTTTATGAAATGATGCGTTTCTGGCTGGACAAAGGTATTGACGGTTTCCGTATGGACGTTATCAACCATATTTCAAAAGTGCCAGGTTTGCCAGATGCTCCAAATCCCAATTCGCAAGGTTACGCATGGGGTGGAGAATTTTTTGCCAATGGTCCCCGTGTTCATGAATTCATTCAGGAGATGAACCGTGAAGTTCTAAGTCATTATGACATTATGACAGTTGGTGAAACGGGAGCTGTCACACCTCATGACGCTATTCTTTATGCAGGAGAAGACCGCCATGAGCTAAACATGGTTTTTCAGTTTGAACATACCGATTTGGATGCCGGGCCAGGCGGTAAGTGGGATGTAGTGCCTTGGAAGCTCTCGGATTTGAAAGAAGTGATGAGTCGTTGGCAGTATGAGCTTTATGGCAAGGCGTGGAACAGTCTGTATCTGAACAATCACGATCAGCCCCGTTCCGTGTCACGTTTTGGGGATGACAAAAAATACCGTGTGGAATCCGCTAAAATGTTGGCAACGTTTCTTCATTTGCAGCAGGGAACACCCTACATTTACCAGGGTGAGGAAATCGGCATGACCAATGTCGCTTTTTCTTCCATTGAAGATTATCGAGATGTTGAAATCCATAATTTATGGAGAGAACGTGTTATAGAAAGCGGTGAAGATCCAGAGCGGCTTTTACAGGCTATTCACCAAAAGGGGCGAGATAATGCGCGAACACCTATGCAATGGAATGCTGGTGAAAATGCAGGTTTTAGTACCGCAAAGCCTTGGATTCAGGTAAATCCCAATTATCGCGAAATTAATGTGGAAGCTGAACTGGCCAATCCAAATTCCATTTTCCACTATTATCAGCAGCTCATTCAGTTGCGTAAACAAAACCCATTGGTAGTGTATGGAAGGTATCAACTCATCTCTGAAGAACATCCAGATATCTATGCGTATACGCGAACGATGAACGAAAATGTCTGGCTTGTATTGTGTAATTTCTATGGTCGCGAAACAGTTTGGGAAAAGCCAAAAGAACTAGCGAGCTACCAAATTGCTGAACTGAAACTGGGTAACTATCCGATTCAGTCCACTCATCTATCGATTGACCGCATATCACTCCGCCCCTATGAGGCGTTGGTATTGGCATTGCAACCAAACTTGTGATAGCAAGCAGGCAACACAAATAGGAGGATATGCTTTGTTCGATCTCGTTGCGATTGGTGAGGTTCTGATTGACTTTCACATGCAAAAGGATGATATGTCGCCGCTTTGGGTGGGCAATGCGGGTGGGGCACCCGCGAATGTGCTTGCAGCCGCCTCCAAATTGGGGGTTTCTACTGCTTTGATTGGTGCGGTAGGGGATGATCCGTTTGGACACTCTCTTTTGCGACTGATCAATAAGCTTTCCATTGATACCCGAGCGATGAGTATATTACCTCAAGTATGGACAACACTGGCTTTTGTCTCTCTAGACAGTCAGGGAGAACGCTCATTTTCTTTTTTGCGCAATCCGGGTTCGGATACTGCCTGGCATACAACTCACATCATGAAGCAATACGCTTCTTCCTGTCGTGTCCTTCATTACGGCTCACTGACTCTGTGTGCTTCACCAGCTCGTGAGGCTCTACTAGAACTGTTGTCTTTGGCTAAAAATCAAGGAGCTGTACTCTCTTACGATCCAAATTGGCGCCCTGCTCTATGGAAAGATAAAAAAATGGGTATAGAAGCTATGCGCTTGGGATTACAATGGGCGGATGTTGTAAAAGTTGCGGAAGAAGAGGCATGTTTACTGACAGGGAAATCTCAGATAGACGAGGCTATGGAAGAGCTTGCTCATTGCGGACCAACGTGGCTGCTTATCACCGGCGGTTCCAAGGGCGCGTGGATTGTACATCGGGATGGATGGCGCCGCCATGTTCCAACAATTCCAGTACGAGTAGAGGATAGCACAGGTGCGGGAGATACATTTTTGGGCGCATTTTGGGCTGAATTATTGACGGTAATTGATGCGAAAGTATCACTGCTGACTGCACATCATGAGCAGTTAGAAAATGCCGTGCGGTTTGCCAATCGGGCTGGAGCTTATATTGCCGCTCGCTCCGGAAGTCTCTCCATTATGCCGACAAGAGAACAAATTGAAGAGCTTGGCTAAAAGAAAAGGGTGAAGCGTGTCTCCCGCGCATTTATTGGCTTTGCGCGGGGGTACTCACTTCATTCAAAATATTCTCTGATAACCCTAATTCTTCTAACTGGTCTTTAGAAAGAACCATCATTTTGGCATCAGCCGTTGCTTTAAGTTCACCTTCTGCATTATGAATGGTGGCATGCACCAAAATCAGTTTCCGGCTTTCCCTGGTTGGCGTGGCTTCTATGTAAAGTGTTTCTCCCACCCGAACCGGGGCTTTGAACGATATGTTTAATTCAGCCGTAACCGTCACTTTGCCGAGAAAAGTGGCTACATATGCACAGGCTTCATCGAGTAAAGTACTCGTAATCCCCCCGTGTTGAACGCTTGGCCAACCAGCCATTTCTTTATCTACGTAAAAAGTGGCAAAAGAGTTCGCCCGATCACGTTTTTCAAAGTGGACATGGAGTCCGCGCGGATTGTCTGCGCCGCAGACAAAACAGTATTGATTGCCCAATCTCCATCCTCTCCCTGCTTCAGGCTAGATATAGCCCACTGTATGCCGATGGGAAAAGCATACTATATCTCCGCGCGATTTCAAAAAGCGTTATCAATGTAGTCCTATTTTTTCAGCCAATTGGTAGAGGAGCTGAAACCGTCGCGCATCAAACAAATCTTCGTCGGGGTGAGATCCATCCATCAGCAATTGAGTCAGGATTTTGCCTGCCATCGTATAGTAAACTGTGCCATTACCACCGTATCCCAGCGCATAAAAACAGTTCTGGAGTTGAGGGTGGCGACCAATAAAAGGCATGCCGTCTTTACTGGTAGCAAAAACACCAGACCACTGACAAGCAACACCTATTTGCGTGTACTCAGGGAAGAGTTGTCCTAGATTGCTCTTTAACTGTGTCACTTTTTCTAACAAAACTTTGTCCCGCTCTGGATTGCGAATGGTATTTTCATCAAGCCCACCAACAAGGATACGGTTGTCTGCAGTGGTGCGCAGGTATAGATAAGGGCGTTTCGTTTCCCAAATCAAGCATCGATTCAACCATCCAGAAAAATCCGTTACAGGTTCTGTTGCAATGGTATATGTGGTTTGCAGTTTGGTACCTGATGTTTGCCAACGCTCTTCGGTCTCATAGCCACTTGCGAAAATAACATATTTACAGCGAATGCGGTGACCTTGTGAGCTATATAGAACTGGGGAACCGCGTTCTATTTTCAGGTTGACGATTTCGGTGTTTTCAAAGATACGTGTCCCTCGACTTTCTAAATGTTGAAAAATGCTGTGCGTCAATCGATAAGGATTGATTTGTGCATCTCCACCTGTCCAAAGAGCAGCAGGTTTACTGAAAGGGAAACGGGTTTCAATTTCGACCCGGGATAAAAATTCAACAGGAAATTTTTCTGCGATTAAGCAACGATATTCCTCTTCCAAACATTTAACATATTTGGATGAAGAAGCAAAATAAAGACTATCTTTAGCTGCATATTCTGTTGGGTATGGAATCTGCAAAACAAGATCGCTTAAATCAGATACAGCTTGTTGGCAGAGTCGATAAAAACGTACAGCTTTTTCTCGGCCATGAATTTCTATTAGCTTATGGAGTGGCATGTCGTTCATAAATTGTACGAGACCGGTATTGGCCTGGGTGGACCCCCGTCCCACTTGTCGTTTGTCCACAACCATACAATGAAATCCTGCTTTGCTTAAATACCACGAGCAGATAGCGCCTGCTTCACCAGCGCCCAAAACAGCAACATCGCATTCCTCATCTTGAGACAATTCAGGATAAGTTGGCGGGTTGCTATAAGTCATTGTCCATAACGTTTTGCCAGTTGTGAGGTCCATGATTTAGTTTCCTCCCAGTCTGTTGCCACGACATACAGTTTTAAATTTCCACGAAGCCTGACAGCTTATACGAGTTCGTCTGCACAGGAATAGGGTCTTGTTCAAGTGTTCAGATTTTTCCTTGACAGCTTGAAGTTCGCATTGTATAACTAGCTAAATCTCACTGGTAGAGAAAGAAGGAGAAGAGAAAATTGACAATTGCTCTAGGAGTATTAGGGTGTGGAACTGTAGGACAAGGAACTGTGCTCCTGGCGCATCGCCGTGCTGAGAAAATTCAACATTTGACAGGCTTCCGACCTTACGTCAAAAGAATTTTGGTAAGAGATTTAGAAAAAACGCGATCGCCCGAAATTGACCGTAGTAAATTGACTAATCAAGCTTATGATATTTTGGACGACCCAGAAATTCAGGTGATTGTGGAGACGATAGGTGGAATTGAGCCAGCACGTACCTATATCCTCGAGGCCTTGCGTCGTGGGAAACATGTGGTGACAGCCAATAAAGATTTAATTGCGCTATATGGTACCGAAATTCTTAAAGTTGCCAATGATGTTGGCGTTGAAGTTCTGTATGAAGCTGCAGTAGGTGGCGCCATACCGCTCGTAGGACCTTTGCAAGAGAATTTGACGGCCAATGAAGTGACGGATTTAAAAGGCATTATTAATGGCACAACAAATTTTATATTGACTCAAATGAGCGAAACAGGAGCAGAATTTGCAGATGCCTTAGCCGAGGCGCAAGCACTCGGATATGCTGAGGCGGATCCCTCCAGTGACATTGATGGTTTGGATGCTGCTCGGAAATTGACGATTTTGGCCTCCATTGCATTTCATGCCCGTGTGGAACTGGCTGATGTTCAAGTCGAAGGGATACGCCATATCACCGCGCGTGATGTCCAGTATGCGCGCGAATTGGGGTGTGTAGTCAAATTATTGGCGAGTGGAACCGATCGCAACGGACGGCTGTCCTTGCGTGTGCGACCGACACTTATTCCGCTTGCTCATCCGCTGGCTCATGTCAGCAATAGTTACAATGCGCTTTTTGTGCGTGGGGACGCAGCTGGAGATTTGATGTTTTTTGGGCGGGGGGCTGGTTCCATGCCCACTGCTAGTGCGGTCGTAGGGGATATTATCTCGTTGCTGCGCAATATTCGCCTTGGTGTAGCCGGATCGCCCGAAAATCGTCTCTATTTGCAAAAACGTGTGGTTCCTGATGAGATGCTCTACCAACACTATGTTCGTTTTTCAGTATCTGACAAACCTGGAGTCTTTGCACGCATTGCTCAGCTTTTTGGCGACGCTGGCATCAGTATGGAAACCGTTCTGCAAAAACGAGTGGAGCAAGGGCAGGCGGAGATTGTGGTCGTTACGCATAGTATTCCCGCCCATCGTATGGATGAACTTTGCGATGCGCTAGCGCAAGTTCAGCAAGTACAGAAAGTGGCTTGTGTCATGCCGCTGGAAGCATTGAGTGAGTAAGATGGCTGTATGGAATATCGGCAGTGCATGGTATTCATCCGTGAATGAAAAATAAGCAACTAAGACTTAAGACGGCTCCCTGTAAAAGGGGCCGTTTTTCGATGACAAAAATAATTTATAAAATCTGAAAACTTCAATAACCATCTGAAAGTAAACGCTTTCTAAATTTTCGGAGAAAACGTTTACATGGCTAAAATGGCACATTCGTCGCGTTGACAGTGTAAAAATCCCATACTAAAATGACCAACAAGCCTTTATTTGAACGAGAATTCCGAATCCTTCTACACCTCTTCTGAGCGCATCAAAGCAAAGAAGATTGAAAATTCAAAATTAAGGTTTCGAGAATGCTCACTTTCTACGGATTCTATACAAATTGGCAAAGGGAATTTCGGGAGGAGAGATTTTATGGAGCAGTGGATATTTCGTAATGGACAGTTTGTTGACAGAGATTCGGCCACTGTATCAGTGTTCGATCACGGTTTACTCTACGGCGATGGAATATTTGAAGGTATTCGAGCATATTCGGGTAACCTTTTTCGCCTTCGTGAGCATTTGTTGCGTCTCTATGCATCGGCCAAGTCCATTCTCCTAGAAATTCCTTATTCTTTGGATGAAATGATGGAAATAGTCGCCGGAACTGTGCGCCGGAATTTGTTGAATGACGCTTACATCAGGCTGGTAGTCACCAGAGGCATGGGTGATTTGGGACTGGATCCCAAAAAATGCCCAACTGCAGAAGTCATCGTCATTGCTGAACAATTGAACATGTTTGCCCCTGAACTTTATACACGGGGAATTGAGGTTATCTGTGCTGCTACGAGACGCAATCGTTCCGACGTGCTCAGTCCAAAGGTCAAAAGTCTCAATTATCTGAACAATATATTGGTAAAGCTAGAAGCGCATGCTGCTGGCGTAAATGAAGCGCTTGTCTTGAACAGTGAGGGCTATGTTGTGGAAGGTTCGGGTGAGAATGTCTTCCTGGTTCGAGACGGAGTGGTTTACACACCGCCTACGTACTTAGGAGCTTTGGAAGGTATCACACGCCAAGCCGTCTTGGAAATCGCGCAAGAACTGCATATTGAAACACGTGAAGAACCATTTACGCGCCATGATGTGTATGTGGCGGACGAAATTTTCCTGACGGGAACGGCGGCAGAGATGGTCCCTGTCATCAAAGTGGACGGCAGAGTCATTGGGAGTGGTCTACCGGGTGAGGTGACTCGTCAATTGCATCGAGTTTTTCAAGAACGTACGAAAACAGACGGCTATGCGGTTTATGCTCCTCATGCTGTTTCTGAGGGAGCTTAACTTTTGAGTAAGATGGTTGACCAAAGATGGACAGGAGTTGTCGATTTATTTGAAACAATGCCATAGGAGGTGCAAAGAACAAGATGCGCAGTGACAACATCAAAAAAGGACCAGATCGTGCCCCGCATCGCAGCTTGCTCTATGCTACCGGAGTTAGGCCAACCGACTTGCCTAAACCGTTTATTGGAGTCTGTAATTCCTATGTTGATATCATTCCTGGCCACAGGCATTTAGCTGAGATTGGACAACTGGTGAAAGAAGCTATACGCGAGGCGGGAGGAGTGCCCTTCGAATTCAATACGATTGGTGTTGACGATGGGATTGCCATGGGACATGTTGGCATGCGCTACTCCTTGCCAAGTCGTGAATTGATTGCTGATTCGGCAGAAACTATGATTCAGGCGCATTGGTTTGATGGAGTCTTTTTCTTGCCCAATTGCGACAAAATTACACCAGGAATGCTTATGGCTGCTGTTCGTACAAACGTTCCCTGTGTGTTTGTTTCTGGCGGTCCTATGGAGGCGGGAAAATCAAGGTTGACGGGAAAACCACTCTCATTAACGTCAGTTTTTGAAGGAGTTGGCGGCTATCAGGCAGGGCGTATCAGTTTGGCCGAATTGCAAGATTTGGAAGAAAATGCTTGCCCTACCTGTGGTTCTTGCTCAGGAATGTTTACCGCCAATTCCATGAACTGCATTATGGAAATGCTCGGTTTGGCGCTTCCTGGAAATGGGACGTTGGTAGCCACGGCAGAAGAACGTAAAAACTTGTTTCGTGAAGCTGCCGAACACTTGCTGCGGATGGTTCGAGAAGATATCCGGCCACGCGACATCGTTACGCCAGAAGCGATTGATGATGCTTTTGCCCTCGATATGGCTATGGGTGGTTCCACCAACACCGTACTTCATTTAATGGCTATTGCTCATGAAGCTGGGATTAATTACCCTCTAGCCCGGATTAATCAAATTGCCCAACGAGTTCCTTATCTTGCCAAAATTTCCCCGGCTTCCGATTTCAGTATTCAAGATGTCCATGAAGCTGGTGGAGTGTCAGCCATCATCCGCGAACTTTGCCAAATTCCCGGAGCGATTCATCCAGAGCGGATTACTGTCAGCGGTCAAACGCTGGGTGAACAAGTGAAGAACGCAACGATTCGGCGTCCTGAAGTGATTCGTAGTATAGAGAATCCTTATAGTCCGGTAGGCGGTCTCTCTATACTTTATGGCAATCTTGCTCCAGATGGCAGCGTTCTAAAAGTGGGTGCGGTCGATCCCGATATTCAGGTGTTTGAGGGTGAGGCTATTATTTATCACTCTCAGGAAGAAGCAAGCTCTGGTATTGAGCGAGGCGAGGTGCAGCCAGGCCATGTTGTGGTCATTCGCTATGAAGGACCCAAAGGAGGACCCGGGATGCCTGAGATGCTTTCACCCACATCCGCGATTGTCGGACGTGGTCTTGGCCGAGAGGTAGCCTTGGTGACGGATGGTAGATTTTCTGGTGCTACGAGAGGTATTTGTGTTGGCCATATCTCACCGGAAGCGGCGCTCGGAGGACCGATTGCCTATGTACAGGAAGGAGATCGAATTCGTATTGACATTGTCAATCGCAGCATTACCCTGCTTGTCACAGAAGATGAATTAGAGCGTAGATATCAACAGCCAGTTGCTTCTCCACAGCGTGAATTATCTGGCTATTTACGAAGATATGCTCAATTGGTTACATCATCCAATACAGGTGCAGTTTTATCAAGCAGCAGCTAAGCAGTCATCTTGTCAACTCTCAAGCAAAATCATCGACCAGATAGGAGGGGGAGAACATGGACAAATTCGCTGTGGACGGCAGTTCAGCCAAAGTGGCGTCAAGTTGTATGATGTCGGGTGCACAAATTCTCGTCGAGTCTCTGCGCAGGGAAAACGTCGATTTAATGTTTGGTTATCCAGGTGGCGCCGTTTTACCACTTTACGATGCTCTCTATCAATGCGGCATTCGTCATGTGCTGACACGCCATGAACAGGGAGCCATTCATATGGCTGAAGGTTACGCGCGTGTGACTGGCCGGCCCGGCGTGGTCATTGCTACGTCGGGACCGGGAGCAACCAATCTAGTGACAGGTCTGGCAGATGCCATGATGGACTCCCTGCCCATCGTAGCCATCACCGGTCAAGTTTCTACCGAAGTCATTGGCACAGACGCTTTTCAGGAAACATCGATTATTGGCATATCTACTCCTATTACGAAACACAATTATCAAGTTCGACATGTCGATGAACTCTCGCAAGTCATTCGGGAATCGTTTCATATTGCTTCCACCGGCCGGCCTGGACCCGTTTTGATTGATATACCCAAAAATGTTGCTGTCTCGCTGGGACGTTTGGATGATGGTGGACCGCTCAGCTTACCGGGCTATCAACCGAATCTGGAACCTAATCTATTGCAACTCAAGCGTATTATAGAAGGCTTGGCTGAAGCAGAGCGTCCCTTATTGCTGGTCGGTGCAGGTGTTCTGCATGCCAAAGCCCATCGCGAATTGTTGCAATTTGCTGAAGTGTACCAATTGCCGGTCGTCAGTACATTGCTCGGTCTTGGGGCGTTTCCTGGCACTCATCCACAGTTTCTTGGCATGGCAGGTATGCATGGGTCTTACGCAGCCAACCAAGCGCTCTATGAAACTGATTTTCTTATCAATATTGGCTCTCGATTTGACGACCGATTAACCGGAAATGTACGGCATTTTGCACCCAATGCCACGATTGTGCATATCGACATTGATCCAGCCGAGATCGGAAAAAACATTCGTACACATATTCCGGTGGTGGCAGATGCCAAGCGAGCTTTGATGGGATTATTGCGTATGGGACAGGAAGTGAAAGACTTTGCTCAGTGGAAAGAACGTGTTTATGGGAATAAACGTGAATTCCCGTTTTGGTATGTGCCAGAGGCGGATATAATCAAACCTCAGGCTGTCTTGCAGCAACTTTACAAGTTGACGGATGGGGACGCTATTGTTGTAACAGATGTTGGTCAACATCAGATGTGGGCGGCTCAGTTTTACACCTTCCAAAATCCGGATTGCTGGGTGACCTCGGGTGGATTAGGAACCATGGGTTTTGGATTGCCTGCAGCGATTGGCGCGCAGTTTGGCAAACCAGACAAAACGGTTCTAGCCGTACTGGGCGATGCGGGATTTCAAATGACACTACAGGAACTCTCTGTCGTGGTAGAAGCAAAATTGCCAATCAAAATGATGATTGTCAACAACGGTTCACTCGGCATGGTTCGTCAGTGGCAAGAACTTTTTTACAATGAGCGCTATTCTGAATCGCTTCTGGTCTCTCAGCCTGATTACGTCAAACTTGCTGATGCGTATGGTATACCCGCTTATCGTGTAGAAAAAGCGTCAGAGTTATCCAGGGTACTCCTTGCAGCAGTTGAGGAACCTGGCCCGGTGCTTGTGGATTGTCGTGTAGCAGCGTTGGAAAACGTCTATCCCATGATTGCTCCTGGCAAAGGACTGCACGAGATGGTAGGGGTGGTGCCGCTGTGAATCGTATTCTTTCCGTTCTTGTCAACAATCGGGCGGGTGTTTTACACCGTGTCACAGCTCTTTTTTTACGAAAAGGTTTTAATATCCAGAATATTACAGTTGGTTCCACTGAGTTAGAAAATCAATCTCGCATGACCATTGTGCTTTCTGAAACGGATGAAGTAACTGTGGAGCAGGTCATGAAGCAACTACACAAACAAATTGATGTGTTGAAAGTAAGCGATTTGACAGAAGAACCTATAGTGGCCAGAGAATTGGTGCTTCTTCAAGTCAATAGTCCATTGAATAGTCGCTCGACGCTTATCACGCTGATCGATCCATTCCGTGCGCGAATTTTAGATGTAGGTAGGGACACGGTGATGATTGAAGCGGTTGGTAAACCTGAGAAAGTAGATGCCCTGATTGCGCTTCTTCGCCCTTATGGGATTTTGCAATTGGCACGTACGGGTGTGACGGCTTTGACTCGCGATAGTCAGACGACCCAAGAAATTGCTCGTCTGATGCGCTCCAATGCTCTCAACCTTTAGAAATATAGCGAAACAAACCTAAATTCTTGGGAGGAATGGATAATGGCTACCATTTATTACGATCATGATATCTCACTACAGGCGTTGGAGGATAAGACGGTTGCAGTGATTGGTTATGGTTCTCAAGGGCACGCTCATGCACAAAATTTGCGCGATAGTGGGGTGCATACAATTGTGGGGGTTCGCCGGGGAGCTTCGTTTCAACAGGCTGAAGAGGATGGATTTGCTGTATTTGATGTAGCCAGTGCAGTGGAGCAGGCAGATGTGGTGATGTTGCTTTTACCTGATGAGCGTCAGCCAGAAGTCTACCGTCAGGAAATTTTGCCGCATTTGCGACCTGGCGCGGCGCTCGCTTTTGCTCACGGCTTTAACATTCATTTTTCTCAAGTCGTTCCTCCAGTAGGCGTGGATGTGTTTATGGTGGCTCCTAAAGGTCCAGGCCATCTGGTACGACGCGTTTTTGCTGCGGGTGGAGGCGTACCTGCTCTGGCTGCCGTCGAACAAGATGCGACAGGTCAGGCTTGGCCTTTGGCGTTGGCTTATGCCAAAGCCATTGGAGCCGGGCGAGCGGCGGTACTCACCACCAGTTTTCAGGAAGAAACAGAAACTGATTTGTTTGGCGAACAGGCTGTGCTGTGTGGAGGACTTTCTGCGCTGGTCAAGGCAGGTTTTGATACGCTCACAGAAGCCGGCTATCAACCAGAAGTTGCCTATTTCGAATGTCTTCACGAGTTAAAACTGATTGTCGACTTGATGTATGAGGGTGGTTTAGCTTACATGCGTTACTCCATTTCCGATACAGCAGAATGGGGAGACTTTAACGCTGGACCACGACTTGTCAATGATGCTGTTAAGGCGGAAATGAAAAAAATTCTCCGTGAAATTCAGCAAGGTGTTTTTGCTAAAGGATGGATTTTGGAAAACCAATCTAATCGCCCTGTTTTCAACGCGCTGCGCAGACGTGAGCGTGAACAACCCATTGAAGTGGTTGGGCGCCGTTTACGAGAAATGATGCCTTTCATTCAGTCACCAGAACAGCGTGCTAAACAGCAGGGGGTGGCCGTTCATGCGAAAGCTTGAAGTGTTTGATACGACATTGCGAGATGGTGAACAGTCGGCTGGTGTGAACCTGCATCGTCATGAAAAACTGGAAATCGCGTTACAGTTGGAGCGTTATGGAGTAGATGTGATGGAAGCCGGTTTTCCGGCTTCTTCACAAGGCGATTTTCTCGCTGTGCAGGAAATTGCCAAGCGCGTTCGCAATGTTTCCGTCTGTGGACTGGCCAGAGCCCATGTCAGCGACATTGACGCTGCCTGGGAAGCACTAAAAGAGGCTGTTGAACCGCGTTTACACATTTTTCTTGCTACTTCCCCTATTCATATGGAACATAAGCTTCGTATGACACCCGATCAAGTGGTTGAAGCGGCAGTAAGCTCTGTTCGTTATGCTGCTGCCAAATTCCCTGTGGTAGAGTGGTCGGCCGAGGACGCTACACGCAGTGAATGGACCTTTCTAGCCCGGATTATCACAGCGGTAATTGATGCTGGTGCGAAAGTTATCAATCTCCCAGACACAGTGGGCTACAGCACACCAGCCGAATATGTAGCTATGTTTCAGTACCTCAGAGAGAATGTTCCCAATGCTCATTGTGTCAAATTTTCCGCACACTGTCATGACGATCTCGGTTTAGCAGTTGCTAACTCCCTGGCGGCCATTGCTTCCGGAGTCGAACAGATTGAGGGTACCATCAACGGAATTGGTGAACGCGCCGGTAATGCTGCTTTAGAAGAAATTCTCACAGCCCTGGTCATTCGACGGGACTGGTATGAAGTAGAGACAAACATCGAACTGGCACAGACAGCCCTGACTTCTAAACTGGTCAGCAAACTGACAGGTATCTCGGTTCCTCCCAACAAGGCAGTAGTTGGCGGCAACGCATTCGCTCATGAATCAGGCATTCATCAAGATGGAGTCTTGAAGAATACGTTGACTTACGAAATTATCCGTCCAGAGATGGTTGGCTATGGGTCAAACAAAATGGTGTTGGGAAAACATTCGGGTCGCCATGCTTTTCGAGAAAAATGTATGGAACTGGGCATTCTTCTTGAGGAGGAACAGTTTAACGCACTGTTCAACGCATTCAAATCTTTAACTGATCATAAAAAAGAAGTGACGGACGACGATATCCTCGCTTTGCTTTTAGAGAGTGGCCAGCAGGAAATGATTCAGCAATATCATTTGGATTTTCTGCACGTTACGTATATGGAAGATAAAACCACGACTGCTCTGGGTGTGCGTTTATCCAATGGAGAAAGTGTCAGAGAAGTTGCCACTGGTAATGGAACAGTGGAAGCTATCTTCAACACTGTTGAAAGAATTGTAGCCGGATCGGCACGAGAAAACATGTGTTTGCTCGACTATCGCATACAATCGACGACGGGTGGTCAGGATGCGTTGGCTGAAGTTTATGTAAAAGTGCAGTTAGGCAATCAGGCAGGTGCAGGCAGGGGATTGGACAATGATGTGCTGGCTGCTTCAGCCAAGGCGTTCCTTGACGCTATCAATCGTATTCATCTGAAATCACAGCTTGAACAAAATGTATTAGCTCTAACTGCGGAGAGATAAGGAGGGACGCAAGCATGCAGTATCGACTTGCCGTATTGCCAGGGGATGGCATTGGCCGTGAGGTGACAAGTGCCGCGTTAACAGTTCTGAAAAAAATCGAATCTCTCTTTTCTTTTTCAACAGAAGTAGAAGAAGCGGATATTGGTGGTGCAGCTATTGACCGGTTCGGACATCCCTTGCCACAGCGTACAGTGGAAATCTGCCAAGCAAGTGATGCGGTGCTGCTCGGTGCTGTTGGCGGACCAAAATGGGATAATTTACCTGGAGATCTTCGTCCGGAAGCGGGTCTTTTAGGGCTGCGCAAGACATTGCAGGTTTTTGCTAACTTGCGGCCTATCCGTGTCTTCCCAGAATTAATGGATGCTTCTCCGCTTAAACGTGAAGTGGTGGAAGGCAGTCATTTTATCATCGTGCGCGAGTTGACGGGTGGACTTTACTTTGGAGAACCCAAAGAGCGTCGCCAGACAGCCAACGGTTTGGAAGTGGTCGATACACTTCATTACACAGAGGATGAGATTGAACGCATTGTTCGAGTGGCATTTGATTTGGCGACGAAACGTCGCGGTCATCTGACCTCAGTGGATAAAGCGAATGTTTTGGAGAGCAGTCGAGTATGGCGGGAAGTCGTTCAGCGAGTGGCTTTAGATTATCCGCAAGTCCAGGTTCATCATCAATTGGTGGACTCCGCAGCTATGATGATGGTGCAAAAGCCAACATTTTTTGATGTGGTGGTTACGGAAAATTTATTTGGCGACATTCTCAGCGATGAAGCAGCGGTTATCACGGGTTCGCTCGGCATGCTTCCCTCTGCGTCGCTTTCCTCGAGGGGTCCAGGGTTATACGAGCCTGTTCACGGAAGCGCTCCAGATATTGCTGGACAGAATCGAGCAAACCCATTGGCCACATTACTTTCTTTGTCCATGCTTCTCGAACATAGTTTTTCTCAGCATGAAGCAGCAAGCGTTTTAGAAAAGTCTGTATTATCAGTGATTTCGCAAGGATATAGAACGGCAGATCTTGCTGGTCGCCATCATCAGGCGTTGTCGACGACGGAAATGACTGAACGAGTATTGGCTGCATTGGAAGATCAGGTCGGATGCCAGACTATGAAATCCGCGCAGTAGATGGGAGAAAACTTCACATGTTTTGCAGAGTGAGGAGGAAGGAATATATGCCCAAAACGCTGTTTGATAAAGTTTGGGATCAGCACGTGGTTACAGAATTAGAGAATGGACAAACTCTTCTCTACATTGACTTGCATCTCGTTCATGAAGTGACTTCACCACAAGCCTTTGCTGGCTTGCGGGAAGCGGGTCGGCGTGTGCGGCGTCCAGATTTGACCTACGCCACGATGGATCACAATGTTCCAACGGACAATCCGCATCATGTTGTAGATTTGATAGCCAAAAAACAGTTGGAGACGCTGGCTGAGAACTGTCGGGATTTTGGTATTCGCTTGGCCGATCTCGATTCTCCCCATCAGGGGATTGTTCACGTTATTGGTCCGGAGCTAGGGCTCACTTTACCAGGCAAGACGATTGTTTGCGGTGATAGTCATACTTCGACTCATGGTGCATTTGGTGCCATCGCTTTTGGCATCGGAACCAGTGAGGTGGAACATGTTTTGGCAACACAATGTCTTTGGCAAGCGCGGCCAAAAACATTGAAGGTAGAGTTAACAGGGCGACTACAACCGGGAGTTTTTGCAAAAGATGTGATTCTCGCCTTGATTGCCAAGTATGGGGTTGGTTTTGGCACAGGTTACGCCATTGAGTTTGCAGGTGATTTTGTACGTGGCTTGTCCATGGAGGGACGCATGACACTCTGCAATATGAGTATTGAAGCTGGGGCACGTGCAGGATTGATTGCGCCAGATGAAGTGACTTTTGCTTATCTGCAAAATCGTCCGCACGCCCCGCGCGGTGCAGAATGGGAGGAATGTTTGCGACTGTGGCGTGAATTGTCAAGTGATGAAGGTGCTGTGTACAACAAAGTTGTACAAATGGATGTCAGTTTATTAGAGCCGCAAGTCACGTGGGGAACAAATCCATCTATGGGCGGCTCGGTGCACAGCCTATTACCTGAAGTAGCAGCGCCAAATTCTGCGTTTTCTCAACAAGATTTGCAGAATGCCTACGCTTACATGGGACTTTCTCCGGGAATGAGTATGCTCGGTGTACCCGTTCAGCATGTATTTATCGGTTCTTGTACTAATGGCAGAATTGAAGATTTGCGTCTGGCTGCAGCATTGGTTGAAGGCAGGCGTGTAGCGTCCCATGTGCGTGCCTTAGTAGTACCGGGTTCGAAACAAGTCAAACAGCAGGCGGAAGAGGAGGGCCTGGATAAAATCTTTCAAGCGGCAGGCTTTGAATGGCGGGAGCCAGGCTGCAGTATGTGCTTGGGTATGAATCCCGATCTCGTTCCTGCCGGTGAACGCTGTGCCTCCACGTCCAATCGAAATTTTGAAGGTCGTCAAGGTCGCCAGGCGCGTACGCATCTTGTTTCTCCCGCGATGGCAGCCGCTGCCGCTATTGCCGGGGAATTTGTAGATGTTCGCGAATGGATGCAAGGAAAGGAGTTGAATCGTGTTGGAAGCATTCAACCAGCATAGAGGTAAGGTTGCTGTACTGCCAAACGCAAACGTCGATACCGATCAGATCATTCCAAAACAGTTTTTAAAACGCATTGAGAAGAGCGGTTTTGGTGATGTTCTCTTTTATGATTGGCGTTACGATGAAAAGGGTCAGCCGCGTCCCGAGTTTGTTCTCAATCATCCTGAATCCCAGGGAGCGAGTATTTTGCTTGCTGGTGACAATTTTGGTTGTGGAAGTTCACGAGAACACGCTGTTTGGGCATTGCGTGATTACGGTTTTCGGGCTATATTGGCTCGTTCTTTTGCAGATATTTTTTACAACAACTGCTTTAAAAATGGCGTTCTTCCGGTCGTTCTTAGTGAAGAAGCTTGGGACGGTCTGGAGCCTATCCGTCAAGGTGTACTGAGAGAATTGGAAGTCGATTTGCCGGGAGAAGTCATTCGTTTACCGGATGGCAAATCCTTTTCCTTCACACTTGCGGCTCATGCGAAAATGATGCTCATGGAAGGGTTGGACGATGTTGGCGTCACCTTGCGCCATCAGCAAAAAATTGATCGTTATGAACTGTATCATCGAGTTGCCTATCAACGGGTCTATTGAAAAAATCAATAGTTTGAAATGGGATTGCCGTGCAACCTCAATTTGATTGGGGATTGCACGGTTTTGTGCGCCCGGCATGGGCGTTGTCTCTACGGTGAGAGTCCGGAATGGTGAAGGTAGCAGTAGCCATTAGCTTAAGCCAAGGGTGTCCACCGTGAGGTGGAATCTGAAGGAAGGCGGCGGCAAACCTCCGACCCGAGGTTCACGAACTCCAATCGAGGCTAGCGACAGTTGGGTGAGTCTGCAAAACAAGACAAAGCCCTTGCTACCGAAGGCTGTCGAGAGTAAATGGAGCGGGTAGATGGAGGGAAAGACAACGTTCTTACCCGGGGAGGTCTGTCCGGCACGCCAGCGATGCTGGTAAGCGTTTCTGAAAGGAAACGTTGAACGGACAGAAGTCAGCAGA
>NZ_FRAF01000058.1 GCF_900142255.1 Alicyclobacillus tolerans | reverse complement strand
ACTAGGGGTGGTTTTTGTGCAAAAACGAATCTGGGGACTGACGGCGTCTATGCTTGCATTGACGTGTTTGACCGTGACCGGGTGTGGGATCACTCATCATCCTTCTTCTTCAGGAAGCTCGAATACATCGCAACATACAACATCTTCAGGGAATATCCAAAACCAAGTTGCAAATATAGTTGTGCCTCATTCTCATATGCAAGTTTTCACTAACCAGTCGGTCCAAATTCGTGGCGTGGTATTGAATCAATCACATCAAGGTATACCTAACATTCAGTTAGCCGTGGTGGGACTTCCTGACCATTCATCTGGATACATGGTGAAAACGAATGCTCAAGGTGAGTTTGATCTAACAGCAAAGTGGAGTAAACCTGGGCATTATTTGGTGAATGTTAGTGACGAGAAACATTCTGCGCATTTCACAGTTGTAGTTCAACCCAATTCAACTGATTCGGGTGCTCTTTCTAGTCCCGAACAGACATCATCAACAACCCAAATTGTTCATTCTCAAACTAATATTCAGACACAGACTTTCAATAATAGTATTCAAGCAACTGATGCTATCCAGCAAATGATCCCGAATTATGGTCATCCTCAAAATCCTTTAGTCAATTTAGGATATGGAATAAAATCTCAGTTTATTGGCGGTGCCGGTAACTATGTATATTTATGGAACGAAGGACGATGGGCCATTCAAGGACAATTTTTATCAACCAATCAAAACGGGAAAAAGATTATGCAATCTATTGCTGAATATTTGCACTCACATATGATGCCCATTCCAGAGAAAATTGGCGCAATTCTTGTGAGTGACAATTCCAATCAATATCATCCTTCTGATAGTACACTCAAAACGACTATAGTTTGGCAAAAAGGAAACAAAATATATTCATTCAAGTATGTCGGTGATCCAGTTTCTGCATTGCGTATCGTTGTTCATGCGTATTAATCAAATGTAATTGGAAATAGGGAGACTCAGGTTATCAACCTGGTCTCCTATCCAATCTTCAAGAGAGTTTAATAAAAACTGCATTACCTCCAAGTTGGTCTGTTTGTATGGAATCATTGTCAACAACAATTCCATCATAATCATATTCGCAACTAGTCTGGAGTATCTGCCATCCCCTTACTTGCCCATTATCAACAGTAGGCCAAATACTAGATGAGCAGCATCTCCAATAATGTGAAGTTGTTAAATCGTAGTACAACTGTGAGCCGTCCATTTGAGCATAAGGTTCATCATCTCCCACATATACTCCCCCTTCATAACCAGCTGCTTGGCAAGTGCTATTAAAAGAATTAGCATAGTCGATGATGTCCTGAATCGTCGTATTAGCAGTTGCTCCCTCCAAATCACACCATAATGTCATTCCTGCTGCGCCAGAAAATCCATTCGCTACATCTATACACTGTTGAGCGTGTGCAGCACCAACAGAACTAGGATCAGAATCAAACATGCCAGAGTAATATCCTCTGTACAATCCAACATAAAACCCTTGGTTTAATAGTTGTTGAACATAGTTCTGTATTTCACTTGTAGTACCTGAAGCTACATCAGCTAGTGCAATTAAATATGGGGAATTATCCCACATTGTTGCAATCTGTGATGAGTCTAGAATGGACGCGGTATCAAAACCTGTTGTTCCGGGAGCAGTTACTGTAATCACTTGTGTCATTTTTTAACCTCCGTTTCATGTTCCCCACCCGGCCGGAGTGGTGAGGGGGGCTTTCGTTTTGCCCCTCTACTCTTTAAAAGCACCTCTACTCCCCATTTTGAGCATGCTCTTCAAAAATTTTTTTCAGAACCTCTTCCAACATTCCTGTACAAACTTGCGATTGAGCTTCCCCTCTCCACCATCTCGGCACAGATGACACTTGCTGATCGATCTCTGTTCGGAAATATCGACATAACAGAAAGACATCTACTTCCTTGTTTTGTCTG
>NZ_FRAF01000066.1 GCF_900142255.1 Alicyclobacillus tolerans | reverse complement strand
GAGAACAAACAGGATTCCGAACAACTCCAGAATCAGTGCGGCGCGTTTCCCGGTTGCCGTCATATGAAGTATCCTCCACCCAAAGTACCCTAAAGCTACGAGTGCAAGAATGCCGAAAAACGGTCGCATCAGGTTGAAAAGGGGTCCGCTGGCCACCGTCTGCGGGTTGAAGAGCATGATGGTTCCCTCCTTACGCTCGAATGTGAAGCCATAGCGCGATGTGCACCAAGAAAGGCCACGTCAAAATGTCGATACCGTGCCACAACAGACGGTGGAGAGGGCGGGAAAACGGCAAAGATACGATGATGTGTGCCGCAATCCAAAGAACCCCCAGTGCCATCGCATAGAACAGGAGGAGTCGTTCCAGGATTTCCTCGCCAAGACTTTGTACGGGGATGGTGAGTAGCGGCACGGGATTTCGGATGAATCCGTTCCAATGCAGACGTTTTTGCAGACTTGGCGTAGGCATCGGCCAAAAGAGCATGACGCCTTGGGGATTCAAAAGGTCGATGAGCGCATGACTCGTCCAACCCACCCAGATTCCACTGGCGACCCAGGGGGGCAGGTGCAAAAGTTGAAATAGGAGCACATACCCAAACAGGATCGACAAGAGGCTGTGTGTGGCAGTGCGGTGGCGAAACGTGCGGGATACCAGACGCAGAGGATCGACGTGCAAGGTGATCCAGGATTGCGGATGATCAACATCGGGTATCACCGCAACCAGAGCCGCTATGGCCACCGCCGCTCCCGCCTGCCAGGAGAACGCGCCTTCTCCCACCAGCACCGATTCCATGAGCGCCGCCCCAAAGGCCGCATGAGTGCGATAGATCACAAGAAAGCCCCCTCTCCTTGATGCGGAGAGAGGGCGGGGCGGGGAATACGATCAGGATGATGATTCTATTGTTTTTCATTCACGCCTAAGTACTTCTTGAGCGCATCTTGTAGCAAATGCGAGAAATTCACTTGATGCTCTAACGCTAAATCATCCAGCCACTTGGGAATCGTTAACGTTTTCTTGACGGCTCTCTGCTCCATCTCATCCCGGAAAGGAGGCATCCATACTTCGATAAGTACAATGGCTTGATGTTCGTTGGACTGAAGATGAGTAATGGGCGTTGGTTCCGGAAGTATTTCTCCATCTTGTTCCATTCCGTATAAATGCAATGCCATTGCCTCACGGGCATTCTTCATGGCTTCTTCTAGGCTAAATGCGCAAGGTAAACAACCTGGAAAATCAGGAAATTCTATGGATATTCCATCCTCAGCGAAATGAAAAATCGCTGGATAGATGTATCGATCTTTGTACATTTGCCAACCT
>NZ_FRAF01000039.1 GCF_900142255.1 Alicyclobacillus tolerans | reverse complement strand
TAGTCAAATACCAGTAGAACTGTGGTACGAACAATTTTCTGACTCGACTCTAGCAGACGCTGTGCTGGACCGCCTAGTCCACGACGCATACAAGATTCAACTGAAAGGGGAGTCGATGCGAAAACTACTGAGTGGGGTAAAAAACGCTCCTGAGGGAGACAAAACTGTTGCAACGAACTAAGAAATTTGTTTAATTCAAAGTAATCCCACATGGACGAACGGAAAGTGTCCAAGAGTTTCCGGACTCACTGTCCAAGACTTTTCGGAACGACTGTCCACGACTTTCCGGATTCAGTGTCCAAAAGCCCCGGAATATGCAAACATATAACATCTACAGCTACAGGTGCATAATTCTATATTTGAATTTCAAATCAAACTGTATTTTTGGAGTACATTACGAAGTTTATCCTGCATTTCATCATCTGGTAATACTAAAGGTTTTCGAATCACCGGACGAATTTTCCCCATCATCGCCATGCAAGCTTTCAGTGGACCAGGATTGGTTTCCCAAAAAAGCGCCTGATTGATTTCTAAAAGTTGAAAATGCAAATCTCTCGCAGCATCCCACTTCCCTGCCGCACATAGATTATAAAGTTCTGATACTTCACGGGGCATTAAGTTTGCTGTAGCACTGATATGCCCTTTTCCACCAAGCGCGAGCATAGGATAACACAATTCTTCTATGCCCGAATAGACATTGAAATCTCTTCCGCAGGCGTGCAGGACATGGCTAATCTGTTCAAAATTTTTGTTTGACTCTTTTACACCTATAATGTTAGGACAATTTTTTCGCAATCTGGCCATCGTTGTGGGTTCCATATTCACCCCTGTCCGACCAGGAATATTGTATATGACAATAGGAATATCGACTGCATCAGCCACACTGCAAAAATGTTGATAGAGACCTTCCTGAGAAGGTTTAGAATAATACGGTACAATAACCAAAGCTGCATCTGCGCCAATTTTTTGGGCATGCAAAGTAAGTTCCAGGGTTTCTTCAAAATGGGTCGATCCGGTCCCTAATACAGTGGGCACACGTCCTCGCACCTGATCAACAGTAACTTCCATAATATGTTTTCTTTCTGCAATACTCAACGAACTCGGCTCACCCGTTGTACCGGTACAAGAGATACCGTGTGTTCCGCTGTCAATATGCCATTCTATTAATTCGCGAAATGTTGTTTCATCAAATGAACCATCTTCTAAAAATGGCGTGACCATAGGCGCAATAGAACCAACCAATTCTGCCATTTTCCATATTCCTCCTAATTTTCTATATTCATTTGATATATTGGGCTGCCACTCCATTGGGCGGATAATCGCTCACTGCAACCCTCTGAGAAGTTTGAACATCTAGCACCAGAGAAGCCTCTTTCCACCAGCTTTCTGGCGTACTGTGCCCCCAAAGTGTTTGCCGCCGCGGATCCTGAGCACTCCATCGAATCGGTTGCAAATCCGGATCGATGGTTAAATAATCACTCGTATAAAGTTCGATACGATGTCCATCGGGATCGCGCAAATACAAAAAAAACGCATTGGAGATGCCGTGCCGCCCAGGACCACGCTCTATATGTTCATGCATAGCTGCACCGCCCAGAATGTCGCACACGCGAATAATACTCATCATATCGTCCATCCAAAATCCAATATGATGCACGCGTGGACCTGCGCCTTTCATGAGAGCGATATCATGGACACTGGGTTTGCGGCAGAGCCAAGCTGCTGTCTTTTCCTGTGGTTCTTCGTCTGTTTCCACATACTCTGTGAGCTTAAAACCAAGTTCTTTCTGCCAAAATTCGAAAGCTGCCGAGAAATTGGGCACAAAAAGATTAAAATGATCCATTCTTCGTACTGCTCCGCCGCGATGCAAATGATACTTTTGATGATAAGGTTCCAAAGCCGTCATATCTGAAAAAAATTCAACGGGAAAGCCAAAGGGATCTTGAACCAGAACAGCCAAACCCTGTCCTTTTTCTTCATTGGGCTCACGAAGCCGGACATAGCAGCCCTGTTGTAAATAGAATTGATAGAGTGCTTCCACATCTTCATTGGATGCTACACGAAATCCGAGATGTCCCACAGCTGGTGTATCGCTCTTTTTGAGAATCAAACTGTGATGATTTCGTTCCTCAACACCACGCAAATAAATCTCAGTTGACGTTTCATCACTGACCACAAACCCGAGCGCATCCACATAAAACGCACGTGATTTTGACAAATCGGAAACTCTCAGTTCTGCATGCGCCGCCCGTAAAATTTGAAATGGATGGTGCGACATATGATTCCTCCTCATGCCTGGGTAGACGCTACCTCAACCTGCACAGGATCATCTTGATGCAAAAAACGTTGAACGCGCTCCACCATTGGCGCTTTATTGTACGAATGGTAATAGGCTCCTGCCATGCGAACCGGATCACCAAAGAAATAGCGTTCATAGAGAACTTGGCGAGAGCCAAACGCACTGAGCGAAACATCCCAAGCGAGCCTGAACAATCGCAATCTATCTTCCGCATTGCGATTGCGAGAAACTAGATACTTATGGATATCCGCTTGCACATCGCTGGTCATATCGGTTTCTGAAGGAATAGCCATTAATCCACTCGCTCCCAGTAACTGTAAAATTTCTACCAGTCGCGGATAAAGTTTGGGGAAAATTTGTCGAGCCGCATTCAAAGGCTCCCATTTAGGCGTCATGACTCCCCAACGATTCAGGGAAGCATCAGCTTCTGAAGATCGTACAAACGCTTTCATTGTCTCTACGGCGAGCATGATCTCGCTGACCTTTTCCTGCACATGTTGGAACTGACCGATACCTATAGCATCGACAATATTTTCTGCCACTCCGAGCACAAACTCAGCTTTCGCAATATTTTTTTGCAAAACTTGGTAGGTCATATGAATGGTGGCCCCAGTCATCTGGTGCAAATCGTTGCAAAGTTTTGCATCCTCCAGCAAAAATACTCGATTCCAGGGAACTAGGACATCATCAAAAACGACTACGGCATCCATTTCTTCAAAACGAGAGCCAAGTGGATGGTCAAAATGAGATTTGCCGTAATCGAAAGTTTCTCGACAAAGATAACGCAGACCTGGAGTTGAATTGGGAATGGCAAAAGCAAACGAGTAAGGATTATCTTCTTCTGTTCCTTTAAGAAGGGTGGACGGAAAAACCATGATTTCGTCCGTTATGGGACCTTGTGTGGCGAGCAATCGTGCGCCACGAATGACCACACCATCTTTATTCTTATCGACCACATGCGCCGCAACGTCTGGATCAGATTGCTGACTGACACTGAGCGCACGATTAACCTGCGGATTGATGAGTGTGTGGGTCAGACTTAAATCGTGCTGACGAACATAGCGATAGTAGGCACGAATGTTTTCAGCAAACATTGGATTATTTTGTGCAAAATAATCTCCTGCCTGACTCATAGCCATCAAAGCGCTGTTTAGATAATCAGGGGACCGTCCCATCATTCCGCAAGTAGCATCGGCCCAAATTTTATGCATTTGTCGACGTTTTTCTAAATCAGCACTCGTCTTTGGAACCATAAATGACGTCCCGTAACGTTCTCCTTCCTCTTCATAGGTCATCATGTCCCTCAGATTAGGGTTAAATTGTAAATCGTACAATTTGGCCATGCTCTCGGTTACGTTTGTAAAAGCAGGATGTTCCGTCACAGAACCCTGAACACGTTGTCCATCAATCCATACATCCCGAGATTCTGCGTTCAGCCGCTGCAAATAGTCTTGCCCACGTCTTGCTCCCATCCTCAATTCCTCCTCCCGTTCTATAGACTCATTCAACTTTTCCGAATTTAGGAATAGGGTGATGACTCATGGACACATGAATGGTTTTCAATTCTGTGTAGAACTCGAAACTGTAGTGTCCTCCTTCACGACCTATACCGCTATTTTTGGAACCACCAAAAGGCGTCCGCAAGTCTCGAACATTTTGCGAGTTGATCCACACCATTCCAGATTCAATTTGTCCAGCAACACGATGCGCTTTTGTTAAATTGTTGGTCCATACGTAAGCGGCAAGACCATAAGCAACATCATTGGCTAAATGAACAGCCTCCTCTTCAGAATCAAAAGGGATGCTGACAAGTACTGGACCAAAAATCTCCTCTTGAGCGATACGCATATCATTGCGCACATTCGTAAAAAGCGTTGGACGCACAAAATTGCCAACTTGATCATCTGGCGAAAAACCACCAACAGCAAGAGTCGCACCTTCGTTTAAACCCACACGGATATATTCCTGAACACGTTGATAATGATTACGATGAATCAATGGCCCTACCTCAGTTTTCGGATCAAACGGATCGCCCAAACGAATACGAGCGACTCGCTCCTTTAGACGCTCTTCAAATTCATCCTTGATGCTGCGCTCAATCAACAAGCGCGATCCTGCTGTACAACGTTCTCCATTCAAGGAATACAATCCAAAGACAACAGCGTCCAAGGCACGTTCTAAATCGGCGTCAGCAAATACAACAACTGGCGATTTCCCACCTAGTTCCATAGAAAATCGTTTTAAAGTGCTCGAACCGTTACGCATGATTTCTTTGCCTGTTGTGGTTTCACCCGTAAATGAAATGAGATTGACGAGCGGATGGGCTACAAGAGCGGCACCAGCAGTTTCTCCAAAACCGTGGACTACATTGAAGACACCCTCCGGTATGCCAGCATCATGAATAATTTGAGCTAATTTTGTAGCTGTTAACGGCGACCATTCTGCTGGTTTGAGTACGGCTGTATTTCCGGTAGCCAAACAAGGGGCTATTTTCCAAGTGGATAGCATCAAAGGCGTGTTCCAAGGCGTAATTAAACCGGCCACGCCTACGGGTCTACGCACGGTATAATTGAGAAACGACTCATCTACTGGATAGGTCTCACCTGTCATTTCTTCCGCCTTCTTGGCAAAAAAGCGAAAGTTGTCCGCTGCTCGTGCCGCCTGACCTCGTGCTTGCGCAATGGGTAGTCCAGTGTCTAATGTTTCGAGATAGGCAAGTTCTTCTCCGTTCTTTTCTAATCCTTCGGCTATGTTCACCATGATTCGACTGCGTTCTTTAGCTGACATTCGCCGCCAGGGTCCCTCATGAAAAGCTTGATGCGCAGCACATACAGCACGATGTATATCTTCTTCAAACCCTTCTGCCACTTGGGTTATCACTTCGCCATTGGTGGGATTGATGGTTTCAAACCATTTCCCCTGTACGCCATCACAATATGCGCCCTGGATAAAATGACGTGCCGGTTGAATTTCCACCTGACGATTGCCGGATATTTGATAGTTATGTGTTTGTGTTGTCACTGTTCAGCCACCACCCTGTTTTCCAAAACTCCAATTCCTTCAATTTCAAGACGCATCACATCACCCGGATAAACATGGGAAACTCCTTTCGGCGTGCCCGTCCAAATCATGTCATTTGGATAAAGTGTAGTAAATGAGCTGATATACTCAATCAAGTAGTCGATAGTGAAAATCAAATCCCTGCTGTTTCCTTCCTGACGGAGTTCATCGTTGACATAGGTGCGAAGCGTCAATTGGTGCGGGTCGTCAATGTCCTCTTTATCAATCAGCCAGGGTCCCATAGGACCAAACGTGTCAAAACCTTTCGCTTTGATAGGAGGGCGGTATAAATTTCCCACAAAATCCCGGACTGTCACATCATTGGCTATGGTGAACCCGGAAACATACTCCATCGCGTGCTCTCTTTTAATGTTCCGACCAGTTTTTCCAATGACAACAGCCAACTCCACTTCATAGTGCATGTATGCCACACCACTGGGATATACGACAGGAGCACCGTGGCCAATGAACGTATTGGGCGCCTTGATAAAGAGAACAGGATCTTTGGGAACTTCCAGTTGAAGTTCTTTAGCGTGATCGGAATAATTCAAAGCCAATCCATAAACAGTGTGTGGTACAAGTGGCGGTAACCAGGCAATATCTGTGGTAGAAACTTCTCGCCCTGCTTCATCGCGCAGACGACCTCCCGCGTCGACCGTCCCTTCATGGATGCCACCTTGCCAAAAAAATCGAGCATGTTTCATCGTATCCCTCACTTTTTATAAAGAATTTATGATAGTTGGCAGAGTTGGAAGTAAACGCTTACAAATCTTGCTCGTTGAATTGATTAATTTTCTAGTTTCTGCAGGTCATAATATTGACCTTGAAAGTAGACCAGGGGTTGTGTCATCTCATCCGGAAAAACGACTTCTTGTACGCGTCCGATCACAATGACATGATCTCCGCTGTGAACTCGCTCTTCAACCTGACAAGCGACAGAACAGATAGCGCCATCAAGTCTTTGCGTATGTGCAAAAGGCAGAAAAGAAAAGGCGGGAAATGTGGCCGTTGTGCTAAATCCGGCAAAGTAACCGGACAATTCGCGTTGCGATTGTGAGAGTAAGTTTACACAGAATGGATGTCCATGAGCCAGCAATTCAGACATTTTAGCGTTCTCATGAATACAGACCAGCAGTAATGGAGGATGAAGAGAAAGTGAACTGAACGCGTTGGCAGTCATTGCATGAACTTTACCCTGTACTTCAGTGGTCAAAACGGTAACCCCAGTGACAAAGGAACCCATAGCTCGCTTAAACAACGTATCATCCAGCACTTTTTCCAAAGCTACCATCTCCTTTGGAGAGAATGGAATAAGCGAGAAAAAGACACTTCATAGAGAGATTGTCAATTCATCTGATGAGTTATATAATTCATTTTGTTCAGAAAAAAGCGTAACGCGATCAAGCAGAAATGTCAATCATTTCTGCTTGTCATTTTACTCAATTGAAAAGTAACCTTTAGTATAGGAGGAAATTCACTTGCGTGACGTAAAAATGGATTCCATACGTGCTATTGACCGAGCTATTGATGTAGTCAATGCTTTTCGCCATCAAGATTCTGAATTGACCATTGAAATGATTACGCACCGAGTCAAGCTTCCTAAAGCTACTGTTTACCGTGTTTTATATACTCTCGAACGCCGAAGATGGGTTACGTTTAATCCACAGACGTTGACTTATAAACTTGGCCTTAAATTTTTGGAATACGCAGACATTGTAACGGCTAATCTGGATATTCGAAAAGAAGCGGAACCCATTTTGGAAGCCTTACACGAGCAGGTAAATCAAACTGTCTTTCTTTCGATTGTCGAGGACGATCATCTTGTCTACGTTTATCAAAAAGAAGTGCGCGAGGGACTGAAAGTATCCTTGTTTGAAGGACCTCAACGACCTCTAGTTTATGGAGCATTCGGTCTTGTATCACTTGCCTACCTGGACGAAAGCTCGCAAAAAACGATTCTCAGCAAACCCATTCCCGCTTTCACTCCTGCTACAGTTACAGATGTATCGATCATTCAAGAACGAATTCGCGCCATTCGTTCGCAACGAATTTATATTGAACGTGACGAGGCGATTTATGGTGTGACCGGAATTGCTGCACCCGTATTGAATGGGCAAGGAAAATTTGTAGCAGCTGTGGGCATCAACGGACCTACCATGACCATGGTTGACACGCACTTAGAGGAATGTATAAAGGCTGTTCAAGCGGCATCTGAAAAGATATCTCAGAAACTGGGCTATGCTTCTGCAAAATGAAATCTATGTAGAATAGGGGTTTATTTCTATGGATAACTAAACGAATGGCGCACTGCGATTCATCAGCACGCCATCGTTCAGATATTTCGGGTATTCGGATTTTGGGGTTGAAAGCGCCTTTTGATACTTCGATTGTAAAATCGGATTTTGTTGTTGAAAAACAGAATTAAATAGAGTACATTCTTAGTGAAAGGGGTGCTAAAAATGGCAGAAACATCATCATTGTTTTTGAATGCAGTGCTTGAGGAAGCAGGTATACGTCCCCGAGTTAAGAATAAGAACAAAATTGCCTTTGGTTGGTACGGTGGCAAGTATAGCCACCTATCCTGGCTTCTCCCTCTGTTGCCTTCTACGAACCATTATTGTGAACCCTTTGGAGGTTCTGCTGCCGTCCTAATTAACCGTGCCCCCTCTCCTGTAGAAACTTACAATGATTTAGACGGAGAGGTTGTTAACTTTTTTCGCGTATTACGCGATCATAGAGATGAATTGATCGAAGTCATCGGGTTGACGCCTTTCTCACGGGAAGAATTCGTGGAAGCTATTTGTGAACCGGTTGAGGGTTTGTCCGATCTGGAGCGTGCCAGAAGGTTCTACATTCGTGCCAGACAAGCAAGGACAGGGTTGGCACAAACAGCTTCACCGGGACGTTGGGCAACGTGCAGGAATACAAGTAGACGTGGTATGGGCGGAGCTGTCTCTCGCTGGCTAGGAAGCCCACAAGACCTAGTTGAAATTGCAGGTCGGCTCATTCGCGTTCAAATTGATCATCGTCCTGCGATTGACGTTATACATGCCTATGATAGTCCAGATACTCTGTTTTATTGTGACCCTCCTTATCCGCACGAATCCCGTGGCGACAGTAAAGCATACAGTTTTGAAATGACTGATGAGGAACATAGAGACCTTGCAGCAGCGCTACACAATGCGCAAGGTAAAGTGGCTATTTCTGGCTATCATTGTTCGTTAATGGACGAACTGTATGGTGACTGGACGTGTATTGAAGCGGACCCCAGGCTATGCCATTCAGTGAAAGAAGAACGACAAGAAACTTTGTGGATCAATTATGAGTTGCCAATGGAGTTGATCTGATGGGCGAGGAAATCATAGTAAATACCGAAGAGGCAAAAAATACCCTGATTCACTTTTGGGAAACAATTCAGCAGAAAGATTTAGACTCCAATTTTGATGAGGAATTCTCATCTGCAATATCGAGTCTTCTGAGAAGTAACACACGAAGTTATAGATACGTTTTACCAACACAGCTCTTGGCGAAAGTTGTAAATCCAAAAGTAAACGCAACCTGTCTTCAGAAAAGAAGTGCAGTAGTTGGTCATTTTGATGCCCGCACGCTTTGCCATAAGGTGGTTGTTCCCTTTGAGAGAGAACAAGGCAAGCCGCTAGGGGGATCTCCAGAACCGTATGTGAATAATCCACTCAGAGTTCCCGAAGTCAGTTCTGAGCATCGGAATGCACAAAAAGACAAGGACGGATGGGATCAGCTCTGCGCAGTCCTCAATGAAGTGCAAAAACGCGGAGATAAAGCATTTTCCGAACGTATATTCCTACAAGTCTTGTTGGAAATCAGAAAGATTCAGAACGAACAAACCGTTACATATTCAATGCCGCAACGTATCAGTCTAGAACATTCTATGGCAATGTTCCAGGAATTCTTAAAGCCAAAAACGGGTGGAGGTAGACTTCAAGCCGTTTGTGTCGCGTTATTCAGAACGATTGGCGAGTTCTGGGGGATTTATGACGAAGTGTTAAGTGCGGTGGTCAATGCTTCTGATGCATCAGGGGAAAGACCAGCAGACATTGATTGTCGTAAAGACGGAAAAACTGTTTTGGCGGTAGAAGTAAAGGATCGGACAGTTACTTTACAACTCCTTGAAGATAAGATTGCGACAACGCGGTTAGCTCGTGTGGAGGAATTGTTATTCCTGATTCGTTCTGAACCCATCGTAGAAAGCCAAGAGGTTTACGAGAGGGCTCAAAGAGAATTCGCCAGTGGGCAGAACATTTATTTGCTTCATGTCGATGTCTTCATGGAGCAAATTCTTAGCTTGATTGGTGAAGATGGACGGTTGTTGCTCATTGAAAAGGTTGGCAACGCACTGGAGGAATTCCGTTTGGACTTTAAGGACCGAAAAGATTGGGCCGATATTCTGGTTAAATAGTCGTAGCGTGAGGTATAAGTTCAAATGGATATTCTTAATCTTCCACATTTCAAGATATTGACACATAAAGAAACAGAACATGATTTTCAGATTGAACTTGAAACGGTTGCTGCTCCAGATGCCTGTCCTCATTGTGGGTGTATTGCTAATCTCTATCGTTATGGGCGAAGAGCACAGCTAATCATGGATTTACCCATTCATGGTAAACGTGTAGGACTTCTGATTCACCGCCAACGGTATCAATGCCGAGATTGCAAGCAAACCTTCTTTGAGCCGCTGGATCACACTGTCGATGAAAAGCGAAGCGCCACCAAAAGACTTGTGAAATATATTGAGAAACAAAGCCTGGAACGGACGTTTGTCAGCATATCGGAGGATGTTGGCTTGGACGAAAAAACGATCCGCAACATCTTTCGTGACTATATTAACTACTTAGAACAAACAGTCTGTTTTGAAACTCCCAATTGGCTTGGAATCGATGAAATCCATATCATCAAACCTCGCTGTGTTTTAACAAATATCGGTCAAAGAACTATACTCGACATTTTACCAAATCGGAACAAAGAAACTGTGGTGAAATATCTCCATAACCTGCCAAATAAAGGCAGAATTACATACGTTACGATGGATATGTGGCGACCGTATAAGGATGCTGTAAAAACTGTGTTACCGCAAGCAATCGTCATTGTGGATAAGTTTCACGTGGTGAAGATGGCAAATCAAGCTATGGAGACCGTGCGAAAGCAATTGCGGGAAAGCCTATCGCCAAAAGAACGCAGAGGGCTCATGCATGACCGTTTCATTCTTCTCAAGCGAAGAACGGAACTTAAGCCTAATGAAGAACTCATTCTTGAAGTTTGGATTAAGAACTTTGAACAACTAGGAACAGCATATCATTTGAAGGAATCCTTTTTCAAAATATGGGATGCTAAAAACAAAGAACAGGCAATGAAGGCTTATGATGAGTGGCGAAACCAGATACCTCCCTCGCTTGAATATGCTTTTAAAGACATTTTAACCGCAGTGAGTAATTGGCATGAAGAAATATTTACCTATTTCATGCACCCAATTACAAATGCTTATACAGAATCCTTAAACAGTCTAATACGGGTCATGAACCGCTTAGGTCGCGGGTACTCTTTCGAGGCTCTCAGAGCAAAAATTCTGTTTTGTGAAGGTTTGCACAAGAAGAAAAGGCCCAAATATAATAAGCATGGTTTTATGACAGAGAGCGTAGAAAAAACGATGCCTAGAAACGCATTCTTTGATATGTATGTTTCAGAGTCCTCAATTCAAGAAACTAAGAACTATGGTGTTGACATTTCAACCTTGGTTGACAAATTAGAGAAAGGCGAACTTTGAGCTTTTTCAACCCCAAAATCCGAATACCC
>NZ_FRAF01000038.1 GCF_900142255.1 Alicyclobacillus tolerans | reverse complement strand
GTCTCAGGTAAACAGTTAGCTTCCTGTAGCCGTAGCTCGCCTCATCTCCAGCAATCGCCTCCAACAGCCACTCTTTCATCTGTTCATCACTGACAGGTTTACCGTTATTGCAGAGAGAGTAGCCAGGCTTCGGACGCCCGCCGTTGTAAACGCGTGGCTCACCCTGATGCTTAAGACGATGGTAGTAGGTCGCCTCGCTCATGCCGACAATCCGTAGTACAACAGCAACTTTATAACCCCGCTTTATCCACTTGTCGGCTATTTCAATTTTGTCCGATAAGCGGGGTTCACTTTTTTAACATGTCACGCAGGAGGGCAATCTCCAGATCCTTGTCACCCAAGATCCTCTTGAGCTTGTCGTTCTCCGTCTCAAGCTCCTTTGTTCGTTTTTGAATCAAATCAATGTACTCTTGTTCATTAAAATCATCTTCGTGACCAAAGCTAACACGAAATGAATCTTTACGAAATTTGATAAAATTATCACTATCCAATTCAATATTTATAGTTCGAAACTTGATTCCCATGATAGAATCTACTCCTCGGTGTACTATTCACCAATGCTGCCCATATGCGCTATATCACTCTAACAAACGAGATGAAAATTTATGCATCGGTTCACGACCATGCAACTGCGTTGTCGCAGGATAAATCATTTAAATCCTGACTATTTGCGCCAATCATGTGGTAGTAACTCTTTTATCGTCACAACCGTATCCCTGTCTACCATAACCTCGGACTCTAAATTGTCTGCATGAAGTTGGCTGATGAATTCACGACAACGCCCACAAGGTGGCATGATATTGCCCCGCCTTCCGACAGCAATCATTTTCAGCACACGGTTTTCTCCATGAGTCACCATAGCAGCTGCGGCGGCATGCTCCGCACAAAATCCCATTGAACATGCGGTATCTATACAAACTCCCGTATATACGTTCCCGCTTTCCGTTAGGATTGCAGCTGCAACTGTTCCCGCTTGAGCATGTTCGGATAGTTCACGAGGGTTTAACACAGATACAGCCTTTTGATACAACTCCTCAAATCCCATATTTACCAAACTCCTCAGTCCATTTATCTAAATGTATCATGTTTATTAGAAAAACTAATATAAGGATATGCTTCTAGATAACAACATGACCCAGAAAATCCCTGCTTAGGTCTTTATACAAACATGAGGGAGGCTCCTTCTTTGGCATCAGCCCCTGATATTCGAATAAAAACTAAAGGACTCATGCTTGTTTCAACGCATAAGTCCGTGTAAGTGGCAGACAAAGATCATAATGAACGATATTCGCTTAAATACATCAGACGAGCAGGTTCCGTCGGACCATCAGGAAGGTTACAAATAAATTCTAAATTATTGCCATCTGGATCATTAAAATACACCGAAGCATTTCGGGAATGGGGTCTAGCATATGGCTCAGTAGGTGGCATTTCTCCATGCTGTGCTACTGCAATTCCTCGTTCTTTTAACCAAGTTTCTGCCTTTTCAATATCATCAAAATCCACTTCGAAAGCTAAATGTCTGCCATTTGGTGGATAATTACCTGGTTCACGATCCTCTGTAATTTCATGCTTCCATAGTCCAAGATGACTTCTTTGCGGAATTATCCAAAGAAATGCTGACTCGTCATCTTCCTCCTTAAGCTGTAAACCGAGTTTCTGATAAAATTCAACGGATGCCCTAATGTTCGATACAGGCAAATGTACTTCATATAACCCTTTTATCATCCATAACCACATCCTTTCATATCTAATTGGTAGATAGACGTATTATTGTGTACTCCTGCCCGCTAACGACATAAACCAGAAAATCCCTGTTTAAATCTTTATACAAACATGAGGAAGAATCCTTCTTCGAGATCAGACCCCTATAGTTCAAGAATTTCTGTTCCCATAAATGATTAATTATGCTGAATTAAATACAGACAAAAATCACCAACCATTTCAAATGGGCTGTCTGTATTTCCTTGTTTCGCAATCCATTTAAATCAATTTCTGGATTGTTGCAATCAAGCAATTTTGAATCACTAATGACTTTCTGAATAGGTGCATAAAAAGTAAATTGTGCAGCCTGTCCTTTATTCAAAGTAACTATTGCTTGATTTGTTCTACCAAAGAACCATACAGTTTTTTCAATTCTATTCCCTTCCAAAAACATTGTTGTTTTGTCGTAAACCTGCCCGATCGCGACGGAATATGGTCGCACTGCCGTATATATTCATGCAGTGTTAGAGGCGACCGCGATGTTTCAGAATCGCCACCTTTTCTTCAAGAACGCCGGACTTTCTTTTCTGTCAGACAGAGAGATTTTGGCGTCCGATTACATATACTTGCACTCTGCGACCTCATGACGAATCTATGATTTCCCGTTTAAAATACATCCCAAGTTTTTGCATAACGCATTCAGATGCAATGTTACTTATCTGACAAATACTCATAATCTTATTGAGACCACAATTCTTAAAACCGAAGCGTAAAGTCTCTTTTACAGCTTCCGTGGCACTTCCTTTTCCCCAGAACGACCGACCAAGCCGCCAATCAATTTCAACAGAGGGCATGACCCCAGGGTCACCGTTTATAAGTGACCTGGACAAAATATTACTTTTAGACCATCTTCGTAACAACAGTCGTGATATCTCCCATTTCGGCACTTATCTATCCTCTGGCAATATCCAATCGTCAAGATCATATTCAGCACTCTGGCCGAATTTGCTCTATCTAACACGGCTACATGGCGCGTGAGCTATCGCAAGGCCGCATTACTGCTTTCCCACTTCATGGCAGGTTCGCATCCGCAGTCCTGGATGGGTGGATTTGCATCGCATGATAACCGACGCTTTCAAGTCGCTACCCTTATGCGCAAGAACTGCCATGCTGGCTATCTGAATCATGATGCGTTATGCGGTCGATTCCTTTGACCTCCGCCCCCCAATCTGCTAAGAAGGACTAATCAACCAGAAGTAATATTGAAGTTTCCAAGGTGATCAACAAGCAGACTGGCTTGATTATCCAGATGAACTTCTACGGAATAAAGTCTTGATTCTCGCCCTGTTGGAAGCCACCCACGCCCTTCCTTCACCACAATAAATGTACCCTCATCATCACCAACAGCAGTGAACGTGTCACTGTTTTCGCCGTCGAGTACACTGAGATTCATCGATTCGCAAAGTTTATTAGAAGTTTCAAGTACGTTGAAAGTCGGGATACCAATTTCGCTTATACAGTAAGCGTTGAGTGGATGAAAAGGTTTGTCATATTCACCAAGGAGTCTATATCGCGCAATAAATTCAAGGATGTTCCCTTCTGGGTCATGAAAATAGCAAGCGTCCGCGTCAATCGGAGAACCAAAATGAACGACATCTAAGCCACGATACGGTAAAACATCTATGCCTACATATTTTAACCATTTAACCGCCTGCTCAATTTGGTTCGAAGGAATATTGAATGCAAAATGGTAAAATGAGTCCTCATCCGTATTCTGATTAAAGACCAATTCAGTAGTTCCAACATAAAATCCTATATAATCTGCGCCTTTCTTAGATATAGGGAAGTTGAACAACCCGTTATAAAACGCTTTCATTTTAGATACGTCGTTGCAATGTAACGTCAAATTAGTAATCCTCATCTTTAACCTTCTTCCAAATCCTATCGAGCGATCAATCGCTATGTGCGCGGTCCATATCAGTCCAAGCATAGCCCAGATCGAATTCTCTAACATGAACCCAATGGTAATACATAACCATGAGAACATATATGTGTGAAAAAAATTGTAGCATCGAGCCTCTACTCTTGAGCCGAAACAATAACCCAACATAGCCAAATCCGGTAATAGTACCAATTCGAGAAATGTTACTTATGAGAAATGGTGGTTATGGTAAAATCATATACTAACAAAAACGACCACAAGCGACTCCAACCACAACGATGATCTCATATATTCATTCCAGTTCGCCTGTGCACGGTGCAGCTTGCATTTTCGAATGCAGTCCCAGAAGAAATGTGTCGATGAGAAAATGGTAGCTATCATCCACACTGATGGGCATTTTGAACCCTCATTTCGTTCTAATGAGATGAATTCGTGCCCCATACTGCGAAAACTGCGTACGGCATGAATGGAGGTGTATTCGTCCAAATGCTTGGCCATTGCAAACACCTTGCATCGATTTACTAATTTTTACATCCTCGATTCGCTGTGTCCACACTTTTAACTTAACATCAATTCATAACTATCGCTGTAGTACTAATTACTCTTATAAAAATAAAACGTACTTTTGGTATCAAAGATATCTACATTACCTGAAATATTGATGCCCAACGGAATGACTTTGGGTGGTAGCTTTAAATATTGGTTGCTTTTGATGTCGTAGCCTCCATAGTTATTACTATTGATAGCTACCCACCATATATTTTGTCCATCTGTTTTAACGTACGAAGGCATACTATCTAGACCAAGAACCTGTTTCGAACCTAAAACATAAGCCGTCACGCCTCTCGTTTTATCTGACCATACCCACACTCCGCTTCGTGCTCTTAGGGTGAACGGATTTACGTTAACATTTGAGTATATAGTCTTAAACACAGGATTTTTCGTAGTACCTATCTCAAAATGGTATTTTTCCTTTAACGAAGGAGATGTGAAATGATTAGCTGGTGTTTCAATAACTCCAAGCCACTTTCCAGTAACCGCAAAATCCTCAATTACATTCTGGAACCCCGTACCCTTAGTACTGACAATTAAAGTATTTTTTCGATCCGTTAGATTTATGGATCGAATGAATGTTGTGTCAGTACTCCCTGTATTGTACTGAATTCCATAATAGATAACGTGTCCTTGCAATTGATATTCAAATACTTGTTGAAGTGGACCGCCGCTCCACACTAAAAATTCCGAGTGTTTTTTAATATTATAAGCGTATATTTTCTCACCTAGGTCAGGCCCTAAGCCGAAGGATACATAAATCCAGGTAATCCAATCTTTGTTGCTTTGCACATCATAAGGTTCATATCCCTTAATTGGATGAATTTGAGGTAAATACTTACCGTTCTTAAGTTCCATTATTCTTCCTGGGATGAATTTTTTATTTTGAAACGGTAACGGAGGTGCTCCAGGAGGAGCTTGATGCATCGCAGGTGTAGTGCTCAAAAAACCGAGTGATGAATTATAGGCAACGGGGGAAAATAGAGAGTTAAGTTTTGGATTTTTCACTTCAATAAGTTTTGACTTAGAAACCTTGTATAATTTCTCATTGACATAAGAAACATTGGACGTATTTTGAGCGGATCTGCTTTTTTCTGTAGCCGCGTTTTTTTGAGTAGAGCATCCCGTCAATAAAATGCAACTACACAAAATTATAGATATACGGTATGAATTTTTCATTTTTCCACACCTTTACTTTTTCTTAAACCGGTTTTACCCCTTAAAATTAGAGACTATTCTTCCTTAATCTCTTCCAATTCTTGAAATTTGTCAATTTTCACTCAAATCACAAAAGGTTTTACCCTCTTGTCACGGATGACTTGAATGAATTGCTCCGGCAATAAATTATACAAACTCCCATGAATTCTCTGCTGGTTATCAAACGGGTGTACTCAGTCACAGCTTCGTGAGCATCGCTATTCGCCTGGAATTCCATTTGAGGATGCCGGTCTGCCTCTAATTGACGTGAAAGGATTCAATGTGAGCATTTTTGTTTGGTGTTCGAGGCGGTATCCTTTCATGCATCACGCCGAGCGTTTCACACGCCTCTTCAAATACGCGGCTAATGAACGGTGATTCATTTCTTGTCATCTTAGGTTAGAGGATAAGGGATAAAGACTCAAATCCAATTTTAGGGCTCTCTCGATACTACATAAACAAGCCATTAAAATATAACTACTAAATTAATTGTTCTACATCCATTTATCAGGTAGGAGATATTTCGGAATCTTGCAAAACCATATCGGCACGCAATCTATTGGTGAGTTTATTACTTGCTACCATAAGGACTAGACCTGCCAGAATCGCTGTAATAGACACGGAGATAAATAACTTAGACATGCCCATTCTTTCATAAAGAATACCCCCAATCCATGGCCAAAAAAAAGCTACGTTACCACTTGTATTTATTATGGAAAAATAAGTGTTCCTTAATCCTTTTTTTGGAACATTTGATATAATCCATTGTAATTTCGGAGACAGGATAACTTCGCTAACCGAATATACCGCGAATACTCCATACCAACCTAAGTATCCAACGCCCATATATACCAAGACAAACGCCAAGCATATGAGTGCACTACCCGCTAAAAAGATTTCACTTGATCTTTTCATTTTGAGAAGATGCGTGCTTATTGGTTGCAGAACAATAATGATGATCAAACTCATGGACAACAAATGCCCATAGAGTAGGGTACCATTATGAATGGTGCTCGTCAGAGACTGAACAACGCTTTTTTCGTCTTGAGACTCAATGCTAAAAAGCATTAAATAGCCGATAATTAACTAGAAGAGATCTCCATCATGTGAGATGGTTTTAAAAAACTCATGCATATCGATCTTTCTTTTTGCGATGTGGCTCAAAGGCTTTGTTTCTCTATGCTTAAAGATTGCGAAATTTCGAAACACTTCGCGTGTCGAGATCGCATATAAAACTGCGAGAACAAACAGAGCACCTGACATAAGAAAAAAGAGATTGGACTGTGTCCAGCATGCAAAATATATACAGCAACCAGTGGACCAAGGACGCCGCCTAAATTATAAATCCAGTAGTTATAGTTGAATTCGATATCTGCTTGGCCTGGATCTGAATGAGTGTAAATCAATGATTGATTTGTGGTATTATAGATAGACTAACTCATACCACTCATTACTGCGAGGATACATAGTGATGAAGAAGTCCAAACCCCCTCTATGGATATAGAGGCAATAACTAAGCCGCATAGAAATCCCAATTCGTTTCCTATAAAGTCCATCATACTTCCAACCAATAGTCCCAATATTGCTGAACCTAAGGATGGTAATCCAAACAGGAACCCGATTTTTATTGGAGAATAATGCAGCACATCTCGAAAGTATATTGCTGTAAATGGATAAGTAGAGAATCGAGTTTTCGAAACTACAAATTTAGATAACAACTGAAAACGGATTTTAGAGTTAATTTCTTTGTAGTGCTTCATAAATGTTTTCGTAATGTGAGGGATAGTTTTGAATATCATTTGTCCCCCCTCAAAAGATTTTCAATATCGAGAATGTCAGATGGGAAGTTTACACAAAATATTTTACACCCTGCACTCCACACAAAGACGATACCCCGACAGCGGTTTTTAACCGCTTTTGCGACAGCCCCTTTTCGTACTATTGATGACCATTCGTTTTTTTACAAATGTAGAGTCCGTGTGTGCTGAGTCCCAATATGCTCTTTTCTCGGCAGGTTAAAAAATGATAATCCATCCAAGAATGAAATTCTTCGTCCGAAAGCGCATCAATATATTCCTGTATTGTATGACTAATTCCGTCAGTTCCGACATGGTCAATAGTGCTGACGCCATAATTCATCATTAGTGTTTCAATGTCTTCGGGAGATGTAAAATATGCATCAGTCCAAAAACAGTCTTGATCCCCATCGATAATTATTCCTTGGTTAATCACCTTTTCAATCACGCTATTTCGAATAAATGTCTTTTCTCTAGTAGCAAGCATTGGAATAACCGCGTATTTGCTTAAGTATGCAATAGCCAGATGTCCGCCACTTTTTAGTACCCTTAAACACTCTTTTATACATTTATCCCGTTCATTACTATCTATGATGTGGTATAGTGGACCAAAACACATGACAAAGTCGAATGTTTCACTTTCAAATCGACTCAAATCCGTTGCATTACCAACGTAGGCGTTCAACGCCAAATGCTTTTCCTCAGATTCTTTATTGATTTGTTCGATATGTTTCGGAGTAAGGTCAATTGATGTAACATCGTGATATCTTTCTGCGTAATAGAATGAATAGGCTCCAGGACCAGCACCAACGTCCAATATTTTCGCATGTGAAGGTAAAAGACTGCTAATGACATGTGTAGATGTAAGAAATTCGATTTTTCTTGAGTTTCTTGAGAACCTCGAAGCTTCATCAATAATCTCGTAATATTGTACAACGCTGTTCACAATCATCCCCCTTTGTCTATTCGACGTTTGAAATACCTGAATCCGGTACGGCTTGACCAATTGCTCGAATGGCTCGTTTCGCCAAGGTAACTCCTAGAAAATTTGCTGCTTAAGCTACACGCTTTTCCTTCGCAATATCGATTTCGACTATTGGTGTTGAACTAGAAATGCTTTCAATCCGTTGATTCTGTAAAGCATATGGCCTAGATTTCATCTCTTACGCACTCTTGATGATTTTAGGACTGTAGACCTCGCACATATTCATCTTACGTATTCTAATTCAAAGTCATAGGGCTACGTGTACTAAATCATTCAACATCCCTTAGTTATATATGAAAAACAATAGACGTCAAAAGAGAGATGATGAAGATTGAGTTCAAATCCAATTTTAATTGAATTTCCAGAGGAGTTTGAGACGGAACGACTCATTATCCGTGCCCCATTATGGGGTGATGGTATAGCACTAAACGAAGCAATTAGAGAAAGTATCGAGGAACTGCGACCTTGGATGCCTTGGGCGAAGAACGTTCCAACGATAGATGAATCAGAGGAGAACATTCGGATGGCACGACTTAAGTTTCTACAACGGTCTGATTTGAGATTTCAGCTTATTTGTAAGCAAACAGGTCGATTTATAGGCGGAAGCGGTCTTCATCGCATTGATTGGGAATCCAAAAAGTTTGAGATAGGATACTGGATTCGTACATCACAAAGCGGGAAAGGACTCATGACGGAAGCGGTTCATGGAATTACGAACTTTGCTGTTTGTGTATTACAAGCTAATCGTATTGAAATCCGTTGTGATTCAACAAATACTCGTAGTGCACGGATAGCTGAACGTCTCGGATTCACTCTGGAAGGTATCTTACGAAACGAAAGATGCAATACAGCAGGACAACTACGTGACACTATGATATTTGCAAAAGTGCGTGGACAAGAATTTTAAGACATGAAGCTTTTGGATGCTTGTATGGCAATAATCTCTTGGTATTAGACAACATAAAAATCTAAAAAAGGAATATATTATAAATATACGCAAGAAAATATGGGAACAACGATTGAAACAGCCGTGTTCCTTGAAAAAAGAGCAAGATCTCGAGTGTTTTAAGAGATGTCTTCCATTTTCTGAATTCCTGTAATGTACGATTGCTGGCAAGAGCGGTAGCCGACATGGGCTTTCACGAGTTTAGACAGAAATTAGTGTATAAGAAGGATATTCACGGAGGACTATTCATCATCGCAAACAGGTGGTTTGCCTCCAGTAAAATTTGCTCAACGTGTGGAACGAAAAAAATATATCGCTATCTGTGCGACAATGAGCATGCTCAACATACGACACGCATCGTGATCGCGATCAAACGCAGCAAAGAATCTCATGAAATGGGCCGTTAACTACACGATTACAGTCTCTGGAGATGATGTAAGACTTGCTAATACAGGGGCGACATCAACGAAGCAGGCATTCAACGTTAAACCTACCTATGAGTAGATTTGAGTAAGTTTGAAAGAACTGTCAGACTACATCCCGGCGATGGAACCACCATGTACCAAGGAGCAGCATAATAATGCTCAGGATCACGGCGGCAATGAGAACAGACCAAAAGATAATTTGTGGAGCAGCACTTTGTAGTTCTGGGGTGAGCATGGCATAAATCAAGTAGACGAATCGCATTGGCCATGTCCAGGGAATGAACGGCCAGATATTGTTGCCAAGAGCAGTTGATCCGCCGATAATGGAGGCGACAATCGTCCCGATCGCCCCAATTCCAAGCGGCACACCCCAATGACTGCCTTCTGCCAGCCACAGCGCAGTCCATAGCCATGGTAGAGCACCCAGCCAGTTGACCGCCATACATGCGACCAATATACCGATTGGCATTGGATAGGGGATACGTAGGACTCCACCGGCAATCAGCAACAAGGACCACAACCACACGCAACCCACAAACGTGAAGAACGCCAGGACAAAAGCCTTCGCGATATATAACAAGCCTGGGGCCAACTCTATGGAGCGCAGCCAACGCCAACGTCCCGCGGATGCCTCCAATTCTCCGGCGAGCCCTGCAATAAGCCCCCAACCGATCGGTATCCACAAACCAGACCAGACCTCGTTACCTATGTTCAATACGGTTGGCCAAGCGGTCGCCTGAAAGCGATGAGGTGCCACATATACGCTGCTGATGGAAACCACCAGCACCGGACATATTAGTACGAGCCACGGAACAGCTGTTCTCCTATACTTCAACCATTCCGCGAATAGCGCCTTTATCATAGACCTACCTGACCTCCCGACGCTCGAACCAGATTGCCCCAAGAGCCATGAACAATGATGTTGCCACGATGCAGAGGATGATACCGATAGGTATCACATCGTGATTCCAGAATGGGCTCCCCGGGGAAAGAGGCAAACCATTAATGTGGAAGCCAAAAATAGGCATTAGCATACGCCCGCTCCAGGCCCAGGGAATCATCACCCAATAGGGCGCTTCTGCAGCAACCACGCCGACGACAAGACCAACCAACCCGATGCAGACGGTTACTCCGACCCCAATTCGAGAGGCCACCCAGAGAATGATGGCGAGTTGCGGGAGCGCCGCGATCCAAACCAGTGCGATACCGGCAATCAATTGACCAACAGCCGGGGAACCATGCGGATTCCAGAGAAAATAGTTGATGATGATTACCAACGCTGCATAAATAACGGTTGCGACGAGCAGTTGGAGTGCCAGTACAACCCATTTGTAAATGTAAAGAACGCGCAGGTATACAACACGGGTACATAGCACACTCCAACTGTTTGCCCGTCGTTCATATGAGTTCGAAAGAGCTGCCAGAATGGTTGCGCATAACGACAAACCAAAAACAGACCACCAGTTGAATGTGTTCATCAATGTTTCATGCCATGTCCGGCTTTGCGGCATTAGAACTGTCTCGGTTAAGACCAACAAAAGGGGCCAGCACACGATAATCCATGGCGTGAGGGTTCTGCGATACTTTATCCATTCTGCTGTAAACGCTGCATTCACTTTACCCCACCCCCTGAGACGTACCGCAAGAAGATGTCCTCTAGGGTACCCTGCGTATCCCCCTCTTTCATGAGTGTTTCAAGAGGGCCCTGATATCGCAGGCGACCACGTGTCAACTCACGTAAAAATCTTACCGAAGAGAGATGGCTAACTCATTTAAAAATCTA
>NZ_FRAF01000034.1 GCF_900142255.1 Alicyclobacillus tolerans | reverse complement strand
TGCGTGCCTTAAGGTAACGCACGCGCATCGTACTCAGGTACTCTTGCCGACTCTGCATGGACATCCGCACATCGATCCCTTCGGTAAGATTTCTGTTTGAGTGAGCCGATACCCTTTCGGTAAGATTTTAGCTGAGTGATCGCGAAGGTTTGACAAAGTCTTGTTTGTTCTCGTATGATAGAGCAACCAAATTCAATTTCGGATAAAAAGCGTTGATGAGAAGGAGTAAAAACGTGTAACCGTTCAGAGAGAGAACCATTAGCTGGAAGGTTCTTCGGTAGCCGTTTTGAACGTCGTCTCTGAGCTGCTATAGCCGGGTCATACCCGTTATCAATGTCGAGTGTCCTAAGATTGCGTTTTTCTTTCTTGGGAAATTCAGGTGGTAACGCGGAAAAAGCCTTTCGTCCTGAAGGACGAAAGGCTTTTTTGTGTCCAGAGCAGCGACGAAAGAAATGAGTCATCCTATAACATGAACGGAGGGTTTCTTATGCAAAATTCATCATCCACAGAAAAGTTCCCACAAGAAATGAACAAGCATTTTCAACCACAGGAAGTGGAGCGTGAAATTTACGCTGAGTGGGAAAAGTCAGGAACTTTCCAAGCGGATAGTAGCTCACCTTATCCTGCGTTTTCCATGGTGATTCCACCTCCCAATGTCACAGGAGTGCTCCATCTAGGTCATGCCTGGAACCATACATTGCAAGATATTCTGGCTCGCTATCATCGTATGCGAGGTAAAGATGTGCTTTGGTTGCCTGGAACTGACCATGCGGGCATTGCTACGCAGACACGTGTGGAAAAAATGTTGATGCAAGAGAATGGGCAGTCTCGTCACGATATTGGCAGAACGGCGTTTGTAGAAAAAGTTTGGGAATGGAAAGACAAGTACGGATCGGCCATTACTGAACAAATTCGCCGTCTTGGGGATTCGGTAGACTGGAGTCGAGAACGCTTCACGATGGATGAAGGTCTGTCTCAAGCGGTGCGCACCGTTTTTGTGGAACTTTATCAGAAAGGTTTAATATACCGCGGTAACCGCATCATCAACTGGTGCTCCAGATGCGGCACAGCACTTTCTGACATTGAAGTAGAGCATATTGAATTACCGGGAAAACTTTATCATATCCGCTACCCCTTGAAAGACGGTTCAGGTGAAGTGGTGATTGCTACAACACGTCCTGAAACATTTTTTGCGGATGTAGCTGTTGCTGTCCATCCAAATGATGAACGGTATAGTTCCTTGATTGGCAAAACGGTTATTCTGCCTTTGAGTGGTCGTGAGATTCCTATTTTAGCCGATCCGATTGTCGATCGAGAGTATGGTACAGGCTGTGTGAAAATTACACCAGCGCATGATCCAAACGATTTTGAAGTGGGACTCCGTCATCAATTGCCCCAGTTGCAATGTATCGGATCGGATGGAAAATTGAATGAACTGGCTATGGAGTTTGCTGGACGTAATGCATTAGAAGCACGCCAAGATGTTGTGGATGTACTGCGCAAGCAGGGCTATCTGCTTCACGTGACTGATATTGTGCATGCTGTGGGTCACTGCAGTCGTTGTTCTACAGTGGTCGATCCGCTTCTTTCTTTGCAGTGGTTTGTGCGTATGCAAAACTTAGCCGATCCAGCGTTGCAGTTTGTCCATCGTGGAGAATTACAATTTGTCCCGGCTCGATTTGAAAAAGTTTTTGTGCATTGGTTGGAAAATGTTAAAGATTGGTGTATCTCCCGGCAACTTTGGTGGGGGCATAGAATTCCTGCTTGGTATTGTGACGACTGTGGCGGTACGACAGTTCAACTGGAAGATGCTACATGTTGCGGGCATTGCAAGAGTACCCATATCCATCAGGATGAAGATGTATTGGATACGTGGTTTTCTTCAGCACTCTGGCCTTTTTCTACTTTAGGCTGGCCAGATACAGATACGCCGGATTATCAGAAATATTATCCGACTAGTGTTTTGGTGACCGCCTATGACATTATCTTTTTCTGGGTAGCACGGATGGTATTTATGGGATTAGAATTCACCGGCCAGATGCCGTTTCAAACCGTTGTTCTTCACGGTCTGATTCGCGACTCTGAAGGTCGAAAGATGTCGAAAAGTCTTGGCAATGGTGTCGATCCGATAGAAATTATAGAGCAGTATGGAGCAGATACGTTGCGCTTTTGTCTAGCTACTGGCACGTCACCGGGCAACGATCAGCGTTTTAGTATGGAGAAAATTGAAGGCAGCCGCAATTTTATGAATAAGTTATGGAATGCTGCTCGATTCGTGCGCATGAATTTATCCGATAGTTTTCAAGCAAGAACCATTGAATGGGATAAACTGGATATTGCCGATCGATGGATTTTGCATCGTCTGGCCAAAGCGAATAAAAGTGCTCAGAGATTACTGGAAGAGTTTGAGTTTGGCGAAGCAGCACGAGTACTCTACGATTTTGCTTGGGATGATTTTTGTGATTGGTATATAGAAATGGCTAAAATCTCGCTTTATGGAGAGTCCATTGTCGATAAGGAACGAGTACAGACAGTTCTGTACGAAGTCCTGCAACAACTGTTACAAATGCTTCATCCTTTTATTCCATTTATTACAGAGGAAATTTGGTCTTACTTGCCACAAAGAAACGGTCAGTTGCTTGTTGCGTCCGATTGGCCGCAAATACAGCAGGCGTGGATCGATGATACTTGCGATACATTGATGGGTTCCATTCAAGAAGCGATTCGCAGCGTGCGAAATATTCGCAGTGAACGCAATATTCCGCCGAGCAGGGAGATTTCCCTTCTTATCCGGCCGCTTTCGGTTGAAGCAATGGAACGCTTTCAGCAGGGCCAATACTATATCCAAAAGCTTTGTCATGCGTCACAATTAGAAAACAAAATGGATATAGAGCCGCCTTCGCAGGCTATTGCACTGGCAGTATCGGGTGCAGAAATATTTATTCCTCTGGCTGGATTGATTGATTTGGCGGCGGAAAAAAATCGACTTGAACAAGAGAAGCGTCGTTGGCAACAGGAAATAGAGCGGATCGACAAAAAATTTAGCAATCCTAATTTTCTTGCTCGTGCACCTCAAGAAGTTGTAGAAGCTGAGAAAATCAAAAGAGAGGATTATGAGGCTCGATTGTCAGCAGTGGAAGAGCGATTGCGTGCAGTGGCTGCAATGGAGCAGTAGAAAGGAGAACGATTCTTGGCAGAAGAAAGTATAGAAGCGTGGCTTAAAGGCAGGCAACGCTTTGGCGTTCGGCCTGGTTTGGAGCGAATGCAAAAACTGCTAGAAGAATTGCATCATCCTGAGCAAGGACTGCAGTTTTTGCATATCGCTGGAACAAACGGAAAAGGTTCAGTTGCAGCAATGCTGACTTCGTTGCTCATGGCCAATCCTACCCATCTTGTGGGTACATTTACTTCGCCTTCTTTTGATGGTTATCGGGGAAGGTTTACGCTACAAAAGCAGCCTGTAGACGAAAAGAATTTTTTTCGATTGGCTCAGCGTGTCCGCACGGCTTGTGAACGGGTAGATGGGGACGATCCGTTAACAGAGTTTGAGGTTCTTACGGGCATGGCTTTACTTTATTTTGCAGAGCAGCAAGTTTCACATGTCGTATGGGAAACAGGTCTCGGTGGACGTTATGACTCCACAAATGTAGTGAATCCGCTGGTTACCTGTATAACAAATGTAGGCATGGATCATGTGGAAATACTGGGTCCCACTCTGCGGCATATTGCCTATGATAAAGCTGGCATTATAAAATCGAACGTCCCGATAGTCACCGCTGCGCAGGATGTTGCGTACCGTGTGATAGAAGCGATTGCGCAGCAACAAACAGCCCCATTAATTCGTGTAGGACGTGATGTGGCTGCCATATTGGAAAAGATGGAACTGCTGGGACAGCGGCTATTTTACAGGGGATTGCATTGCGATATAGGGGGCATTTTTTTGCCGTTACACGGCGCCCATCAAGTTGAAAATGCAGCAGTAGCGCTGGCTATGCTGGAGTCCATCGGGTTGCTGCCTGATGCGCATGCACTGCGTGAAGCTATGAGCCGTGTCTTGTGGCCAATGCGCTTTGAGGTGCTCCAATGGCAGAATCGAACTTTTATTTTAGATGGAGCACATAATCCAGAAGGAGCAGCGGCCAGCTTGAAAACCATGCTTGCTTGGTTAGCGAGGTGTGGTAGAGAGAATGTTGAATGGACATTGGTCTTAGGAATTCTTTCGGATAAAGAAATTGATCGAATGATTGATATTTTGGTGCCGGATGCTGCAAACGTGATAGTGACTGCACCGCAAACCAGCCGAGCTTTTGCAAAAGAACATCTAGCTGATAAGATTCGTGAAAGGTATCCGTCGAAATCTGTCGAAGTAGCTATATCAATTCCTGCAGCGATGCAGCGAGCTGTCAACCTAGGCGAGTTCGCGTTGGTTTGCGGCTCCTTGTATACGGTTCATGAAGCGAGGCATGCTATTTTTAACTAACTGGATAGTGTTGGGCAATTTCTGCAGATGGGATGGTGATGCGCGTGAAATCGTTCAAGCACGTGCATTTTGTGGGCATTGGCGGCTATGGAATGAGTGCGATTGCGCGAGTATTAATGGATATGGGATTTGAAGTGTCCGGTTCAGATGTTTCCAGACAGGAATTGGCTGTACGCTTAGAGGAGCGGGGAGCCACAGTTTTTTATGGCCATCGTGCAGAGCAGGTGGCGGGTGCAGACGTCGTAGTTTACAATACCATGATTGCACCAGATAATGTGGAACTAATGGAAGCCAAAAGGCGGGATATTCCGGTCTTGCATCGGTCGGAAATGCTCGCGCGGCTGATGGAAGACCGGATGGGGATCGCAGTCACTGGAGCACATGGGAAAACAACAACTTCCTCTATGATTGCTTATATGATGGAACGGTGCGAGTGTGAACCTACATTTGTCATTGGTGGGGTTGTAAGCAACCTGGGAGAAAACGCACGTGCTGGCTGTGGAAACTATGTGGTAGCAGAGGCTGATGAAAGTGATGGCTCTTTTCTTCATTACCATCCCCATATTGCAGTCGTTACTAACGTAGAGCCAGATCATCTGGAACACTATGGCGGGGATTTTTCAAATCTCTTGAATGCGTATCAACAGTTTGTGTCGCAAATCCAGCCAAATGGTTCACTGGTTACTTCGGCGGAAGACCCGCATATGCAGAAGTTCGCGGCAAGCGCGCCCTGCCGAGTGGTTACTTTTTCAGCTAATCCAGATTCACAAGCAAATATTACTGCTCATTCGATTCATCTGATCGATCGCGGTAGTATTTCAGAAATCAGATTAAATGGAGAAGTGCTGGGTACACTGAGGTTACAATTGCCTGGTATTCATAATATTATGAATGCCATGGCTTGCCTAGCGGTTGGGTTGGAAGCTGGTTTAACGTTTGAAAAAATGGCGCAAGCCCTCTCTGAGTTTCATGGTGCCAAACGTCGATTTCAAGTTATTGGGGATGTACAAAATATTCTTATTATTGACGACTATGCTCACCATCCAACAGAAATACGTGCTACCATTGCAGCGGCTCAAGCAACCAAGCGTCGAATTGTAGCCGTTTTTCAACCGCAAAGATATACAAGAACGTATTTCCTCTTTGATGCATTTTCGCAAGCGTTTAGTGGTGCGGATGAAGTGGTCATAGCAGATATTTATTCTCCGGCCGGTGAGAGGAGAATAGAAGGTGTCACGGCTGAACGCTTGGTAGAACAGATTCGAGTCACAAGTAATCCATCTGTCCGTTTTTTAAAAACAAAAAATGAAGTACTCCAGTATTTGTTAAGTACGGTGCAACCCGGAGACTTAGTTTTAACCATGGGGGCAGGTGATATATGGCAAGTTGCCCATCGACTGAGCGAAGCACTAAAAAGCAATCCAAGTGAAGCAAGAGCATTGGTTTAGTTTTTATACAGAAACAGTCTGTCCATTTAGACTTTGTTAGAACAAGCTTTAGTGCATAAGCAAAGAGAGTCGCTTTCATCAAACGGCTCTCTTTTTATTGTTTCTTAAATTATTTCGCATAAATGTATTTCATTATTTAATGTCGCCAATTTTTTCTCTGTTTACGATAATAAACTGCTTTGGAAAACCAGTAATATGCAAATGCAATCAAAGCCAGCAAGATAGCTATTTTAATAAAGAAAGCCAAAAATATAGATAGAACGCCAATGGCCAGTATAGCGATTAATCCCCAGACCAGATAATAAAAAAACGGCATTCTTTCATCCCCTTTTTAATGCTCTGACTCTATTCTACCATAGTTTGTCCAATCCATCGTTTTGAAAACAGGTGGAAAAGTCGAATTTGACGAAAATGTGTTGAGATATGTTTTTTCGGGGGTGGTTTGGCTGCATTGTAAACTCGTATTTTTTCTGTATTTTAAATCTTTTGTTATTTTTATACTGGGATCTTTGATAGGTTTGTTTTGTATAGCAGTTGGAGAAAAACTGGTTCAACATTCTGCTGCATCTCTTGTGGATAGCTCTAAACATGTCATTCATCAATTGAAAAGTTCATTCTATTATCCTATGTGGATATTGGCATATGCTACTCTGGTTGAAGCTTTATGGATAGAAATTTCCACCACAAAAGTTCATATCATCAAATTTTTGATTTATTTCATCTTAATTGCATTTTTATTCGTTTTGGCAAGCGGTGATAGAATCAATTATTCTATTTCTGCTCCACTTTCTATACTTGCGTTTCTAGTATTTTTTGTTTTGATGATTTTTTTACTTCATATTTCGTTTTTGCTGGAAATCATCTCTGCCTTTTTTGTTTTTTTTCTGATTCTTATTTTAATTTTATTGAGCCGAAGAAAAATGGGATTTGGCGATGCGTTGATATTTCTCAATATAGGGACGGTATGTGGGATAACAGGTTGTTTATGGATATTATCTCTTGCCTCCTTCTTTGGTTGCATTATCTGTATTCCTTTGTTGTTTATAAAAAAATTGAATGCCAAAACAGCTATACCTTTTGTTCCTTTTATCACTGCAGCGACAGCTTTTTGGATGCTCTTGGGACAACAAATCACTCATTGGTATATTTCAATTCTTTGAAATAGAGGTGTGTTATTTGAATATCCTTGAGTTATTGGAGAAGGCTGTCCTGCACAACGCATCCGATATTCATTTAAGTGTAGGTTCTCCGCCGATATTACGCATTCAAGGCATGCTGGTTGCCATTGAACGTGAGTTAGAGTCGGACGACATCCGTTCTTTTGCTAAGTTGATTATGACAGAAGAGCAGTTAGCTAAGTTGCAAAAGGAAAAAAATATCGACATGCTTTATAGCCTTCATGATAAGTTTCGATATCGTATAAATGCCTATATACAACGAGAACAACTTTCACTTGCCATCCGTATTGTACCTAGTCAAATACCGAGCTTGTCCGAGATGAATATGCCTAAAATTTTTTTACATCTTTGCCAACTTAGTCATGGTCTTGTTATTGTTACGGGTCCTACAGGATCGGGTAAATCGACGACACTCGCTGCAATGATCCAGCATATTAACCAAACCCAGAAGAAAAAAATTATCACTTTGGAAGATCCTATCGAATTTCTCTATTCACATATGGGATGTCTCATTGAACAGCGAGAAATAGGAAGAGACACGAACAGTTACGCGGATGGACTAAGGTCAGCTTTGCGCCAAGATCCAGACATTTTGTTGCTGGGTGAAATGCGTGATATCGAAACTATGGCTACAGCTATCACTGCAGCAGAGACTGGCCATTTGGTTTTCACTACTTTGCATACTCCAGATGCGACGAGTGCTGTTGAAAGAATCATTGACGTGTTTCCCGCTATACAGCAACAACAAATAAGAGTTCAATTAGCTAATATTCTGCAAGCAGTGATTGCGCAAAAACTATTTCGTGGACCAGACAAGCAACGTGTCGCTGCCTATGAAATTCTCATCGGTAATACGGCTGTTGCCAACTTGATTCGACAAGAAAAAGTTCATCAAATACGGTCGATTATGCAAACTTCTCGTGAAGAAGGAATGCAAACCATGGAAATGCATATTCGTGAATTACTAGAAAAGCAACAAATTTTTTTCGAGGCTGATAGGGTTGCTATGACAACTTTCGGCAAACTTTTTAAAGACCGTCCGTTATGATGAATAGCAATCAAGCTGTTTGTACAACCGAGTTGAGGGATTGCTTACTAAGAGATAGTAACCTTTATCTGGTTTGCACTTTGTCCCTGATATAGGTATACTAACACCCAATGTGGCTCTGAATATCACCCTTTTCTCGGTATATCCATGAGAAGAGGTGGTGGAGTGCGTATTCCAAAGTCTAAAGTACTGTACTCATTCCTCGGCGCTACAGCAATGTTGGTTTCGCTTGGCACAGTGGCGAGCGCAAAAGTTCCGGGAAAAGTTACAGTGGATGACAATGGGCAACGCATTGTGTTTCAAACAGAACATCAAGAATCAGTTGCTTCTTTTTTAAGAGAACATGGTTATCAATTGAATCATCATGATTGGGTTCAGCCTGGATTGAGTACCCCTGTACAACCAGGCATGGTTATTCAAATTGAAACTCCGGCTATGGTGAAAATTGATAATCAAGGGCATTGGCAAACTGTATGGACTTTTGGGCAAAATGTTGACGAAGTTTTGGAAATGGATCATATCCATCTTCAGCCTGGTGATAAAGTATCTCTACCTTTGTCACAACCCATCGTCAACCACAGTGAAATTGTTATACAAAAAGACCAGCAGAAAATATATACAAAATTACAAGAGATACCATTTCAGACCATACAACGGCGAACACAAAAATTATTTGTTGGGCAAACGCAGGTGCTGTCGTACGGTGTGAAAGGGTTGCTTCAAGTGAAGACAATCCGTAATTTTGTAAATAATAAGCTGGTCAGTGAACATGTTGAACGTAAATGGATTCGTCAACCCCAATCAAAAATTGTTTTGGTTGGAACTTCTCCTCAAACCTATGAAGTGTCGAGCAGAAGTTATTCTCCTGGCATGTTTAGTGGTGAAATTACCGTTTTAGCCACGGCATATGTAGAAGGAGGGGTCACCTCAACTGGGTGGCTCGCTAGACCGGGTGTGATTGCGGTCGATCCGAATGTCATACCCTATGGCACGACACTTTATATCCCGGGAATTGGGGTTGTGCATGCAGAGGATACAGGTAGTGCTATTGTTGGCTATCATATAGACATTTGTATGGCCAATGCCGCCTTGGCGGACGCGTGGGGGGCGCGGACAGTAACTGCCTATATTCTTAACTAAAGATTTTTTGAGATTGGGTGAGCGGAGTCACGTAAAACTGAACCAGATGAAAAAGTAGCCTTTCAAGGCTACTTTTTCATTCTATTTTTAGATGGTTTTTCATAGAATGTCCTATCTTTCAAAATAGATACCAGTCAATTTGGATAGGTAAAAAAAGGGGATGGACATCTATGGAGAAGCCTTCCTATCAAAAATTGAATTACGCATACGGCACTTTAGTTCGAGTGGGCGGAGAAGAATGGGTTGTAGCTCAACAAAATGGGCTTCCAATTGAAGAAAATGAAATCGAATCGGATAAGAAAGACAAAAAAATCGACCAAGTCAATGCAAACCAGCCACCTGTCTTAAAACCAATTCATATATTCCGCGCAGCTAATCCAGTAGAGTATATGCATCATAAATCTTTTCATCAAACGTTTCATTCTCATAAAAATAGTAAATTCGGAGATTGGCTAAAGCAATTATTAAATCGTCAAATTCATTTTTTTTTATCCTCAAAAGAAAAATTTCAGCTTGGAATGATTACAGGTCTCATTTTTGGATGTATGATTCTCATCTGGAGTCATATCATCCAGTATCATTCTATAAATCGCGTTGAGACAGAACCTGCTGCATCACAAGAAGTGCCAGTTTTACAAACAGGTCATCATTCATTATTGCAATTTCCTGGTTTTACAGTATGGGCAATGGAATACACTGGTCAACATCAAAAACAAGTGAAGGGCATCGGTTTATCCACAGAAATACACTTTACAGATGGCAGCAGACAATATCATATATTGGACATGGCTTTGGAGCCAACACCACTGTTGTCCGAAGAACAAAAATTAGAAAAATCTGATATTCCGGTTAAAATTGAATTATTAACTGTACCTATTCGTACAATTCCCATACTTCCACAATCCAGTTTATCTTTAAATAAACAAGCAGAAAAAGATATAAATATGGAGAATAGTCTAATTCTTTCCTTGTTGGCGCATGTAGAGGATGGAGAAAATATGAACATTGTCGATACAACGTATAATCATTGGCTTACCGAACGTTTAAATAATTATCAAATTCAAACTACAGGTTTGCCCATACAAATCATAAAAGTTAATCAATATCTAGAATTGGCATATCGAGATAGTTTGGAGAATGAACGTATAGCAGCTCAAAAAGACTTAATGAAAGCATTTCAAATCTGGATCCCTATTAACTCCTACAAATAAAATTGCATAGAAAGATAGTTTTAAATAAAGTTCATAAAGTTGCATATATCAATTAAAATAATGAAGAATCATGTTACCTTTCTTTATTGTGGACCTAGTATGATTTCTCTACTCTGTGTTTACCAGTTGATCAGAAGGCGAGGAATCAGGGTGGAAGGTCCCAAAAAAATGAATTTCCCAAGTAAAGATCAACCACGTGAAAGACTTATCCTACATGGTCCAGAATCATTAAGATCAGATGAATTGTTAGCCATTATTCTACAGGTTGGTCATCGTGATTGTTCTGTGTTCGACTTGGCTAAACAAATTTTAGAAGCCGTGGGTGGTATTCAAGGTCTTATTGATGTTAGACTTGAAGAATTGACGAAGCTTCATGGAGTTGGAAGGAATAAAGCTTTGCAAATTTGTGCTGCTGTAGAATTAGGGCGAAGAGTCATTGCTCCACCTTCTGAAGTGTACCCTATTATTCGCAGTGCGGAAGATGCTGCCAATTTAGTTATGGAGGAATTGCGATACCTAAAGCGAGAACATTTTGTTACACTTTATTTAGATACGAAGCACAGACTCATGGCTAAGGAAGTTTCGTCTATTGGAAGTCTGGATGCCTCCATTGTTCATCCTCGAGAAATTTTTATGCCTGCTGTAAGGAGAAGTGCTTCAGCAATTTTATGCATGCATAATCACCCAAGTGGAGATCCTACACCAAGTAAGGAAGATATATGCGTTACACAGCGCTTGGATGAGGTCGGCAGAATATTAGGTATTGAATTGCTCGATCACATTATTATTGGCGATGGTCGATTTTGCAGCTTGAAAGCAAAGCATCTAATATGATTTATTAAAATGTATGTGATTTGGGTATGATGGGCTGGGAATTGTTGAGAGGGGTTTGTTGACCGATGTTTTCAGTGCGAGATATGGGCGTTGATTTGGGTACAGCCAATACGTTGGTTTATGTAAAAGGTAAAGGAATTGTACTAAGAGAACCTTCTGTTGTTGCTATGAGAACGGATACTGGTGCGATTGAAGCTGTAGGTACTGAAGCCAAGCAGATGATAGGCAGAACGCCGGGAAATATAGTCGCTGTTCGGCCATTAAAAGATGGTGTCATTGCTGATTTTCAGACTACATCAACCATGTTGCGTCATTTTATTAGACAGGCCATGAAGACAAAGTCCAATTGGTCAGGAAAGCCGCGTGTAATGATTAGTGTGCCATCTGGGATTACAGCTGTTGAAAAGCGTGCAGTAGAAGACGCAGCTCTGGAGGCGGGAGCAAAAGATGCGCAAACGATTGAAGAACCCATGGCAGCAGCTATTGGGGCGGGATTGCCTGTGGGTGAACCGACCGGTTCGATGGTTGTGGATATAGGCGGTGGAACAACCGAGGTTGCCATTATATCACTGGGCGGAATAGTAACAAGCCGTTCTATACGCGTTGCTGGCGATGAATTGGATGAGGCTATCATACAGTATATTAAAAAGTCTTATAATTTAATGATTGGCGAGCGTACTGCTGAAGAGCTAAAGATTCAAATTGGCACGGCTATACCCGGACTGGAAGAAGGTCAAATGGATATTCGCGGTCGTGATTTGCTCACAGGTTTGCCAAAGAATTTTACTGTTAATGCAAAAGAAATTGGCGAAGCACTTTCGGATACCGTTTCTTCAATTATTGAGGCGGTTAAAGTTACTTTGGAAAAATCACCTCCTGAATTAGCGGCGGATATTATGGATCGCGGAATCGTTCTTACTGGTGGAGGGGCGCTCTTACGCCATTTGGATAAACGACTTTCAGATGAGACGGGAATGCCGGTTGTCGTTGCAGAAAACCCATTAGATTGCGTTGCTGTTGGAACAGGAAAAGCGCTTGACAATTATGATGTTTATCGGAGAAGAAGCGCAATGATGCGAAAGGCTCAGGGTAGGGCATAATTCCAAGTTTAAGGCGCAATAGATAGGATGTGGGATTCGGGTGTCCCGGTTATTTTCCAGCAGAAGATTATTCGTTTTATTGGTGAGCATCATTTTGCTAATTGTTCTGGCTGGTATTACTCTGGGTGGAACGGGAAGAATAGCCAATTTTCCTGAACAAATTATTATGAATACGGAGAGTGCTGTATCCGGGTTAATTTATCAACCTGTAAGTCAGGTGACTTCCTTTTTTTCTGGGTTAAGTAATTTACAACAACTATATCAGCAGAACGCACAGTTGAAGAGCGAGCTACAAAATTATGAAAGCATTCAATCACAACTGGTGGATTCTAAAGCTCAAATTCAACAATTAGAGAAAATGTTAGGTTATAAACAGACGGTAAATCAGTCTATGTCACTTGTTCCTGCTGATGTAACGGGTCGAGATCCTTCAACATGGAATTCTGAGTTGTTGATAGATGCTGGTCTTAATCAAGGGGTAAAACCTGATATGTCCGTAGTATCTCCAGATGGTAGCTTGGTAGGTCGTGTATCTGTCGTTTCGAGTAATAGTGCCAAGGTAGTTCTCATTACAGATACACAATTGGGGGATGGAGTTTCTGCATTTGTACAAACTTCTTCTGGTCAACAACCTTTTGGGATCGTAGTTGGTTCGACTCGAATTGCTGGTCAATTACAGATGAGCTTTTGGGCTCCATTGATTCAGGTGTCAGTTGGAGAGAAAGTGGTAACGTCTGGACTCAGTGATATATATCCTAAAGGCATATTGATAGGTACGATTTCAAGCGTACAGACAGGACCTCAAGGTTCAGCCCAAAGTGCAACGATTATTCCTGCGGCTAATTTAAATTATCTACAGCACGTTTTTGTTGTTACAAAACAAAAACGATTGGGGAAACATTAAAATGAAAATTTTTGTAACTTTTATCGCGTTATGGATAGGATTGATACTTCAGTCCACTGTTTTTCAAATCCCGCCTTACAACGCGATTCAGCCCGACTTTGTTCTTGTCGGGCTTGTTCTTGTAGCGCTTATGAGGGGAACAAAACCCGCACTGTTTTTAGGGTTGCTTTTAGGTTTGATTCAAGATGTAGTATTTGGTTCATTTATTGGCCTTAATGCTTTTGCTCTCGCAGTCATAGCTTATTTTGCTGCTGCTGCATTTGCACAATTTATGCACAAGAATATAACCATAACTTTTTTGGTCACCCTATGTTGCAGCTTTATTGATGTTTGGTTAACTTTTGGGTTTACACGCATGTTCGGTGTAACAGCTTATAGTTGGATTGCTGTAGTCTACCAATCTCTTGAACAAATGTTAATAAATGGTATATTGGTTCTTTTGCTTTATCCTTTAGCAATAAAATTTTTGGCGATTTCTGCTGACAATCACTATGGCAAAGTTCCTGATGGAGAATGATAAGTTCTATTTCTATGATTTTATTTTGGCAATATTCCATTTGGAGCAGGAGTTAATTTTTTAATAGCGAATTCTTTTCGCCGGGCTATTGTATAAATGGGGGAGTGTATTTGCTGCTGGAAAGCGAAAGACTTTCAAACGGCGAACGGGCTACAGTAACACTTAAAGGAACTAAGGAAGGTTTATTGTTGCTTTTAGACGATCAAGCTGAACTTAGTCGTTTGCTCGAAGATTTGGATAGTTTACTTAATGGTGAAAAAAAATCGTTTTTTTCTGGGCCGGGTGTAGCCATCTCTATTGATTATGGCAATAGGCAATTATCTTCTGAACATGATTATGAATTAATTAAAATATTACATTTGTTAATGGAGAAAGACAATTTATTCATAAAAGAATGGGGACCATCCACTTTAGCCAAACGCTCTCTTTTTGAAAATCAGAAAACGAATGTTCGTCAGACACTTTGGAAAGGAACGATACGTGCAGGACAAAAAATGGTTTTTGATGGTGATGTAGTTATTATTGGGGATGTGAATCCTGGCGGTGAAGTGCAGGCTACGGGTGATATATACTGTTTGGGACGTTTGAGAGGAATTGCTCATGCAGGAATCTTGGGCGATTGGTCAACTATTATTGCAGCTGCAGAATTTTCTCCTATGCAAATTCGTATTGCGGACATGATGAGCAGCGCCCCAGAGAGCCCGAAAAGAGCTTTAAAAACGACTATGGAATTTGCTTATCTCAGTGAAGAGGGAATCGCTATTGATAAACTCGATACTTTGCATAATTGGACGATGAAAGTTCGGTTAGAGAAAGAACACTCTCAGTAATTTCAGGAGGTTTGAATTTTTTGGGTACTTCAATCGTTGTAACTTCCGGAAAAGGTGGCGTTGGAAAGACCACAACTACCGCCAATATTGGTTCGGCGTTGGCGTTGCTTGGCAAAAGTGTTGTGTTGATAGATGCAGACATAGGTTTGCGAAATTTAGATGTTGTACTAGGTTTAGAAAATCGAATTGTTTACGACATTGTGGACGTTGCTACGGGAGACTGTCGGTTAGATCAGGCTCTCATTCGTGATAAACGTTTTGACCATCTGTCCCTGTTACCCGCTGCTCAAACGAAAGACAAGTCTGCTTTAACCGTCGATATGATGAAAAGTTTAGTCATGAAACTAAAGGAAGACTTTGATTTTGTCATTATAGATTGTCCTGCAGGTATTGAATTAGGATTTAGGGTAGCCGTATCTGGAGCTGATCGGGCTATTGTTGTCACGACTCCCGAAACCCCGGCAGTACGCGATGCTGATAGAGTTATTGGTCTGCTAGAAAATGAAGGAGTCTTGACGCCAAAATTAGTTGTCAACCGTATTCGTCCGCAAATGGTTAAACGTGGAGAAATGCTTGATATTGATGAAATCGTTCAAGTACTAGCTATTGATTTGCTGGGAATTGTTCCGGATGATGAAGCCATTATCAGCAATGCCAATAAAGGTGAACCAACCGTTATAAAACCGGATTCCAAAGCATCTATGGCCTATCGCAATATTGCTCGGCGCATGCTTGGTGATTCCGTACCACTGATGGTTTTGGAAGAGCAACGTGGGTTATGGGGTAAATTTAAAAAAGTATTTGGTAGTAAATCATAAAGTTATACATAGATTTACCTCTAGCATCATACTTTTGTCTTGAAAACAAAAGGAGATGCTGCATGATGTTAAAATCCAGTAACTCATTTTTCAAAGATCGTCTGAATCGTTTGATATCGAAAAAAAACAAAACTGAAGATTTCTATGAAGAAAATCCATTTGCCATTTCACCTCATGAAAATTCTAATGTCGAATCGAGTTCGCCAAGCCAGTTACCGAAACGTTGGGTGGACGAGTCATTGTCTCCTTATGGATTTGCGGACGATCACGGTGGTTTGCAACAAATGGATTCTCCTACATGGAGAAAAGTAAGTCGAGGTTTTGGAAAACAAAATCGTTTTATCCCCAAATCTGTGAGTTCAAATCTTTCTTTGAAGAAGAAAGATGCTCGAGGCTTAAATCATCCTCTATTTATTTGGAAAATATTAGGATCGCTTGCGCTTGTTTTAGCAGGTATCTATTCCTTACAAATGCACAATACCACCTCCAATCGTTTACATCTAGGTTATCAATGGGCAATGAGTAATGATGAAACAAGTAAAGTTATGCCGTTTTTGGATAAATTGGCTCAACAATTACGCATTCAATTGCCAAGCTTTGGTGTACAAGCTGCAGAAAAATTGCATGACCCCGTTTCTGGCGTCCTTGTTGCTGACTATTCGAATGCTCATCCTGAAATTTGGATACAGACGGTACCGGGAGCTGTAGTTGATGCAGCGGGTTCGGGTAATGTGGTTGCAATTTCTAAAGATGGTAAGGATGAATTGGTGGAAATTAATAACGGAAGCTTTGGGTATTCTCTTTATGCGGGTTTAGCAAATGTGACTGTAAAAATTCATCAGTATGTCTATGCAGGACAAATTATAGGTCATATGCCTGCAAATAGTAGTCAACCTGTATTAAGGTTTTCAATGTTCAAAAACGGACAATTTGAAAATCCGCATCAATGGATAAAATTTTAATGAATAGAACAAATTATCGAGGTCTTTCTATGCTGACAAGATTGAACTGTATCATGCGAAAAAAAAATATCATTCATATTCACCCACTTTTTGCCATTATGATTTTGTTGGCCATTCCAAGTGGATTTGTTATACAAGCATTGATGCTTTTTGGGATTGTTTTATTGCATGAGTTTGGTCATGTCATTGTGGCTAAAAAGTATGGATATGAGATTGATAAAATTACTTTGCTACCCTTTGGTGGAATGGCAGAGCTAAAAGATCAATCTATTGGATTTCATCCCAGGCGCGAATCTTCAATTGCTATTGCAGGCCCCGCTGTAAATATTCTGCTCATTCCAATCGGATATATATTCACCCGATCTCCGCTATTCTCTAGTTATTGGAATTCGTTTTTTTTAATCAATTTTTGGATATTCATGTTCAATATGTTACCTGCTTTACCGCTTGATGGAGGGAGAATTATCCGAGCAATCCGGGCGAGAGAAATAGGATATGAACATGCGACAAGGGAGGCATATCAAATGGCGATTATCTTGTCGGTTCTCCTGTTCTGTTTCTCCGTGATTACTTTTGTAGTTGGTAAACCTCATCTGGGAGCGTTTATGCTGGCAATTTTTCTGTTTGTCGGGGCACTTACAGGGCGAAAAAAAGTGCGCCTAGAAACTATGCAATTTTTAAGAAATAAACATCAAAATTATCCAGTTACTAATTCTATTACCTCATTAGCAGTATCTGCATCCGCAAGTGTTAGAGATGCAGCACTGCGCTGTAGCCCCGATCGTTATATGTTATTTTACGTTCTTGGAGATACTGGAGAAATCATGGGTATGATAGATGAAAGTGAAATCGCTACTGCAGTATTTCGCGGAGATTGGATGAAATCAATGGAAGAATTATTAAAAGAATTAGTTCGTTAGATGAGTGTACAAATACCATACAGTATGTGCAATTGCATTGTTTTTTGATTTTTGTTATTCTATAAAGAGTGCTTGCTATACGCACATGCCGCTTGTGAAAGGTTAAAATGCATTTAGGCAACCTTAGCAGCGAGTTCTGAAAACAGAGGTGCTTTATGTACGCAATCGTGGAATCTGGAGGAAAACAGTTTAAAGTTGAGGAAGGGCAAACTATAACGGTTGAAAAATTACCAGTTGAAGTTGGCCAAACGGTACTTTTGGATAAGGTGTTTTTAATTCAAAACAATGGACAGCTTAAAATTGGCACACCTTATGTGGAAGGCGCAGTTGTTAAAGCTGTTGTGGAATCTCACGGTAAAGATAAAAAAATCATTGTTTTTAAATATAAAGCTAAAAAGAACTATCACAAAAAACAAGGTCATCGTCAGCCCTTCACGAAATTGAAAATTGAAACCATCCAGGGTTGAGTCTTTGTGATTAAAGTTTTCGTTCGTACTTCCAATCAACAAGTAGTGAGTTTTGAAATCCATGGACATGCAGGGTTTGATGTAAATGGCAAGGATATTGTATGTGCTGCAGTTTCTGTTTTAGCCTATAATTGCATTAACTCTTGTGAAGTCTTAGCAGGAACAGCATTACATGTAACAGATACTGGACAGAAGATGTCAGTTTCTATTCCTCAAAATGTGAGTAAAGAAGTTTGTCTTCTTATATCTTCGTTTGTCTTGGGTATTGAACAAATTTGTCAGCAATATCCAGAATATGTTCAAATCTATTCAATTGAATCCTAGTATTGTAGGATGGGAGTGTTTTCGTGATGTTGTTAATGAATTTGCAAAGATTTGCTCATAAAAAAGGTGTTTCAAGTACCCGTAACGGTCGAGATAGTGAATCGAAGCGTCTGGGTGTTAAACGGGCAGACGGTCAATTGGTGACGGCTGGGAGTATTTTAGTTCGTCAACGTGGTACTAAAATTCATCCTGGCACGAATGTTGGTATTGGTAAAGATGATACCTTATTTGCAAAATTAGAGGGCAAAGTTAAGTTTGAGCCATTTGGTCGAGGGAAAAAGAAAGTAAGTGTATATCCTGTTTTAGAAACAGTGTCGGCTCAAAACTAACCTATAATTCAATAGGTAGAGTAGACAGTATCAGATGAGGAATCGAGCTTGGCCTTTAAAGGCCAGGCTTTTTTTGGAGGAGCCCGCTTTGCAGGATAAACTATCTTGGTTTCGTGGTCATCGCCATGAAGTGCTCAATAAACTTCAATTGATTCGCGCTTATATGCAAATGAACCGTTTAGAATCTGCTTTGGAGCATATCGATCAATTGTCGATTTGGTTGCGTTCTTTATCAGAGTTACAAAATTCTCAAATTCCCGATCCTGTTATAGAAGTTTTTGCAGAATGTTCCTACCTTCAATGTGAATTTATTTCACAAATTAATGAAGTGACTCATCTTTTTGGATTGGATACCTTGATCTGCACGCTTATAGAATTAAATAATTTTGCAAATCAATATTTGCATAAACCTCTTACGATAAAAACAAAAAAGAGCCTGGATACACTTCAACTATTCTTTATATTACCTATGAAGTTACAATACGAATATTTAGAGTGGATAAAAGAAATGGAAATTAAATTATCGAAATTGATGCAACCGTTGTTTCATGTTCAATTTGAATGAAAGGGTGTAACTGATGTTTATTGATCAAGCTAAAATTTATGTAAAAGGTGGAGACGGTGGTGATGGTATCGTCAGTTATAGAAGAGAGAAATACGTACCTTTAGGGGGGCCAGCAGGTGGAGATGGGGGACGTGGTGGAGATGTTGTATTTATAGTTGATGAAGGATTAAGGACATTGATTGATTTTAAATATCAAAAACATTTTAAAGCTAAATCAGGTGAGCGAGGTAAGCCGAAAAATCAACATGGAGCTTCAGCAGATGATTTTATAGTTAAAGTTCCACCGGGAACAGTTATCAGAGATTTAGATACCAACGAATTTCTTGGCGATCTTGTTCATCATGGCCAAAAACTAGTTGTTGCTAAGGGAGGCAGAGGGGGTAGAGGCAATACACGATTTGCTTCCGAGAGTAATAAAGCACCTGATATGGCCGAAAAAGGAGAGCCGGGACAAGAAAGATGGATTGAATTAGAATTGAAAGTACTTGCAGATGTAGGATTGATAGGTTTTCCGAGTGTGGGGAAAAGTACATTGTTAAGTAAAGTCTCTGCAGCTCGTCCTAAAGTTGCGGCATATCCATTTACTACGTTAACCCCAGAATTGGGTGTCGTTCGTTTAGATGAGGGAAGAAGCTTTGTTATGGCCGATTTACCTGGTCTAATCGAAGGGGCGCATGAAGGACATGGATTAGGTTTGGATTTTTTACGCCATATTGAACGTACTCTTCTTCTGATTCATGTGATCGATATGGCTGCAATGGAAGGAAGAGATCCGATCTCTGACTATGAGATTATTCAACATGAATTAAAATATTATCATAAGCACCTTGAAGACAAACCACAAATTGTGGTTGCTAACAAAATGGATGTACCAGATGCTCAGGAACATCTTCAAAAATTCCTTCATCGTTATCCTGAACTTCAGGTTTTGACGGTTTCTACATTAACTGGTGAGGGATTAGACAAGCTGCTAAATATGACTTATGAAAATCTTCAAGTGATTCTTAATCAACGTAAAGAAGAAGAGAAACTTCAAGAGAATCAACCTTCTGAAGAGAAAAAAATCTATCGTTTTGAAGAGAACAAAAAATTTGAAATTCGTAAAGAAGGTAACCGATATATTGTCATAAGCTCTCAACTGGAAAAAATGATAAAAATGACAAATTTTTCACAACAAGATGCTGTTTTTCGCTTTCAAAGAATAATGAAACTACAGGGTGTAGATGAAGCTTTACGCCAAAAAGGTGCACAAGATGGTGACACAGTCCAAATTGGAGATATGGAATTTGATTTTGTGGAATAATGTTGCTGAGCCTAATTGGTGGAAATATATTTCTTCAAATGTATTATATTACTTGTGCTCGAATTTCCCGAGGGAATCGGCTGGTTTTCTTGTTCGGGATTTGAATGGCGAAGTATGTTTTTTTCCTATTCCTGTATTTTCAAGTTCCGATCATTTCTATTGGGATGTTGAAAAATTTGTACCTTTACTTTATTTTTTTCATAAAGAAAAATATGAGATTATGGCAACAGTACATTCACACATTGGTGACAAGGCTCCTGCACAAATGTCCACTGCAGATCATCTTCTGCATGAGTGGGCATCTTTTCATGTCCTCGTTTCTATTTCCCACTCACGATCTACGGAATATTTTGTGAAATTCTATAGTTCTCAAGAATTTATATTTAATAATAAATTGTAAAAAGGAAATTAAATGAAATGGACGAATTATACCAGCGTTAGGATTGAATGAGACTGGTCAGGTGAAGAAAATGAGGCAGGACGTCCAATCTGTTATAGCTGTACAATCCATACTCGACACCGCTTTACTATGGAATGTCAGTGATGTTCATCTGTATTTAGAAAATGAAGTACTTAAAGTTTCATTTCGGATGAGGGGAACAATCCATCCATTTCAAAGCTGGTTACAGGAAGGTTCTTTAATGGTACGCAGAATTAAAGCTTTAGCCAAAATGGATTTGACGGATCTTAGAATTCCTCAAGATGGAGTTTTTGAGTGGGATGATGGTATTAGAAAATGTTCTGTCAGAGTATCCAGTATACCAACAGTATCTGGAGAATCTATAGTATTAAGGTTATTTCAATCCAGTTATCACCCTTCTTCCTTTGAGAATCTTGGCATGTCTCCAAAGATCTCGGAATCATTGAAAAAAATACTAAATAAGGAAGATGGGCTTATTTTAATAGTGGGACCCACCAATTCTGGGAAAACCACTTCCCTCTATACAATGACGCATTATTTATCACAATTAGGTAGAAGTGTTGTCAGTCTTGAACATCCTGTCGAATACCGAATGAATGACTTGAAGCAAATCGAAGTCAGAGAAAGATCAGGAATGACTTTTGAAATGGGAATCACTTCATTATTAAGGCAAGATCCTGATGTTTTAATGATAGGTGAAATTAGGGATCCATTGACTGCGAATATGGCTATCAGAGCTGCTTTAAGTGGGAGAATGGTTTTATCGACTACTCATGCGCGGGATGAAATAGGCGCAATTGCACGATTACATGAGTTGGGCATCTCTAAATCGTTTATTTCTGAATTATTAATTGCTATTTTAATTCAAAAATTAGTTTCTATAGAATGCCGAGAATGCAAAGGCAGTGGTTGTACTATTTGTCAGTATAGCGGTATTGAGAGAGAGCGAAAAGCAATTTTTCAACTTTCTGAGATCAATGCTATGCAAAGATCATTGATTTTAGATAATGAAATGTGGACGGAGTTGCGTCGACAATGGAACAACCCATAGAAACATTCTTTAGATTTAAAAAGAAACAAGGCAAACGACTGAATGATCATCAATTAAAAGATTGGGCGCAATTGCTTGACTCAGGAATTTCAGTGACTGAATTAATAGAACTATTTTCTGCAACAAATAACTCTCCGTACGTAGCCAGCCTTTATAAGGGAAATAAATTGTCTGATTTTTTGAGAGATAAAATTCCTTCTCTTCAACTTTCAGTTATCGAAATCGCTGAAAATACAGGAAATTTATCTTCTGTATTAAAGTCAATTTCTGAACGGATGCAAGAAAATCGCGAGTTAAAAAATGAAATTATTAAAAAGTTAATTTATCCACTGTTTTTATGGTTAATGGTTGTTGTTTTTTCAATCATCGTAAAAAAATTCATTTTACCTTCTTTTTTATCACTTTATATGCAATATACACGTCATTCAATCATTCGGTGGGAGTACATTGTCCTGGATTTTCCAAGTATCTGTTTGTTTGCTGCTGTAATTGGATTTCTATTGTCTTTCATCTGTTTTTTGATAAATCGATATCTACAGTTGGATTGGTTGCAAATGTCGATTCCAATTCCATGTCGTTTCTGGCTGATTTTAAATCAAAATATATTTTTAGTAGAGAGTATCACCGAATTAATTTCAGCTGGAGTACCCTTTGTCGATTCTCTTGAAAAATTATCATTTATGTCTAATATACCTTTTTGGTGTAGAAATCGTTGTAAATATATGCTTAAGCATATTCTGCTTGGCAATTCAATTGGAGAAATATTTAGTAACCATAATTATTTTGATCCTTTTCTTCAATACAGTATTAAATTGGGAGAGAAAACAGGTGACCTGGTCTTTTCGTTATTAAATTACAAAAATCAAAGTAATTTGAAAAGAAAAAAGATTTTAGATAAAATTCTTCACTCTATTGAACCCGCAATGACTCTTTGGATGGGATGCAATTTAGGATTAGTTGTCTATTCTACATTTATGCCTATGTATAAATTGATAAATCAAATGAGTATGCATTTTCCTATTCATTAAAACAGGGGTTGGTGATTTAGAAAATGAAAAATCTAAAAAGCGTCGTATTTTGGGAATTTCGTGGTTTTACGTTGCTTGAGTTAATGGTTTCAGTATTTATTATGGCTGTTATGATTGCTGTCGCAGCTCCTCAATTATTAGAAGCCGGGAAAAAAGCAGAATATACTGCACTACTTCAAGATGAACAGGTAATTCAATCTGCACTGTCTGAGTATCAATTGATGAATTATTCATTTCCTACAGGAAATACTCAACAACAATTACAAACCCTTGTAAGTGCTGGATTGCTCAATAGCGTGCCTGTCGATCCTTGTGGAGGTCAGTTTATTATTAATGACGGCAATGGAAACTCTGTCACAGTAACTTCAACAGATTCTCTATCGAATTCCTGACAAAGGAGATTGATAGTATTGATGTATGACGTAAACATTCAAAAACGCCTTATTTTTCATGGTTTTACATTGCTTGAAATCATGGTTTGGCTTTGTATAGTTTCACTATTCTCATTCTTAGCCATACCAAAGATGCTCAATACTTTTAACCACGTTTTGTTAGAAAATAATCTTTTTAAGCTGTCAGATATTTTATCCGAGTCACAACTACTTGCCACGGAAAATAAAAAACCAGTAATTTTTACTTTTGCTCCATTTTCAGCTGAATATTGGATATATCAAAATGGACCTATACAAGGTTGGACTCCATTAGATCCAGGAGTAAGCTATCGAGATGGAATTCTCTCGCTTTATTCAAATCGAATTATATATAAGGCAGATGGAAGTTCTACCATAGCGGGTGTAATTCGGTTGAAGGCAGGAAACTCAACGGGAAATGTAAATCTTTATATGGGAAGCGGATTAGCTGTTAATCCAGATGGCGCATTATGACTTTTCTAGAATCGATTTTAATTTGGATATTAACTTCATGCAGTGCTTTCATATCTTTGTTCAGTTTAAATTATACATTACAAGCTGAGCGAACAGATCACGACCAAATTCAGTTGATGACCTCCTCCATTCAACTTATTTCTAAATTCGAAAAATCAATGACTCTATCAACTGTAAAGAGCTATAACTCTTGTCAATCTATAAATACCAGTTCAACTGTAAAATGGGTTTTTGAAGCATGTCATATTTGTGATGGGGTTTCATGTGAAACTTTTGATTTCCCGACTTAAACAAATTCAAAATTTTATGCAATTAGAGTCAGTAGGGTTTGTGCATATTCCGGAATCTCTTGGACAGGGATTCCGTTAAGTCTTGGACGTTAATTCCGAAAACTCTCGGCCCTCTATTCCAATAACTCTTGGACACCAATTCCGAAAAGTCTTGGACAGATAATATCCTCGTTCAAGGCCTTCCCACTTCGCTCCTCCAAATCGTCTGTGTGGGCTACCAAGTCAAGCAGGGAACTTACCCCTTTTGTCGGATTTTGTTGTATCCGCGAAAGGAGGCACTGTCTTGGCTGAATGGAGGTTGCCCATGCCAAAGCTCAAGGAAATCTTACGTCTGTACCATGAAGGAGGAATGAGTCGTCGAGCTATCG
>NZ_FRAF01000032.1 GCF_900142255.1 Alicyclobacillus tolerans | reverse complement strand
TTGTTGCTGAATTTCCTCGAAAAGTACGACTGCGTTCCTGCAACCTTCCTCCATACGCTGTAGGATGAATGTTTTGAACGGCTCTAGTTTACCCGGTGGTGTCACAGAACGCTGATAGGGTTGATGAGTTTCTTGTTGCAGCCATTTGCGCACGGTCTTTCTATCCCTCCTCATCTCCTCAGCCATTTGCGAGATGCTCATTCCCCGTTGTTTCATATCCCGAATCACAAAATACTCTCCATTCTGAACCAAGATTTCTCCCCTCCAGGGGAGATTGTCCGTTTAAGATGGGGAATTTTCAATTGCTGATAATGGGGATTTTACACTTGTTGCTCACAGATCTCGCTCGAGTTCTTCCAATGTCATTGGCAATACGAATTTTCGAACAGAATCGCTTGGAAAATCGTGAGGTACTTCAAGTCCTAGTATTTGGGACAACCTTGACTTATCTTCCATAGCTGCTAACACTAATTCTTGATTCCATGACACCATACGAAGACGTTTCGTTACTAAATTCGCAATTATAGCTCCCCTTAACGGGGATTGAAAAACAACCAATCCCCTAGAATTTTTGATTGAGAACTGGACTTTATACAATATACATAGTCACACTCTTTTTATATAAGATAGATCGAAGTGTATTGCAATTTACAGTTATCTTTATTTAACTTTTACTTTAATTTAGAAAATTTTTCTCAAAAAAATCGAATGTCTTTTACAAAGCTTCACCAATTGCAACTTGAAAAGACAACTACCTTATATGATATGCGAAACTAGATGTTTACGACCCAATCAAACCAACGTCCATGTCCATCTGTTAACGCAATGATTTCATTAAATTCTTCACCTTTTATATAATAGTCCAGATGTAATTTCCCTAAATCAGAAATATTGTTGTAAAGATGGAATACATCTCTCATAGCACCTATTGATTTGACATGATCTATTAATTGTGTCTTTAGTTCATTTGGCATTTGATTAGCTACGTGTGTGTGAAAAATACATACAGTTGAATCTTGAGATATTTGTTCAACAATCTTAGGTAGTAATGAAACCCCGTCTCCTTCAATCAAATTTACAGGATTTTTATTCAATAGTTGAGCTGCCTTTTCAAATAACTCCAACCGTTCTTTATGTTCTGGCCAAATCAATGATTTGAGCCATAAGTAATCATGATGATTGGATAAATCAATCACATGCAGATCGATTCCAATTTTTGTATAAACCGGAGGACTGATTGGAGGGAATTGCGGAATATTCCCATTTCTCAATTCCGCAGTTAAGTGCACACCCGAGTTTTGTTCTCCGTACGTGTCATCAGTTCCATATGAATAGCTGTATTTGTCCCATAATAGTTGTAGTCCTGCACTTGTACCTATTTCGATAAGGGATAGGGGTTTATGCACCTTGTTATAGATGTAAGAGAAGCTTGGGTATAAATAAGTGCAGCGTCTAATTTCATTGGTTTGAACCAAACGACTCTGAAGAAGATCGATAATTTCATTTTGGTGTTGCATACAGAAATCCTTAAACGAAGGGAACACCTTCTCCACGGGAAGAGGATTCACTGTGATACTTGGATAAAACTCTTTTAATTCGTGATCAATTCCTGATAAAAGAAGATAATGGACAGAAGCCAATAACAAATTAGGAACTGGTTGCCCTTGCTTACAATGAGAACTCAATTCAAGTAATTCATTATCCTTTGAAATCTCTATAGCTAAAAATTCATACAACCTGCTGGAATCAGAACACTCCAGTTCAGCAAACCTCTTAAATCTCTCCGACAAAAGAGCAGTATCCATACAATAAACTCCTCCAATTGAAAATAGGATAGGATATGAAATGAACTGATATTGATACGAAATATCCATAATCACGAGTTATGATGTTTGATAAGGTCTGACATTTTCCCTATTTTTAATTTTAATAGAATTGAAAATTTTTCAATAAAAGAAAATTCCAGGAGGCTGGTTAAACGCACTCCTGGAAACGGACAAAATTTATTCTCTCATATCCACTCCAGACTTTACCGACTTGTCATCTCACAAACATGCGTTGGAAAAATCAGTAGCAGGAGTGGCGTGGAGCAAGTCTCTTTTTCCACGTCCAGTTTTTAATCTAGAATCTGCATTAATAGTTCAACAGATATTGTTCCCGTTCCCACTCAGTAACCTGCATACGATACATACTCCATTCAATACGCTTGGCTTCAATGAAATGATGGAAAACGTGATCGCCTAAAGCTTCTCTTAAAACAGAATCCTTGGCCAAGACTTCTATGGCTTCACCAAGCGAACCAGGTAAGCTTTGAATGCCAGCAGCGATTTTTTCTTCTTCTGTCATAATATAGATATTTCTATTGACGGGTAGAGCTAATGGCAATTTTTTCTCAATACCATCTAACCCTGAAGCTAACATAACCGCCAATGCCAAATACGGATTACAGGAAGGATCGGGACTGCGCAGTTCAATACGCGTACTAGAACCACGCGCTGCCGGAACACGAACTAAAGGAGAGCGGTTTTTGGCCGACCATGCCACGTAGCTAGGCGCTTCGTAGCCTGGCACCAGTCGCTTATAGGAATTTACCGTCGGATTACAAATTGCTGTGAACGCTTGCGCGTGTTGCATCAATCCAGCCAAATAATGTTTGGCTATTTCACTTAAGCCAAGTTCATCTGTTTCATCATAAAACGCGTTTTGCTGATTGCGAAATAACGATTGGTGACAATGCATGCCAGAACCATTGATTCCGTACACCGGCTTTGGCATGAACGTGGCATGAAGTCCGTACTGTCGAGCAATCGTCTTTACCACTAGACGAAATGTAGCAATATTATCTGCCGCTTCAAGCGCATCCGCATATTTAAAATCAATTTCATGCTGTCCAGGAGCCACTTCATGATGAGACGCTTCAATTTCAAAACCCATAGCTTCCAGTGTCAGGACAATTTCTCTACGACAGTTTTCACCCAGATCGAGCGGAGCCCAATCAAAGTATCCACCTTCGTCATTGACTTCTTGAGTTGGCCGACCTTCAGCGTCAAGCTTAAAGAGGAAAAATTCCGGTTCCGGTCCAACATTAAATGCAGAAAATCCAGCTTGATGAGCACGCTCCATCACCCGTTTAAGCACAATTCGAGGATCGCCTTCAAACGCTTGACCGCCTGGCAGATAAATATCACAAATTAAGCGCGCGACTTTTCCTTGACTGGAGTCCCAAGGAAAGACCAACCACGTGGAACGATCAGGCACTAAATACATATCTGATTCTTCAATTCGCACAAAGCCTTCAATCGATGAACCATCAAACATAATCTTATTGTCCAGCGCCTTAGCCAATTGATCGACTGGAATTTCTACGTTTTTAATAATTCCGAGCAAATCTGTAAACTGTAAGCGAACATAACGTACATTCATTTCTTCAGCTAGCGCCAAAATTTCTTCTTTTGTCCGTTCCTTGCGCAAGTCATCACACCCTTGAGTCATTTTTTCATTCTTAACGTTTCCGATAAAAACGCGATAAATCACCTAAAAAGAGTGACTGAGCACTGGCGCTGCGGCCTTCGAGCAACTCTCGCTGGATTTGCTGGTAAACTTCTTCATCCGATAAATCACGGACAGTTTTTGAAAGGACGTTTTCCTTCATCCGCTTGCGAATGGTGTGTAAACTTTCCCCATTTTCCATCCACTGTCTAATGGTCATGAGACGTTCGACATCGACAAAAGAAAATTGCCGTTGTTTTCCTTCTGACCTTTTAGGAGAGATTAGACCCTGCTCTTCATAATACCGAATCTGCCGCGCGCTCAAACCTGTCAGCTTTTGTACGGTACCAATGGAGAAGAGAGGCAAGTGCCGACGCTCTTCCAGATCCACGGTACGCCCCTCCCTCACTCTGGATTAATCTTATCTTACTCAAAGACAAGCTACAGGTAAATGAAAATGTAAAGTTTTCTGACTTCATCTACAAGATTTTTAGATCTGAGAGTGACGTAAGTGAGCAAGCACCTGCGTGAGACGTAAAACTGCCCAAAAACCTTGTTCGTAAGTCAGTCCACCTTGAAGATAGGCACGATACGGAGGACGCAAAGGAGCATCGGCAGAAAGTTCAATGGATGACCCTTGAATAAAAGTCCCGGCTGCCATCAAAACAGGCGTGTCATAACCAGCCATATCACCGAATTCTGGAACAGCAAAAGAATCTACTGGCGCGCTTGATTGGATGGCAGTCGCAAATGCCGCTACTTCTTGGCGCGAATGAAATTCAATTTCTAAGACAATATCCGCACGCGTCTCATGCGCTAAAGGAGAAACTCGATAACCAAGTTCATGCAAAGCATGACTTGCAAGTACAGATATTTTTAAAGCTTGACAGACAATATGAGGCGCAAGAAATAAACCTTGATACATAGAGCGCAAATAACCTTCTGTTGCTCCTAACTCCGCACCAATTCCGGGAGCATAGAGTGAAACCGCCGCGGCATCTACAATCGATTTCTTGCCCACAATATATCCGCCTGATGATACAAGTCCACCACCAGGATTTTTAATAAGCGATCCGGCAGCAAAATCTGCACCAACGGCTGTAACTTCCTCAACTTCAACAAATTCTCCATAACAATTATCTACACCTAACCACACGTCAGGTCGTAATGTTTTCACAAAAGAGAAAACGCCTGCGAGCTTGTCCAAAGAGAGCGCAGGCCGAGAACTGTAGCCACGGGATTTTTGAAACATGACCAGACGAGTGTTGGGTCGCAAAGCTTGAATGATTTGTTCTGTCTGCGGCATACCTGTACCATCAAGCTCGACAACACTACTCTCTATCCCCCACTCGCGCAAACTACCTGGAGATTCGCGTAAACCTACCACAGCTTGCAGGGTGTCGTAAGGCTGTCCAGTGGCAAACAAAACGTGATCGCCCGGACGACAAAGCGCAAAAAGAGAGGTAGAAAGCGCGTGCGTCCCAGAAACAAACTGTGGTCGAACCAATGCTGCCTCTGCAGCAAAGACACGCGCGAAGATACGTTCCAATTTTTCACGACCAGCATCGTCTATTCCGTATCCATTTGAACCTAACAGGTCACTTGTCGATACACGTTCTTCTGCAAAGGCGTCCATTACCCGTTTCTGTATATGAAGAGCATTTTGCTCTAGACGACGAAAAATTGGTTCTACTTCTAACTGCCTTGCTTGTAGCCATTGAAAATCGATGGAAGACATACAAATAGTTCTCCTTTATAGAAGATAACTGAGTCATCGAAAAATGAAGAATGACTGTAGTCGAGCGACCAATCAGCGGTATAGCACTGACCGACATTGTAACACAAAGCGCTTAACAGCATTTAAAAGCTGATGTGCCAATCCTCGAGACGATCTGTTGTCCACTCAGCAATAGCCGTCCAGAAAGAAAGAGCTACTAGAAAAGAAATGGTATATCGGCTTGATATCCAAAACGAAGAACCGAGTGCCAAAACACCGCCAAGCATCAGTAAGGGAATACCTAAACGGCGAGAAAGCGTGTCTTCTATGAGCCAATGGTCCTGGTGATATTGTAAAAGAGAGAGCATACACTCTAAAAATATCGCCATGACTATGCCCCAAACGGCCAACCATGTCCCAACAAATAGTAAGGAACACAACCACATAACGACGATCAAAGAAAATTTACTCAACAATTGACGCCTGGAAATCGGAAGGCTCAACGGAAAAAAACGCAATGCTGAAACTCCAAAAAACATTGCTAGCGCCACATGCGCTTGCCAAGCGCCGGCAATTAACAAACAAAGACCTGTAAATGGGAGCACATGCCGTCCGATTTTCGCGGCCAATGTACGTTCTCCACGTCCCAGCACTTGCTCGGCTTTGAATACATCATCCATCATCTGCAAACTCCAGATAACAAGCAGCAATGAAAGAGTTGGGCGCAAAAAATCAAGCCAGTCTCCAGACATGCTGTTTTACCTCATCAATCGCTTTGTCTTCTGTCCCCTGTAGAAACACTACTGGAATTTTTCCTAATGATTTACGAATATCGCGCTTCTTCCATTTAACTTTCAGTAGTTCGGTCTTCGTCATCACTATGAGATAAGCGCGTCGTGATTTTGCGTATTCATACAGTTCTAAATCGACACCTTCTAGTTGTAAATGAAGACCACTTGCTTCTTTCTCTGAATGATAGATTGACCGTTGTGGCCGCAAAGCCCTTGTTGCATCTATAACATGAATGATAATTTCAGCTTGAAGCAGCAAACGCAAAGTATGGGCCAACGACTCACGACGCACACCTTCTAGTTCCGGATCATCCACCAGTGATTGCGTATCTCGCAGAATCCAGCGTTTTTGCAGAAAGCCCTTTTTAAGCGTTAACTCCATCGGCTCCATTTGCTCAGATGCGTGTTCCTGCAACCATCTCTGCTGCTCGGAAGTTGCCCTTATTGGATATGGATGAGATACTCTACGACTCTCTGCCGTTTTAGCCAATGCCCTGCAGAGTGAAGTCTTTCCGGAACGAGCTTTTCCTACCACAACCACTTCTGAACATGGGCGATTCAAAAAACATCCTCCTCCCGGAAATCTTCGGCTCTTAAAGTCATTAATTCCTCTCTGGAAACACGAGATCGCTGAAACAATCGCGATGCCTGATGACGGATCGCTTTCTCTATCAAATTGCGCACAAAACGGGCGTTACTAAACTCTCGAGAAGCATCCAGAAGCGCTTGTTGAATTTTTCTTCGTAAAATAAATTCAGCATCCGGTGCTAGTTTGTATTGATGTTCTTGTGCTGTTTGCCTGGCAATCGCAATCAGAGAAGAGAGCGTGTAGTCCGGAAAATGCAAATGAATGGGAAAACGACTGGGTAAGCCAGGATTTGTACTCAAAAAATATTTCATCTCATTCTCATAACCAGCAATAATCGCTACAAATTGATTGCGATAATCTTCTATTCCCTTGACTAAACAATCAATCGCTTCCCGGCCAAAATCTTTGTTTCCACCACGTGCTAAAGAATACGCTTCATCAATAAAGAGCACTCCACCAAGCGCCCGCTGTATACTCTCCCTCGTTTTTTGCGCTGTGTGGCCTATATACTCGCCAACTAAATCGGCACGCTCTACCTCGACCAAATGACCCTTCTCAAGCAATCCGCAGTCTCGAAACATTTCAGCAATTAATCTTGCAACTGTGGTTTTTCCTGTCCCCGGGTTGCCTGAGAAGACCATATGCAAGACCAACGGATCGGTTTTAAGCCGAGCCAGCCGACGTTGTTCCTGAATATAAACATGGGCAAAGATTTGTCGGACCATCTCCTTAACTCCATCCAGACCAACAAGACTATCCATTCTAGAAATAATCTGCAGCAAGCGTTCCCTGGTCATATGCATAGTACTGTTTGCTTCATCAGTTCTGTATTTGCCCGATAATCTAGATAGCGCTTCGCCAACTGCCATATTACTTTGTTCAAATTCATCAATGACTCTGTACTGCGTAGGGCGTACTTGATTCCATCTGTTTTTGGAGGGCACCCGTTGTCACCTCAAATCATCTTCAGCGCTGGTACTGAGGTAGCCTATGCTTCATTCGCGATTTGGGTGAATGCCTAGAAGACGAACTGAAGAAACAAAACAAAGAAAGAGGAAGGTAGATGGAGAAAGTTTTGAGACAAAATAAAACAGACTAAGTGTCAGCTCTGTCTTCCTATGGATAAGAGTTAACTCTTAGTCTGTTTGCTCGAACTCGATTCTGGCGGAGTGAGACGGATTCGAACCGTCGATACGGCTTATAACCGTATACTCGCTTAGCAGGCGAGCGCCTTCGACCTACTCGGCCATCACTCCATAAAAAACTTTGGTGGGCGTTGACGGGTTCGAACCGCCGACCCTCTGCTTGTAAGGCAGATGCTCTCCCAGCTGAGCTAAACGCCCATACATGTTTAGTTTCTGGAGCTCCCAACCAGATTCGAACTGGTGACCTCATCCTTACCATGGATGCGCTCTGCCGACTGAGCTATGGGAGCGAATGAATGGCTCCCCGAGTAGGATTCGAACCTACGACCCTCCGGTTAACAGCCGGATGCTCTACCGCTGAGCTATCGAGGAAAATGTGGTGGAGGTAGACGGATTCGAACCGACGACCCCCTGCTTGCAAGGCAGGTGCTCTCCCAGCTGAGCTATACCCCCATGAATCACCATTCTACCACAAGGCAATTTTGATGTCAACCTGAGAATCAGGTGGTCGGAGCAGCGGGATTCGAACCCACGACCTCCTGCTCCCAAGGCAGGCGCGCTACCAAGCTGCGCTATGCTCCGATGGCGTGCCCGGAGAGATTCGAACTCCCGACCTCTTGATTCGTAGTCAAGCACTCTATCCAGCTGAGCTACGGGCACAACATCCTGGCTGGGGGAGAAGGGATCGAACCTTCGCATGACGGAGTCAAAGTCCGTTGCCTTACCGCTTGGCTATCCCCCATTATTTGGGGTGAGCGATGGGAATCGAACCCACGAATGCCGGAACCACAATCCGGTGCGTTAACCACTTCGCCACGCTCACCACTTTGGCAGGGGCGGCAGGATTCGAACCCACGACATGCGGTTTTGGAGACCGCCGTTCTACCAGCTGAACTACGCCCCTATTGACCGAGGTTTCGAGAGTTCGCCTCCTGCTTACTCGTCCATCCTCTGCCTGCTGATTGCCTTGCCTGGTGGAGGGGGAAGGATTCGAACCTTCGAAGCTTCCGCAACGGATTTACAGTCCGCCCCATTTGGCCACTTTGGTACCCCTCCGCTACTGGAGCCAGCGACAGGAATCGAACCTGCGACCTACTGATTACAAGTCAGTTGCTCTACCTACTGAGCTACGCTGGCGCCTCATCAGCGACAAGTCATAACTTATCACAGTTCCCAACCCTGTGTCAACTACATTTTCATGTTTTTTTGCATTCAATTGCGCATGAAAAATGTTCAAAAAATTGCTTATTATTTGACACAGGGTTGCCTACTCTAACGCGTTAATTTTCGTCGCTTACAGAACTCTCTTCCGCGTTCATCAGATTCACGGCACGAAGCGGAATAAACGTGGAGACAGCATGTTTGTATATCATTTGCTGTTTCCCGTCAGCTTCCACAACAATGGTAAAATTATCGAACGCCTTAACATTTCCACGAATTTGAAACCCATTGACCAAATATACGATGACTGGTATTTTCTCTTTTCTAACTTGATTCAAAAAAGTATCCTGAATATTTACCGGCTGTTTGCTCACGCCGTTCACTCCCTGTTCATTTCGTTCAGGTGTAGCGGCGTCGCTTGACTGTATCCGACTACACGCATGCAAAAGTTTACTCGTCAGCATATTCTCTCTGAGGGAGAGTAATTCCTGCTAAAAACTGCTCAATCTTCTTCCGCGCTTGTACTACAACTTTATCTTGCGCATAATCATCCATTTCTATCCATATCGCTCGCGGATCTTGACGCAAAAAACTGATCTGCCTTTTTGCCAAACGACGGGTGTTTCGCTTAATGAGTACAACAGCTTCTTCTAAAGAAATTTCAGCACGCAGTGTACGTACCAATTCTCGATAGCCAATCGCTTGCATTGACTGTGCGTCTTCCGACACACCTGCCGCCAGCAAACGCCTCACTTCATCGAGCCAGCCACTCGCCATCATCTCGTCCACACGCTTATCAATTCGAGCGTACAGCCAATCACGCGCGCCATTAAGTACGAGCAGCAATACATCTGATCGATCACGATGCGGCTGCCATTGATAAGACTGAGACATGGGCCGTCCTGTCAATTGATAGACCTCCAACGCACGCACAACTCTCCGCACATCATTGATATGCAGACGAGCTGCTGTGAGCGGATCGACCTTATACAATTCCTGATAAAGAGCCTCACGGCCATGATTGGCAGCGTAATCTTCCCAATTCTGACGCAAGGAAGGACTGGATGGCACGGTCTGAAAAGAGAGTCCATCCAGCAATCCTCGCAAATAGAGGGTTGTTCCCCCAACAACAAGTGGTAAATGTCTACGCTGCGCAATGTTGGCTATCGTTTTTTTTGCGTATTTTACAAAATCTGCCACGCTAAACGATTCGTCCGGATCAACCAAGTCGATGCCGTAATGAACGACTCCCTGCATTTCTTCAGGAGTAACTTTACCCGTACCAATATCCATTTGTCGATAAATTTGCATCGAATCGGCTGACAAAATCTCCGCTTCCAACTGCTTGGCAAGTTCAATTGCCACAGAACTCTTTCCAACTGCTGTAGGACCTGCTAGACAGACAAAGGCCAATTTACGTCCCCTCTCTCTCCCAGATGCCGTAACGTACACGTCCACTTAACTTATCCGGTTGAATGGGCAATCGCCTCCAAATGGAATCATGAGCACGTGCCTTGATCACCACACGCTGCCTGGTCACCCGGCAAGCTTCAGCAAAGAGTATCTCGTCAAGTGGCTCCTTATAAGCAAATGGGCGCAATGCAGCGATGCCAGGAGAGTTCATGATGGGTTCCTGGAACATAGGATCGATATAAATTACATCATATTGCTGATGACTACTCTGGCGCAAAAATTGCAGTGCGTCTTGATGCAGTAAATCAATCCTCGAAAGCCAAGTTGAAATTTGTTGCGGCAAATGCTCTAGACCCTCTGTCTGTGCGTGCTGAAGCATTCGATAAATGACAGGACTTTTCTCAAGAGCTGTGACTTTTCCCTGACGACCAACTGCATAGGATAAAACGACAGCATCGGATGCTAAGCCACAAGTTGCATCTAAAACCCAATCTGACGGGCGAATTTGTGCAGCCTGCAAAAGCCTGTCGGTACCTCCTTGAAGAAGTGTTTGCAATCTAAGGGTCGACATTCCGGGGTGATATTGCAGGCCATTTTCAGTTTGATCACGATGATAAAAAACGGGCCAATCCGCGGCTACAACAATCACTTCTGCCCCAGTATCCGAAAAGATTTTGGCTATGCTTCGTGAATCACGCGTTACCCATTTTGCGTCAAAAAACTTAGCCAATCGCTGCGCGTACTGAATAGCATGGCAGTTTTCCTCCTGCCGGACGGGTGTGACACACACCCATTTTTTATAACCATCAATCTCCATCTCAGACAATGCGGCGAAATCCTTTCTCCAAATCGTAACTATTTAACTCTAATAAAACAGGTCTGCCATGCGGACAATGAAAAGGATCGTCCAATTCTACCAATTCCTCACATAAAGCCAATATCTCTTCGTCAGATAACCGATGGTTGGCTTTAATCGCGGCTTTGCAAGCTTTTTGAACGATTTTCAGACGCAACTCTTCAACAAAGGCGCCTGACGGAGCCTGTTTGGCTATCTCTACCAAATCATCAAAAATCCGTTGCGTTAGCTGCAGAACATCAAGCCCCTCCCAGACGAGCGGTACCCCTCGAACACATACATCCAAACCACCAAATGGTTCGATATCGAGACCGAGTAAGGCGAACACTTCTTGATGCTGCATCCAAATACCGTGAGCCGAAGCTGACAGTGTAAAAGTAAGAGGAGTCAGCAAGGGCATTGTGTCTGCAGACAATTGCATTTGTTTCAAAAATTTTTCGTAAAGTATGCGTTCGTGAGCCGCATGCTGATCGATGATGTACAAACTTTCTCCATCTTCGGCAATTACATACATCCCTAAAGCTTGACCAATAGGACGCAATTGCCAATTTTTAACTCTCTCTCGCAAAGAAGAATCCTGTACTTCTTCGTCTTTGACTTCACTTGGCAACACAGATTCTGATGCCAGTACTGCTTCTGGTTGGACTGAAAATTCGTACGCTTGCGAAAGCGGATGAGAGAGTGTATTTTTTTTAGAGTTTGTCGACATGTCCATAGATTCTGCACGGAGACCCACAGACTGCTCACTGACCGATAATTTGGCTTCAGAGAACGTGGTTTGGTTTTTTTCGTTCTGCTCAAAAAAGGGTACCTGATAGGATGAAATTTTTTCTTGAACACGACTAGTTACAGGCCACTTGGGTACCAAATGCTTGTCCGAAAGCGCGTTCTCCACCATACGTGTAATCAGTTGACTGACGTCTCGTTCTTCGCTTAAGCGCACTTCACTTTTGTGGGGATGGATATTCACATCAGCCAAGATAGGATCCATGTCGACAAAAAGAGCGTAAATAGGATGTTTTCCCACCATCAAACGTGTTCCGTAGCCTGCTGCGACAGCTTGATGTAAAGACAAATTACGGATTGGGCGATGATTAAGAAAAAGATACGCGTGATTGCGATTACTTCTTGCTTGCTGAGGCAAACCGAGCCAGGCGGTAACTTGACAAGTAACTGAACTTTGACTGGCTTCTAACAATTGTGTAGCTTCCACAGGCCCTAAAAGTGCAGCGAGTACCGACCGTTGACCACCGCGACCGCTACTTTGAAAGACAACTCGTCCCTCGTGACTTAACAAAAAGGCAACATCTGGTCGAGAAAGTGCCGCTCTTTGCACAACATCAACAATGCGTGAAAATTCAGTTTGAACACTGCGCAGATATTTGAGTCGGACAGGCGTGTTGTAAAACAAATCTTCCACGACAATACGAGTGCCTGGCGGCGCTCCTACTGGTTTGGGTCCATCGGTAATGGAAGTCCCTTCAATGCGCAGAAAAATGCCATGTGTTTGATCGGATTGACGCGTCGTCAAACTGACTTTAGACACTGCAGCAATAGCAGCTAACGCTTCCCCACGAAATCCGAGCGTTTGAATACGCGTCAAATCCCGAGCATGAATAATTTTACTGGTAGCATGTCGCGAAAACGCCAGCACTGCATCCTGTTCGTCCATGCCCACGCCATCGTCTTCGACGCTCAAGCGTCGTATACCGCCTTCTTCGACCTCTATTTTGATACGCTTAGCTTTGGCATCAAGGGAGTTCTCAATTAATTCTTTTACACAAGAAGCTGGCCGTTCTACCACCTCTCCCGCAGCAATTTGATTGGCCAGAGCGTCGCTCATGACTTGGATGACACCCATGACATCACCTCCTTTGCACGAGCAGACCACTCTTCCAATTTCTGCAATGCCTGCAACGGCGTAATCTGCAAAACATCCAATTCAGCCAAAGCACGCAAAATTTCAGCAGCATAGTACGAATTTTGCGGCTCACTATGCATTTCAGCTTTAGTTTTCACACCGAAAGGAACATTTTCTTCAGAAGCTGCCAAGTGAAGTGTCGCCTCGCTAGCAAAACTAGAGAGATAAGACTGCGCTTTGGAGAGCACCCAATCTGGTATACCCGCTAATCGAGCCACGTGGATGCCATAACTGCGATCGGCAGCAGTCATAACCAATGTGTGCAAAAACTCGATATGATGCCCCGATTCCGCTACCGCCACAGAAGCATTCTGCACGCCAGGCAGTTGATGTGCATGTTGCGTCAACTCATGATAATGCGTTGCAAACAAAGTTAGCGGTTTATTCGTTGCCTGCAGAAAATCCATAACAGAAGCCGCCAAAGCCAAGCCATCCTGGGTCGATGTACCTCGTCCGATCTCGTCTAAAATAACCAGACTGCGCCCTGTGGCATGACGAAGAATATGTGCCAACTCCATCATTTCAACCATGAAAGTGCTCTGTCCGCTGTGGATATCATCAGCAGCACCAATTCGTGTGAAAATTTCGTCAAACTGACTGAGTCGCATCGATTGCGCTGGAACATACGAGCCCATATGAGCAAGCAATACCAGTAAAGCCACCTGACGCATATACGTACTTTTACCGCCCATATTTGGACCTGTAATTAGCATAAAATTATGATCTGAACTTAATCTTGTATCATTGGGTATAAAGCGTAAATCCGGAATCGCTTCAATGACTGGATGCCTGCCAGCGACGATTTCTAAACAGGCTTCCTGTGTCCATTCTGGGCACGTATAGCCGTATAAAGCTGCAACTTCAGCCAAAGATGCATAGACGTCAAGTTCAGCCAACACTTCAGAAACCAATTGTAACTCGTGTCTCTTTTCAACCAATTGCCTACAAAGATCGGCAAACAACTCCGCTTCTCGATGAGCAGCCTCCTCAGCCGCTTGAAGGATGGCACTTTCGCGTTCTTTAAGTTCTGCCACTGTGTATCGCTCGGCAGCGGCAAGTGTTTGCCGACGTTCATATTCTGGAGGTATTTGATTCACCTGTGTCTTCGAAACCTCGATAAAATATCCAAATACTCGATTATAGCCTACCTTCAACGTCCGAATACCTGTTCTTTCCCGCTCTCTCTGCTCAAATTGAGCCAACCATTGCTTGCCGTTACGTGATAGATCGCGATACTCGTCCAGCTTGGCATCTACTCCTTCACGAAAAATTGGACCAGCATCCAATTGAACGGGAGGAGTTTCAACCATTTGATGAACAATCAACGAAGAGAGATGAGTCACATCAGGTAACTGATGGAGCAGTTGTTGTAATCTCTGCACGGGAAGATTGGCAATTTCTCGTATAGCAGGAACCTTCTGCAAAGCTAGGCCAAGCTTAAGCACATCGCGCGGAGTCGCTTTTTGAAACATAATCCTGCCAAGCAATCGCTCCATATCAGAGACATTTGACAAAGTTTGCTGCAGGGCACTGCGAGCAATCACATCTGACAAGAAGATAGAAATCGCTTCCTGACGTTCTAGGATCGGTTCACGTCTGGCCAGCGGACGTTCCATCCAGCGACGCAAAAGACGCGCACCCATCGCTGTTTGCGTACGGTTCAAATGATGATAGAGCGAACCTTTCTTTTCTTTCGTGCGTTCTGTCTGAAACAACTCCAAATGTGTGACAGCTGCAGGATTCATTTTTAAAATTTCTTCCTGTCCAAGCAGAATAGGTTGCTTTATATGCAAGGTAGTTTGCCGCTGAGTTTCTTGTACGTATTGCAGCAAAAGCGAGAGTGCTGCCCATCCAACCGTCAGAGACTCAAGTTGAGCAGGAAACGTTTCAAAAGCAGACATCTGACTCAGTGAATGACGCCAATCTTGAACCGATTGTTTGCGAAGAGAAAGAAACGTCACTGGCAGGGGGCCAAGTTTTTCTAATTTCTCTTCCCAAAAAGGAGAACTTGTGGAGGATTCAGCCAATAAAAGTTCGACAGGCCGGTGCAAACTCAGCCAGTTGAACACCTCATCCTCGTCACCCGTCTCTCCCATCCATAAATCGCCGGCAAGCATGTCCATCAACGCAACCGCATAGAGAGATGCTTCTTGTTCTATCGCGTCAGTGGCATGGATACAAACGGCAAGCAAGCGCTGTTCGCCATCATCATCTAGTATGGCAGTGCCTGGTGTAATCACGCGCACAATTTCACGTTTGACAATACCCTTTACAGATTTAGGATCTTCCATTTGCTCGCAAATGGCTACTTTATACCCTTCCTGTACCAATTTGGCTAAATACTGATCGACCGCATGATAGGGAACACCACACATCGGGATACGTTCTTGCTCTCCGCCATCTCTCCCAGTTAAAGTAATATCTAAAACTCGACTGGCTGTCTTGGCATCTTCAAAAAACAATTCATAAAAATCGCCTAAGCGAAACATCAACAGCGCATCTGAAACTTGTTGCTTAATTTCCAAATACTGCTTCATCATTGGTGTCAATTTTAGATTCACCTACCCCTGTATGGGATCTTCATATAGAGATGGTAGCTTTCAACACAAACAAATCGAATATGTTCTTACGACAAAAAACCGTCTGCCCAAGGAAGACGGTTACTGGCATCATTGGAGGCTCAACTTCACAATCCGAGAAATGACATGTCAATTCGGCGTTCATCCGTGATGTCCGCCACATGAACATCCCTGTCCATCCGGACCTTGTCCGCATCCTTGGCGAGGACCTGGTTCAACTGGCAAAACTGCTCCAAGACGCTGCAAAAGACGAGTCATCACTTCCTGAAGAAGATTGTTTAGTTCATCATGGGCTTCACGATATTGATAAGCAACAGGTATTCCCGCCAGTTCTGCTTCGATTTCTTGCATTCTTGTGCGCGCGATGGAAGTGCGTTCATGTACCTCACCATAGTGGCTTTCGAGCACCAATAATTGGTTGGTCTGTTTCTTCAATTCCTCAAATAATTCCTGCGCGCGCTCATGACGTGACATTTTTTCTCGTGCTTCCCAAAAACGTTCTGCTACATCCGACGTAAAAATGAGCCGCACAATAGCATCCGCTTTTGATTGCCAGAGTGGAGTGGGTGGAGATTCAAGAAGATTAACATTCATGCGCTTTCCTCTCCCCTATGGCTGACAATTTCTCCTTTTAGCAACCAGGTTTGTGGCTCAGTAACACGCACCTTGACATGTTGCCCGACTAATGCAGACGTGCCAGCAAACAGAACGAGCTGGTTTTTGCGCGTTCTCCCTGCTAATACATCTGGATTGGTCTTGCTTGGTCCTTCGACCAACACATCCAGTTCTTGTCCTACATATTGCTCTTGTTTTTCACGACTAATGCTGTATTGCATATCGTTCAATCGCTTCAAGCGCGCTTTTTTCTCCGCCAGTGTCACCGTATCTTCAAAGGTGGCTGCCGGAGTATTTTCACGTGCTGAATAAATAAACGTAAAAGCGTTATCAAATCGCACTTCCTCAACCAGCTTCAATGTATCTTGAAATTCTTCTTCCGTCTCACCCGGAAATCCCACAATGATATCCGTGGTCAAAGACACACCAGGAATCTTATCGCGAATGCGCTGTACCAAGTGCAAGTAAGCTTCTCTCGTATGCGAACGGTTCATGCGTTTAAGAATGCGATTGTTACCAGACTGTACAGGCAAATGAATATGCTCAACCACATGCTCAGATTCTGCAATGGCATCGATTAATTCTTGAGTAAAATTCCACGGATTCGATGTTGTAAAGCGAATGCGGTCAATCCCCTCCAAGCTATTGACTTGTCGCAATAGCTGGGCAAACGTCATATTCCCCAAATCAACACCATAGTCGTTTACGTTTTGACCCAGTAATGTAATATCTCTGTACCCATCGGCAATTAAATTGCGAATCTCATCCAGAATATCCTCTGGCAAACGGCTCCGTTCAGCTCCTCGAGTATATGGAACAATACAATACGTACAAAACTTATTACATCCATATTGAATATTCACCCAAGCACGAGTTCCCTGCGCGCGCACTTTAGGTAAGTTTTCCATAGTTTGCGGAGCATAGTCCCAAACTTCCAATACAGTTTCCTGCGATTGTCTAGCCTCAGTTAACAATTGTGGTAAACGATGAAGATTGTGCGTTCCAAAAACGAGATCGACCCAAGGAAATTTGTCTTGAACGAGTTTTTGAACTCCCTTTTCTTGTGCCATGCAGCCGCACAAACCCAAAACCAACTCAGGATTGCGCTGTTTAAGTGGGCGCAAACGGCCAATCTCGCCAAAAACTTTGTCTTCTGCATTCTCACGTACAGCGCATGTGTTGAATAAGATAAAGTCTGCCGATTCAACATCTGAAGCTGGTTCATAACCCATGGTCTGAAGCATTCCAGCCATGACTTCTGTATCATGTTCATTCATCTGACAACCGTACGTACGAATCAAGTATCGATAGGGTTGTCCAGAAACCTTTTGACCCACTTGATATTGCTCGGTTAATTTTGCTATATCAAAAGGTGCGCGTTCTGCAGCAGGACTGCGATGCGTCCCAAAAACGAGACCGCGCCCCTCTTCCATGGCGTGTTTCTTTAATCGCCCTTCGCGCAACTGGTGAATTAGATTTTCCAATTCAATCCCCCCTTGCCTCTTTTATTGCCAAACTCTTGTCTTTTGGATTGCGCTATACGGCGTAATCATACCACAACTCACTGAGAGCACATACGGGATTCAAACCAATGAGAGATTTCCCTGTATAGTAATATTTGCATAGCCTGACACGCAAATTTGCAAGACGCTTCCTTCATAAAAAGATTGAGTGGCAATTTGACTAGGACGACCGATTTCGTATCCTTGTTCCAACCAATACGTTTTGCCTATATCTGCTCGTCCCTCACTGACCAGCAATCCAAGTAGAACCCCAGATGCAGTGCCAGTAGCGGGATCTTCAGGAACCCCTACAGCAGGTGAGAAGTCTCGACAGTGAAAATGGTGCTTGTCCTCAATGGTCTTGCTGCAATAAACGTGCAGCGAAGCCACTCTTAACGCACGGCATATTTGAGCAATTTGATGCAAATTGGGCTGCATATGTGCCATATCACCCAAATTGCTCACTGGTACAAATAAATCCCATAGTCCAGTGGAACACATAGCAAGCGGCCATTCCGTAGAAAGCTTGTCCACTGACAGACCCAAAGCCTGAGCTAGTTCATCGCGCAAACTGTCATCCACAGCTTTTATCTGCGGTGACAACTGTGCCATTTCCGCACGATATCGACCGTCTTCATTGTATAAAGAGACTGACAACACACCTACTTGCGTCTCAATTTTACATCTTCCTTCGCGCAGGATATCCTCAGACAATCTCCCTTGCTCTGCAAGAGCCACCATGCTGCCAATCGTTGCATGACCACACAAATCGACTTCCTGCGTGGGCGTAAAATATCGCAGACGCAAATCTGCTTGTGAATTTGACGCAGTCGTGATAAAAACCGTCTCGGAGGCGTTGATTTCTCGAGCAATCTTTTGCATATCTTCTTCTGTCAGACCATTAGCCAAAGGAACTACACCAGCCGGATTACCGGAAAAAGGCTGGCGAGTGAACGCATCCACAAGCCAAATTTCCAAATGATATCCCCCGCTCGTTAAACGTTGTATATGCCCATGTATGTCTGTCAGACATTCATTTTCTATCAGACATTTCATCCACCTTAGACAGTTCTCGTAAATATTCTAACACGCCTTCCAAAGAACGAGTGCGAATATCCGGTTCGTCAAACTTCATCGGTTTAGCATTCGCTTCAAATATCCAGCTCGATCCCGATGATGTCACTCCGACATCCATGGACATTTCCCCACAAGCGTGATCGAAAAAACTATCTATCGCTTTAGCGGTACGTTCAACACTTTTATCCATTCGTTCTTCAATCTCTTTCCAATGAGAACCAAAATGGGCACGCAAGACATCACGAGCTGAAGCGATGGAACCGCCATTCGGCACATGAGTCGTAATAGCTCCCTGGCCGCTGACTCGTACACCTTTTCCAACAACATGCCATAAACCCGATCTTTTTTGCAAGAGAATTCGAAAATCACACGGGCGGCCCTGCCAATCAATCCGTGGAACAGACTCCTGGATGATATAAGAAACAGGTAACCTCATTCTCTGCACAAGCCGCCAAGCGTCTTCAAGATGCCGTGCTGTCGCAGATTCGCTGCGATTATTCTTAAGGACCGTCACAAGCCAACCTGTGTTTTGTCGATCGACACGTATAATTCCATGACCAACACTGCCGCCTGATGGCTTTACATATAAAGAGCCATATTCCTGCAACATGCTGGTAAAGTCACTTTTCGTCAAATGCAATGCCGTATGTGGCAATAGATGAGCTAGACCTGCCTTTTGAAGAATGGCATGAATCTCTCTCTTATTAAAGTAGCGGGGATTGAACATTGGTATCGCACGTTGTTCAATCGCCCTGCGAGCTGCAAGCGCAGATAGCTCCTGTTCATGACGACGAGTTGGAATACGATTGTATATGGCCAGTGGAGCTGGCATGGGCAGTCTAACCCATTTCATGTACCCGAGTCGAACATAACCATGCCAAGCGCCCCCTTCCTGTAGGGGTACATCGCCAACAGGAAGTACGTACATCAATTCTTTGCGCGCTCTTGCAGCTCGGATCAAATCACGAAAATCTGTGCGAATGCCTGCAAAACCATCTGCTCCATTCCCTGCAAGAATGGCATATATTGGACTGGTTCGCCATTCAGAACGATTTTCCGCAAGCAAAACAGGAGCTCGGTAGACCACATTTGTAAGTGATTGGACAGGGCGCAAAGGGATACGTCTGTCTCCCACTTTGACTATTTTCCCATGATACATTTTGGGCAATCGAGGAATTTGAATCTCCATTTCAACCGTACTACCCAATCGATGCCACACATATTCACCAGAAAGCACTCTTGCCATCCTAACCCCTCCCTTCTATTTAAGATGATTGGACACGTTTACGCCTCCTACGTTTAACCGCAGGAACAGAACTTGTGTTGGCAAAACGTTTAGGAATTTCCCACACATCTCTAACATCAACCGTTTCATCCCAGATTTCCTGTTGTTCAATCATGTGAAATAAAGGTTCAATTTGTTCTTCATAGCGTCGATAGGCTGGTAAACGCCGAATAGCGACCATACATTGCTCTAAATATGGATGAAGTTCATTGATTTCATGGCTATAGAAATGCGACTGTACTTGCGGATCGTACAACCAAATTTCCGGAAGTTCGATGTAATGAACGGCAATTAAGTGAGCCAGCGCAAAAGCAGCCAAAGTCACTTTTGGATCGACAATAAAAGAAGCGGGCGTACGATATTCAAAACCGCCATAAGATTTATGGCGCACATCGCCAAGAAATCCATAACGGGGTCGACGGCCTAAAGCGCGTGTAGGATTTTCCACCGCCATCAACGGCAATCCTAAATAAGCATCGAGAGCGCGAACTAACCTTGAGGAAAAGGGGAAACCTGAAAAATGGATATGACCTCCCGTCGAATATCCTGCAAAAGGCATACTACCTGCTCTCCATGCGACATCCTGACGATTGATGCGACGCGCCGCTTCTAACATGGTGGTCCGTAAATTGACATACAGTCCCATAGGACTTTGATCGGGATCAGGCCTTAATTCCAAAAGCGGTAAGCGGCGGCCGTCTTGTTGTACACTCCGATCATCACAGCCTACCCGCCCCTTTCGCGTAAAATAGCGACTGGCGAGCACCATTTTGCCTTCAGCGTTTTCTAACATTAACTCGACATCGGTGCCTAATTTCAACTGATTGTAATTGAATCGACTGAGTGTTATCTGTTGTTCCATGTATGTTTGGATAGCCTCTGAGTAAATCTCGAGAAGACGACCTTCCAGTTGTGGATTGCTCGTCACATCAATGACGTGCAGAACACCCTTGGGACCCAAACCCAGTGATACATAGGCCGCATCAAGCCCCAGAGCATGGACGGCGCGAACAGCCAACCATCCTGCACGCGTAATGAGGCGATCACTATCCAGTGCAACTTCTTCTTCGTGTTGCGGCATACCTTGAATCCTGCCGTTTGTCCATGGTTCTTTACCATCCGTACGAAAACAAGCAAGGGGCTGATGATTAAAAACCGGAATGCGAAATTGGCGTACAAAGCGGTTAGCAGAAGGCTGGTTTTGCGATGGTAAAACAAAACGCACACCAACCTGACGCAAAAATTTAGCCATCTGTGATTTGCTGCGAGATAGCTGCAACGCACTTTGCCGATTGAGAATCAGCCCTTCAGTCGGATCGGCCAATTTACTCTGTCCAAAGCGCAACACTATATCATCGGCACGAAGAACCGTCTCTTTGCCATAAAGCTGCGCGCGTGTTCGTTCGAGCAATCGGCGAATGCCCTGCGTTGGTTTAGCAAAGATATAGAGCATCAAGACTCCCCCGCTTTCGAGCCCAGGTGTGTTTGCGCCAGATAAACAGCAAATTCAATGGGACGGCGAAACGATAAATCCACTAAATCTTGTCTCCCTGCTTGCGTAGTGGGTGTTTTGTGCGGTTTGGAATTGACTTCTATAACATAAACCTGGCCACTTGGAGTCACCCCTACATCTACACCCAATTCCCCCAGAGTATGTTCGCACTCTTCCTGCAGATGCTGAACCACTTTGCGCGCCAAATCGTTGATACGCTGACGGACCTGGTTATACTGCCGATGTTCCTTCCATATCTGAGAAAGAACTTGCGACAAAGGGAGAGCCAAGCCACCACTGCTTAGGTTGGAAGTAAAATCACCGATACGAGCAACACGGGCAAACGCTTTGGTTCGCTTCCATTGCCCACTGCCATCCCTCTGCATCAGGATGCGAATATCGAATGGCCTACCTTCATATGTAGCCAAACGAATGGATTCTTGGCAGATATAAGGCCGTTGCCGCAAACGCTTGCCAAATTGTTCGAGCCATTTGTCAAAAGAAGCCATTTGTCCCTGAACCACTTTTTTTCTTCCTGATTTCCATTGGTATTGCACTGTACCATCTGCTGTTTGTAAGAGCCGTATAATACCAATCCCCAGACTGCCGTGAATGGGTTTGATATAGACAGACCCGTGGCGTTCCATAAATTGCTTTGTCCGATCCCGTTGACGATGAAGAATTGTTGCAGGAAGCGCTGAACGTATTGCTTGATTCTCAGAAAGCCATTCATAAACTTGCCATTTATCAAAAAATCCATCGTTAAAAATTCGTAACCCATACATCTCAGACAGACGTTTGCGGCGATCGCGCAACCGCTGACTCCGCTCCAATTTTCGAGATGCTAATTGATCGTAAATCACATGAGGCATAGGAATTTGTTCTTCCGTAAAACGAATTCCATCCCAACTGTAGGCACGAAGCATGTTCTTTTCAAACTGCAAATCATTCAATCCAAAAATATACGCCTTAACACCAAGCGACGAAGCCGTCTCCAGAATCTTTTTCCAATTGGCCATTTCGGAGTTATCTCGCAATGTTTTCTGTTGCGATTGCCACAAGGGATTACAGAGAATCCCTATAGACACAGATGACTGTTGATTCATTTGGTACTCCTCCACGTCATCATGTTGCTATTTGGAATTGGTTTGAGTAGAGGCGGACTGATGGAGGCCACCCGTTTCGTCATTCACCTCTTTAACATATTCAATCAGCTTGACTAGTGATAATTGCCGCGTATGTTTATCGAGTGCGCGTAACATTCTCCGCCCAGGCGTCGGATTGACTTCCAAAACATACAGTTTTCCATGATTCGAAAGCGCAAAATCAACACCCAGTTCCGCAAAGGGACCTGATTGTTTCTGAAACATTTCAAAAACCAATAACGCAGCTTTATCTATTTCTTCCAACACTCGCTCTGATTTTGTAAAGGATTCTCTGATTACTTGTTCTGCTGGAAAAGCTCGTGCACCTGAATGCAAATTGGTGGTTACTTGCCCACCCTCGCCCCGTCTGGCGACACGCGCAACCACCTGTGGTCCTGCACTGGATTGAATTATTAACCAGCGAAAATCGACCGGTCCACCTCGCCATTCAAGAAGAGGTATTGCCTCTTGCACAAGCGCATCCTGGAATTTATAACTGCTCCAAAATTTTAGCCATTTTCCATATGCTAAGTCTTGATGGCCTGGGAAACTAATTTGACGCAAGGAAGGTGTCGAAGTACGCTCGTCCCATGTCAAAAAGAGTTGACGGTTCTTCCACTGACAGCGAAAGACTCCAAGTCCTTGAGCGCTTCGTCTTGGTTTCAAGTAAGCTTTAGAAAAATGAGTCAACGCAGCCCATGCTTCACGCGCTGAAGAAACACATTCTGTTTCCGGAAGTAACTGTGCCGTCTGTTTGTCTTGCTGAAGCAGATGAACAAGTGTCCATTTATCGCTTTCTTCCACTAGCAGGGTATGCAAACATTGATCTTCACGCAGTTTTTGCAATTCCCGCTTAGCCAAAACAAACCTTGAGCGATGAAAAAAACCTGAACGGCGCAATACGACTGAAAAATTGGGCATCGCAACTTCTTTAAAAAGAGCAGGTCGTAACCGTTCACAGTAAAGTGCTGTTTGTGCTGTCACGCAACCTGGATATAAGATGTAAACCTCCACATCTCGTTCTCGGCCGATCTCAATTAAATCCAAGACCAGTTGCGTCTGTTCTCCAAACGGACGCTTGCTGTTGCCTGTCTTCTCTAGATAAACGCCAAGTGTGGCATTGCCTGTTGACCAAGATGTCATTTTGGCTTTCATACCTCGGCCCTCCGATTGGTTTTCAAAAAAAAGGGAGGGCTATGCCCACCCCTGGTCGAAACCCTTTCAGTCTTCAATCTCAACCTCTTCGAGTATGCTGTTACTGTCACTATAAAACTCGTCATCCTTCTTGGAGGGTACGTTGTAAGTGACTACCGCCAGTTTGGTTTTGCCAACCACTTCGACACCCAGTTCTTTCTCAACTCTGACCAAGATTTCAGAACCATTTCCAGTTACAGTCGCATCCAAACAGTTGGGACTCTGCAAGACCCGCACTTCTACCTCGCGTGTGTCTTTCACACAGTCAGCATCGAGATCGCGCAAAGCAATCTGCTCAACATAGGAGACAGTGTCTTTGGCTACTGCAGTCTCAGAGTTATTGTTGTAAGAGTACCAAACGTTTACATCAAACCGTCCATGGACTTCGACATAGTCGCCAACTAACATGGCATCATACGTATGGTTCATGACCCAGCAGCCACCAATCGTAGTTGGACGATTGGCCGGATGCAGTGTGTAAGTAGTTTGTGAATACTTACTGCCTCGGCCACAGACCGCACTTGCCACGATCTCCCGATAGCTGAGGTCATCTCTTGAGAGCACCATGCGGTAACCTCCTCTGATCCTCTGATACCCCTGGTCATGTGGGCAGAGGACGTTCTTATTCTGGCGCTTCTTGGTTTTATAGACCGTTGCCCAAGCGCGACCACAGAGCATCCTATGCACGAACGCCCAGACCTGCTATCAATTCAAAAGATCAAAAAAAAAATAGGCGTACGCCTAAGCATGGGTTAAGCATGGGTATGGGACAATGACCATACTCTGAAGTTTGAGGATGCGCCTCCACCGTTTAGTGGATGGAGGCAAATTCAGTTTTGCGGCTGGGAAGTTGACGAGAGAGGAAATCCAAAAAGTTACCGTAGAGAATTTTTTCGGCCAATTCACGACCATATTCTTTGTCCAAACGTTCTGCCAATTTCGGATAATCAGAAACGGTTGCCAATCCTTGCAATGCATGACTGGTACCGTCAAAGTCTGAACCAAAGCCAAGATGTCGCTCGCAACCCAGTGATAAAGCGTGATCGACATGACGCATGAAATCTTCCAGCCCGGCTTCACTTTTTGCGACAAATGAAGCCTCAAAAGTAAGGCCAAGCCATCCATCTCGACGTACAATTTCTCTCACAGTATCATCTGTGAGATTGCGAGGATGTTCATGAATTTTACGCAAATTAGCATGTGAAGCCATAACGATGCCATTCGTTATAGAAAAAACGTCAAATACACCGGCATCCGCCAGATGAGCAATATCGATCCACATTTGCAATTCTTCCATCATACTTACTATCTGTTTGCCAGCTCGCGTCAACCCAGCATTACGCTCTTCCCGACAACCGTCTGCCAGAGAATTGGCTCCATTCCAAGTTAGACCCACACCTCTTACACCGAGCGAAAAAAGCGCTTGCAGAATCTCTGGTGAATCATACAGACAAGCCGCACCTTCCAGAGATAGAATGCCAGAATAAACGGGTTGCACGGAAGAAAATAGATCTTCTCGATAAAAAATGGGTTGTACATAACCCGTGTTGATCATCGTGCGCTGATATCTACCAATATCCTCTAAAACCTGACGCAATTGCTCTCCTGGGGATAACTGAGGATGGGCAAAAAGCGCAAAGACTTGCAGAGATACTCCCGCTTTTAAAGAGTCTTGATATCCAGCTTGCAAAAAGGAAGCCTCTGCATAAGTTGATGAGGCATTGCGTAGTTGATAGAGTACATCCGCATGCGCATCTGCAATTCTCACCCAGTCGTCTCCCCTTTTCACCTGCAAAACTTATGAGGCGATTCTTTAACGCGGTTCTACCAACAGGCGCATAGCTGTTCGATCTTCTCCATCAATTGTAATGTCAGCAAAAGCAGGTATACAGATGAGATCAACGCCACTTGGCGCCACAAATCCACGGGCAATGGCAACCGCCTTTACTGCCTGATTGAGCGCTCCTGCTCCAATCGCCTGGATTTCTGCTGCTCCATGTTCCCGCAACACGCCTGCCAAGGCGCCAGCCACCGCGTTTGGATTTGATTTCGCAGACACCTTCAATACGTCCATCATCCGTCCTCCTTCAATTCCTATAGGACATTATATCGATATTCGCCAGAAGGAACTGTATTCCTTTTTTGGGCGTTGGAAAGAAAAAACATGTGAGCTTTGTATAATCATTCTTATTTATTCCTCGTACTGTAAAAATGGTTCAATTGAACATGCTTTTCCTGAATGATCATCGAGTTCGATGAAAACGGAGCAAAATTGACGTCTTCCTGCTGCCACTTCGAATCGTGCTGGGCGATGCGTTAACATTCGTTCTAAAACACCCGTTCGATCCATTCCGAGAATCCCGTCACGTGGACCTGTCATGCCGAGATCAGTAATATAGGCAGTGCCTTGAGGTAAAATCCGGGCATCATTGGTAGGGACATGGGTATGCGTGCCCACTACAGCCGAAACTCGACCGTCCAGATACCAACCCATAGCTAACTTTTCAGAAGTCGCTTCAGCATGAAAATCAACCAGAACATGATGGATGGAAGGATGTTCTAATAAAATTTCATCAATCGCACGAAATGGCGAATCCAACTCGCTAATAAAAGCCCTGCCCATAGCGTTTATCAGCAGTACAGAAATCTGTCCTACCTTGCAAATGGTATAGCCGCGCCCCGGAGTCCCAAGAGGATAGTTAGCCGGACGCACAATGCGTTGGTCGTGATCAATAAAATTTAGTAAATCTTTTTGATCCCAAGTGTGATTGCCGAGTGTAATTAATTCCACACCCGCATCGTACAACTCTTCAGCCGACTTACTGGTAATACCTCTACCGTGCGAGGCATTCTCTCCATTGGCCACGATTAAATCGGGCTGATAGAGAGGAGCGTACTTGCGAATAATTTCGCCTGCGTACTCCCTACCTGGCTGTCCAACAATATCACCAATAAACCATATCTTCACCTGATCACTCCTCGCCAATAGGCGTGATTTTGCTCGTTCAAAGGTTGGTAGTGGAGTACAGAATTTGACACATCTTTGCCATAGAATTAGGAATCGAGTAGGAGGGGGTGACTAACCCCCGTCCTCTCACACCACCGTACGTACCGTTCGGTATACGGCGGTTCATGTTGTGGAACGAATCACATCGTATCGCTCAACTAAGCTAACCAGTCCTCGGTCACGCCAATAGGCAAGACCGAGGGCTTTATTCATTTGTGGGGTATTTGAGAGTCTCCAGTAGCCCTTGCGGGAACCGCTTATCAGGACTGCCCATTCCTCGGGAATCCCAAGGACGACGAGGTTTCGTCGCTTTGTCTTAGGTTTCTTCCATTGCTTAAGGAAGCACATTCTCAATCGGTGACGTATCCACTTGTCTAAGTCCTCGAACACACTACGG
>NZ_FRAF01000043.1 GCF_900142255.1 Alicyclobacillus tolerans | reverse complement strand
ACCGCGGCATGTTTGGCGAATCCTGTACAGTACGCTTCGCTGTGGGAAGAGCGAAGGTTGCTTGGCATTGACCGTCCAGTATCCGAGATACAGTTGCTGGATGAGATATCGAAACAACTCTTTTTGTTTGCGATTCCAGCAGCGCACATCCGGATCAAATCGGGCGAATTCCTGGCGATCCAACCAACTTAGTGATTCGCAGGTTTGGGAAAATGTGAACAGTTCATCCCAAACAGCTTGCAACGTGCTGTCTTCTTCTGTCCAACGTATCCAGCCGGGAAAGCTGTATGGCAACAAAAGTTTTTCGTAGATCGCATAGGCATCCCGGTAGAAATGCTCCTTGCGTTCGGAGTCCGACTGTAGCATTTTTCTTCGTAACCTCCATTCCAGCAACACAAGGTTGAGGAAAAATGTCAGTAAGCAGGAGAATAAAATTTCAAGCATCCAATCCCTCCTTTTGGGAGGAAAAATTGGACATTTTGAGCAGGGATTCCTCTAATTATGAAGGAGCGGAAATCTGGACGGCGCAACTATTCTAGATATGAAAGAAGAAAAGTGTACGAGTGAGGTTGAATTATAAGACGCGGTTTAGGAATTCGGTCAGAGACGTCACGAGTGGTTTTAGATAGTCTCATCCAACCCCGGAATCCCTGAGAAATCAGGGTTTCCCGGGGTGGCATTTAACGGCTATTCACGAGCGGTCACGGATAGCATATGGGCAAGATATGGGCAAACGTATGGTCCGCTGGATGTTCACCATACGCACAATGGTGATGGTGAATTCAAGAGAAAACTATCCATTTCGTAACCTACGAGCCTTCTCTAAAACGTCGGACAGCTGTTTATTTACAAACTCTCGCTCGCATTCGAATGAACTGATGTCATCCTTCTTATTAAGCTCTACCCTTATATTCCCGGCATACGAAGTCGTGAGATACCTATCCGCCCCCAACACCCTTGCATAGTTTCCGAGTGCGGAATCCTTGGAGGGTATTTTTCCTTTCGGAATCAAAACCATCAATGGGTTCATATGTTCCATCACATCTTGACCAGGCCAGCCGGTTTGCCTTCCATGATGAGATGCGACAAATACTGTGCATTTCAAATCGTCTGGATGCTTATCCAACAACCATTCGAAGGTTTCTTTCCCAGTGTCACCACCTATGATTACCGAGCTTTTGCCGTGATGGATTTTAATTAAGTATGATCCTTGGTTTGCCGATTCTGATTCGTGAAAAGAGGTTGGGTGCAGAATCTGAATTTGATCCCAGTCAGCGTTCCCTGTCCCAAAAAATTCGCTGTCTGAGTCTCGCTTGGGTTCAATGAACTTTACTCCCGTTTCTTCGCCATTGACAATCTTCTTGATTCGATTGCCGTCGTCGTTATCAGGGATAGTGTCAATGTGTTGCGTGGGCATCCACATATTTATCGTTCCGATAGAATCAAGGAATTCGTCTATTCCAGTTATATGGTCCTTGTCTGGATGTGTTATGATTGTCCGAAACGCAGATTTATTACCAATGACGTCCGTCCAGTACGAAATTGGGTTGGTAGCCCTATAAACATATCCGCCAGCTGAGGATTTAGAGAACTTCTCCTCTGATACCTCCTGTTCTTCTGCCCTTTCTGACTCGGAAAGTTTGTGAATGTCTACCAACGATTTTCTTGACCCGTGATCCACAATAACACACTGCCCGTTTTTCACATGCAGAACATGAATTTTCACAGCCATTCACCCCTCTCAAAGTAATTCGGAGATTTGTTCGACGAATCTCGGCCTACCATCGATGTGAAGTTTATCATGCAACCGCCCCCATACCTTAACCTCTCTGCCTGCTCGAAGAATTGCCATAGCTTCCTCAACATCAATTCCCTTAACCTGCGGAACATCGTTCCAATGCGCCTTATTTATAATAGATGGAACCCATCGTTTGAGAGCAGCGTCCACTTTCACCATTCCATTCCAAATCAACAATTGTATCTCTATATCATGAAACGCATTTAGGTCCGTACGAATCTCCCCTATTGCCTTTTCGAAGTCAACGGGAAAGCTTGGATAAGTCGGCATTTCGTCGGGCGGAGTAGGAGACACCTTCTGCGGATTCTCCGAGCTTGTGTATATTGAAATTGGCTTTGCTGCCTCAACGAGAACATTCCTATCCGATTTCATCAAGCGTTCAAATAACAAGCGCCTTCGTAGCTTACCGATTTGGTCCATTGAGATTTCTACTGGGCGCTTGACCTCCGAAAGGAATGTGGGTATATCGTTGCGCCAATGCCGAGTAATACCAGAAGCGTCCGAAACTATGAATTCATTTCCTTTGGTTATCACGGACTCGGATCCCAAATTGTCGTACACTCCACCATCGGTTAGTAAGATCCGGTTTGGCGGAGATGGATTGGTTCGGTTTACAAGTTGCCCTTCCATATACTTGAACACGAAGCTTCGATCCACTGTGGAAAACTCTATTGGTTTGAATAGGGGAGGGAAACATGCCGAAGCTGCCACACCAAAAGCAACTTTGTCACGGGGAAAGGGCTGGGTGTGTCCAGTTGCCGAGTCACCAATCTCCTTTTGGGAAAATTTCCACGACAACGCCGAGTTTAAGGAGGTGGCATAGCATGTCCACTCCGGATTCGGGACAAGATCGGCGAACGACTTCTCCTTATACAGTTGCGAGTCAAGTAGTTCAACGAACTTCTGCGGGTTTTTCCGCAGAGGATTTATCCTGTATATGTTTCCTCTCGGCGAGCTCTGAATAAACTCCACAACTGGTCTGATTACACGCCGATCGAAGTCCTCGACCGATTCAAAAGGTGACAAAGACAGCTGAGTCATTAAAGCTCCAGCAGCTATCGACCCCCCAGACACCGAATTGATTCTATTTACTTCATCGAATATTCCTAAAAAAATGAGGCGCCGAATTACCCCCAAGTGAAAAAGTGTCGCCCGAAACCCACCGCCTGATAGACACAACGTATATGGCATTCCTATCACCTTCACCCAGATCCGTTACTTTGAAAAGGCTGCATTTGAGATTTGATTTGCCCCAATAGGCGAGTATGCCGTTGGCCAACATCCGCATATTATTCGGCGGTGTCCCCCAGGTTTCTACCCAATTGTTCCTATGGGTGAAACATTTGGCATCGATCAACTCCATAGTATCATTTCAAGAAAGTGATGCCTACTCCGTCTTCTTGCCACCATGCATTATGTTTTTGGTATGTAGGAGAAAGTCGCTTACACTGCCGCCCCATGCATCTCGCAAAAAATTGCGGTTTGAAATAATATGAACAAAGATGAGTGAGGTGCTTCAATGTCAATTGATGACCGGATCTATTGCCTTCAAAAGTCAGATATCCCCGACGATCTCTTGGTGTTACTCAGACTGGCCGACGTTGCCTTTCTCAAAGACAATGATGCGCAGGCCAATGAAATCCTTTATACACATCGAAGTTGAATGCCGCAGGCGTGGCGTGATTATATACACCGATCCATACATGAATCATTACGAACAGTCCTCAGGTAAAGACTCCAAGGGTGGAACCCGATGACCACCAAACCTTATGTATGGCAAATGGTAAAAGAGGCAGCGGAATACGCCAGTGGAACAACATACAGTCAAATCAAACCCCACATATTCCAAAAATACGGTCAGGTGAACGAAAACACCATCAACTGCACAATTCTTTCTAGCTGCGTCAACAAGCAATCACGAGTGAATTGGCCTGAGAACCAAAAACCCAGATCTGCCACATCCCAATACGACTTCTTATACCACATTGGCAGAGGGCAAGTTGAACTGTATGACCCACAAAAACATGGCGTTTGGGAAATCCAAGCTCATGCGGATGGAAAACTATACGTATCAAAAGTGGGCGAAGCGCAGCAGCCAGTGCCGCCCTCAGGCGAGGATGTCGGTGCCCCGGATTGCCCCCAACAATGATACTTTACTCTTTCCGTTGGAGAGCCATCTTCGAGATTTTATTGCGAAGCACCTCCCCTCAATCTCTGTCGGTAACCAGAAGTTACACTTATTCGTCGATGACTCTGGGTCAGACGGTGTTGAGTACCAAACAGAGGTAGGTCGGATTGACATCCTGGCATTAAACGACAACGATGAATTTGTTGTGTTTGAGCTGAAACTGAGCAAAGGCGCCGACCAGTCTCTTGGGCAGCTCCTCAGGTATATGGGGTGGGTGAATTCTCATCTAAGCCCTTCTAAGCCAGTTCACGGCGTGATCGTTGCTGGGGACATCGACAGTAAGCTGAAGTATGCGGCTTCGATTGTGCCAAATGTGTCGTTGTTCCGCTACGAGGTTAGTTTTGCGGTTGAAGAAGTATCACTTGGTAATTGAGTGCGACCATTCGATGCCAAACATTATGGCCGGGGAATTTGCTTCAGTTTGCGAATGACTTTTACTAGCTTATCCATTGTGTTTTCAAAATTACTTTTCACATCGTGCTCCCATATGCGCACGATATGCCATCCCATAGCTTGGTAATGTTCCGTGATAGTTTTGTCTGTTGTTTTATTCTTTTCGATTTTTGTTGTCCAATACTCTACATTACTCTTCGGCATTCGTACGTGCTCTGGGCATCCGTGCCAGAAACACGAATCAATGAAAATGACCAATTTCAGCTTCTTGATGGCGATATCCGGCTTTCCAGGTAGGTCTTTGACGTTGGTGCGGAATTGAAATCCTCTTCGCCATAGTTCTCTACGGACCCGAAGTTCCAGCGAGGTGTTATTGGAACGTACGGCGCTCATTATTTCACTTCTTCGGCGACGTGAAACGTTATCAGTCATAAGAGGGCTCCACTGTTCCGCTCTTATTCATTTTCAACACACAAATCATCCGCTTTCCATGTTAAAAGCGGGCGTTCGTGGGCACCCTGATATGGCTTTAACGTTATCATTTGCGAGAAAAAGCATGCACTTCTGATCTCAGTATCGTTATGAAAATTCTTTGGTCGAGCCCACTTCTCCAAACCAAGAAAACAAGGTGGCCGACGATAGACAAGGCGGCCACCCGTTTCCAATACGTTAAGATCTCGAGCCGTCAGAGTATGTCGCTGAGGGCAAACCTTCAAACGCTTCTCCAACAGTCATATAAGGTCTGGAGACAAACAAGTCCGGAACTTCACTGTGCGTTGGCGTAGGCAAACAAACCCTGCCAAGATCCTTCTTGCAACCAATAAAAATCACCCTGCGACGCATTTGTGGAGCGCCGTAGTCTGCGGCTAAGAGCACATCGGATGAAACACAATACCCCATTTCATCCATACGTTGAATGATGTGATCATACAAAGCACCTCGAGACATGCCTTTCAAGTTTGAAACATTTTCCATAACAAAGAATGATGGGGAGAGTTCTTCCACAAATCGCAGAAATTCAAATATCAACTCACCCCGAGGATCCGCTACCCCACGTTGTTTACCAGCCTGACTAAAAGCTTGGCAGGGTGGGCCCCCATACACTAAATCTGGCCTCTGGCTACCCCCGGTAATATCTCGCCACAATTTCAGTGGATCAGCAATCTTGCTTATGTCACTTTCTACAACCGTGGCACAGTGTCCATAATACCCCTTCAAGGTGGTACAAGCATCATGCCATGAATCCAGTGTTACCTCAGTTTTTATAGAAACTCTCCCAGATGCGGCCAAGTCAGCTCCGATGTCCAAACCCCCTGCTCCACTGAATAGGCTAAATGCCCGGAGTGGAGATGTGAAACCCAACTGGTTCGCATACTCGGTTACTGAACGAAAAACGGCTTCTGCTAAGGGAACAGGTACTGCGTTACCCACCTGCTGTTGGATGCTTGTTAATGTTCCTGAAAATACCAATTTATCAGGGAACCCTTGTAGGCGTGCCGCTTCCCTCACTGTTATAAATCGATTCTCGTAGGGGTGAACAAACTTGTTGAAAATGTACCCTGTTACCGTCAGGGACGGTTTGGACGGATCCAACCGAATCATTCTAAGATTCGGTCCGCCACGGCGATTTGGATCCTCCTTTACGTAATACCTGAAACTTTCGTGCCACAACTCTTCAGGTAAGTCTTGCATCTTTTGCCCAATACCGAGTGCATTGATTCTCCTTTGCACCATAGGACCTACCTTGCGAGCAACATGATTGGCCACTGACAGGTGGGGCTCGGTATCATTTGAAATTGAAATTGTCCGCAATCCATTCGTCACGTGTGACGTTTCGAGTAAAGGATAAGATTCCATCAAAGAGGTTGTATATTGATTTGTCACTCTCAAAGTCACCCGCTTTCTTTACTGTACCAGAAGGATCCCACGTCCAAACGATGTCTTGTAGACTCGCCAAATACTCTTCGTAATGGCGGGCAGCGTGGACGTTGGACAATAGAGCGGTCTTCACATCAAATTCGTGAGTATTCAGCTTACCTTCTACACCAAGCTTGAGGACTTGGTAGATTCCTTTCTTTATGTCGTCGGTGCGATCCATACCGACACTTGTCTTCCCATCGGACACTGATTCGTATCCGGAACCAGCCCTCCTGGGCCAGTGAGCAGGTCTTGGGGAAGGTTGTCCACACCCGTTTGTGAGCCAGAATACACTGTTCATGGTATCACGAATTGAGTAGGCATCAAAGGCGCTTCTCCAAAAATCAACGAACCATTTGAGAAAGTGAACATTCCCCTTCAACAATCTATCAAACGCATCGTACGCCCATGAATCATCCGACTCCATTTTTCCTAAATCAATCAAGTCGATCGTCCAAGATGAAGAATCCCCCATACGAGGAAGGAGCACAAATATATTCTCATTACTCAAGCTCGTATTGGGAATTTCTTGGTGAGGCAGTTCCATCACTTCTTCATCGATTTTCCCGGTGAGTCGACTCGTCGGCGTCGCAAGCGGCAAGGTACAGAGTGGTGACGCCTTGACCTCTGCAAGCAATAGGCAGTTTTTCTGCGGATCGTGAATCATTACGTCCACCGGCTCACTCCCCAAATAAACGTCGAGAGGTTTTGACAGGTGGAGAAATATTTGTTGCAGATACACACATAGAAGTCGACGTGTTCTTTCACCTATCCTCCCGGAACCGGGCTTATTTCCGGGTGTAAAGTGAAATTCGCCATGAAAGATGCATCGTGGGCACGTATTTGTGTAGGGGTAAAACAAATGCGGTGAATGTTCCGGACAATACCCCCAACCTGTGTTTGTAACATCTTTGTAGTATTCGGCCATTAAGATCAAATCGTATCCAGCAGCGAGAATTTCGGACAGTGGAATACCTGCTGATTTTGAGAGGCGCATACCCTGAAGAATAACTTCATTCACCAAACTTAGTTCTGATGTTTTTGGACTCAATGGTTGCCGTGTCGCAAATGCTTCTGCTACATCAAATTCAGGCACGTCCCCTACCCCCAACATTTGTCGTATCCTACCAGCTAAAAATTCTCCATGATAAATCTTTCCCCTTCTCGACCGTTGACTTTGTGCGTTAGACTGAATTGGAAAACACCTTTCTGGAGGACGATTATTTGACTCAAATAGGTGAAGAAGTAATCTACCACCTCAGCCACCAGGATCCAAAACTCGGCTGGCTAATTGACGAAGTGTGTGCGTCAAATAGCGCACACCTAGCGTTAGTCCTTCTTCTGCGAGATGATCCCCTCCAGAATCCAGTCATGGAGGGATCATCGTGACAAAAGCCGAGTTAGAAGAACTTCGCGAGCTTTGGCGCGCCCGTGTGACGGACTTTCGGGCCAGCGGGTTAACCGGAGCAGCATGGTGTGCCGCGCATCAGGTCAAGGAGCACCAGCTGAGGTATTGGGTCGGCAAGTTTAAGGCGGACACCGCCCACGACAGCCAGGGGCGCGATGATGTTGAGCCGCGTTTTATCCCGGTGCGCTTGGACGAGTTTGCGACTGAAG
>NZ_FRAF01000016.1 GCF_900142255.1 Alicyclobacillus tolerans | reverse complement strand
GGGTTTAATAAATCCGTGACAGCTTGACTGTCAAAACTTCGCAAATACATGAGATTTGTCCCGTAGAATAGGGATAGTTGGAGAATGTGCTCCTCCAGATCCGCTTCACCGCCGGGGTGATCTTTTGCGTTTTATTATTGAGCAATCCGATGAAGTCATTGTTACCCATTCAGGTATGGCGTTGATTGGGTTGCTCCTTGAAAAGACTCGAATCGGCGAACGTCTCAATCAAACACGGTTAGACGGCATGGGAACTCCAGAAATCCTGAACCGGGACATTGCACATGCGTTTATTGGCTTGCTTTGCCAAGGCAAAACCGACTTCGACCACATCGAACCCTTCCGGGAGGATGATTACTTCCTGGATGCACTGCAGATTCAGAGTGTACCCTCCAGCCCCACATTACGCCAACGCATTGACATGGCTGCTGGAAATGACAGTGACGAAAATATCACCTTTTGCCATGCGCAAGATAGCAAATCGGATTTCATCATCAAGCGAAACCTGCGAAAGGAATACGTCGATGCTTGCCTCATCACGGTGCAACAAACTAGCCCTGCACTTCGTTGTCGGGGCTTATTATCTGTTACGTGTGATTGGTCAGGAAAGCCTAAAGCGCTGTGAACCACCGCTGCGTAAGAAGGAAGAACGTCGTCGCATCCGGAAAGTGATTGAAACTTGATGACGTTGGTTACGAAGGTAAAGCGGGCACTCTATGCAGATAAAACTGAAACTGTGCCAAGACAATCGGTGACTCCCCGCGTTTCGAAGGTTGTATCTGGCATTGTTATGAAGACAAGGTGGTCGTCGAACTGGAATTTCAACCTCCCGGAAGCTCCCAAGACCAAGCGGGGTCGGGACTTCGTCACTCCAAAGGCGGCATGACATGCGAACTCGATGACCAACACCGGAACGACCACCGTAGGCGACTTCGTAGATGCCGAACTTCTTCCACTTTTGCTTACAGAGACAGCAAATTGGTCAAACCGTCACGGATTCAGGAAATAAAAAATGAATACATTTATTTTATAATCAACATAAATTTTCATTCAATCTAGAATATCCTTTCCTAAACTCTTTTGAACATTAAACTAAGAATTATACGTAATTAATTTTACAATAAATGATTTCCTGATTACAAAATTTATTCACTATGGTCTAATAATGTTTATCTCGTGATTAATCCGGAAAAAATGAAAATTATATTTCTTAGTTTGGGGGAATGTAATTAATGTATCAAAATCTATCTGAACAAAATTTGATTTCTAAACAATTAGAAAAAGGGGAATCTAATAATTTATCTAAGAATCCTTCTATGATTGTACCCGTAGGTATCAATCTAATTGAAGGAGATTTCGACGGTGAAACTAATAAAATTTATCGCCCAATTGTATCGACAGGTATGATAATTACATTAGATGATAGAGGAACACTTACTCTCCCTAGTGAAGTAATACAACTTCTCCATATATCTTGTAATGATCAATTAGAAATTTATACAGATGGTAACCTAGTGTTTATAGCCAAAAACGGGGTTAACAAAAATTTTTGTTCAAGTTGATCATTCAATTGTTGAAAAAATTGCATTTTCATTATAATAATATGAATAATATTATTCTAAAACTTAACTTTCGCAGACCAAAGCAGATAGATATGCCTTGATGTAATTGGACAAACCATCGATCCACTGAGAAGAAGTAAACGAAATCGCGTAGCCAAGTAATGGATAACGACAACTGGGATACCAAATACGAAACATTCTGCAATAAGCACACATGGTTCTGATACAAAATTCATCTCGCTGTTTATACTTCCAGCAGGTTACCGGTAACCTTAAAAGTTATATCTGCTTATTTATGACGGTGATGGCGATTCCGCTTATGAAAGATTTCGTCAAAAACTACGGTCGGAAGCTTAAATACGTCATGATGTATGCCCGGGTATGACCAGGTGAAAAACTACGAAGCTGCCCGTTGTGGCTATGGTGCGCAAGCAATCATTGCATTCAATAAGCGTGGAGAAAAAGAACCACCTGCTGGAATGGAATGTATCCGATGGTACACATTGTTGCTCTATGGGTTCCGAATCGAAGGGAGGCGAGATATAAAATGCAACTTTTCAGATGCTAGCATCTCCAGCTTGTCCTTCGTAACTGCAGAAGAGTCCGCGATGTAGATAGCCTTTTACTGCGGATGGATTCGTCGACCAAATCAAATAGACGGGATATGTTCTCAAAGTTCCATGTGTGGTTATCCCGTTTCCCCTTGTCCAAGTTCGCATCAACCGAGAGTCCACCAAGTGTGGTCAGCCTAAAAAGGATCTGCTTGAGGTCTGGCATATGATCTTTTGAATATCCCCGCACAATCCGAAAGTCGTCCTCCCTACCGGTCCTGACTTGCAAGTTCATCCTGACACGTATAATCTCCTGTCAGGGACACAGAAGTGGTATCGGAATGAAAACGGCAGCAGGTCATCGTAATTGTCGTTCACACGTAGTTGTCTTACATTATGGAGCACTAGCAGTGGATAGAGCCTATCTAGATCCAGGTCATATAATCTGTCGAGTTCTCGACCCAGTGCGTCATCATTGAAGAAATCAGAAGTCATGACTCTCGTAGTGTACCCGATTTTGTCAAGACAGATGGGAAGGCTTTTAAGACACATCTTCCGCAACTAAATAGGCCATTCAAATTGGAAACTGCGCGCGGGCGGGGTTTAGAGGCGTTCATGATCTCAAGCCATCGATATCCGGACAGATGTAAACGCGATCATTGCATAATATGATCAGATATGGAAGTAATAGTCGTGCTGACGCCATCTCTGATCATGCACTTTTTTGTATCTCACTGTAAATGCTCATGTCGAGCCCGAAGAACCCGAGTATCCGTTCGCGTTGTGGGTTCGCTGGATTTACATTCACCCGTTGTCTTTGTCCCTCGATGCTGACCCATGTTGTCACCATCTTCTCGAACATCTCCAGCACGGATGCACCCGTCGGACGAAAGCTCTTGCGCTTACCAGGCAGAATCAATGGCTCTGTTTCCTGTGCCATCTGTTCTCGTAAGATATATTCGAATGCGCTGTACAGTAAAAGAGACAGCAGCATCAAATACCCAAATGTCTTCACCCGACTCGGGCGTTGCAAGAAGATGGGACCGACGTGGTACGGGCTTTTCAAGTACCGGAATTGGCATTCCACTTCGTTTTGGTCTTTATACAGTCTTAGAACCATCCTGTCAGACAGGCTTTGGTCGTCCCGGATTTCTGTCATGAGAACAAACGTAGATTCCTGCTCTCGCCAAGCCTGTGATGCCTCCTGCGTTGGTGCAACCACTTCTACGAGTACGCGGTACTCCGTCTTTATCACCGGCGTGGCTTCATCTTTACGAGGACGACCACGACGAGCATGTTTTTCTTGCGTTTGTACCGACTCAATCGATGTCTGTAACGTGTGCAGGCTTCGGCGCTTTGTATGCACGAAAGCATCTGCAGCTTGTTGCGCATCCGCTTCACAACTGTACATACAGCGCGTTTCCTGCTGGATGGCTTTCTCCAGAGACTTCTTTTCTCAAACAAACACATCCTCTAATTTGTGCTCTTTGCGTGCTTCCAGGTTGGTGGACCTCACGGCAATGAATCGGTACGTTTGGCCATACCGTTCTCGGCGAAACGACTGGATTTTGTAGGTCGCTGAGTGAACAGATTCACTCATATGTCCAAGCTCGTACCAGGCATGCTCCTTTTCCCATGCGGTCCGCTTCAGTTGTTCACAAAGTGAGAAGGTGGCTGGAAGACGGGAGATGAAGTGCGTCTTTGTCTCGTGAAACTGCGCCAGATTGTCCTTTGTCACCGCCGCTGCATCCACGATGTAGATGGGCTTACCGTGGACATCTTCACTGACCAGTCCGGCCAGTTTAGCGAGGGTGTCCAAGTTCCAACTGTCGTCGTCTTTATTTCCGTTGTTCACGTTACCACACAGCGGAACTCCGCGAACCGTGGACATTCCAAACAGCATTTGTTTCCAATCCGGGCGGGGATCCTTCGAGTATCCACGGACAATCTCCATGTCCTCTTGGTCTGGATACTCCCCGTAGAGTGACAGGGAGGTCGTGTCCGAGTGAATCGGCAAAAACCCATCAAACTGCGCTGTCATTTTCAGAGATTGAATCGTCGACATAGCGAGAGCCGTATATAACGTTTCCATATCTGCATCATGGATCACATCCAGTGCGCGTCCAAGTGCATCATCGTGGAACTCGCTTGCGGTGATACCCTCGCCAAAAAGCAATTCAACGTCTTGTTCCTCGTAAAACTCCTGCACTTTATACAGGCTTTGCGGCCAGCATGGATGTTCATGAGTAATGCTACTACTCGTCTGCCAACAGTGAATTTGAAATCATCCCGACCGACGCGCTCGTCAATAATTCGTCTCCACTGCAGCCAATCGAGCAAACGTGCAAAAATGGGTGTCGGTCCCATCACAAACGAACGGGCGTCGTAAATCAATTGGAAATCTCTCTGCCTTGAAGTTCATTCTCAAGTTGGATTCTCCACGCAGGGGGTTAGTTCCTGTCGAAATTCTTTCGTGGTCGCTAACACAGCGCGGAAGCTGTGTTAAGAGAGAAATGCAATTCAGATAAAAACCGTCTCACGCTGCGTTCCGTTTCATTTGCCAATTTCTGAATTCCAAAGGCGAGCGATAACCTAGTGCGGAGTGTGGTCGGTCCGTGTTGTAAAAGTGAATGTACGATTCAATTGCCGCTTTCGCCTCGGCAAAGCTGTTGTATTCCTGCAGCCAGACTTCTTCCTCTTTCAGTGACCGGAAGAATCGCTCGATGTATCCGTCAGCATCAGGGTTGTTGTACCCCGTCCGCTCGTGATTGATTTAGCAGACCTTCATCGCTTCGATGAACCGTCGACTCGTCATCTGGCAGCCATTGTCCGTTCGAAGCGTCAAACCGGCACCTTGAACGCCGCTTGGGAAACGATCATTCAGCGCCATATCTACAGCATTCAACAAGTCCTCCGTATGGCAGAACCGGGAAAATGAGTACCCCACAATCTCCCGGTCATAAGCGTCAATCACGGCAAACAGATAACCCCATCCGTCTTTCCCGCACCACACCTTCGTCATGTCGCACTGGAAATGCTCGTTGGACCTAGTGACTGGTATTTTCCCTCGCCGTTTCGCTCGTGAAGCGCCCCGTTTCTGGGTTTTCGCCAGCAGCCCCATTTCCTTCATCAGCCGATACCCCCGTTTATGGTTCACCCGCAAGTTGTATCGGCGACGCAGCATGACTTGGATTCGCCGGTATCCGTACGTGGGGAATTCTTCGCACAGTTTCCGAATCCACTGATGAACCACAGCGTTCTTATCCACAGGAGGCCGCTTCGGCTTTGGCACATACGGCTTCAATAGGCTGTAACAGTACGTCCGATTCAGCCCTAACGCTTTTGCAATCACTGGGACCGGAAACCCTTCTTTGGCGATCTGACAGACCAAAGAACGGCTATTTACTTCCGGCCCCAATTCGATTTTTTTCGCAACACATCCACCTGCATCGTAAGCTCACCGATCTTAGCCCTAGCTTCCTGCAACTCCTTCTCCAACTCCTGCTCCCTCGTAGAGGGTCCGGACTGAAGTCCAGCCCGCCCACCAGACAGGAACGCTTCACGCCACCTGTAATAAAGACTCTGGGCCACGCCATGCTGCCGACATACTTCGCTAATATTTGCAATAGGCATCATGCCCTCGAGGACGATGTTTATTTTTTCATCCACTGTCCACTTACGTCCCAGCATCACAAACACCTCTATGTCACGCTGAGAACTCTTGCACTTTATATAGTGCTTTGCGATCTGTGCCAATGTTGATGAGTTGCGCCTTCAGACGAGTGCCATCAGCGAGCTTGCAGTCGTTCCGCTCCGCGCGGCGTCATCTACGAATTTCACACACCCAAATCGGTCAATGAACTTTGTCTAGATGGCAGAGACGCCGATCACATAAGACTGCATATCCGTGATCAACTGGAAATTCCACAAGCGATAACTTACATGGATAACTCATTCATCAATAACATGCTAAATCCCTGTTAAAAATCAAGGAAGCGCCCCAACAGGGGCGCGGAAGATATAATATATGCAAAATTCTTCTAAAAATTTTTTCATCTATATAAGTTTTCTCTATAACATTATATTTTAGCTATATCTTACTAAACTATAACAAATTCTATATAACACATTTTTTACATAGATTTTATAGGACTTGAAATCTAACTATTATAGTTAATTATCTGCATTTGATTGTGTATAGAATCTCGCTTCTCCAATTAATACCTTGTCACCTGACTTTAACCCGGCTAATACTTGAGTGTTTTCATTACCCATTACTCCAAGTACAAGTGGAGCAAAATATACACCCGAAGGAATAGTTACATTATCCACAGCAATGAAATGCTCCGCCTTTGCCTCCTGTTTTGACGCAATCACATATACACCCTGATGACCATCATAATTTTGGATTGCAGTGGATGGTATGACTAGTGAGCGGACACTAGAACCAAGATGAATTGTTACATTTCCTGTCATTCCAGGACTTAATCTTTTGTCAGATGTATCTATTGAGGCTAAGACTTTATATTCGTTTCCATTTCCAGTTATCGGAGTCGGATATATTTTAAATATTTGTCCCTTAAACGTTTTTCCCGGTACTTCAGGAACTTGAAAATCAATTGAATCACCAGTTTGAATATAATTAAGCTGAGATTCACTAACTGCCAAATCAATATGCTCCTGTTGCATATCTAAAGTAAATACTGGAGTTGTTGGCCCCACAGTATCACCTACATGTTCAATCACCTGGGTTATTATACCATCTACAGGGGCTTTTAATATTGTATACGATTCATTAACTTCTGCAGCTTGTAGCTGTGCTTGAGCTGCCTGAACGCCTGCTTGTGCAGTTTGTACTGCAGCTTCTGCTTCTTGTAATTCTGCAGGAGTTGAAGGCTGTGTTTCTTGTTCTGCATCTGCTTCTGCTGTTTGAACTGCTTGCTTAGCTTGTTCTACAGAATTTTGAGCATTTACAAGCGCTTGTTGCTGTGCTGTTCGATCTTGATATTCTAATTCAGCTTGAGTTAATGATCTTTCAGCTGCTTGATACTCAGCTTGAGCTTGTTGTACAGATGTATTAACAGATGTACTCTGCGCTTCAGCCTGTGCTAGCGCCTGCTGATCTGATTTCACAGCTTGTTCCGCCTGTTGCAATTGATAGTATCTTTGACTAAGATTTTGATAGACAGTTTCATCTTCTTGCAAAACAGATGTATACGGATTAGGCGCTGGATATCCAGCAGTATTATAGGAGTTGTATGTCGCTAATTCGTTATTGTAAATATTCTCAGCTTGTTGAACCTGCTGCAAGGTAACATTACCATCTTCTGCTTCATCTGTTTGTAAGTTTTGTTGTGCAATTTCCAATTGATTTTGTGCACTTGCAATAGATTGTTGCGCACTTTTTTGATCCGCAGTTTGATTTTGCTCTGCTGTTTGTAGCGCTGCTTGTGCTTGTGTTACTGCATTTTCAGCAGCTATCACTTGTGCTTCTTGGGAAGTTCGATCATTATAAATATTCTTTTGTTGCTGATATGCTGCTTCAGCAGTTTGAAGTGCAGTTTTAGCTTGCTGGACTTGCGCCTGTGCTTCGGCAATTGTTTGTGAAGTTGGTCCTTGCTGCAACAATTGTAAATGTGCTTTTGCTTGCAAAACATTGCCTTCTGCTTGACTTACTCCTGCCTGAGCCTGACTAACAGCTGCCATTTCGCTTGAATTATCTACTTCCGCCAATACTTGACCTACTTTAACATGATCACCTACCTGAACATTTTCTTGTGTAATCATTCCACCTTGCCCTTGAAAGTTCAAACTCACACTGGAAGATGCTTTTACTGTTCCTTGCACATTAATTCTTTGAGTTGTTGGTATATCAGGAACTAAATATATTTCGGAAGATGGAATGTTAATTGATGAATCTGTATTTCTTCCCAATATAGACTCTAATAAACCTAATACAAAAATTAAAATAATAACAAAGATCAGAATCATCCATCTTCTTCTACGAGGATTTCTTAAGGTATTCGTATTTTTGTTCGTTACAGTTTCCATTCCCATTTTAATACCTCCTAACTATATTTGTAATTTAAATTTCAAGAGAAACCATCTCTGATGTATCTTTTTTTTGTTCAACATTTTTTTTATTTTTATTAGAAAAGAACATTGTCATCCCCCATGCAACTGCTGTTAAAATTGATGCAATAAAAAAAGTATCATTCATCCCATATACAAAAGATTTCTCACTCATTTGTTTATAAACTTCAATTATAGCTTGCATTTGAGCATTTGCATACGACATGCCCTGATGAATAAATTCATTTTCTAATAGATTCAATTGAATACCTTGAGGAGTAAATGGTGTTATAACGCTTGCCAAATGTAAATTATGTGCAGTTTCTCGCGTTGACATATAGTTTGTAAGAATGGCAGTACCTAAAGAAGCTGATACTTGCCGAAAAGTATTTGAAATGGCTGATCCTTGACTTAACATAGTCAGCGGCACATCATTCATACCAGCAGTTGTTATAGGCATCATCGCCAACCCCATCCCTAAACTTCTAACTATGTAGAGTGTTTGAATATGACCTTGCGTTGTATTTAATCCCAGATGAGCAAAACCATATGTTGCATAAATTACAAATACTAATCCTACTCCAGACAATATACGTGGTCCCAGTTTATTAAAAAGTCTTCCCGAAATTAGCATCATTACTGCTGAGCCAAATGCTGCTGGGGTCATAAATTCACCAGTCTGCAGCGCAGTATATCCACGTATATTTTGCAGATATATTGGCAAAAAGAATATACCTACAAATAAAGCTACATAAATTACACCAGATATTACTAAACTCATAGAAAACATGTAATTTTTTAATATTTTTAATTGGATTAGTGGTTGTTCTATTGTCAACTCTTGAATTACTAACAATCCTATAAACACTACGCCAATTAAAATAAATAAAACTACTTGCCAAGATTTCCAACCATGATCAGAAACATTGCTAAAACCATATAGTAAACTAAAAAAACCTATACACGAAAATATAAATCCTAAATAATCCAATTTATATGTTGTTGCATGTGGAAATTCATAGAGGGCTAGCACAGCCATAATAACTGCTATAATACCAATTGGCACATTAATGTAGAAAATTAAGCGCCATGAAGCATAATCTACGAAATAACCACTAAGCAACGGCCCAAAAGCCGGTGCCCCCATAATAACTACACCAAACAAGCCCATAATGACACCGCGTCGCTCAGGCGGAAAAATCCTGTAAATCATCGTTTGAGCTACAGGCATCATAAACCCGCCCCCAACTGCTTGTATGACCCTGAAAAAAATCATGCTTGGCAGATTCCACGATATTCCACATAATGCAGAACCTATTGTAAATGTGATTAATGAGAATATAAATAATTTTTTAGGACCCAATCTATCAGTCAACCATCCAGATATAGGAACTAAAATACCAAGTACCAAAGTATATCCAGTAAGAACCCATTGTATTGAATGTGTACTAGCATTTAAAGCTGACTCCATAGCAGGGATTGCTACATTAACTACACTCGTATCTAGCACTGCCATAAATGCCCCAAGCAAAATTATGAAAAGTTGAAAATACGGATTCCCCATATGTTCTGCAGAATATCCAGAATCCATATTATCCCCCCTCTTTATGATTGTTTATGAATTTTTACCTCAACACTCATACCTGGCGCCAAACTGGCTATTGGTGAGTTTTCTATTGAAATTTTAACGGGAATTACTTGTGTAACTTTTGTAAAATTTGCATTCGTACTTTCACTAGGAATTAACGAGAATGTCGATGCTGTTGCTGCTTCAATTTGTTCAACCTTCCCATGTAATAATAATCCCGGATATGCATCTACTGTTATATCAACCGGTGCTCCAAGATTTACATAACGAATTTCCGTTTCTTTAACATTTGCTGTCACCCATAAGTTATTTAAGTTATATGCATATGCCAACGGGGTACCCATAGCGACATATTCACCATTGACAGCCGTTCTTTGTATAATCGTAGAATTTGCAGGTATAGGAATTGGTACACTAGAACTAGCATCTCCAGAAGTAACTTCTATATCACCAATCGTTGCTCCTGATGGATATGTTGTTCCGCCTATACCAGTCCAATCCGTAATTTTCCCTGATGCCGGTGCCGAAATGACTATCTGTCTTCCGTTAATGAATGCGTCATCTGTACTTACATATTCACTTATTTGTTTCCAATATAAAAATCCTCCCGTGCCACCACCCAGTACAATAATGATTGCTGCTATTGAAAATAAACGCGTTCTTAATGTCACTCTTTCATCCCTCCGTGACTCTCCATACAATGAAGATTTTTTATAATTATATAGTGCGCATTTATTAGTTTATTGATTTGTTCATCATTTAATGAAAAAGCGTTTAATATAATAGTCTCAAATTCAGATCCTTTCCCAAATATTCGTTCTATCTTTTCTTCTCCTTCAATAGATAATCGAAGTAAGATTTTACGTCGATCAGTTAAAGAATATGTACGATTAATTAGTCCAGCATCTGTTAGGAGATTAGTCAAATAACTACATCTTGCCATAGTAATTTCCATTTTTTCTGATAATTGTTTTAGATTAAGAAATTGTTCTTTTTGTAAAACCTTAAGAATCATAACTTCTTCATGACTTAACCCGTGATCTCTTGCAATACTTCTTAACTTCATAGATAAAAGCCGATAGATTTCTCTATAACTTTGTAGCAGTTGATATCGAATTTCTAACAATTGATTTAACCACCTCCTATATTTTAATATATATTATATATACGAAATGATTATAATGTAAACTATATAAGTATCAAAATTTTATCTTGTCTACATATTGTCCACAATTAATTAACACCAGTTTCGCACCCGATTTAATCTGGTAATACGTTGATACGACTGGGGATTCCATACGATAAAAATGCAAAAACACCCTCCTTTTTTGCTAGACTGAAGTTGCTGAGACAACCATCTACAGAGAAGAGGATGTTTGCCATGATGGTAAGTGACCCCAACATTCAAATCAACTCCAATCTATGGTTTTTACTTTTTTAAAGAGTGCAAGATTGCTCGATTGCTACAACCGTCGAACATCACCAAGCATGCTGGGGTCGCGGTCCTGGATGTGTTCCCAGTCATTTTCAGTCTCGTATTTACGCAAGGATGCCTAAACCGCTGGCTAAAGCAGTTTGGTGGTGCTGGGTTGGGTAAGGACATAATTTCAGGGGCGTTCCCGTCAATGGCTCTCACTTCTTTCCGCGGATGTAAACCTGTCAGACGACGAAGTAATTCGCATCTACGGCAAGCATTGGGACATTGAGTGTTTCTTCAAGGTCAGTAAATTCAATCTGCGATTGTCAGAGGAACTGCAAGGACGCACATACGACCATATGTTTACCCATACCACTATCGTTCTCATGAGATACATCATGCTGTCAAATCAGCACAGGACGAGCAATACTCAAGAACGACTTTCTTCTTCGATTGCCTTAACGAACTCAATGACATCCGGTTCGCAGAGGCCATGCGTCTACTACTCGAATGGCTATGATCCATGATGTTAGCATCAGTTCTAATATCCCTACTATCATGAACTGAACCCCATTTTGTATACACTCTATAAAAAATGTCCTACGCATTTTGGAGTCAGTTGTTTCTAAATTCTACTGGCGACATATCATTATGCTTTGTCTGGAACGCTCGTTATTATAAAAGTGAATGTAGTCTTGTATGATCTTCGCCAGTTTTCCTGAATATAACAAATGTGTCTTAGCTCTGCTTTCAAATGCCCGAAGAAGGACTCCGCATGCATTTTCGAGACCGTTACCTTTTCGAGGCATACTCTGGATAATGCCTTTCTCGCGCAAGAGTTTTTTGTACTCATGCATTGTATAGTGCAATCCTTGGTCACTGTGAATAAGCAAATCTTTTGCTGAACGCTCATCTATGGCTTGCTTTACAGTATGTATTTCAAATCCAACGCCAAGGTTGGAACTGAACTGATAAGAGACGACCTCATTGTTGAACAGATCTATTAAAACTGACAAATAATAACGTTTTGTGCTCACATTGAGTAGAGTAAGAAGCAGAGCGTAATCGAAATATTTCCCTGCATCTCCTCTCCTGCGCCTGTCAGCGCATCCGGCTCTCCATTTTGTGAGCAACAAGTGTAAACTCCCCATTACCAGCAATTGAAAATTCCCCATCTTAAACGGACAATCTCCCCTGGAGGGGAGAAATCTTGGTTCAGAATGGAGAGTATTTTGTGATTCGGGATATGAAACAACGGGGAATGAGCATCTCGCAAATTGCTGAGGAGATGAGGAGGGATAGAAAGACCGTGCGCAAATGGCTGCAACAAGAAACTCATCAACCCTATCAGCGTTCTGTGACACCACCGGGTAAACTAGAGCCGTTCAAAACATTCATCCTACAGCGTATGGAGGAAGGTTGCAGGAACGCAGTCGTACTTTTCGAGGAAATTCAGCAACAAGGGTATACCGGATGCGTCACCACGCTACGCAATTTTATGAGACCATATCGTGAGACGCTTCCTGCGAAGGCTACAGAGCGTTTCGAGACACCGCCGGGCCGTCAAGCACAAGTCGACTGGGGTCACTTTAAAGTAGACTGGCAGGGTACAAAGAAGCGCCTTTATGCCTTTGTCATGATTCTTGGATACTCACGCATGCTGTATGTGGAGTTTACCGAAGATGAGAAGCTGGAAACGCTTATGGGGTGTCATTGGCGTGCAATGCAGTACTTTGGTGGAATGACAGAGACCTGCCTTTACGACAATATGAAGACAGTGGTCGTTGGTCAGGACGAGCAAGGAGAGGCGATTTGGAATGAACGATTTGCCAACTTCGCTGCACATCATGGCTTTGCAATCCGACGCTGCCAGCCACATCGCCCCCGTACGAAAGGCAAAATTGAAAATGGCTTTGGATACGTACGAAAGAACTTTTGGCCGCGTATTCGAGAATTCACCAGCTTATATAATTTGAATCTGCGCGCCCGAGTGTGGATGGAAACCGTAGCCAATGTCCCTATTCATGGCACAACCCATGAGCAGCCTGTAATCCGTTGGTAGGATGAGCCTCTCAAACACTTCAATGTCATGCCATTTGAATCCGTAGAGCGTTATTCACGAAAAGTCCCAGCAGATACATTGGTTTCGTACCCAACGAATCGATACTTAGTGCCCTATTGATACGTTGGGCAGAATATTCAGATTCAGGATGACAAAAACGGTATGTTGCATTTTTACAGTGAAGGAACCCTGATTGCAGATCACCCAAAGTCGACGGGACGATACCAAGTACTCACCAATCAAAAACACTTCGAGGGGATTCGAACAGCAAGTCAGAACAAGGTTCCCCAACCCACGCCTCGACTGATCTCGAATCCAACGCCCACTGTCTGTGTATGAGCAGTTTTTGAATGAGGGGTTGATATCGTGATTCTCGTCCGAATCTCTGAGATTTTCCATTTTCATTCAGAACAAGCGTCTAAACACAACACACTTTCCGCGCAGCATTCGGCGGTCTGTTGAATTTTAGAACAGGAGCCGGCTTTCGGTCGGCGAATTGTAGGCTCATATCGCTCAACCGGTTAGGGGATTTCCAGTTTGCTTGACTTCGAGGATATCAGACAGTTTCACCTGGGTGCGGCTCCGATGTGGTCCCGTCTCATCGATAGGCTTGGTTGGACGAAATGTATCGACGAACACGTGCAGCGGGATCAGTGCAAGCTGTCGGTTGGCACCCGCATCAAGGCTCTTCTGGTCAATATCGGCACGGACCGCAAGGCGTTGTACGAAGTGGAGAAATTTTATGGCAAGCAAGATATGGAGGTGGTCCTGGGCCCCGGAATTGCTGCCGATGACCTGAACGACGATGCGCTCGCGCGCTCCCTCGACATTCTGTTTGAGTCGGATGCACAAGCGCTGTATACGAAGATTGCTTTGTCGACTGTGCAGTCACTCAACGTGTTGCATCAGTTCGACGACTTCATCCCGGTACATGCGGACACCACGTCCGTCTCGGTGTTTGGAGACTATCCCGACCACCGAAATTTCGAAATCGTACGCGGGTATTCGAAGGACCACCGCCCGGACCTCAAGCAGATCATCTTTGGCACCGCCACGCTTAAGGGGCTGCCCATCTACGGCAAGGTCGACCGAGGGAACATGGACGACCATACGTGGAACCACAACACCATCGCACAGATGGCGGGACTGGTGAGCCAAGAGGTTCATGGCCAGGTCATCTACATTGCGGATGCGGCTGCTGTGACGGAGAGCAATCTGGACTCATTTCATGAAACCAACACGCACTTCATCTCCAGGCTCCCGGCAACGTTCTCTGAATGCGAAAAACTCAAGAGAGCCGCGTGGGACAAGGAGGACGCGTCGGCCGCAGCGGAAGCGTTCGTTCGCACCCACAAGCGCGTCATGCACAGACTGCAGACATCGCTGGAACCGGTGGAGACACGCGAGAAACGCTCGCGGCGCGGTCGGCCCCGCAAGGATGAGGCAGTCCCGGATGTCGTGACCCAATACCGTGTTGCCATTGAGATTCTCCCGCCAATCGACGAGACGCTTGAGGCCTGGAGACAACGGGAAGCGACGTTCGTCCTGATGACGGACATTCGTGATGAGCAGCGCCTGCCGGACGAAGCGGTGCTCAGATTGTATAAGGAACAAGGTGAAGTGGAAGGACGGTTCCGACACCTGAAAAGTCCGTATCACGTGGGACCTATCTTTCTTCACCGACCCGAGCGGGTCCATGCGTTTGGCTATGTGATGCTGCTGTCCCTTCTGCTATACAGCGTGTTTGAGTACATCATCCGTGAGAAGATGGCGAAGGAAACAGAACCGCTGATCCTCTCCGGCGGGCGCAAAAGCTTTCGACCCACAGGGAACTCGCTGCTGGATATGTTCGACGACATCTTCACCGCGCACGTGATGGTGAACGGCGAATGGCACAGACTGAAGACGAAACCTAGAGATCTGTAGTTGGAGCGGATTCTTCACTTTCTCGACATGGACATGAGCATCTACTTTGCGGTCGAAAAAAGTACCTGATGCGACGCTGCGTCAGCATTGCTTCGATTTCCAAATCCGATCATATTTTGGAATGATCGTGCTTTCATCAGACCCATTATTCACCACTATCCACCATCTACATGGTTCACAACAGCATTACGGAGTTTCCAATTCCGACAGGCTATAACCGTGCGGAAAGTGTGACACAATATATCCTATGTGGAATTTCTGGACAATTTGTTGCAGGAAGAAATAATAGCCATACACGAACGATACATCCAAACCAAGACACGTATGGCCCACCTGCCATTCCACAAAACACTAGCGGACTTTGACTTTACCTTCCAGCCATCCATTGATGAAAAACGGATTCGGGATTTGGCCACATTGCGATTCGTGGCTCACCAGGAGAATCTCATTTTCCTGGGTCCTCCAGGTGTCGGTAAGTCGCACCTATCTGTGGAACTCGCGCTAGAGGCCATTGCGTAGCGCTATACGGTCTATGTCATCAAACCACATGACTTGGTACTGACGTTGCAACAAGCTCACCAGAGCAACAGTGTGCAGCAGAAGATGAAAGCATTTATTAAGCCGGATTTACTCGTGATTGATGAAATTGGTTACCGGAAGATGGATGATGCGGCTGCCCACTTTTTCTTTCAAATTATCTCAGAGCCTTATGAGAAGGGCGCGATGATTCTCACCTATAACAAGTCATATGGGGCTTGGGGAGAAATTTTTGGTAACACCGTGCTAGCAACCGCAATTCTCGACCGTCTTTTGCATCACTCCAGTACCGTAAATATTAAGGGTGAGCGTTATCGGATACGGGAAAAGAAGAAAGCTGGATTCTTCAAGATAGACTCTTCAAACGGTGATCAATTGATCCCGCCGGCGAATCTATCTACGGACGCTTAGTTGATGAAACTGGAGAGTTTTCGATTGATGTTTTTGGTGAATTTTCAATTGCTCTTGACACATGCGTGAAGATGAGTTCTTGAACATCCCAGACAAATCGCTCATATCGTCCAACAAAGCTAGTCTACACACTGCACGTACGTTTACAATCCGGGCGGGCTGGCACACTAGAATCGAGACACCTGAATACGCCAAAACTTCCCCTGTGCCAACACGTGGCGCACATATCCACCATGGCCATGCAGAACTGGACACCCACATTAACCGCAAGACGATGGCCCAAAATATCCCAATTAGGATTCTCGCAGAACTGAACATAGGACTCGACGTTTGGGAAGGAGATCGATTAAGATAGATGCATAGTTGAATAAAGACACGGGAAACCGTGACATTGCAGAAGAAGAAACCGAGACCGCCAAACCGTCATGTCTCTCTTCTTTTGTTCCTCCTGTCGATAATTGTCGGTACGATATGGATCGTCATATGACAAGCATGTCAAAAACCCTCCATCATTCAGAACAACAAAAACCGTTCATCTTCCGTCATGTAGCTTGATTGGTAACGTTATATTTCAACGATGTTGTCCAACCGGATTACGGGGCTTAAGAGTGAATATGGTCATAACTTTTTACGAAAATAGTTTAATGAATGCACTTGATGAGCATGCGGTAAGAAAGCTTCGATGGCTCTCGAGCTTAACGGGGAATATTTCATAGTAGGCTAGATGTATGGCTGCGTTATGATATAGCATTTTGCTATTATCTTGTGCTTCGAGGATTGTTATTTCAGTTTTTATCGATGTCTCACCGCCACAAAGCTGACAAGAACTGATCTAGTTCAGTTACATTATCACTGCAATTCTACCATAGACGTTATAGCCAATCTATTTTCAAAATAGTTTGTATTCAAATAAACTTATGACTTATTTTAAGATATTATTTTTCCATTCTCATACTTTGATATGACTCTCTTAAAAATTTGTGATATCTAGTGCTGTCATCGACTTATTCTATACTTTGATTTCCTTACGTTCATTAACCTTATTTATAAAATATGGAATTACTTATAGCTTTTTCGATCATGATTTCTGATTGCATCTTCCCTTGGCTATAAAGATCAACAATCATTCCCCTAAACTCATCTGTATACCTCTTTTAATTAATTTTCCTTGATTCGAACATTATCTTTCGATATTAATCTATCTGTACTTTTTCAGCATCCACCATTTTACACTTGGTAAATTTACTATTTCTGCTAGCGTACTTGACAGACCTGAACAAATTCCCTCATGCACCTTTTTTAGCTTATTGCCTTGCTTTTGGCAAACGATTGTCTATCGCCAACGCCACTTAGACACTTTCCCATAGAAATTCCCAACTTACCAAGCATACAAAAACAGCCTCGGTTTAAACCAAGGCTGTTTCGAGAAAGAAAGATTACCATTGAACTGGCAGTTGACCAACAACGTTCGTTGATGTTGAAGAGTTTGATGAATAAACAAACAGGTTTGCTGGTGTACTTGTCGAAGCACCATAAACTTGACCATAAGTTGAAGTTTGAAGAACACCATACCCACCACTTGCACTTGACAAACCTGCATAGGTTACACCACCGTCTTGCAAAGTCAAACTTATCTGACCTTGAGAATTTGTGGTTAAAGTCAATACAGGTGAAGAAGAACCAAGACCAGTTGCCGTAATAGCCCCAGGTAAGTTTACACTGCTGTAATCAATCACTCCAGAGCCAATATTCCAAAGCGGTACAGGCGTAGGCTCAGATTCGCTTGTTGAGTTACTCCCCATCGGAACTGAGCTAGACAAAGCCACACCATTTACAGCTGTAATCCAAACATTCTGTAAAGGAGACTCGGTGGGAATAATTGATACATCAGCATTTGGTAATGGATTACCATCTTCATCCATAACTGTCATAGTTACATTTGTTGGCTGATCTGGTGTTCCAACAATATTCCTCGGAGTAAATAGAGCAGAACTAACACTACCAGATGGGGATGTCACCTCAGCAGTCACCGTTGCCTTTTGACTACCTTCAGTAACAGTGTAGGTATATGTCCCACTATATCGTCCCCAAGCACCAACCGTAACTGCTTGTATTGGTGTAAAGTTTTCTGTAACACTATTAGAGTTACTGGAACTTGTTGCTGTTGCGCTAAAGGTAACTTCTTGCTGATTGCCTGAAATGTAAGTTAAATAAATACTGCTACCTTTTACTGATGCACCTACAAGCATCGGATCTCCAGTAAGCATAGTTGGATTGCTGACACTACCCGTCGATAAAAAGCTACTTAGCGCTGGCCCTGTCACAGTGTTAGTACCGTTCGTTACAACGATATCTCCAGAACTATTTTCTCCTATAACATAGCCGCTTCCATCTGAACTATATCCTAAGATTGAGGTCAAGCCATATTTATTTGGATCAAATACTGTCTGACCATTTGCTGTTACTTTTCCATCTTGAGAAACTACAACATTAGTAGAGAAGTTACCGTCTGAACCTGAGATTTGCATACCATCAATATCATTGATAGAATCATCAGCTTTTCCATCCGATGAAATTGTGTAATCCAATCCTGATTGCGGTATTTCTGCTAAGTTTACATAATTATTGAATGGTGCTACTACAAAACTCATCTCAGTTTGTGGTCGCAAGAATTGACCTGTCGGATCCCAAGCACTACCTTGAATTGACATACTACTTGGTAAACCAGAGTTAGTATCAATTAACGGTTGATATTCTTGCAATCCAGTTTGGTTAACCGTTAGACCTAAAGACGCAACTCCACTGTCTGATGAGAATTGAATATTCTCAGAACCCGCAGCTCCACCCTGTGCCTGATCTCCAGATTGTAATTGTCCATCAGACACTTGTACATTAACATTTAAAGTAGCTGTACCACCATTAATATTTGAACTTGAATACGCCCAATTTGACGTATTTACGGCAGCTTGATAATCAGTTGAAAACCAAGGCTGAGAATTGCTGTTTGGATTCATTATTTCGTATCCTTGGTTTGAACCTCCATTTGTAAAATCATAGCTGAAAGGTGTTACAGTCGCACTAGAAGTGTTATTACTATAGTAATAACCTTGAACACTTTGTAAATACATTGTACTTGTTGCATAATTTACTTGAACATTTAATCCAGTTACGTCAAACGGCAATTGACTGAGCGTATTATACAAATTTGAAGTTGTATTCTTTAACGCCTGTAAAACAATAGAGTTAGGACCCGATGAATCAATTTGCAAGCCACCAAATGCTTGATTCATGGTATAGCCTTGGGGCACTGTTAATTGATAAGTTAATGTATCTTCTGGGAACTGTGCCGGTAAAATCTCTTGTCCATTTTGCGTATATGGCCCAAAATGAACTCCTACATTAGATTGAGCCACAGCACCATTTATGGTGCCACCTTGCGGAACATCAGAAAGTGATGCATACGAAGAATTAAGCGGTCCACCCTGGATACCCATAGCTGCTACACTAGTTCCCGGTTCCCAAGAAACTTCTAAGCCACCATTATTGCCTGACCCCGCTACCGTCAACAAAGTAAGACCATTTGTCGGAAGCTGCTGCCCTTCAACAACACCTGCAGTTGCAGGAGCATAGTAAATATAGTAAGTATCCTTGACATGAGCTTCTTGAGGATTAACTGTATCAGATACAGTAAACGAGAAGTTTCCATTTGCATCACTGGTAATCATATCAAAAGAAGAATTACTAAAGGTATATGTTTGACCATCCATAACGTAGCTATCTGTTCCATCAGCACCTATCGTACTTGTAATCGGTGCATCCGTGACAATAAGAGGAACGTTCGGCACTGGATTTCCTGCTGCATCTTGCACTTGTCCTGAAATCGTCAATTTGGATCCAGAAACTGCCACTTCGCGATTTTTATCACTTAGTGAGTTACTATTTAGCACATCTGCCGGAGAAATATTGGCAATTTGTGCAGGCTGCGATTGAGCTTGCCACTGGAAGTAGCTATCTCCTTCCGCTGAACCTCCATTAACCAATTCTGCAGAAACTTGTGCCATTACTTGCGCACCGTTAACCGGTACATTATTTTGTGTTGGTACATTACTGTTGAGGTACATAATCGCTTGACCATTACTGTTTGTCGTTGCTGTATAAACAACTGAACTACCATATGAATTATTACCAGCAGTAACAATTCCATTATCTAACACGTTAACTCCATTCGAATCGGTAATAAACACCGATGGAGTTACTCCACTAGTCGTAGTACTCGCACTAACTGTAAATTTAACTTGCTTACCAGCAACCGAGGAACTTGAACCCGATTCTGGTAATAACGTTGCCACCACAGGAATCATACCCTGTGTTGGGTTACTGGATGTAGAGAAATTTAATTGATCTGGATTGCTTTGATTACCCCATAAAGGCGCTAAAACAAGTGTACCCGGCAATCCCCATTCCGCAGTTGCAGCATTTGAGCGAATATACTGACCATTGGATTCTGCAGGTAATTGTGCAACAACATATAAAGGTTCATTCGTAGTACTTGCATTAGATGTTACTTCTAATGAAGCAACTCCATTTGCGCCTACCGGAGCACTGTAATATGCATCATAGGTTTTGTTTCCAATCACAATCGGCGCCGACAATGTTGCAGAATTCAAAACATTTCCGCTTCCATCTGTAACTGTCAAATTATTAGTAGTCGAAACCAAAAACTGTACAATTGTACCAGCGCTCACTGGATTTCCATTCGCATCTGTTACTGTTGTGGAAAATGTTACCGCATTATTCACACTAGCTACAGCAGGCGATTGATCAGAACCATTGCCAACAGTTTGCCCTGTAACCGCAATAGGGCTTAAACTATCTGTTCCAGTTACTGTTGTGCGAGAAGGCGCAACTAAATTCAGTGTTTCTGCATTTCCATTCCAGTCGCTCTGACTAGCAGCTCCAATAGCCTGTAATACTTTCAACAGGAAATAAACTGGCATGTATGTTGTGTTGACATGAGAGGCAGGATCTTTCATCACTACTGAGTCTGTCATTTGGACCAATGTACCATTCAAATAAATTGAGGCAGTTCCTTGCCCAGGATTTGAAAATTGACTCATGTCTACATTTACTCCAGATGGTGTAGTGATGGAAAAGACTTTATTAACACCATTCCATGAAGCTTGATAACCATCTTTCTGCAACATTTCTATTAAATAATAGATAGGCATGTAATTAGTTTGCGTCCCTGCATACACTGCATCGAAGCCTTTGAAGCCTATACTAGAAGAACCTACTTTGATGGTCTCTTGATGCCATGTAGCGTGACTGTAATTCGCTGCAAATGCTGTAGGAACAGCCATACCCAGTACAACTGAAGCTGCAGCAATACCTGTAAGAGCTCGTTTCAAGTGAATTTCTCCTCCTTAAAAAACTTCTTTTTACAACTTACTGAGAGAGGGTGATTGCACCCCATCCTAGAACTTCTACTGTAGTTATGCCCCTACGCTTTCAACGGAGGTCTTGAACGGATCAGACCTTGTCGGACCAAGCTTTTACTCACCCGATGCACGATGCGCTGCGTAGGTAGGCATCCCTCCCTTCAGTAGAGATATTCACGGAGCCCCATATCCGGTAAACTCACGATTGTCTCTCAATTGATGGTATTAAAAAGAGTTTTTACGACAGAATTCTCTAAAATCCTCTTTTTTTTAAAGCAATTAAGCCATGAGTAGAAAATTTAGTAGCTATACGAGAATAGGCAGATAGTCTACTGAACCTTATATATGTACGGAACAGGTCAGCCAAATGCTGTTGCCTTTTCTCCCCCATGGCTGATTATACTGTTAGCTTGCTTGTGAGTAAAGCTAGAATTCACAATTTCCATCGATTTCGTTCTTAATGTCTAAAATTCCTCTTTCGGAAACTTTTTTCATTCCCATTCACCATTGCTGTTTTGTACGCCGAATGCTGTCCAACAATGCTATGTTACGCGGGAAGTTCGTTGAACAGAACATTTTGGGCTTGATTTTCCTGACTCCGCTGGGCCAATTTCGAAAGACAAGTTGCTATACCATAAGTTTTCAGCGTTTACTTAGACGTAACAAACGTTCTTGATGTTACAGACTATCGATAAATATTTTTTCTTTTTGTGGGTCAAGCCTAACCCGGCATCAAATTTTGTCGAATGGTGCAGATGAAAAACAATGGACTGAAAAATCATCGAGGTTAACACGGAAGTCATGCAAAAAGGAGATCCCTCTATGAACTTAACAACTCTTGCAGAATCCAGCATGTTCAGCATGGAAATTAAAAAATCCAAATTTATTGGTCGGGCCATCCCTCTTTTGCGTGAGAAAGACAGCGATTTGTGGCTAGAGAAAATTCGAACTGAAGAGCGTGGCGCGGCGCATCATTGTTTTGCCTGGCGTTTTGGTCTGGACAGAGTGCAGGAACGATACTCGGATGACGGTGAACCAAGCGGTACGGCAGGACGACCGATTTTAGACGTGATTCGCAGGCAACAGCTCAATTGTCTGCTCGTTGTTGTTACTCGCTATTTTGGCGGAACACTGCTGGGGGCAAATGGACTGGTGCGGGCGTATACAGAGGCAGCAGCTGGCGCCTTGCAAGCTGCTGTAAAAATGGCCTTGTTTCAGGCAACCGTTTTAGAAGTTACACTTCCTTACAGTGACTACGGGCGTTTGGAGTACGCCCTGCACAACGAGGGCGTACACATTCTGGAGAGCGATTTTACAGACAACGTCCGTTTACGGCTGCTTCTTTCGCTTCAAGACAGCAGCCAATGGCAAGCGGCGATTCAGGAATGGACGGCCGGCCGGGCCACCATCCATCTCTCGCCGCCTGTTTGGGCTGGCCGTGTCGATCACGGTGAATTGCGCCTGGAAAACTTGCCACAAGGGTTGTAATTCGCCTGTACCACCCTTTATTCACGAAACTGCCTGTCCCGCCATACAGCTGCAAATAGATTTCCATCCATAAACCTTTGTTGAATCTGTTCACGGCTCATATAGACCAATAAATTTTTCCCATTCGTAAACTCCAACATTTTTGTTTTCTCCTCAACATTATGGATGGTCTTCACTTCTTTTCCTACGATATAGCCAGTAGCTCCCTCATGGCGCGTCAGAGGTTTGGCTATGGTTTTAACGGCACAAAATGTTGATTTCCCAGCTCGCGCCACAAGAGGCACATACTGTGATTTTTGCATGACTTCTTTTTGAATCTCACGCAGAGATTGCCAATGCAAACCGTAATACGCAGCCACCCTTCGGTATGCATAAGGGATGGACCAAGGTACATACATATCCTCCTCCATCCGGCGAATCAGTCGCGTCATACGTCCCACATTGGCTACATCAACAGGTACAAAACCCATGACATCGTCAATCCAGTCTTCTAAATGAGGTACATTTTGCTTGGAATGATAGATACAAAACGATTCTGTGTTTTCCTTTCCCTTCCATGAATGTGCCTGCAAATGATTGTTCTCATTCAATTGGAATCATCCCCTTATGTCCCCTGAATTCATGTCTGTCTTGTCAGACTTCCTTTTCACTCAGGACTTGTCCAAAAAAACATTTTTAAACTTAATAAATTACAATTAAATTTAAATAAATATATATATAATTATGCTATCTTGAATTTGGATAAATTTCAATATGATTAACATATTTTGCTGACTTTCACACAACTCCTGATTCGCTCTCTCCGTCACTTCCGTTTTAAGCTACGGATAACGCGTTAGACACCTTGAGACCGGTCTCCCAAGGAATGGGAGAGAAACGTATGGATGATAACGAACAAACCGCACTAAACGCCTGGCAGGCAGGAGATTCTACTGGCGCCGAATTTCTCTTGCAAAAGTATGAAAAACTCGTCTGGAAATTGGCTAACAAATATCGCCATACCTCGCTCGAAGACGCTGTACAGGAGGCACGCTACGCGCTGCTTGTGGCGGCTAAAGCCTACAGGTCTACAGGCGGGGCAAGTCTCCTGACGTATCTGTATCGTTCGATTCACGGCCATTTGCGCAACATCATGCGCCGCGAATGGAAACATGAAGCTCATTGCCAACCGAGATCGACCGAAGAATGGCTATTCCATTGGACAATCGACCCCAGTGCTGAGCAAACCACAGAACGTTTTTTACTTCGCCATGATATGGAACAATGGATTCACAACGCTCGACTCAGCCCCCGCGAGAAAGAGGCGATGCGCGCTGTATTTGAAGATCAATCCCTGCAGGATTTGGCTCGCCAACATGGAGTTTCCAAAGAAACGTGCAAAATATGGCGCAAAAGAGCCGTACAAAAATTAAGGAAAACTTATCATCTGTAAGAAGGCAGATATGAATAAAAGAAACTTTGCATACGGTAAACAACAAGTTTAGACGTCCACTGAAAGATGTGATAAAATGTTTTGAAAATTTAGTGGATAACCCCCGTAAAAGAAAGATCTAAAGCGAATCCGTTTATTGACGAATTGTCACTATCTTTGCCTGACTTCATATCTATACCAAGTTCAGCATCTGCCATTCTGGGGGGGATTGGTTTTGAATCTGGTAGAAATGTTGGAAGCATCCGTAGAGACACACAGAGAACGAGTAGCCATGCAGCATAAAGTTAATGGCCAATACGTAGCGCTGACCTATGAGCAGTTGTGGGAGAAAATTCTCGCTACCGCTGCCGGCTTGCAGGAAATCGGAGTACGCGAAGGCGATAAAGTGGCACTTTGGGCGGAAAGCAGTCCAGATTGGGCTATCTGTGATTTCGCCTGCATGGCCATTGGCGCAGTTGTGGCTCCCATTTATCCTACGTTGCCTCGCGATGCCGTGACGTACATTTTACAAAACGCTGAAGCACGTTTTCTGCTCGTTGGACATTGGAAACTTTTAGAGAAACTGATGGATGAAGAAAATCATCTTCCTGAAGGTCTGGAAGGTACGGTACTGCTGGAAGATCTCGGACTCGCCCGTTTTCCATCAAGCTTTCCACTCTACGCTCTAAAAGCGTTACAAAACCATGGTCAACAACGTTTAGCTGCATCACAAAGCCCTATTGCGCAACCACGTCCACCGCAAGAAATTTTCCCCAACATCCCATCCAGCGCGCTGGCCACCATTGTCCACACATCAGGCACATCTGGCCAGCCGAAAGGCGTGATGCTGACTCACCAAAATTTGATCAGCAATGTGAAAGCGATTACACGTGTGGTGCCAGTCTATCCAGAGGATAAAGCTCTTTCTTATCTCCCTTTGTCCCACATATTCGAACGAACAGTCGGTTTGTTTACGCCGTTACTGTTTGGTGCATCCATAGCCTACGCGGAATCCATTGACACCATTCGTGATAACTTGCTCGAAATTCGCCCTTCTATTCTGGTTACTGTACCGCGCCTTTTGGAGAAAGTGTATGCAGGCATTCTGGAAAATCTCGAACATGCTCCTAAAGCGGTGCGTCCGTTACTGGAAAAAGGAATGGGTGAGCGTCCTTCACCTTTGGCTCATAAAGTAGTTGATAAACTGGTCTACAGCAAAATTCGCAGCGCTTTAGGCGGGCAAATGCGCCTTGTAGTGTCTGGTGGTGCTGGCTTAGCCAGCAACATTGCGAAATTTTTTAGCCGCGCTGGTATTCCTATTGTAGAAGGTTACGGTATGACAGAAACTGCGCCCGTTATTGCCGTCAATCCGCTTGAAGATGCACGGCCAGGTTTTGTGGGCAAACCTATTCCCGGCGTAGAAGTAAGATTGGCTGAAGACGGTGAGCTTTTAGTGCGCGGTCCAAACGTAATGCAGGGCTATTATCGCCAGCCAGAAGCCACTGAAGAGACGATTGACGAAGAAGGATGGCTCCATACGGGCGATCTCGCCGAAATCATAGACGGCTATATTCGCATTGTGGATCGCAAAAAAAATATCTTGGTACTGGCAACGGGCAAAAATGTCGCTCCGTTTCCGATTGAAAACGCTTTGACACTTAGTCCAGCAGTTTCGGACGCAGTTCTGATTGGCGACGGCAAGCCTTATGTTACCTGCCTGCTGGTACCAGACTTTGAGGTATTGAAAACTCGTTTTGACGATGTTTCTGACGGCAACACAACAGCACTTCTTCAACGCCCCGATGTACTGGCATGGCTGGACGCGGAGATTGTGAAAGCGGTTGCTCCATTTGCCGCCTTCGAGCGTCCCAAACGAGCACTGTTATTGCGTCAACCCTTCTCCATGGAAAGCGGAGAATTAACTCCTACTTTGAAAGTCAAGTCACGTCTCTTGACTATGCGCTACGAACAAGAAATTGAACGGATGTACCATTCCCCCAGCAAAGATGTCTTACTGATTGGCAGCGGCGGCCAGACGGGGGACGGTGACGACAGTGAGCATCACGACACAACTGACGGTACTGCCCATTGGATAGAAACCGATGCCATTGAAGATAAAGAACCGGCGCAAGAAAACTCCAAACCAGCCACTCGAAGCCGCTTGCGACGCGCACTTTTCATAGGAGGCGGGACGCTCGGAGCACTCGTTGTAGCGAGTGGAATTGCGCTAGCTGCTACGCATCCGCAAAACGTCAAGAAATTGTCGGATGAACTGAACATTGGCCACACGCTCTCTCAAATACAAACACATAACAACGGGATCAGCCAGAACAACGCGCAGATTGTCAAAGAGATGGATAAAGCAGGAACGTTATCGGGAGCTTCTGCAGTGATGAATCAGCAACTCGGTGGATTGTATCAAGGCATTGGAAAAGAAGACAAAACTTTACAGTGCCTGAATGGACTGAGTTTGCAGGAAGTCAATTTAAGCAACAGCTTTGGACAATACGCCAACTCCATTCACGGCAATTTGCTGAATATAGCTGCTAACAGTTCCAGCCAGAACCATGCACTTTCGCAAATGAACGAATTGACGCAGGAGCTCAGACAAACGGCCGCCCGTTTGAACGAGATCAATCAAGAAATGGGCGGAAAGTTGAATACAGCCAAAGCTGACAGCCAACAATTGGCGAACGAAATGCCTTAAGAGAAAGCGAGGGATTCGCTGATGAAAACATGGCTTGCTGGCAGTGGGACAGTGGCTATTCTGGCAGTGCTTGGCGTGATGTTGCCGACCACTGTCCAACTGACTCGTTTAAACCTTGGACTCAATTCCAGTTTGCGCTCTACTCAACAATTGGTAATTGCCGAGCAAGAAATTGTGACCAAAAACAAAAGTTTGCCGCTGCTCGTACAAACGGCGGAGAAAATGACACAGCGTATTGAAGCAACTGTCACTGAAACGGGTGCGATTCACGACAATATTGTACGCATTAATCAACTGAACAGCGATGTACTCGCGATTAACCAGGCCATGATGAGTCCAACGGGAGAGAGCGCTGCCACACTTGCAAAAGTCAACGCGAATCTGTTGGCCATTACTGAGGCAGCCCAACAAATGCAACAATCTGTTGCATCACTCGACCAAGTACTGGGTCAAGACGCCAGCAATTTATCACAAATAGAAACGGCTACTCAGACGATGAACCAAAAAGTGCCGGAGGTGTCGCCATGAAAAGTGCTGTCATTACGAAACTGGCTAGCATTATTGCTCCTTTAGGTTTGTTGGCGCTCGGTGTCAATGGTTTTTATGATGTGCATTTACAAAAAGAGATGGCTCATAAAGCGATAGTCTTGAAAGAACGAGTGGCCAAGGCGGAATCGTTGTCAGTGCAATTAAAAGGAGGACTTGGCGGCTTGCAGACGTTGGAAACGAGTACTGCTGCACTCCAGCAACAACTTGCTCCGATTGTCAGCTTGACTGGCAGCATGAATGCTGGACTCAACCAGTTGGCTAACACTGTCGGCCAAATTGATACCAGCATTGAGCAAATTTCTAACCGTGTAGGCGGCGCGAATGGAGAGACAGCGCAAATTTCGAAAAATGCCGCTTTATTACTTGGTGTATTGCAGCAACTACAAACTACGAATGAAGACGCTAACGCACGGCTGCAAAGCATGACAGCGAGTGAACAGGCGATTAATCAAAACCTGCAACAAATGGACGCTAAAACATCGATGATTCCCTGATAGAGGAGGTTTTTCTATGAGCACACAGCCCGCCCCTCTGCTGCCACAGGGTGTTTCCGAAGCAACGCCCACAAAAGGCGCATTGGCCGCATTCAAACCGTTGTTGCTTAAAGGCGCTGTTGGTCTGGCCTGCTTAGCCACCTTCGCAGGTGGATTTGCTTACGGCGGCGGCCAAGTGAAAGACGCGGCGCAAAAGAATTTGATTACACTTGTCCATCAACTGGATGGAACCACAGGTCAGATTGTGAATCGTTCTGCTGATTTAAAATCACGCGTGGGATTGGTCGATCAGCGACTGTCTCTTTTGCCCACACAAGTTGAAATTCTCCAGGAACAAACGAACACCGGACAACAATTGAGCGCTGCTTTAAATACACAACAACAACTGACTCAACACGGTGTCCAACTGATGCAACAAATTCTCTCCAAAGAACGTACGAATGACCAATTGACTGAACATTTATCTCTTGCAAGCGGAAGCATGATTGGTACGCTCACTCAAAACGCCAACAGTTTGCAACAACTACTAGGAGCTTTGCAAACTGCTACGAACGGATCGGCCGAATTAAATCAGCAGTTAAACACCCTGCTGGCTGCCCTGCAGCAATCACTGACGGAATTTCGCCTGTTTGGTCAACTTCATACATTGCTTAGCCAACTCCCTAACCTGTTGCAAAAATCACCCCTTGGCGGAGTGACTGCGCCCGTCAGCAAAGCATTGGGTGGCACGGTTTCATCACTCGGTAACGCTACATCCTCACTGGGTCAATCCCTTGCTTCCACAGGTGGCCTTGGCAAGGGCGCAGGCGGACTACTGAGCAGCCTTGGTAAAGGTATGAGCAGTTTGAACAACAACAGTCAGAATAGCAGCCCATCAGGAGCAAGTTCGCAAGAAAATCAGACGACAGGGTCATCTGCATCTTCAAGTTCAAGTACAGGTTCGGGTCTAAGCGGTCTACTCTCAGGACTGTTAGGTTAAGACGCGAGTAGAAACCGAAGAGAGGAGTGAAAGGCGATGGTAAAAGGATGGCATGCGGCGTTTATCATCAAGTTTGCCGCTGCACTCTGCGGATTGGGAATGCTTGGTGCTAGCTTAGCCGAGCAAACGCAAATTCAAGGACAAATGAATACGACCATGGCCACTATACGCCAATCTATAGCTGCAACCATTCCGGTTGTGGAAAAAACTGCAGACGCATTGACTCCACTGGTAAATATCTCGACTTCTTTGCAACAAATTGAGCAATCGGAACAGCAAACTGTGCTGAATATTGATGGCATGAACCAGCATTTGTCTATCATCGGCCAAGAGGAACTCTCTATTTTGGGTAATTTCGGAACCTTAAATAACGTCACACTGGAAGTGGGTCAACATTTGAACACGATTGGCAGTCTAAATCAAAACTTACTCTCCGTATCTTCAGCATCAGCTGCCACTGCTGACAACGAAGATGGATCGGTTTTGATGTTGAACAGAATCACCGCACAGTCTGTGGCACATTTGCAAAATATCAATCGACGCCTGCAAGCTTTGAGTTTATTGCCCTAATTCTGAGTGAATGAAACATAATTTGTAAAACGATGGGCACTATAAAATCAGCGCCTGTAGTTTGGGCTTAGCAATAGGCACTGCCTCAAGACGTCTGTTCTGTTGCATATGCAGACTACAGCGCTTGGGCAGTGCCAGTTGTATAACTGCAGGTTGCTGACTGTTTTACGGCGGCTTTAGATGCACGCTCGCTACCTTTTTAAGCGGTGCGTCACAGTTTCCAAGAAGAGAAGGAAAACAGCGCAGAAAACGCCGAGAAACGGGGGACTGGGTCATGCAACAACGTCCTGACATGGGCAAAGTGATTCAAGAAACCGCTCACCAATTGATCCATCAAGGTGTACCTGAGCGAGCAGCAGCTTTTGCTGCAGCCATGGGATATTTGCGCAACCTTAAAAAACCCGGCGCCTCACGTTGATGATTTCCATTCTCAGTAAATAGACCAACATGGCCGCGTAAGACAGCATTACGGTTAGCCAGAGCAAGACATAGGTGACAGCGTGGGTGGGCCAAGCAAGAATGACGGAACAAATGGTGATGTAATAAAACAAGGTAGTCGCTTTCCCACCCACGTTGGCTCTGGGAACCGCACGTTTCCCTTGAAAATAAAAGTAGGCGGCACCCAGAATCATGACGGCATCGCGCAAGATGAGTAACCCAGCTACAAGCCAGGGTATACGATTCGTATCCAGCAACGAGAACAGCACAGCCAGCATCATCAGCTTATCTGCAAGCGGATCGAGCAATTGTCCTGCTTGGGTTTGCCAGTGGAACCTGCGTGCCAGATAACCGTCCAGTATGTCTGTGAGACCAGCCAAAAGCAAAATGCACAATGCGCCTACTTTATGTGAACTTGGCGTTGCATAGAACGCCCATAGATAAACCGGAATTAAAACAAGCCGCAAGATGGTTAATAGATTCGGAAAATACAATGTTTCGCCCCCTGCTTTCTGGGCTATTTTATGAGTGTATAGATTCCTTCAGTCAACCCACGCTGCCACCCCAAAACCCCTACCCACAATGTTTATTATACTGGACTACCAGCTCCAATTTAAATGAGCATGAATGGCAAAAGAAAAATCTGCACAGCGTCTTTAGGAACACTGTGCAGTGCAGAGTCGATCTCACGAAGGATTACCACGCGCCAGATGTGGGAGATGCATCATGAAACGGTTGTGAATCTGGCGCTTACAAAATCGTATTCGCAATCCCCATCATTTGATTGGACATCTTTAAACTTTGAGCGTTTAGACTGTAAAGCTCTTGAGCTTGCATCAACTTGACCAATTCATTTGTAATGTTGACATTACTCTGGCTTAGATACCCTTGTAGAACCGTCGATTGAGGGGAAGGTATGGCTTTCCATCCTTGCGCAATGGCGTATGTGTCATTGCTTTGCGGAATCAAACTTTGACTGGGAACCGCCACTTGGACAATATTGAGCTTGGGTCCCGGTTTACCGTTGAAAAAGATTTGTCCATCTTTACCTATACTCATGCTTGCAGCGGAATTCGGCTGAATAATGGGTTGATGCTGAGTATCCAACAACAAACTCCCATCGGGTAGCGATAAGGCAAAAGAACCGTTTGGCTGTTTACTCCAGATGAAATTGCCTGCTTTCGTGAGTAAAGTTTGACCGCTCAATGACTGAACGGTAAAGAAACCCGGCCCTGAAATGGCAGCATCCATGGTATTCCCCGTTGCTTGTAGCGGCATTTGGGAAAAATCAATTTCCGGCTGAGTAAAGTACGCGCCACTACCTCCCCAATATCCAGGCAATGTATACCGGCTGGCAACCGAAGGAGCCGTAGCCGCACTACTCAATTGACGGGTCAATGTATCGGCGAAAGAACCGTTCTGGCTGGCATAACCTACAGAATCCAGATTGGCTATGTTGCCTGAAATGGCATTTAACCATTGGGATGCCGCATTGACACCATCTAAACCCGTCCACATGGATTGCATGTAAATAGCCCTCTTTCTCAAACATTTTATCGAAGAATGGATAGAATTATGGAATCTTACCGATATCCTCAGCCGCTACACCAAGTGTTGAATTCTCTGTAGAGAGAACTTGCTGATTCGCTTGATAAAGATTGAGAATTTGCTGCATCTGTACGAGCGCGTTAGTTGCATTGACATTGCTGCCTTCCAAATACCCAGGCATCAAGGTTCCTGTACCGGGCTGCAAATGGGAAAGTGCTGTGTTTGTGGCAAAGCTACCCCCCACTTCAAACTCAGTCGCTCCGAGCGGCGTGACCTGAGTCACGTCCGCATTGACTGTGCCCAACTTGGCACCTGTCACGGACTGACCGTTTTGTCCGACGACTGTGTAAGACAACTGACCGGCAGCATCCCGTACAGCTTGTCCATCCGAAGCAAACAGTGCCTGACCTGTGTAGTTTGGATTGATGATGATACGCGCCCCCACAATCGGCATTCCATTGCTTCCAACAGGCAAAATAGGATGCCCGGCAGCATCCACCAACTCGTGTTGTGCATTGACACTGAAATGGCCGTCTCGGGTCAGTACCACACCTGATTGACCATCTGCCGAAGTATAGGCAACCGCATAAAACGAATGCTGCCCCATATCGTTGCTCGTACCTATTCTGAGTGCCAAACCAGCGGCCTGCAAAGTTCCAGGAACAGCCAGAACCTGACCTTGAGCGTTTGCAAACAAATAGGAAGGTTGACCAGCAGCATCGTAGTTTGGCATGCCGTCTGCGGCATAGAGCGACGTTCCTGTATATTGAGGGTTCTTAATGGCGTACCAGCCAGGAACAGGTTTACCGCTAGCATTAAGAACCGCCAAGGGTTGCTGATTGACCGTCAGCCGTCCCCCCGGCCCTACAGTTACCGGCCCAGCTACAGAAACCGCCTGTCCACCAGGTGAATTTACAGCCGCATAAGGTCCAGGCGGCGTATTGTCTTGAATGGCTACATCCAGCGAACGGTCAGTTTTGCTCAATTGACCTTCCGACCAGAGCGGTACGCCTTCCTGAAAAAGCACACCCGTCCCCATCTGCCCAATCGGCTGAATTAATTGCCCATCTTGGGACTGATACAGATTTTCTACTGGATATTCGCGAGCCGACCCTAAAATTTCTTTAAATCCTGGCGTGTTTAAGTTAGCCAAATCATTCGCCAGAGCGGCTTGCAGCCGTTCTTCAGTCAACATTCCAGCTGCAGCTGTGGTCAATGCCCGAATCATGCTATCCCTCGCTTTCCTAAACCTCAAGCGGCAGTTCTTACAGGCTAGCCACCATTCACGCAAAGTGGAGTGACGCCTTACAAAGCTTCTTTTACCAACGCGACCTGCGCCGAGATTTTCCTCCTGACACAGCTTTATTGACACGCAAATTGTCTCGCATCTCCAAATACTTACCGGTTCCCAAAACCACGCACTGCATAGGATCTTCCGCAATATGCACGGGTACTTCTAATTCTTTCTTCATGAGCTTGTCCAATCCGTTGACCAGCGCTCCGCCACCGGTCAACACAATGCCTTTGTCAAAAATGTCAGCGGCCAATTCAGGCGGCGTGCGTTCCAAAACAGATTTAGTGGCTGCAATAATAGCCGAAACTGGTTCTGCCAAAGCCTGCTCCATTTGTTCCGCATGTACTTCAATCGTCTTTGGCAGTCCCGTCATCATATCGCGACCGCGTACCTCTCGAGACTCGTTGCCCGAACCCGGATAGACGTGAGCCAATTCCTTTTTCAATTCTTCGGCAGTTCTCTCGCCAATCATAAGATTAAATTCACGACGAATAAATTTAATGATGGCTTCATCGAGCTTGTCCCCCGCCACACGCAGAGACGTGGAAGTAACCACATCTCCGAGGGAGAGCACCGCGACGTCCGTTGTCCCGCCGCCAATATCCACCACCATGCTGCCGCTTGGTTCAAAAATATTTAGACCAGCACCAATAGCAGCAGCTTTCGGTTCTTCAATTAAATCTACCTGCTTGGCTCCACTCGCTTCCGCAGCCTCCCGCACAGCCTTCTGCTCTACGGAAGTGATGCCAGCAGGCACACATATCATCAATCGGGGACGCAACATGGAACTCTTCCCAATTGTCTTTCGCAAAAAATGGCGCAGCATGATTTCAGTGACATCAAAATCAGCAATCACGCCCTCGCGCAACGGACGGATGGCCACTATGTTTCCAGGAGTGCGACCCAGCATCTGACGCGCCTCTTCGCCAACAGCCACCACCTGTTTTGTGACTTGATCGATAGCTACGACAGACGGTTCATTCAGTACGACCCCCTGCCCTTTCACATGTACCAGCACATTGGCCGTACCCAAATCAACCCCAATATCCTTGGAAAGCATCTGGCACTTTTCCTCCCCGGCTCGACTGAGCGTACGCAATCTAATATTCTAATCAAATGGTGCGCCCGCATATCCTAGATTATTCAGGTCTAATTTCTACAATCCACCGGGAACTCCTTTTTGCATTTCGTAATCTTTTTCGTCAGATTCATCGAGATCGTCATCTTTGTGGTATTTGAGCTTAGTGGCTTCACCCCCACGCAAATGGCGAATCGCTTTATGATACTCAAGAATCTCTTTGACACGATTTGCGAGGTCGGGATTGATTTCCGGCAAACGTTCCGTCAAATCTTTGTGCACTGTACTTTTTGAGACTCCAAATTCACGAGCAATGGTGCGCACCGTGTTACGCGTCTCCAGAATGTATTCACCAATTTTGAGCGTGCGCTCCTTGATGTAATCGTGCACATCCTCGCCTCCCCATCCTCCGTGATCGACTGGTTTGGTGCCTGGTCTGATACACTATATGAGGAGATGTACACCGTATTCCTCGCTTTTTTGCGATTATTCAATCTATGCCGCTATTTATTCTGTCTATCTCAAAATATCTCTACGGGAAATAATCAATTTATTATTTCCGAAAATACGATAGTTTTTGTCCTTCAATTGCTTACCTCTCCTCTCTTCCCTTAAAAATAGACAGAAAAAAACCGCCTACATGCAGGCGGAGAAGAAAGAGATAGAAGACTAATATTTTATTCTTTCGGCAACAAATCGAGCGGATTCAACAATTTCCCATCCTGATTGACTTGGAAGTAGAGATGGTTGCCCTGATTCTCTTCGAACCGGCAGGTTCCGCTTGTGCCAATGGTTTCTCCTTGCGACACATTGTCGCCCGTTTTCACGGTGACATTGCCTAACGATTCATACTTCTCTACGTAACCATCATTACTTGTGACTTCTACCGTCCATCCGTAGAGAGGGTTGTTTTCTACCAGAGTGACTTTGCCAGCAAGAGCGGCTAAAACATCAAAACTAGTCCCCGTGTCACTCTGAATATCCACACCCTTGTGCGCATAATACGATCCGCCATATTGCACTAGCGCCGCTGCTTGTTGTTTCGCCGTGCCGTCAGCAGAGAAAAAGCCCAGCGTAACCTTATGCGCGACATTTACTGGCCAGATAAACGTATCTGCTTGAGTAGTATCCGGAGACGGATTGCCAGTATCCGTAACCGACGGAGACACAACAGGCGCAGTAGCCCCACCGCCTGATTGTGTCTTGGCGTAGACAACGCCAATGATGACGGCTGCTGCTCCCAAATAGAGAGCTGGGTAAATCCAACGACGTGTTTTGCTGCGTTTGAGAATCGGACGAGTCATATTAGGATTTTCCGATTCTGCAGTAGACTGGTCACGTTTGCTTTCTGATGAATTTGGATGTTTTTTCTCATCCATGTAGCGCTCACCTCTTTAACGAGTGTCGCCACAGTCTCTTGATTCTATACCTTGATAAACTGACAGAATGAGAAATTTTTCTTATTCAACTGCTTCAAGGGATTCAATGAGAATCCGTGGTGCTGTCAAGAGAGCCAGATACTATCCAATTGCAAATGACTGCCCGGATAAAAACGACTGAGTATTTGTGTATCCGTCATTCCAGAAGCCGCCCAAACCGCAGCCTGGTGTAGACTCATTCCCATGCCTGTACCTGTACCATTGACCTCAATTTGCAAGGGTTGGCGTATGGAACCGCCCAGAATATCATAGTTCCAGGAAGGAATACCTAGATTCGCCGCAAATTGCGAACCTGTAAGGCGCTTGTTGCCTACCATGACTTCTAAGACGTCTCCTGACGGAGCGCGATCGACCACTCTAATCCAATCATTCCACGATGCTATGTCTGAAGGTGGTTGTTCTGAAGGGAAAACCTGCCGCCAAGTGCTGCCAGCGATACTGATACGTCGATTTTGAACTGGATAAGACGCATCACTCGGACAATTGACACGAACGAGATATGGAATGGAGCGGCCAAGCACTTGACTGGCTGGAACTGTGGCGCCAGTAGTAACAGGCGTTTGAAAGGACAGAATGGGTTGACCTCGATAAGTAAGTATTTGTCCGTCCGTCGTCTCAATGGCTGCTTTTATTTGGGCCAAAAAGAGGCTACTCTGCTCTCCGTATGCATTTTCTACCTGATGACGCGTCCACAACGGCAAATCGTTGTCTTCCAGTTGCGCTACCCACGGGCCATGACCAGTATTAGATTGTCCACCGCCAAGAGGCATGAGAGCGCGAATCACCATGGTGCGTGTCGCAATGGCTGCCGCTTCTACAGCCGCTTGCGGAGTATTGGGCGACAATTCAGCAGAAAGCACCTCAATTTCATACTGTGTTAAAGTCATGGTGCTGGAAGTATTTTGTTGAGCAGGAGATTGTAACTTTACCTGCACACGATTGTCCAATGGATTCCCCACATGATTGGCGTTCACAACGCGCCCTCCAGCCAGTTCTGCTGCTAGTGTGGGCAGTCCCAAAATGACCGCTATAACAGCCGACCCTATAGCCAGACCAGAGAACAACTGGGTAAGCATGCCGCTGGAATGACTCGAAGTATGCGCAGGCGACTTCATGAAGGCAATCGATTCCTTTCTTTCGGCCGATCTCGATAAGACCCACCTTCTAGACTTCATGCATTCAACTTTGCTATTCCGAAATCTATGATTTTTTTTAATAGAATATGCAAAATCTTTCTTTCCTCCGTTATAATTTTCATAGAATTTTGAGTGAATTGGCCCATCCCACCTACGATCCCGTTTTGGAAGGAAAGAAATTATTGTGAATGCAACGCATAACAACCGTTTTTTTCAAGCATCACTGGATTTAACCGACAGTATTCGCATGAAAATTATCCAATTCGCTCATATCCTTCTCAGCGGGGACGAACGAAAAAGTTGGGAATTTATTGAGCAGCAGTTAGTGAACGGAATTCACAGCACGGAGATATTCTGTACCTATATCCCTTTAGCGATGACGTATATCGGGGAATTATGGATAGAAAATGCCATCTCTGTAGTAGATGAGCATATTGCTTCTTGTGTGTGCGACTATCTTATCATGCGCTACCAAGCCCAGTACATCACCCCTCCAGATCAACAAAACTGTCAAGCGGTTGTAGCCTGCGTGGATGGTGACCCGCATGAACTGGGTGCTAAATTGGCTGTTCTTTTGCTTAATAGGCATGGCTTGCAGACACACTATCTAGGCGTTCATTGTCCTCTACACCATTTTCTTGCCTTTATTTCCAAATGGCGGCCATCGATTGTAGCTTTGTCTGTAACCCAATCTCATCATTTGAAAAAGGTACAAGATTATTTGGAGGCCTTGCAGGGACTGCCCTATCAACCAGAAATCATTGTGGGCGGCCGACTGATTCACCACCTGTCTTATACAAGCTCGAAAGGTGCACCGAACAAACAGCGTCTTTTTTTCATGCAAAATCTTCACGAACTCGCTGGATGGTTGGAACAGGATTACTTGCCCATCAAACCGGAGTGATATCTATGGCTGTTTGCCCTGACTTTTCTATACCAGCCCCATTTTTCTATGTAAACACGTTCTACGACATCCTCTATCAATCTGAGGACGCGAAACGTATCTTTGGCGAGCATGCTAATTTTTTTTCACTCATTGATGTGGAGAGTCGGAGGAAATTTCAGCGTTTGGCCGAGCGTCGCTTTGAACCTCAAAAGTTTGAACTGCTTTTAAATACAGTTCAATCACCTGCAATGCTGTTTGATATTCATCTAAAGTGGAACCGGGACAATCATTGCTCTATTCTCTGCATAGAACAAAGTCAACGTTATCAGCAAATCACTGAGGTTCTGACACGTTTTACACAGCGTTTGGGCATGACCAACTACGACCTTCTCCGTCGTAAAGAAGAATTGGAGCGACTCTTAGCAAACCTCCAGCAATCGAACGCGCAAAATGACAGATTGGTCGAACTTGGCAGAATTGCGGCAAGTATCGCGCATGAAATTCGTAATCCGTTAACTTCCATCCGCGGTTTGGTGCAGTTATTAGCGCCGAATCTGACTTCCTCCGCCAAATTATCCTATATTGATATCATTATTAGCGAAATCAATCGCGTCAACAGCATCATCACAGAATTTCTGAAAACTGCCAAACCTGCACCACCGTTGAAAGAAGCCATTCCTGTGACTGACTTATTCGCTGAGCTGGAACTTTTATGCCACAGTGAGTCGCTCTTGCAAGGGATTGAACTGGTGATTTTACCGGTCGATCCGTCCCTGATGATTTATGCGGATCGCTTACAAATGAAGCAAGTCCTGCTGAATATGCTCCATAATGCGATGGAAGCCATTTCCGACTTACCAAACTCTCGTACAGGAATGATTCAGTTTGAGGCGGAACGGTTTGGCAGATATGTGCAGATTCGCATTGAGGATAATGGCGTTGGTATGGATGAACAGACGAGGACACATCTCTTTAGCCCATTTTTCACCACCAAAAATAGTGGAACGGGACTGGGACTCTCGACTTGCTATCATATTGTCGAACTGCATGGAGGTACGATTGATGTGGAAAGCACACCAGGGCATGGTACCGTTTTTCGTATCTATTTGCCAACCGTAGATAAGAAACCCGAATTATCCTAAATAAGACCACTCAGGATACACTCTATGAAAAAACCTCTACATCGGAAAATTTCATGTCGATGTAGAGGTATCTGTAGAAACTCGCACTTGTACGGCATTACGCAGATTCTGCGTCGCTCTCCTCCATAGGAGTTTCCAGACGTTTGATACGTCCACCAAGCTGTTGGAATTTGCTGACCAGATTGTCATAACCGCGATCGATATGATGCAATCCCAATACTTCAGTCTGGCCCTCTGCCAATAGCCCCGCAATCACAAGGGCCGCTCCCGCCCGTAAATCCGTGGCAGTGACCAGCGCACCAGAAAGTCGGTCTACACCTTCAATGACTGCCGTCCGGCCTTCTACATGAATATTGGCGCCCATACGTTGCAATTCACCCACATGCAAAAAGCGGTTTTCAAAAACGGTTTCTGTCACCGTGCTTGTTCCGGCTGCTACAGACAGGGCAGCCACCATTTGCGCCTGCATATCTGTGGGATAAGAAGGATAAAAATGCGTTTTCACATCAATAGAGGAAAGCCGTCCACGCTCTGCCGGCCATACCTGAATACCGTCTACCTTGTCTTCAAAGCGGGCTCCCGCTTCTTCGAGCTTTGCAATCACCGACATCATGTGTTGAGACACAGCATTTTCCACATATACACCTGTACCCAGTAATGCACCAGCCACCAAGAATGTACCTGCCTCAATACGGTCGGGAATGACGGTATGCACAGCGCCATGCAGGCTGTCGACACCATCAATACGAATCATATCTGTGCCAGCACCGCGCACTCGTGCGCCCATCGCGTTTAAATAATTGGCCAAATCCACGTTTTCTGGTTCTTTGGCGGCATTTTCAATAATCGTCTGTCCTTTAGCCAGCACGGCTGCCATCATGATATTCTGTGTTGCCCCGACACTGGGAATGTCTAAATAAATGCGTGCTCCCCGCAAACCTTCCCGTGGCGCTTGGAGATGGACAAAGCCATTTTCAGTGTGTGCTGTAGCACCCATGGCTTCAAAACCTTTAATATGCAAATCTACTGGGCGGTTGCCAATTTTACAACCCCCAGGCAGTGAGATGGACGCTTCTTTAAAACGAGCCAACAGCGGTCCTGCCACTACAAACGAAGCGCGCATACGCCTGACCAAATCCTGAGGCGGCTCCACACTATGTATGTGACTGGCCTGAATGCGCACAGTGGTTCCTCTTCTCTCCACTCTAGCGCCCAGGGATGCGATAACTTCAATCATATTGCGTACATCTAATAAATGAGGTACGTCTTCAATCTGACTCACGCCGGACTCTGCCAGCAGACTGGCAGCCAAAATGGGCAATACCGCATTTTTTGCGCCGCCAATCCTTACGGAGCCTGAGAGCGGATACCCTCCGTCAATCACTAATTTTGGCATACCGTAACCCCCGTTACACGACAAGATTGTCTCACGAAGCGTTACGAGGACGATTTTGCATCAATACGTTGTCGTAATGATGGGTGTTCCGACCAGGACGTTCGTGTCGTGTTGATATCCATCGTAATGAACAGCTACCTGCAGGTTGATGGGCTGGCCGCGCGATACAATGTAAGTCAAATTTCGCGGCGCATATCCTGAGATGCTCGTTTCCAAGCCGCTTTGAAACGTCTGCACAGATTTAGCATCTACTGCATGCAGCGCTCGCTCAGCCAGTTGATTCGCTTGAACGCCGACCATTTTAGCATCGAGATGACCAATCAGACAACTGCTAATTTGCGGTTTAGCACCAATCTGCAAAAGTGCTGCTGCCAACTGTTCTTCATCCGCAGTCAATGCCTGTGATGTATAACCTTGATGCTCTTCTGTCACTGCCAGTACGGTGGAGGAATCAACTAATTCTCCGGCTGTAGTACCTTCCACCGAAGTCGTAGGAGCAAAAGAAGTGACCACCAATTCCACTCGGCTTCCGGTTGGACTCAACGCATCAACCAATACATAGTGTTCTACAGAAGTAGCCGTATGATACAATTTCGCTCTGCGCAGTTTCATTTCCTGCACCATTTCCCGTGCAATGGACAAATCCTCGTTTTCGCTTAAAAATTGATGGTTTAAGCTGTCCCAACTATTCAGCAAATATTCATCAGGTTCAGCACCAGTGGCAGACATCGTCTGTGATAAAAAATGGCTTTCTTCAGCTGCCCAATCATGGGCTTCCATACCTTGACGGTTTACATGCAACTGATGTGTTTGATTTTTTGCCGCAACCTGTAAACTATTTCCGGTTGCAATCAAAGGATGCGTCCAAAGAAATGCAGCTACAGAAACAATCGCTGTCCCCCACAGCCAATGTTTGCGTCGGCGGTTTTTTTTACTGCTTCGTCCTCGCTTCACTTGTCGAGCCACGTTCTCCATCCCCCATCTGTTTCCGATGTTTCTAGTCTGGTCTTGGGGAATGGATTTTATACGTACTCTATCTGTAAAATTCGCTCAGATTGCGAGATTTATGCGGGTCAGCCAAAAGTTGCTAAGATCCCAGACGCCAATAACTCGAGGAACAGAACATGACCAGCCTTCATTGTGCAGGAAAACTTCTTTACAAAGTACGCATCCACTGCATCATGATGAGTAACAATGCGGCAAACGTGTCCCATAGCAACGCTCCAGCCAAGGCCAACATAAAACGAATCATTTGCGATCGCGATGAGAGGGGGTGACGGGTAATTTTGTCCCATGGCAAGGCGCCCAGCGCCCACCATGAGACAAGTAGACCAAAGAAAAAAAAGAGGGTGATCATCAGCGGAAATACTATGGAGATTTGAAAAGGTAAATGACTTTCATTGAACTGGGTATACATGTGAATCCTCCTAGTACCACTGCACGTGGCTAAAGGCCTGCAATAAAATACCTGGCCAGACACCGAGCAACAATGTCACCAGAACACAGAACGCAATGACCGTTTGCGTAGCCGTTTGACGCGACACAGCCTGGCCTTCCCCATTGTCTGTAAAAAGTTGTTTCTGGTACATGGTGCGAATCGGTTTCAGATAATAATAGAAGGAAATCACGCTTACAGCAAAGAGTAAAACACCAAGCCATAGCTCATGCAAACGAAGAGCGGCAATCAGCAGATAGAGTTTTCCCATAAACCCCGACGTCAGCGGCATACCAGCAAATCCGAGCAGAAAACAGGCAAATGCGGCGCGCAGCCAACGATATTGACGCGGCAAACGTGATAAATCCGCAATCTCTTGAACTTCGTAACGCTGTTCTAAGATGGACAAGACTGCAAACGCGCCAATGGTCACGATTGAGTACGAAACGAGATAGAACACAAGACTGTTGTATACGAGTGGCCAAGTATTTGGTGTGGCTTGCGCTAACAAAGCGATAGGAATGAGCAAATAGCCAGCTTGAGCTACACTGGAGACAGCCAGCAATCGACGCAGCTTATTCTGCCCCAACGCCAACAAATTTCCCGCCACCATGGTTAACGCTGCCATAGCAGCTACATACGGAAAAACATCATGCGTACTGCCAAGAAACAGATAGAGCAGCACACGCAAGGTCATGGCAAACGTTGCACTCTTCGATACGGAAGCCAAAAAGCCAGCCACGGATGCCGATGCGCCTTCATATGCATCCGGAGTCCAATAGTGGAAAGGAACAAGCGATAGTTTGACGCCCAGTCCACAAAGCATGAGTAAGAACGACAAAACTACAATGGCTGGATTCAATAGCCAAAGTTGATGGCTCATACGAGCAATCGTATAGAGATTGGTTTGCCCTGTCATGCCATAGATAAACGAGGCGCCGTATAAAAACAGAGCCGACCCGACACCACCAAGCACCAAATACTTCATTCCGCCCTCAAGAGCTAACCGCTTACGCGTCATAGCGACCAATATATAAGAAGAGACTGAAAGCAATTCCAGACCAACATAGAGCGTAACGAGATCGACCGCAGTGACCATGGCTAAAGCGCCTGCAGTCGCGAAGAGAAATAGATAGGCTCCTTCGCGGGGAAATTGGTTAGTCTGAGATTTTAGTTCATCTACATGAAACAGCAAGAGCAAAAGACTTAATAGCAAAATGAGACAAGTCAGTATGCTAGCCAGCCCGTCGGAGACAAGCGTATGCAGCGAATACTGAGGCACCTGGGAAAGATGAATGAACGCGTCCACTAAAGCAACCAATAGTCCCAATAAACTGAGCCAGACAGGAAGCTGCAAAAAACGGGTTGGAAGCAGGAGTTCAATCAACATCACCAAAACTGCAGAGATAGCTACAATAGACAAGGGCCCCATGGTGAGACCTAGATGGGCGTGCAAAAGTGAATACAAGCTCATCTTTCAGCCCCCTAACGCGCGCAGATGATGAAACGCGGAAAGCGCCACTTGCGCGAATGGATTGGGTAGAATGCCGAGCAAGAGCAAAAATAAGGAAAGCACAGCTAGTGGCCAGCTTTCCAGCCAACGTAAGTCAGCCAATTGCATCAGGGTGCTGTCTAAGACCGGGCCAAACGTCGTTTTGCGTATCGCGTTGAGGCTGTAAATGGCGCTCAGCAAGAGGCCGAGTAAAGCTACAAAAGCAAAGCCTGGCAAAACGGCAAACCCGGAAAAAATCGACTGGAATTCACCCACAAAGCTACTGGTCAAGGGCAGGCCCAAACTTCCCAGAGCAGCAAAAAGGAGAAACCCCGAAGCGATGGGCATCGATTTTGAAAGCCCCCCTAGACGACTGAATTCAAGAGAATGCAAGCGCTTAAACATCCCCTCGGAAGTGAGCAGGAACAATGCGCTAACAAGACCGGACGAAACGAGCAGAAACAATGCTCCGAGCATTCCGGTTTGGCGCAAAGTAGCCACTGCAAAGAGCGCTAACCCCATATGGGAAATGGAAGAAAAACTGATGAGTCGCCGCCAATCTTTGGCTGACCAAGCAGCAAACGCAGCATAGAGTAAATTGATAATGCCAACAGTGGCTATCAAGAGTCGATAATCGTTAGCATCCTGCGGCATCATACCGACACCAAATCGAATCAACGCATAAAGTCCTGTTTTGGTCAAAATGCCAGCTAATAAAACCGCCACGCCAGCACCAGCATCCTGCATAGCATTGGGGAACCAACTATGCAGCGGTACAAACGCCTCTTCCAGAAGAACACCTATAAACAGTGCCAAAAAGACGATATGAGGCACAGAATGATGAAAAAGCACCGCCGATAAAACAGCATATGAAGCTGGCCACAATCCTCCGCGACTTGCTGCAGCAGCCAAACCTAGGAGCGCCAGAATGATGAAAACACTGGCCAGGCCACGATAAAGGAGAAACTGCAGGGCGGCATCCCAGTGTTGTTCCTTGCCCTGTCGCAAAATCAGGAAAAAACCTGCTAACAGTGTCAACTCCATGGATAGAATAAACGTGAGTAAATCTATTGCCGCAAAACTGGACATGACTGCAAACAGAGCGAGCAACATCCATCCTGTATAGACGCGAATTTGTTCTCCAGGCGGACGTACAGCAAAAAAGATGATCCAACCGAGCAAGACGGCCAAAGAAAATAGTGGCAGACTTAGTCCATCCAAACCATAAGCGATTCGCAACGTCCAGTGTTGATGAAATCCAAGCGAAAATTGAAACCAACGAAAAGAAAAAGCAAATTGGTAGACATCCGACAGAAGGCGCATCTTTATCCAAAGAACAAACATACATAGGAAACTGATACTCATTGCAACCCGGCCAATCCAGATAAAATGGTCTTCATGCGAGCGATGAGGCTGTTTGAGACCTTGCACATTGTTGGATGGAGATGAAGCCGGCAAAAGCCAGACCAATAAAGAAGCTACGAGCGGCGTTATAAGCGCCAGAAGCAGGAAGGCCATAGACTAAAACACACCTCCAGCACGAAAGACCGCAATAGCAAACCAAACCACTAGAGCAGCCAGCGCAATTGTCCCATACGATTGCAACAATCCATCTTGCGTCATTCGCAATGCATTGCCAATACCGTAGAAGAGTAACGCTATCAAACGAACCAGACCTTGGAGAAAATAGCGATCGAACAAATCAATCAGCATGGAAAGAAATCTTCCGGCTCGTTGAATGGTATGATAGTAAATTTCGTCTAAATAAAATTTGCGATAGGATATTTGAATCCACCAAGGACGTCCTCTTTCAGGCGGTACAGGTGAACCTTGAGCTTGCCAGCGTTGAAAAGCGAGATACGCTACGGCAATGCCCAGTAAAGCTACAAGAGTGCTGATCAACATGGACAAGATGGGCCAATTCTGGTATTCAGACATCGGCATACCCGGTTCTAAATAGCGGGTTAGCGCATCATCATTGAGCGGCGTATTGAGAAAACCAGCAAAGGTTGCAAAAATAGCCAGAAAAAGCAATGGAGCTTTCATTTCCCAACCGCCTTCATGCGCATGCTCTGTCAAGGCTGGCTGTCTGGATTGACCTGCAAACGCCAGGAAAATCAGGCGAAAAATATAGACTGCCGTACAAAAAGCGGCTATTAACAAAAGCGCATAAACTATGTAGTGACGAGAGGCTAGCGCAGCGCTGAGAATTGCATCTTTTGACCAAAAGCCAGCAAACGGTACAACACCGGATAAAGCGAGAGCGCCGGCTAAAAAAGTGTAGAAAGTGATGGGCATTTTTTTCCTCAAGCCGCCCATTTGGAACAAGTCCTGCGTACCTGCTAGAGCATGTATGACACTCCCTGCCGCAAGAAACAATAACGCTTTAAAAAAAGCGTGGGTCAATAAATGAAAAACTCCATCCGCATAGGCGCCAATACCTAAAGCAGCCATCATGTAACCTAGCTGAGAGATGGTGGAATAGGCTATCACTCGCTTGATATCCCGCTGCGACAAGGCAATGCAAGCTGCAAGTAAAGCCGTGCCAGCGCCGATATAAGCTATAGTTTCCAATACACCGGGAGCAAGTTGAAAGAGTGGATATAACCGGGCTACTAAATAGACGCCAGCCGCCACCATTGTTGCAGCATGGATCAATGCCGAAACTGGAGTGGGACCTTCCATGGCATCAGGTAACCAAACGTGTAACGGAAATTGTGCTGATTTACCGACGCAGCCAAGAAAAATGAGCAACATTGCCAACGTCAAGAGGTGCGGTTGGCTAAGCCAGGAAAGGTGAAGATTACCGCTGGCAGCGAGCAGGGCTTGCGTTGAATCGTTAAAGGAGTGGGCAGCCAATGCCAGCAAAAGGATGCCACCAAGCATACCTGCATCTCCTAAGCGAGTGACAACAAACGATTTACGGGCTGCACGTGCCGCTTCATTCTTAAAGAACCAAAAACCGACCAACAGGTATGAACAGAGACCTACCATTTCCCAAAAAATATATAGTTGCAATAAATTTGCCGACATGACCAATGCCAACATGGAAAAAGCAAAAAAATTGAGATAAGCGTAATATATACCGATTCGTTCATCAGTTTTTAAATAGCCGTAAGAGAAAAGCATTACGTTGAGTGAAACCAGTGTAACAATCACAAGCATCAGATTGTTGAGCGCATTGAGACGTACACCGACTGTCAGCATAAAATCGTGATTCAGCGCCAGCCAATGAATGCTAGCTTCCATAGCATGACGATGGTATAGATGAAAAAAAACAATCAGTGCAAGCAGCGCAGAAATTAGCATCGCTAACGTTGCCACAAGTGCATGCAACCACGCAGATGACTTGCGCAGGACAAAAGAGAATACAGCAGCTACTAAAGGCAGCAAACAAAGGATGAGGGCTAGTTCTATCATTTAAACACCTTCTTCCTATCCGCTTGATATATCAGAATGAAAATCCGGCGTACATGCCGTCAACGCTTTTGCGAGTTTGCATCATCCGCGTCTGCTGATTTGCGAAAACGAAAAAATGCAAGCACGATGGCGAATCCTACAGCAATTTCTGCCGCCGCTACCGTAATGGTAAACAAAGAGAACACTTGTCCGCGCAAATTTGGAAAAGCGCCAAGTTGAGAAAATGCCACGAGATTGATGTTGACACTGCTTAGCATCAGTTCCAACGAAACCAACACAATAATGAGACTACGTTTGCTAAGGGCACCATAAAGTCCAATGCAAAAGAGAATGGCTGCAAGCGCCAAAACGGACGGCAAGGGAATATGCACGGTCGTCAATCTTGCTTCTCCTCCTTTGTCTGCCTTGCAATCCATACCGCTCCTACAAGCGCCGCCAAGAGCAACAAAGAGACAAGTTCAAAAGGAATTGTATATTGTCGAAAAAGCATAAATCCTATTTTGTCTACATTGTGCTGCGTATCCGTATTGACTACGAGCGACTGACGCCAGTGCGTAGCGCGAATGGTGAACAGCAAAATCACTGCCAAGAGAAAAGCTCCTAGCGCGGCTAGCCCTTTGCGAATGCCAAATGCTGATACCGATTCAGTAGCCTCATGATTGGTCAACATGATGGCAAACATCATAAGAATCGTGATGGCTCCAGCATAAATCATGACTTGAGCTATACCTACAAAAACTGCACCAAGTAGTAGGAAAAGCGCGGCACACCCCACAAAGATAGCGCCCATAGCCAGAGCCATATAGATAACTTTACGAAATTGCAGGAAAAGCATTGCGGAAAGCAAAATGATGAGTGCCAATACATAGAAGGCCAGGCTATCTCCGTGCGAAAAAAAATGAACCATCAACCCTCACCCTTTTCTGCAACATCAACAGCCTCTAACTTAGGAGCGCGATCAGGATATTTTTCTTCGTATTCTTCTTCACTCTCCACCAACCATTGCATGTCAAGCTTCAAATGATTGCGCGACTCTACTGCCAATTCAAAAGTATCCGACATGAGAATCGCATCCGTAGGACAAACTTCCACACACAAATCACATAGAATGCAAATTTCAAAGTTAATGTCGAACGTCTCAATGTGCATCTTCCTGTTTTCATCGCGCGATCCGCTAAGAGTGATACAATCTGTGGGACAGATTCTTGCACATTGATTGCAGACAATACAAAGATCAGGAATAAATCGATGTACTCCTCGAAAACGATCTGGCCACTCAGGCTGAACGTCTGGATATTCCAGTGTGACTTTCTTTTTCGGCAATTGACCAAGCGTCACACCTAAACCTTTGACGAATCCTAACAAGACGCTTCCTCTCCTTTAGTTGGATTCCGTCCGATCTCGTTGGAAACTGTGCTGTCTGATGATTTCTACCCAAATGTATCATCAGCGCAAAGAAACTAAGGTTTGAATCACGGCTGTGCCTACCAAATTAAGCATCGCCACAGGAAGAAGAAACTTCCAACTAAAGCTCATCAGCCCATCCACACGAATACGCGGCATAGTGGCCCTCAGCCAAAATTGAAAGAAGATAAACGCTGTGACTTTGATGGAAAACCACAGCCAACCTGGCAACCAGGGTCCAGACCATCCTCCTAGATAGACCGTGGCGGCCAGACATCCCATGGCAAACACGTAGACATATTCCGTTAACATAAAGAATGCAAAGCGAAATCCGGAGTACTCTACATGATATCCAGCCACTAATTCTGATTCCGCTTCTGGCAAATCGAAAGGTGTACGGTTCAGTTCAGCGGTGGCGGCAATCAAAAAGACTAGGAATCCCACTATTTGAGGAATGATATTCCAAATCGTTTGCGATTGTTCTATAACGATGGAATTCAAGTTCAGCGAATGTCCCATAAGGGCTACTCCGACAAGCGACAGACCAAGCGGCACTTCGTAAGAGAGCATTTGAGCAGCGCTACGCATACCGCCGAGCAGCGCATATTTGTTGTTAGAGGCCCAGCCAGCCAGCATGACACCATGAATGGTCAACGCGGAAAGCGCTAAGTAGTACAATAATCCGGCCCCAAAATCGGCAGTAAAAACATGTTGCATACTAAATGGAATGACCGCAAGGGTCATAAAAGATGGAACGAAGGCTATGATGGGAGCAAGCAAAAACAGAGCTCTATCAGCCTTTTCTGGAACTATGTCCTCTTTCACCAAAAGTTTTAAAATATCTGCAATGGATTGAAGTAAACCAAGTGGCCCTACCCGATTGGGACCTATTCGTCCCTGCATCCAGCCTAATACCTTGCGCTCGGCATAAATGGTGTACGTTACTACACCTAGCGTTAACATCAGTGTAATCACAGCACCGATAACCATAGTTAAAAGATGTTGCCCGTTGAGTGGACTGTTTTGCCATATCCAGAAATTCTGACTCACGCATCCACCTCCCCAAGCACGATATCAACCGCACCAAGAATCGCTATTAGATTGGAGAGACTTTGTCCGCGCAATAATTCTGGAATAAGTTGTAAATTCACAAAGGAAGGCTTGCGGATTTTCATTCGATATGGCTTGTCTTTGCCATCCGCCACAATATAGAAACCAATTTCGCCACGCGCCCCTTCAATACTGGTGTAATACTCTCCAGCAGGAACACGAATCATTTTAGGAACCTTACCAATAACCGGGCCGTCTTTGGGCATTTGTTCTAAAGCTTGCTCAACAATACACAACGATTCACGCATTTCTAACAAATGCAAGTAATAGCGATCAAAACAATCGCCATGCTGGCCAACAGGAATTTGAAAATCAAATCTGTCGTAAAGGCTATAAGGTTGTTGCTTGCGCAAATCCCAACGAAACCCTGTTGAACGCAGATTGATGCCACTGATTCCATACTCAAGTGCTGTCTTGGTATCAAAGACTCCTATCCCACGTACACGATTGAGAAAAATCTCATTGCCAGTAATCAGGCGGTCATACATTTCAATTCGTTCGCGCATGAAGGGCAAAAAATCTCGGACATCTTCCAACCAACCTGATGGAGCATCGGCCTTGACACCGCCAATTCGCATGTAATTGTAGGTGAGACGAGCACCGCAAATACGATTGAATAACTGCACGATCCGTTCACGCTCTTGAAAAACGTAAAGAAAGGGAGAAAGTGCACCGAGATCGAGCAAATAGGCACCTACAAAAAGCAAATGAGAAGCTACACGTTGCAGTTCCATGACAATGACGCGCAAGTATTCTGCTCTTTCGGGAACTTCCAGTCCCAACGCCGTTTCTACGGTATGGCAAAACGCGTAATTGTTGAGCATAGAAGCCAAATAATCAAGTCTGTCTGTATAGGGAATAATTTGTGTATACTGCAAATTTTCTGCTAATTTTTCCGTGCCCCGATGTAAATAACCAATCACCGGTTCAGCGTCCACAATGGTTTCGCCGCGCGCTCGAACCAGCATTCGCAACACTCCATGCGTACTCGGATGTTGCGGACCTACGTTCAACAGCATTTCTTCCATGCGTTCGCCTGCTTGCAAGGCCGATTCAAGTCGATGGACCATAGGATTCCTCCTGCGGCTCTACGAAATCTTTACGTAATGGATGACCTGCGTACCCTTCCCAGAGCATAATGCGGCGTAAATCTGGATGACCTGCAAATTCAATTCCTAATAAATCGAACATTTCTCGTTCTTCCCAATTCGCTCCCGGATGTACGGTGGTCAATGTTGGTAAACGAGGACTTTCTTTAGAGACACGAGTTTTAAGGCAAACCATATGCAGCAGGGATGAAGAACGCACGTAACTGACCACTTCCAACTCTTCTCCGTAATCTACCCCTGTATAACAGCTTTGATAGTTTAACTGCCAATTTGGATGTTGTTTGAGATAGGCGTGGACTGTTACAAACTGTTGAGCATCCACCTGTATGCTTGGCACTCCCCCTACCATTCCTGACTTTATGACATATGATTCGCCAAAGCGACGAACCAACTCTCCTACTAAATCATCTGCCAACGGATTGGCTTCCACCTCAGCCTCGTGAGATTTTGAAGCCGATTCTTTTTTATCCAATTGGTTTTCTGGCTTAGACTCGCTCACGCGCGCGCCACACTCCTTCTAGCATCGCGACGAATTTTCTTTTGCAGTAAATTCAAACCATAGATGAGAGCGGGCGGTGAAGGCGGACAGCCTGGAATATAAATATCTACGGGGACAACCTGATCGACACCTTTGACCACACTGTAACTTTTCACATAGGGACCGCCTGCTGTCGCACAAGAACCCATTGCAACAACCCATTTTGGTTCTGGCATCTGATCGTAAAGCCGGCGCAACAGCGGCGCCTTTTTTTTCGTACCCGTCCCTGCCACTATCATGACATCCGACTGACGGGGCGAGGCTCGAAATATGATGCCAAAACGATCGAGATCGTAATGAGAAGCGCCTGCCCCCATCATTTCAATGGCGCAGCAAGCTAAACCAAACGTCATAGGCCAAAGAGAGTTGCTGCGCGCCCACGCCTTCATTTCCTCCAAAGCGCCTATCAGAATCCCGCCACGGTTGAGTTCTGCATTTTCCTCTGCTGAAAACCCTTCAAATTCAACACGACGCGGTTGCATGCGTGGATTCAATTCCATTCCAGCACCTTCTTTCGCCAAGCGTAGATGAGACCAACAGCCAGGAAGAGAATAAAAAGAACAGCTTCTATCAGTCCAAAAACACCCAGCTGATGACTGGCAACTGCCCAGGGATAAAAAAAGACGGTCTCGACATCAAATACGACAAACAAAAGCGCAAACAGGTAGTAACGCGCATGGTATCGTACATGCGCATCGCCAAACGGTTCCACCCCACTTTCATAACTGCTTTGTTTGGCTTGGGACGGCTTATGTGGCCGCAGGCGTGGACCCAGTACCCAAAGCGATGAAACTGGCAAGAGGATTCCCAAAAGCAAAAAAATAACAAAATATAAATCAGAGTTCCAAATGGATGCCACACCAATCCTCCTCTTTATGGAATTCATTTTCTTTGAGAAAGCCAACCATCCTTGCGTGAATCATGTAAATAATCATGCCATGTTGCTCCTGCAAAAATCTTGAATACTTCTGATTTGCTCACAATTATAACATGAATATCACAAAATTTTTGCTCTAATCGCAACACTCTGATGATCTTCCAATAAATTCATAGTGTTACTTGTTTTGCATTGTACTATCCTTTAGAGTATGCACATATAGAACTTAATTTGTTTTTTGTCTCTCAGCGCTGTTTGAATCTACTCATGACGGATTGAATTTCAGATGCTGACCATTCAGCTAGGAGGATTTTAAGTGTATTCACTGCAAGACTTGCGCGATGTAATTGTCGCACTTTGCGACTCGCCCATTGTCATCAGTCCCTGGCTGGCCTATATACGCTATGGTGTTGATTTTGAAAGCGATGTTTACGAAACCATGCGTGATGAAGCTCATGAATTTTCTCTACTTCATTGGAACGAATCCTACGATATCAATGTATTTGGTACTCTGCCAGTTTCGCCGCGCCTACCAGAAAACGCTTTTTACGAAACGGCTATCTCCACAGCGTATTACTATTCCTACAATCAAGGAAAATCAACGATTATTCATCAAGATGCTGCGAAACAAGCGATTTGGTCATTGACTACTTTTATTGAACAGCACGGGTTTGATAAATTTGTCTCTACTTACGCTTATGTGACTGCCTACGAAAACTATGTAGCACTCAATTATTACGGCGAAATGCGAGAGCTTGACTTTGTTTTTGGAAAATTACACCGTCCTTGGATTACTTACACTTTACGTGACGAATTAATGTTTATGCATGTTCTCGGTGTAGTGGAAGTTTTTATTAAAAACAACACTCGGTATATTCGATTGACCGATTTGGGTAAACAGAGATTTTTTGAAATTCAACATTTTCTTGATGAAGTTGGTTTTTTGAGCTTGCGAAGCAATTTACTCAGAATTTCGTCGTTTAGTGAATTAAATGATTACGATAATATTTTTGATGTCATTTTCCCAATGGGCAAGAAAATTCGTAAACAATTATTGGATTTGGCCATACCCGAGCCAGGCATGAAGGTACTGGAGTTTGGCTGTGGCAGTGGTTCCTTTACTTTGGAGTCAGGGCTGGCAGACACAGTAGGCCCGAAAGGATTAGTTCTTGGTATCGATCCCGCTCCAGGACTGCTGGCACAAGCGAATTACAAAGTAAAAACCGCTCATAAACCGTGGGTACAATTTGTTCACGGAATTGCCGAACATCTCCCTTACGCAGACAATACGTTCGATCTCGTGATTGGTTTTGCTAGTCTTCATTTGACAAATTGGAACAAAGCTATTCGCGAGTTGCGGCGTGTTCTTAAAAAGGGTGGGCTATTTGCGAGTGCCCATTCCATTCATCACCAAGTTGACCTGCCTTTCTTTACAGAATGGTTTGAGCCGATTTTCAAATTGCCGGGCACAACGTTGAATAGTTCTTCAATGCCTTTAGAAAAGGAGATCCCCAACGCTTTGCAAGTCGGATTCTCTGACCTGCAGAGCTTTATCCAAATGGCTCCTACGGTGTATGCTCACCCGGAATATGTTGTCCGGTTTCTCATACAATCGGTCGACTTATATGCTAATCGAATGTTACAACTACCCTGGGGTGAAAGACAAAAACTATTTGACCACCTCATTGACAGAGGGCAAGAAATTTTGGAGAAATATTCGAATGAAGAATTAACCGTTGACTATCCTGTACAATTTGTCTTAGCCAGAAAAGTGGAATAAAAGCGGCTTGTCGGTGAAGAATAATCCTTCACCGGCAAGCCGCTTTTCTTTCTATGCGAGCGTAATTTCAGTTCTCTGTTTGCAGAAGATTGCCGTGTTTTTGCGCCCAATCCAGTGCTTCCAAGCGCAACTCTGCTCTTAGCAGAGCTGCTTCAACATGTTTACGCTCTTCTTCCGTCTCAAGATTTGATGCCAATTTTGCCAATGCACGTTGTTTGGATGCCTCAGCTCTATCTGGATCAATTTCATGAGGAAGTTCAGCAGCGTCTGCCAATATGGTCACAGCGTTGGGCAATACCTCCAAAAAACCACCTGTGACAGGTATTTTAGCCTCGCCGTTTTCTAATTTGATTTTCACCAAACAAGGTTTGACGGTGGTCGCTAAAGGGGTATGTCGAGGCAATATACCCAATTCCCCATAACCGCCTTTTACTGTAACCATGGAAACTTCCCGTTCCAGAAGAACCCTGTCCGGTGTAATAATTTGTAACGGCACCGTACTCAATGTCAGTCCTCCTCGCACCGCGGATCTATACCGTCAACACTGAGAAATAGACCCCTCGTTTCGCGAATTACGGCTAGCCGATTTTAGTCTACTGCACCGTCTTTACGCGCTTTTTCGCGAACTTCTTCGATCACGCCGCAATACCGGAAATAAGTCTCAGGAATATCATCATGCTTACCATCGAGAATTTCACCGAAGGAGCGTACCGTCTCCTTCACAGGCACATATTTACCGGGAATACCCGTGAATACTTCACCGACAAAGAATGGTTGCGACAGGAAGTTTTGAATCTTGCGCGCACGGGCCACGGTCAGCTTGTCTTCATCTGTCAACTCATCCATTCCAAGGATGGCGATGATGTCCTGCAATTCTCTGTATCTCTGCAACACTTGCTGTACGCCGCGAGCTACTCGATAATGCTCTTCACCCACGATATCTGGTGTCAATGCACGGGATGTTGAGGCAAGCGGATCGACCGCAGGATAAAGACCCATATCTGAAATTTTTCGATCTAGATTTGTTGTTGCGTCAAGATGGGCAAATGTATTAGCTGGCGCCGGATCGGTATAGTCGTCAGCAGGTACATATACAGCTTGAATAGACGTGATGGAACCTTTTACTGTAGAAGCAATACGCTCCTGCAATTGTCCCATTTCTGTTGCAAGAGTTGGCTGGTAACCTACTGCAGAAGGCATACGTCCAAGTAATGCTGATACTTCAGATCCTGCTTGTGTGAAACGGAAAATATTATCCACAAAGAAGAGAATGTCTCTTTCCTCTACATCGCGGAAATATTCCGCAATGGTCAGTCCCGCCAATGCTACCCGCAAGCGAGCACCTGGTGGTTCATTCATCTGACCAAAAACCATGCTAGTTTTATCAATAACTCCAGAGTCTTTCATTTCATGATACAAATCATTACCTTCACGTGTACGCTCTCCGACACCTGCAAACACGGAATAGCCACCGTGCTCTTTAGCAATATTGTGAATCAGCTCTTGAATCAAAACGGTTTTACCTACACCGGCACCGCCAAAGAGTCCAACTTTTCCACCCTTGATGTATGGGGCAAGCAAATCTACAACTTTAATACCTGTTTCAAAAATTTCTGTACGTGTACTCAATTCACTAAAGGAAGGCGCATTGCGATGAATCGGCCATGTCTCGCTCATCTCTACGGGGCCTGCTTCGTCAATTGCCTCACCCAGGACGTTGAAAATTCTTCCCAGTGTAGCTTTTCCTACAGGAACCGCAATGGCGCGACCTGTATCTTCTACCTCTGTACCTCGCACAAGACCATCAGTGGATGACATAGCCACTGTACGTACGACGTTATCGCCTAAGTGAAGGGCTACTTCAAGTGTTAGATGGATAGGATATTCCCCTTGTGTTTCTATGCGCAAAGCGTTGTTCAGTGCTGGCAGTTGTCCTTCTGGAAATCTAACATCGACAACAGGACCAAGCACCTGCACAACCTGTCCTTTATTCACGTCATTCCCTCCTCGCTATGCGGGTCTAAATATGTCATTAAAGACGGGACCCGACTTCATTGAGGAACCTCTCAGTTCACCCAACCTATCACAACTTTGCAAGACGAACTATTCAAGTGCTTGCGCTCCGCTGACCACTTCGACGATCTGGGTAGTAATCGCAGCCTGACGAGCACGATTTAGACTGAGCGTCAATTGTTCGATCATTTCTTTCGCGTTATCAGTCGCATTTTTCATAGCAGCCATACGGGCGGCATGTTCTGAAGCTTTCGCATCAAGAACCGCCTGATAAACAAGCGTTTCCGCATAACGTGGAAGCAATTTGGACAATACTTCCTGTTCGTCCGGTTCAAATAAATACTGCGGTTTCTTTTGTGTTGGCATTTTGCCCGGTGATGTTTCCTGAATCGCGTGCAAATTTGTTAGCGGTAAAACTTTTTTCACAATAGGTCGTTGAGTTACAGGATTGATGAATTCGTTATAAATAAAGTAAAGTTCATCAAATCTGCCTTCAGCGTAAGCATGGACTACTTTTTCTGCCAAGCTGGCTATCGAACGATATTCCGGGGAATCCGGCAATCCCGTAATTTCGCCATCTATTGGATATCCCGTTTTCCGAAAGAAATCTCTGCCCTTTCGTCCAACTGCAAATATGCTGTATGTCGATTTATCCCGATGTCCAAACTCCTGCAGAGCACGTCGGAAAATTTGCGCATTATACGGACCTGCACGTCCTGTGTCTGACGTGATGACAAGATATCCTGTTCGTTTGACCGGTCGAGAAACCAGCAATGGATGTTTTACAAATCTTGCTGATGCTGCCACACCCTCCAACATATCTTGCATTTTTGCCAAATATGGACGCGCATTAGCAACTGCGCTTTGAACGCGCCGCAACTTTGCAGCAGCTACCATCTCCAAGGCTTTTGTTATCTGTGCGGTACTTCGCACGCTTTTGATGCGCCGACGTATCTCTCTTGGATTTTCCGCCAACCGAAATCACCACCTTTATCCAGCGATGCACCTTCAGGAAAATCAAGCAACAAATGTCGCTTTAAACTTTTGAATCGCTTCTTTCAGCAAGTTTACTGTTTCCTCTGTCAAATCTTTCGTTTCTACTATTGAACTGTAGATTTGCGGATATTGAGACGAAACGAAGGACAGCCACTCTTGCTCAAACTTACCCACGGCCTGCACATCAATTTCATCCAAATACCCATTGACCGCAGACCAAATGGAAACAACCTGCTTTTCAAATGAAAGCGGATGATATTGAGCTTGTTTAAGAATTTCAGTTGTACGGGCACCACGAACCAATCGCGAGAGCGTCGCTTTATCCAAATCTGAACCAAATTGCGTAAATGCCTGCAATTCTCGGTATTGTGCTAAATCCAAACGTAACGTACCTGCTACTTTTTTCATCGCCTTGGTTTGGGCTGAACTGCCGACACGTGATACGGAGGTTCCCACATTCACCGCTGGCCGTTGTCCTGCGAAGAACAAATCAGATTCCAAAAATATTTGACCATCCGTAATCGAGATGACATTCGTAGGAATATAGGCTGAAATATCGCCCGCCTGCGTTTCAATAAACGGTAGAGCGGTCAGTGAACCAGCGCCTTTCTCGTCACTCAACTTAGCGGCGCGTTCCAATAATCTTGAATGTAAATAAAACACGTCACCAGGGTAGGCTTCACGACCAGGCGGACGGCGCAAAAGCAAAGACATTTCACGATAGGCTGCTGCCTGTTTCGTCAGATCATCATAAATAATCAATGCGTGTTCGCCATTGTACATAAAATACTCACCCATGGCGCAACCAGCATATGGAGCCATAAACAAGAGCGGAGCGGGATCGGACGCATTAGCTGCCACAACAATGGTGTAATCCATAGCTCCATGTCGACGCAACGTTTCTACAACTTGCGCAACTGTGGACTGTTTCTGTCCAATGGCTACATATATACATTTCACACCTGTGTCTTTCTGATTAATGATGGTATCAAGTGCAATTGCCGTTTTACCCGTTTGTCTATCGCCAATAATCAACTCGCGCTGACCACGTCCAATAGGTATCATTGCGTCAATGGCCTTGATACCCGTCTGCAACGGTTCATGGACTGATTTACGATCTATAACCCCTGGAGCACGCGACTCAATATTACGAAATTGCTTAGCTTCAATTGGACCGCGGTTATCCAAAGGCTGTCCTAAAGGATTGACGACCCTGCCAAGCAACTCTGGACCGACTGGAACTTGTGCAATCCGTCCTGTTCTACGGACTTCGTCGCCTTCTTTAATGCCATCAACCGACCCTAAAACAATAATACCCACATTGTCTTCTTCAAGGTTAAATGCCATGCCGTAAGTGCCATTCTGAAATTCCACCAATTCCCCAGCCATAACGTTGTCCAACCCATAAAGGCGGGCAATACCGTCACCAACCGTCAATACGACGCCCGTATCATAAACCTTGACGTCCGACTGAAATTCTTCAATTTGTTTTTGTATCAGCCGACTAATTTCGTCAGGTCGAATGCTCAATTTGGTCACTCCTTCACGAGACCTCTGAAATTCGTTACGCCCTTTGTAACACCTGTGCTTGCGCGGCAAATTGTTGAAGAGCCCCTGTCACAGTAGCATCTAAAAGACGATTGCCAAGGCGCGCGCGATAGCCACCCAGTAAATCTGGAATTACTGAGATTGTTGAACGTACGGATTTTCCCAACAAAACAGCTAATTTTTGTTCGATCTCGGTTTTTTCTTCTTCTTTCAATGGACGCGCTGTCTGAATTTCAATCTCGACAATATTTTGCGCCTCATCTGCCATTTTCTTAAATTCCTGATAGAACAAATCAACGTATTCTGAACGTTTATGTTCAAAGAGAACGAAAAGAGCTCGATAGGTTAGTTCGTCCACATTTGTTGCAAATACGGATTTCAGAAAGGCTTTCTTTTGTTCGGGAGAAAGCAAAGGATGTTCAATCAGTATCCTTGCGTCTTTAAAATCTTGTAGTAACTGGGAAACTTGTTGCAAACTTGTTTGTACAGCTTGTACTTGCTGTTGTTTCATTGCCAGGTTAAAAAGAGCTCGCGCGTATCGTCTGGCAATTGATGTGTTCAGCATACGAGCTCACCTAGTTTCTGTTCTGCCTCTTTGATCATTTCAGCATGAACCTGCTCATTGGCGTAACTATGCAGCAACTTGCTGGTAAGCTGAACTGATAGTTCCGTCATACGTTGCATCGCCTGATTCATCGCTTCTGCCCGTTCACGTTCAATTAACTCTCTGCCTTCAGCGAGAATGCGAGCAGCTTCTTCCTGAGCTTCTTTGAGCATCTGCCGAGCTTGTTCATCCGCTCTCTGCCGAGCAGCATCAAGAATATTTTTAGCTTCTTGGCGTGTTTGCTCCAGTAATTTTCTTTGCTCTTCCAGCAGTCGTTCTGCTTCATGACGATTTTTCTCTGCATCTTCCAATTGTGAGGTTACATAGACCCGACGCTGTTCCATCACATTTGCTAAAGGTTTAAAGCCTACTTTGGAAATAATCCAGAATACGATTAAAAATGAAATGATGGAAACTATAAACGTTCCTAATTCAAACACTTACGTCACTCCCTTCTGGGTGAGACCTTCAGCCAGGCGGCAAGCTCTGCGCCGCCGCCTTGAAAATCTTTTACCGGGCACAAAGAACACTGTGCCGCACAAGGATTACAGAGCGCCTTGAGTGAAAAGCATGATGATACCGAAAGCCAACGCAATAACCGGGAAAGCTTCAACAAGGGCAACACCAAGCAATGCGCTGGCAAAAATGGTTCCACGCGCTTCTGGCTGTCTCGATACACCTTCTACATATTTGCTCATAACCAGACCGTCGCCCACACCGGAACCTACGGCTGCCAAACCCAGCAACAATGCTACCGCAATATCAAAAATCGCCTTTACCATTCGTTTGTTCCTCCTCGCTCCGCGTCCTTTAAACAATCTATAGAAGAAGACTGTTCTTTTGCGGAAATAAGTAATTGATGATTCCTGTTTTTCACTCAATGAAGCATGTACAAAGATGCTGTTGAATAATGATTTAATGATGCTGATGACCTTCAAATGATTTATTTCCAACATACAGACACATCAGAATAGAAAAGACATATGCCTGTATGGTGCTAACAAACGCTGAATACAAAAGCCACACAATGGTTAACGGCAACGTTAGAGGTACCCAGCCAAAGAGTCTCGGCGCCGAAACCAGCACATTCAACAATGCCTCTCCAGCAAAAATATTGCCATAAAGACGCATGCCGTGCGTAAGCGGATTTGTAATTTCTTCTATAATCGCCAAAGGAGATGGTTTGTAAAAATGAATGAGCCATTGTTTGGGATGCCTGAGACCACGCGCATGTGCTAAAAGCCAAACCATGACTGCCAGACCAAGCGTCATACTCATATTGGCTGTTGGCGAATCAAACAGTTCTACAATGCCCTTCGATTGAGCAAAATCCTGCGGCGTTATACCCCAATGCTGAATCGGATGGTGAATATGCACAGCAACAATCGCAATCAGGCCGAGCCAGTTTGCAACAAATAAGAAGAACAACATGGTAAAGGCAAGCGGTAAAATAAACCGCACCGCTTGTTCCGTCGGCATCGTATCACGCGCCATATTGGCAGCAAACTCAGCTGCCCATTCCAACATGTTTTGAAGTCCGCGAGGATTTCGCATATCCAACCGGCGCAAGCCAACACGCATCACAATGATGACAATTAGCCCTGTCAGAAAAATCATGGCGATGGTTGTCAAATTGATTGGAAACGTGTGTCGAAAGAGCGTCGGAAAAGCTGGCACCTCATCACCTGCTTTCACTGGAAGTGGTATCTTGGTTCTTGGCATACCCGTAGAGACCTGCAAAGATGAGCACGAATCCGAATAAAAATCCCACCAACGCCATGTAGGGGTTGAAGATATGGCGCCATTTAGCTGCTATCACCATAACCACTACAAGCGCGGCAAAGCGAATCACCATGCCTAGCATACCGGACAAAAAAAGCGGTGCACCCGACGAACGACCATCCGGTTGCCCCCCGCGTATCATGGATAGCACAACGACTGCTCCTCCTAATTCTCCGAGCAACAAGCCGTTTATCCAGACACGCCAGTGCGCAATGACCAACCACAATAGCGCTGTTACGACAAAAATCGCCACACCTATCCATTGTATAGCCTTCAGTCGCGCTTGCAATCCATCCCGCTTCACGGCGACTCATCCCCTAACAACTTTTTGATGAGGAACGCCAGTCCCGAAACGCCAACCGCCACTCCAAGCAGCACGCCGCCAAACGTCAACCACATCTGATGAATTTCAATTGCCAGGCGATGGCCCAAGTAACCAAAAACGATGACGCTCACCGCGAGTTGCATGGTAGCACCGGAATAAACTGCAAACGTTTTCCACATGCTAGGCTCTCGTCTTGACTTTTCTCGCCGCCGATTAGAACGCCGGTCGTTTTCGAATTTGTACACCACCCACGTAGATATGAAAAGAGAGGCGAAACTGATAAGAATCGCAGTCTAGCGCGGTTTAGTCCGGGCCAGGAAGATAGTGATACTTTTCCCATCCTGCCCATTAGGGAGCTGATGTAACCTCGAATACGGGATAAAATACCTTACGCTTGCGTATTTTTCCCTTTCTCTATGGTGGGATGCCCGAACCCTCGCCTATAGTACACTAGAAAAAAAACAAGTGTCAACGCAAAAACCCGAAATTCCGGCGTTTTCAGCCAAAAATAGCGTTTTGTTCACAAAAAATCCGACTTTTCTTTGATTTACTCACTTATAGTCGCTCAACCACCATAGCGACTCCCTGTCCGCCACCAATACAAAGTGTTGCCAAACCATAGCGAGCTTGCCGACGTTTCAGCTCATGCAACAGTGTAACAAGAATTCTCGCTCCACTTGCGCCAATCGGATGTCCCAGGGCAATTGCACCACCGTTCACATTCACCCTATCCATGGGAAACTGTAAGTCTCTTGCTACAGCAAGAGATTGGGCAGCAAATGCTTCATTCGCTTCAATGAGATCGATTTCATCTATGGACAAGCCCGCTTTACGAAGTGCTCTTTGCGTAGCTTCAATCGGTCCAAGACCCATCACTTCTGGCTGCACGCCTGCTGACGCGTAGCTGACAACTCGAGCCATGGGCTCTAATCCATGCAGCTTGGCAGCACTCTCACTAGAGACAACTAAAGCTGCCGCTCCATCATTGATACCGCTTGCGTTCCCAGCAGTAACCGTACCTTCTTTACGAAAAGCCGGACGCAATTTAGCCAATCCCTCAATCGTTGTATCCGGGCGAATAAATTCATCTTCCGATACAGTAAGCGTCATTCCTCGTTTTTGCGGCACAGCCACCTCTACTATCTCATCCGCAAATCGCCCGGCTGCCAAAGCTGCAGCTGCACGCTGCTGGCTCTGGACGGCAAACGCATCCTGTTCTTCACGCGTAAGGCCATAGCGAGAAGCGATATTTTCCGCCGTGATCCCCATATGAACATCACAAAACGCGCACCAAAGCCCATCTCGAATCATGCTGTCGACTACGTTACTATCACCCATTCGATAGCCTTTACGTACACCTTCGAGCAAATATGGAGCATTGGACATGCTCTCCATCCCGCCAGCCAGAAGCACATCCGCATCTTCAGCCCGAATGGCTTGCGCGGCTAACATCACCGCTTGCAATCCACTCCCACATACTTTGTTGATGGTCATGGCTGGTATACTATCGCCAAGGCCCGAGCGAATCGAAGCTTGCCGAGCCGGATTTTGTCCCAATCCCGCCTGCAAAACGTTGCCCATCAACACCTCTTCAACTGCATCCAGAGGCAACCCCGTACGTCGAACAGTCTCTCGCAACACTAAAGCACCGAGATCGACCGCAGAAAGCGGCGCCAAAGCCCCCATAAAATTACCAATCGGAGTTCGCACGGCTCCTGACAAAACTACTTCACGACCCATTTGGATTCCATCCCTTCTTCCAAACCAAACTCAAATACCTATTCTCTTTCATCTATTATTGTAAGCGCATCCACATGAATAGGAAAGCAAGTTTCCATCCATTCTTCACTTCTCACTCAGCGAAATTTGTTGAATAAAAGGCGGAAATACATCCGCCCTATGCCTGTTCATGATTTTCATTATAGACAAATGCCTTAGGTCGATCACGATGCCCAAAGTAATGCAAAATCGCTTCGACGATTCGCTCTGACGCTTTTCCATCACCATATGGGTTTTTGCGCCCAGCCATATCCTTGTAAAATTCTTGATCCGTCAACAAACGACTGGCTGTTTCATAGATTTCCTTTTCGTTCGTCCCCACAAGCTTTAACGTGCCTGCTTCAATGCCTTCCGGACGTTCTGTTGTATCACGCAGAACGAGAACAGGAATGCCCAGCGACGGCGCCTCTTCCTGAATCCCGCCTGAATCTGTCAGAATCAATTTGGCTCTCGCCATAAAGTTGTGATTATCCACAATGCCGAGCGGATCAATTAAATGGATACGTGGATGACCGCCCAACATGGTAAATACCGTATCCCGTACACTGGGGTTGAGATGCACCGGATAAATCAGTTGAACATCGGTGTGGGACTCCACTAAACGAAGCACTGCCGAACAAATGTTACGCAACGGTTCACCCAGATTCTCTCTACGATGCGATGTCATATAAACCAATTGACTATGGGGAGGTAATTGTTCGAGAATCGGGTGACGATAGGTTGAATAGACGGTTGTCTTCATTGCATCAATGGCTGTATTGCCAGTCACATAAATAGCCTCATCAGGCTTCCCTTCTCGCCGCAACTGTTCAGCCGCCAAATCGGTTGGCGCAAAGAAAAGGTCGCTGAGCACATCGGCCAGTTGACGATTCATTTCCTCTGGAAAGGGACTGTATTTGTCGTATGTACGCAAGCCCGCTTCCACATGACCAATGGCTACCTGTTGATAGAAAGCAGCCAGAGCAGCAGCAAACGTGGTTGTGGTGTCTCCATGCACCAGAACAATGTGCGGACGCCGCTTGGCAATGACTTGTTCAATACCTTCCAACGCCTTGCGTGTAATCGTACCCAGTGTCTGCTGAGGTTCCATAATATCCAGATCGTCATCAGGCTCAACCGCAAACACATTCAAAACTTGATCGAGCATTTCGCGATGCTGAGCGGTCACGCATACGATGCTCTCCACCAGTGGCTCTGACTCCAACGCCTTGACGAGCGGAGCCATCTTGACAGCTTCCGGCCGCGTCCCAAAGACCGTCATGACACGTATTTTCTCCACTCTTCCACTCCTCTCGCTGTTCATCAAAATGTGCCGTACAGACGATCTCCTGCATCGCCAAGCCCAGGAACAATATAACCTTTCTCATTCAAACCTTCGTCAATAGCTGCCGTATATATGTCTACGTCCGGATGGTCTGTTTGGATTTTTTTTATGCCCTCCGGTACAGCTACCAATACCATTAATTTAGGATGTACAGCACCATGTCGTTTGACGACCGTTAGCGCAGCAGATGCGGACCCTCCCGTAGCAAGCATAGGATCCACCACAATCACGTCGCGCTCCTGCAAGTTACTGGGGAGTTTGCAGTAATATTCAACAGGCTGAAGTGTATCGTGATCGCGATACAGCCCAACATGACCTACCTTGGCAGCTGGGATAAGGTTCAAGATGCCATCCAACATACCAAGCCCTGCCCGTAAAACTGGCACAAGCGCCAGTGTCTTGCCGGCAATCACCCGGAATTGGGCATTCGTTACCGGGGTTTCTATGGTAACCTCCGCCAATGGCAAAGAACGTGTCAATTCGTAGGCCATCAACATAGCCACTTCCTGAAGAAGCGCACGAAATTCTTTTGTGCCTGTACGTTTATCACGCATGAGCGTCAGTTTATGTTCGATTAACGGATGCTCCATGACATGGATTGTTCCCACCAACTCTACCCTCTTTCTATGGCAAGCGTTTTGCACCAACCCATCCGCTCATTTGTTGAAACTGTCTTATTGTCCCGCCCATTATAGCAGAATCTCCTCAACGGTCGAAGAAAAGATATGATCAGCCGATTATTTTTTGGAGAAAGGTTTACAGGTTGCCCAGAATGTCGAAAATGGAGGTAGCATCTTCCTCCCTCCACTGGGAGATGAAACTATTCGCGAGAGGTGCGATTCCATGGCGCGATTGTCGCGACTCCTTATCCTTTCCGCTGCATACGGAGAAGGCCATCAGCAAGCCGCGCGCGCCGTTGAGGCGGCCGTTACAACACTCTGTCCAGAAGCGGATGTACAAATTCTCGATTATTTGCATGATGTCCATCCAAGATTGGACGCCATGGCCAAATACTTTTACCTGCAAAGTGTCAAATATGCACCCACTCTTTATAAATGGTTCTATCAGAGTACCAGCCAGTTGACTCCACAATCACTCATTCAGCGGCAATTGAATTCCTTGGGCATCGAAACACTGGCTGCTACACTTCACAATTTTCGACCCAATATTGTTCTAGCCACTTTTCCCACACCAGCAGGCGTGGTTTCTATGCTGAAACAGCAAGGCCGTACCAACATTCCGCTGACGACACTGATTACTGACCATGCTATTCATAGCCAGTGGATTCACCCGCAGACTGACTTATATTTCGCGCCATCCGACTACGTTCGCGAAGGTTTAATGGAACGGGGCACTTCGCCCGATCGCGTTGAAGTAACAGGCATTCCTGTGCGTGAAGCTTTTTGTCGCCCATGGAATAAAGCTGAACTGCGTCGAGAACTTGAACTGTCTGAAGAGAAACCGATATTGCTCTTGATGGGCGGCGCTTATGGAGTTCTGGGCGATCTCGGTCAAGTAGCTTTGCAGCTTGCCAAGTACAGCAATCAATTACAGTTAATTGTCGTTGCTGGAAAGAACGAACGCCTGTACCAGCAGCTTTGCGGTATGCCAGAACTAGCTGAAGCGGGTGTCAAGATATTCGGATTTGTGCGTGATGTCTATCGCCTGATGGCTGCTTCCGACCTGATGCTGACCAAAGCTGGCGGTTTGACCGTCAGTGAATCCATGGCTCTGGGCCTGCCGTTGATTATTTATCGACCTATCCCTGGCCAGGAAATTCAGAACTGCCACTATCTTACCAAGGCCGGCACAGCCTGTTTAGCTCGTAACCAACAGGAAATTGTAGACATCTCGCTTCGATTGCTGATTGACAATCCAGAGGAAATTCGCAAAATGCGTCAACGAGCTTTGGCTATCCGACACGTTAACGCTGCAGAGGTGATTGCCCAACGTTTAATAGCTTTGGCCAACGGTCGAATCGTCTATCCCACACCGAAATTTGCAACTATGTCTGCCAATTCAACAGGTGTTGTCCGGTGAGTACACAGGAAAAATCGCAAAGGCGCTGGCTGAACATTATTCCTCGTGATTTTCCGCTGGCGCTCGTCAGCATTTTTTCTGCCCTCTCACTCTCAGAGTTGGTGCGAGGCGCATTGACTTTTTCCGTCCTGCCAACCTATGGCAGCGGTGTCCTCGGCTTGCCTGTGGAAATCACAGCACTCGCTATTTCACTGCACTACCTGATGGATACGTTGTTCCGAACACCTTTCGGTTGGATGATCGATCGCATTGGGCCTCGCTACCCGCTCATGGCAGGCTTTGTGGCTGCACTTTGTGCTGTTATTTTCATGTTTCAAGCCAGAACGGGCGCTATGCTGTTGCTGGCCGCTATGCTCTTTGGCTTTGGTGTTTCGCCCATGTGGCCTGCTGCCATGTCAGCCATCGCTCATCGTATTGAGCCTCAAGAGCGTGCCTCTTATGTTGGTTATTTATACTTATTTTGGTTATGCGGCACCGGGCTTGGTCCAGTGCTGGCCAATTTGTTGATTGCTCGATCTTATCCAGCTGCGTTTCTTGCTCTTGGCTTGGCGGATGGTCTAGGCTTGTTGGTGGTTCTACTCTTTGTTCATAATCGACAATACCGTGCACATGACTCAGTGCGCATATCCAACAAATACAGCTGGCAAAACCGCATTCAAAGCATTTTGACCAATGTACGCGAGGCTTCTTATTTATTCCCGGGAATGTTTGCCCAGACCTTTGCCATTACATCTCTGGTACCGATTCTCTCTTTGTACGCAAAGCTAGAACTGCACCTGTCACCCATCTACTATACAGGAATTCTTGTCTCAGGCGGCGCCTTGACAGCACTGACACTCATTCCTGCAGGTAAATTGGTCGATCGTTTCGGGGCGCGATACTTTCTCATTTTCGGCTTTGGAACGGCTGCTTTTGCACTGATTGTTTTCTCGTTTTACCATTCGCGTCTGGCCACATATCTAGTCGTCGCCTTTATTGGCATCGCCTATGGATTTGTTCTGCCAAGCTGGAATAAAACTGTGGATACGCATATCGATCCCGATAAGAAGGCTACGCTCTGGGGAATTTTTATGACTGTAGAAGGAATCGGATCGGCCGTCGGTCCTTATGTGGGTGGATTGGTTTGGCAAACTCTCTCTCCAGAAGCCCCCTTTTGGGTGGCTGGGAGTGTTATTCTTTTAATTTGTTTACTCTACATCTTTGTACCTTTACAGAAAAAAGACGGTGGCAGAGAATCCATTCGCCACCGCCAACGCAGTACCTTTTAGAATCTATGTCTTTCCTATTTTGAAAGAACCTCTAGATGCCACAGCCTTGGCTGTGGTATTTGTTTTTAAATGGTGAGATCTGGATAAAGCGGGAAGCGGGATGTCAAGGCGCTCACGCGACTTTTCGCTTCTGCTTCGCCAACTTCTGTCCAATCTTTTTGCAAAACGAGCGAGAAAACTGATGCAATCTCACGCATTGCTTGCTCGTCCATGCCACGCGATGTGACGGCCGGAGTGCCGACACGAATACCGCTTGTAACCATGGGACTCGCCGGATCGAAAGGAATAGTATTCTTATTCACTGTAATGCCCACTTGATCGAGCCGTTTTTCTGCTTCTTTACCGCTCAATTCACGGCTTCGCAAGTCAATGAGCACCAAATGATTGTCAGTGCCACCAGAGACCAGTTGAAATCCTTCCTGAAGGAGAGCTTCAGCTAAAGTTTTGGCATTCTTGACAACTTGCTCGGAATACGTTTTGAATTCTGGTTTCAACGCTTCACCAAAAGCAACGGCTTTCGCGGCTATCACATGCATCAGCGGGCCGCCTTGTATACCAGGAAAGATGGATTTGTCTATGGCTTTGGCGAATTCCTCCTTGCAAAGAATCATGCCGCCGCGCGGACCACGCAATGTTTTGTGCGTAGTTGTGGTCACAAACTGCGCGTGCGGTACAGGCGACGGATGCAATCCTGTTGCCACAAGACCGGCAATATGAGCCATGTCAACCATCAAGTAGGCTCCCACTTCATCCGCAATTTCGCGCATTTTAGCAAAGTCTATGATTCGCGGATAGGCGCTCGCACCAGCCACCAACATTCTGGGACGGTGTTCTTGAGCCAATCTGCGTAATTCTTCATAGTCAATACGTTGCGTCTTTTCGTCTACACCATAGGAAATAAACTCGTAAAGTTGTCCTGAGAAATTAACTGGGCTACCGTGCGTCAAATGTCCGCCATGCGAGAGATTCATGCCGAGCACTTTATCTCCTGGCTTGAGCACAGCAAAATATACCGCCATATTGGCCTGCGCTCCGGAATGAGGCTGCACATTGACGTGCTCCGCACCAAACAATTGCTTGGCGCGATCGCGAGCGATATTCTCGACGATATCAACATATTCACAACCACCATAATAGCGACGTCCTGGATATCCTTCGGCGTACTTATTCGTTAGCGGACTTCCCATAGCTTCCATCACAGCCGGACTGACAAAATTTTCAGAAGCAATCAATTCAATGTTGTTGCGTTGACGGTTTAACTCTTGCTGCATAGCCGCAGCCAACTCAGCATCATACTGGCTCAAGTTCATTCGTCCGTCTCTCTCCTTTATGCTGGCTACCTATTTTGCCAACCAACGTTTTTCAGCTTCTTCCCTACTGTAAACAGCGCGCATGCCACCAATCAACGGCGGCCTTGTCCTAGCCAGCACCAAATGCGCATGACCAATGGACTGGACAGAAATACGTACAGGAACCGCGACTGGTTTCAAATGCATACCGATTAAAGTGTCACCAATGTCCACACCCGCATCGGCCGCAATGGCAGACACCAGACAGGCATCGCTCATTTTACGATAGGCTGCAGCTGCTACCGCACCCCCCGCACCCGGCACGGGTATAGCAGAAACCTCCTGCCAACCATGCGTCATCGCCAATTGGCGGTTGACGACCAGCGCCCGGTTCAGATGCTCACAGCATTGAAAGGCGAGTTGACAGCCTGTTTCCGACGACCATTGCAGGAAAATATCAACTATCTGCTGACCAATGGCCATTGAGGTTGCCGTCCCAATACGTTGACCTGCCACTTCACTGCTTGATGCTCCTACCACCAAGACTTGCCCAGTTCCCAAGCAAGCCAGTTGTTGAAACTCGTCCAGAATGGCGCGCAACGGTTCTGCAATATTCAAATTTTGCTGTTGTCTGTCCACGACTTGTGGAGATGGATGGTCACAAGAATCACTCTCTGTTGGCAGCATTCTTTCCATCTTCACCGCCCTCCTCTGAAGATTGCGGCAAAAGGCGGATCATTTCCCTGATCAATTCTTCCAATTGGGCAGCGCACGCCTCATACGCCTCGTCACACTGTCCGAACGGATCTACAATATCATACCCAGAGCCATCGCGATCGACCTTTTTCACAAATTCCGATAAAGTATAAGTTTTCTCCGCAGCATCTGGAAATTTTTCAAGCATCGCTTGTTTATGGGCTTCTGTCATGGTAAAAATGAGATCCGCTTCCTTAACCATGGCATCCTCCACAGGCTGAGAAGCGTGATGTCCGACCACCACTTGGCGACGCAACAACGCATCTACTGCCGATCGCGACATCAGTTGACCTGGAAATGCATACAATCCTGCTGAACGAACCGTATGGTGAAGTCCCCGTTTGGCTATCTCATGACGAGCTAACCATTGAGCCATCGGACTTCGACATGTATTCCCTGTACAAATAAACAGCAGATTCATTGGCTATAGACACCTCGCACAATCATCGCTTAGGGGCGACGAATTGCCTGGTAAGTTAGATGGTGAAAAGGAGTGCATGTCGCACTCCATCTTCTTGCCATTGTATCCTCTTTCTATAAACTTACTCAAATAAAAATCGCAAGCCAAGAAAAATCAGCAAAAACGAACCAAACAACTCTCCAAGCCAGCCTGACCAGCCTGAAGCTTTTTTCCCTAAATATAAACCTGCTCCTGTCATGACCGCACCCGCTACGCCAAACGCAAACGCCGAAACTATACCGTATGTGGCCGAACGCAAGCCAAGCGTAAAGCCAACGGACAAAGCATCAATGGATACTCCCGATGAAAAAAGCAAGAGAGAAAGCAAACTGTTGCCTCTTCTTCTGACAGTTTCTCTTTTTTTATGAAAACTCTCAAAAAGCATGTGGATTCCTAGACCAATTAACAAAAATGCTCCAAACCCTTTTGCAATTTGTCCAACTTTTGCTTCTACCCAAAATCCTACCCAAAGACCCAGGAGAGCAAAAACAATATGAAAGAGACCGATGCATATGCACATCTGAATCGCCCGCTTGCGATTGATCCCGTTTAAGCCCATGCCGATGGATAGTGAAAAAGAATCCATTCCAAGCGCGATCGACATCATGGCAATATTGAGCAAATCTCTCATGGAAAAAGGCACATGCACCCTCCTCAGGCAACAAAAGAACATCTCTGCCCAGAAGCATGGCTCGAGCAGAGAATGTTTCTATGAACTGCTTCCTTGTAAGGAGAGTATGCACCTATCCGGACAAACATGATGAATCATGTCGGCAAAGAGATGGCTTAGGATGATTCAGCGTGCCATAATCGGCCTTCCGTTGCCTTCAAGAGTCGATTATGAATAGCTGTTCCGAGAGGATGAAATGCACTTGGGGCAAACACATAAAGTGCTTCCAAATGAGCTGTATCCGCTTCACGCATACTACTGTATAGCTTGGCTGCAAAAGAAGGCGCATAGCTCCCTTCCTCTCCTTCTATCCAGTAGGTCCAAACAGGAGAAGGTTGCAGCAAGTCTGCCAATGTTTGAAAATTCCGGGGCGCGATGAGGCCAAATCGTTGAATGGATGACTGCAATAACGCCTGTTGCATAGCTGATTGAACGGACTCTACATTGCCCCACCAAGCGCTGACTGGTGTATGTGGCGCATAGTGACGATATTTCATACCCGGAGCCAGTGGCGTTCCACCTTCTTGGAAACCTGTAGAAACCGTTACTGGCAACCCTGTGGCATCCTCTAGCATGGCGGCCGTAATCGCTCCTGGACGATAAATATGTATGCTCTCTTCCTGCACCGCTGCTACGGTAGATTCAATTCCCCACTCACAAGATCCACCTTCCACCAACACATCAAGATGATCCGCCAAATCAAGCAGGACAGTTTCTGATGTGGTAGGACTCGGCAAGCCAGAACGGTTAGCACTCGGAGCAGCTACTGGCACTCCAGACAGACTGAGCAGAAGTTGCGCAACAGGATGATTGGGTACACGAACACCAATCAAGGTCTGGCCAGGATAAACGCTTCTCGCAATAGTCTTTGTTGGCGGTAACAGCAAAGTGAGCGGTCCGGGCCAAAAGGATTCTATCAGTCGTTTTTCGTGCGGGCGAATACGTGCTATATCAACAGCTGACGAGATGGCTTCAACATTGGGTAGATGGACAATGAGCGGATTGTCAGCCGGTCTCCCTTTGGCTTGAAAAATACGCAGAATGGCTTCCTCCAGATTGGCATTCGCGCCCAATCCGTAGACCGTTTCTGTAGGGAAGGCAACTAAGCCGCCCTGTCTCAGAGCGGCAGCAGCAGGGGATAACAGCCTGATTGCCTGGGTTTTGTTCTCTCGCGCCATACTTACACTTACTTGGATGCGCTGCACACTCTGCTACCTCCTTTACGATGGGGTTTGTTTCCCAGCGAGTGATTTTATCCGACTTGCACATGTTTTTTAGATGGACCACTGGTGAACCAATGTATGCCATAGCTCTTCTCCATAGTCAACTACAGCCAGCCGTACCTGAACCTTCTCTTCTTTGCCGTTGGGACCCATCATATTGAGTACCTCAAGAGGAGGTAAATCCGGAAAACTTCCTGTATTCGGAACCGCGTCACCCTCAGCAATATCGACAAAACAGAGAGGCGGGAATAGGACGCACCACCAATTGGCACCTTGTCCCTTTCCGAGGATAATGCGTAACGCTTCATAATTACCGGCTGGATAAATTTGATTCCCATAAATTTTAGTAGGGAAAGGAACTTTGCCTATATTGGTTTGCACACCGTATGTAAAGCCATGCTCACGAGTCACCTTTAAGGCAATTTGCTCAATATCTGCTTCGTGTTCTTCCAAGATACGCCGAGCCTCTGCAGAACTCGTAACACCTTTTAACCATTTTCCTACTTGCAGGACTATAGCATTGCGTACTTCCCGTTTCAATTGTTGATCTTGAGGACTATCGCTGTTTGCAATAATTCTTAAACGGAGCGCCTCTTTAGGAATGGGTGCATCATGAGGCACGGCAAAATCAATGGATTGAATCTTCGCTGTTGACATATCGGTTACAGCGCTGTTCGTCGAAGCTGTGCTCGTTTCCAAAAGATGTCCAGCTACACAGATACCACCCACAATTGTTGCCAATACCATCATTCTACGCCACATTCTTATTCGCCTCCCTATCTTCTCTAGCAAAAGTCTGCCCAGAAAAAGATAGGTTTAAACCATCCCCCATAAATTCATTGCAGTCCTAAAAGGTCAGCTTCTATGGTGGCGAATGACAGCTACCACACGATGAACGCCCCGCAAATCGCAATGTAATTGCGTTGCAAAAGAATGCCAAGGCTTGGTTGAAAAAAGTTGCTGTACTTGCTTCGCCTGTCCCATACCCACTTCTAAAAAAAGACCCACAGCCTCTTCGTCTGCAAGTATTCCCGGCCCTAATCGGGCAAGTTCTCGATAAAAATCGAGGCCGTCTTTTCCAGCAAACAGGGCAAGATGGGGTTCAAATCGAACAACCTCTTCATCCACACGGCGATACGGATCTGATTCCGCAATATAGGGTGGATTAGATAGAATGATGTGAGGTTTTTTTCCATTACGCTTATTGATCTTAGCTAAAAGACGCAAACCGTCTGCTCGAATAAAGCGGACGGCTGCCTGGTGAAGCATCTGATTTTGACGTGCCACTTCCAACGCCTCAGGGGAGATATCCACTGCCCAAACTTGCCAGGCTGGATACTCCAGAGCCACAGAGACTGCCAAGGCACCGCTGCCGGTACCGAGATCGAGCAAACAACCTGTGTGTCTGCCACTTTCCTGCAAAAATGCCAGAGAAATCTCTAAAAGACTTTCTGTATCAGGACGAGGAATTAAGCAACGCTCGTCAACCACAAATTTTCTACCCGCAAAATAAGCATGCCCCAGAATGTAAGCTAGTGGCTCACCTTGCAGGCGACGTTCAAGAAATGACTGTATTTGAAGCCAAACTTCCTCCTCAATCGGATCTGACAAGTGACGCCACAATTCTTCCACCTTCCATCCTGATGCGGCGGCTAGAAGTTCTGCCGCTTCATGATGGCATTGATGAAATGCATCGTCTGGCTGCCACTTTTGAAACAGTGGCTGTTTGAGCAATTGATTCCTTGCCTCGCTCCAGCATGTTGTCACTGTGCGAATCATGCCTCTAATGCCTCATTCAATTTAGCGCTTTGTTCAGCAATAATTAGATGTTGAATAATCTCTTCCAAATCTCCCGCCAAAACACTTTCTAAACGATGCAGGGTCAGGCCGATCCGGTGATCCGTCACGCGACTTTGTGGAAAGTTGTATGTCCGTATCCTTTCACTGCGATCGCCCGTACCTACTTGATTTTTGCGATTAGCTGCCTGCTCTTGCTGTTGTTCTTCTAAATATTTTTCATACAGTCGTGCACGCAGGACTCTCATGGCTTTATCTCGATTCTTCAACTGTGATTTTTCATCCTGGCACGAGACGACTAACCCTGTCGGCAAATGGGTAATTCGTACTGCCGACTGAGTGGTATTGACACTTTGTCCACCTGGTCCGGTTGAACAAAACGTGTCAATGCGCAAATCTTTTTCATGAATTTCCACTTGTACATCTTCAACTTCCGGCAAAACAGCCACTGTAGCTGTGGAAGTATGAATACGACCACCCGATTCTGTGGTTGGTACACGTTGTACACGATGTGTTCCACTTTCATATTTCAGCTTGCTGTATGCTCCCTTACCTTGCACAGAAAGCGTTGCTTCACGAAATCCTCCTATATCCGTATAACTAGCATCGATGAGCTCTACCTTCCAACCGCAATTTTCAGCATAGCGTGTATACATACGTAACAAATCTCCCGCAAACAACGCCGCCTCTTCGCCACCAGCCGCTGCCCGAACTTCGAGAAAGACATTTTTATCGTCATTTGGGTCTTTGGGAAGTAGTAAAATCTGTAATTTAGCTTGATAGTCATCTATCTTATTTTGCAAATCATCGAGTTCAAGCTTGACAAGTTCTCGCATTTCATCATCCAATTTCTCATCAAGCATAGCCTTCGCACTTTTAAATTGCTCTTGTGCTTCCCGATAGGCGCGATAAATTTCTACAGTTTCTTGTAAATCAGACTGCTCTTTAGCGTATTTGCGCAACTTTTCTGGATCGGACGATATATTAGGGTCACACAACCAATCACTTAATTGTTGATAACGCCGTTCCATAGATTCAAGTTTCTCAAACATGAACTCACCTTCTTTTCTCACATCGTTGGCATTAACCTGTTCTCTAAATAGCGGAAAAGAGCCAAATTACGCCCGCCCTTATGCAAAATAAACGCATAAAAAAGCGACCCTGCGGTTAGCAGGCGTAACTGGCCCTTTTCAAAAGGCAAACTATTGAGCGTTCTTCATTCCGTATTTTTTATTAAAGCGATCTACACGACCGCCGGCATCTACCAGCTTTTGCTTACCGGTAAAGAAAGGATGGCATTTGGAACAGATTTCAACTCGAAGATTTTCCTTCACAGAACCTGTTTCAAATGTTTCACCACAGGCACACGTTACAACAGCTTTATGATAAACTGGATGTCCTTCTGCTTTCATGCGTTTCACCTCTTTCACATTCCGCAAAATAGCACTGTGGAGTAGTATATCACGTTGTCTGCCTTCTGTCACGTCATCGCGATCACTCAGCTAAAATCTTACCGAAAGGGTATCGGCTCACTCAAACAGAAATCTTACCGAAGGGATCGATGTGCGGATGTCCATGCAGAGTCGGCAAGAGTACCTGAGTACGATGCGCGTGCGTTACCTTAAGGCACGCACTAGGCAAGAGAAATCGCAGATTTTGGATGAGTTGGAGCGGACCCTGGGATACGCGCGGAAGTACGCGATTGCCACTATGAAACCCAAACCGGAGCACGATAAACCGCCCGCTAAGCGTACTCGCTCTCTTCGGTATAGGGATGTGATGCCCATCGTT
>NZ_FRAF01000031.1 GCF_900142255.1 Alicyclobacillus tolerans | reverse complement strand
AAAAAGCAGGCTCGGCTTCCTTCACCTGCCTGCTTCATCTGCACACACCGCCAGATTCGGCTCTATTTTCGTCTCTGTCGCATTTTCGACGGCAGATTTTTTCAAACATATACAAAACACGGGGTTGCCTGCGATCTTCACTTGCTTTCTTTGACGATAGATTTCTTTGCCGCCACGGCGGCTTACCTGTCCCTCCAGCCATCCACGCTCCCACCAAGCCTCTACAATTTCCTCAAACTGAAACCCGCGCTCTTTCATGAATTTTTCCAGCGCATTCGGCAAAAAAGCAATGTAATCCCAAAAATCCCCTGCTTTCCATTGGCCGAGCCATCCCCCTGTCGGTGGTTCTCCGTTCTCGCGTCCTTCCATGCGGCCATAAAACCGATGGGGATTGGACGTGGCCAATTCAAGCGCCGCTTCTAATGCGTCCACTTCCCGAATCGGGTCTTCCGCCGCTTCTGTTGCCTGTGCGAACAAGTCAAAATCCACAGGTAGCATCTCCCACGGCAAGGGGCATCCCGCCTCAACAAATGCCGCGTGCGCCACTTCTCCTGCGGTCTGAATGGCCGCTACATACTGTGCGAGACGTTTGGCAACGGGGTCTTCTACGAGAGATTCGTAGCTTGCCTGAAGCTCTCTTGCCCGCATTCTCCATGTTTCCCAATCCGACCGATGAGCGCAGATATAGCGCAAAAAAAGCGGATAGGCATGTCCGTAGTGACGTTGCAATCCCTCCTGCAACTGCTGCACCAACTGGGCTGTTCGGGGACTGGCTTCACCAAACGGCAACGTGTGCAGGTTCAACACACGGCCTCGGGTGCCGCCGTCCTTGCTGTAGGTGAGGATCGATGATTCCCCGGTAGAGAAGACGACCGTGCGCCAGTGTGCGGTTACCGCCGCTCCTCTGACTTGCCCGCGACCCTTACCCTGACCACCTGCCAGTAAATACACCAGTTTACCTAGTGCATTTTCGTTCAGTGCATCTTTCGTATCATCCAGAAACACCGGAATGTGACAAGATGCGGTACAAAGACGCTCCAGGCTCACCTGGGTCTGGTTCCACGTGCGAAGAAGTCCTCCGCCATCACGCCTTGGCACCCCCGCTACACTGGCCGCAACTTTCAGCGCTGTTGTTTTTCCACGACTGGTTCGTCCGCTCAGGTCAATCACAAAGTTGGGACACTCCAGCATATCCAAAAGTGGCGGCACAAACGCCGCGTCAAACAGGACGCGGATGACTGGATAGCCCATAGCGGGGGCGAGTAGCCTTTGCCACTCGCGCACATCGCCTGCAGCGGTTAACGCTTGACAAAGCTGCTCATCTCCACCGCCTTCTGGAGCAAAGGAGACTTTTCGACCAGCAGAACCTGTATCAAAAAAATTTTCCCCGAGCAAAAAACCGTCCCGAAACCACCCCATGCGCGAAGCGATGCCTTTCCGTTCCAATCGATGACGGTTCGCCCGCTCGAATTCATTCAGAAAATCAATCACTTTGGAGGCATTGGTGCTGGTGACCCCCAGGTGATAGGCACTCAGTTTCAGGATTTTTCGAGTATCGCTCAAATCTCCTCTGGGGAGAGTTAATGTGAACCACGAAAACCCGTCACAAGCGGTTAGCTCGAACGCCGCTTCCGAGGTGGGCTCCATCGGCTCGAGCCGCGCGGAAACATAGATCGGCGTAGATATGATCAGTCTCTCCTCGTCCTCCGTCACCTTGTACACGCCATCACTTGAAACGATGTAACCGTCTGGACACACGAGCCATGGATCGGGCGCACCCGGGCAAAACTCCCCAACCAGATGAACGCGAGGCTCTCGACCTCTCCGACTCACAGTCTGCGCCGCTACCGAAATCCCCTCCCCGCCTGCCGCCAGTACCGTTGCCGCCTGCTCCATCTTGGCCCCGTAGGCTCGGACGAATCTCTGTAAATCTTTCAGGCTCAGTGTTGGGTCGGATTTTGTCAGCCGCTTCATCCAATATGCCGCTGCGATTTCACTTTTTTGCGTCAATTGCGCCAAATGCGCAATAGCCCGATCCAGTACACCCGTACCCACATGACCGCTGGACAACTGCTGTTCCACGTCCTGAAGCACACGGACGATGGTGTCTTCATCCACGGTTTCTTCGCCCGGAGAATCTGACGACTCTTCTGCCGTGTGCTCATGTTGGGGAACGCTCTCTCCTTCTTCGCACCGTTCGATCCACCGCCCCACTTGCGCGGCCTTCTCGGTCTCTCCCGCTTCGATCCACTCGGCAAGGAGCGTGTTCAGCGCTTCCCGTTCATACTGGAGAGCGCGACGAACCACCGTTTCATCGATATTCTCGCCCTGACGAATCTGGTCAACCGCAGAAGGCGCACCGAGCAACCGACCTTGTCCCACATGACGGCGCAACAAAAAGGCGGGAGTCCGATTTTCCGCAAAAAATGGGCAAGCTCGGCATTCGAGACGGGGCGCCGCCGCCTCGATGTCCTGGCAATGGACAGGAGCGCGAAAGTGTCGATCCGTGTAGTATTCCAGCGCCTTTTTCTCATCATATGTACTGCCTTCTTTTTGTCCATCCACCTGACACCAGGAGAGCCAAAGTGACGGATCGTCCGGAAGCACTGCACGCAGATTCGCTGCGAGCCTTCCCCATTCCGGCTCTGTGACGCGATCCGGTTGCGATACGTCCGCCATGCGTCGGAACCGGGCGCATACTTCCGTCATACGCTCCGCTTCCTCGCGAGAAAGCGGCAACCACCCTTCCGTCGTGATGTTCCAAGCCCGTATCGGCTCTGGCTCTGTGTCCAGCCCAAACCGTGCCTCCAGTGTCTCGATGGCTTCTATGAAATCTGCAGGATGAATGACGCAGTGACTACTTTCCACGATTTCACAGAGCACCGGATCACCTTTCGTATGCCAGGTGCCAGGAATGCGCAGCACTCTCGCTGCGTCGGTGGCTGCCGCGTCGGCGCACAAAAGTCTCGCGAGACGCCGATTGAGCGCCACCCCTTCATCTCGATCTAGCGGTTCAGGGTAACGAAAATAGATGTGTTTTCCTCCACCGCCGCCGCTTTGAACGATCAGTGTCGGTGTACATCCCATCGATGTGAAAAGTTTCAGTCGCTCCAGTCCGTCAGATAACCGTTCCGGTGAACCGTGATCGTCCAAATCCAGCCAAGCGCCGGGGATATGTGTCACATCCGCCGCTGTACCGGAAGCCTTGACGCGGGGGCACACCCCCGCATACCAACCGACATGAGGATGCAAGTGGGCATGCTGGCTCAAGTGTTCGATCACGCGATCTGCCGCCGATTCCGATGCAGGCACAAAGAGTCTTGCGGCAAACGCCGCCCTCTCATAGTCTCTGTGATGGGCAATGGGTCGAATCTCCACATATCCCTCAAAGTCCACCCACCACAAGTCGGCAAAGCGTTTCAGTTCCTCTCGATTGATGGTCAACGGTCTCATGCCACGCACCCCTTGCTTTGTCTATCTTTGCTCGAGTTCACCAATGCGCCGTATGGCCGCATCAATCTGCTCTTTCGTCTGCGCCCACTGAAAGTGATTCCAAGCGACTTCCAGCGCGTGATGTTTTTCCAGAATTTCCGCTAGATTGTGAACCGCCGCGCCAACGCCTACCGAAACTGCCTTTGCAGTGTTTGAACGATCCACGCCGCATCCTCCTGCCCTCGGGGATTGAGTTGCCAACCTTCTGAACCTTTCTCGAGTTTCACATGAGCTTGGTAGAGCTCTTCCAGTTGCCGAGTCTTTTCCGGGTCACTTTGGCATCGCGCCCGTAAAAAGCGCCAGAGTAATTCTTCCTGTTCGCTTCGCGCCGCCACATCCGTTTTGAGGACTTCTACCGCATCGGGAGACAGGATACGTAGCACCCCGTTCTCTACCCGCTCTCTCGCCCACGATCCATCGTGGAACGGGACAAAGGAGAGCATCTTTTGCCAGCGTTCCCAAAGCGGAAAGAGCCACCTCTCTACAAACGCTTTACCCTCTTCCCATGGCCGGGCCAAATGTTCTTTCCCGCTCCCTACTTCCATGCCTGTTTGTATCAAGGTGTCTTTCCACACACGAATCTCTGCGCACCGAAGCGCGTGCAGCCAGTGTTCCACGCAAACTTGCTCTGTCTGGAGCCACGTTGAATCCGCAAAAAATTTGGGGCCAAGGCGAAAGATGACGCGCCACGGCGCGGCATCTTCGGGATGAAAAGTTTCGTAGGGGTCTGGCATCATCGCGCCGCCACCGCCTGGCTGTTTCGACGCTCCAGAATGGCTTGAGCCAAGTCACGCTTGCGGCGAAGGGATTGCATAATGTCCTCATCGACCGTGCCTGCTGCAACCAGATATTCATAGTGGCAGGCACTCGATGTTTGCCCCAGGCGATGAATCCGATCCTGACTTTGCGCATGCCGCGCTTCGCTGTAATCGAGGCTGTAATAAATCACCGTGTCGGCCCGATGCAGTGTCACGCCCTCGGCCACGGCTTGTATCTGACCGATGATGACGCGAAGGTCGGTGTCTCCCTGAAAATCCGCGACCATGCGTGTGCGATCCGAGGACGATGTGCGTCCATCAAGAACCGCAAAGGAAAATCCGAGACGATCCACGGCATCGGCAATCCCATCGATTTCATCGCGAAACCGCGCAAAAATCAACACTTTCCGCTTTGGGTCGGCGAGTAAATCAGAGAGTCGGTCGGAAAGCGACGCCAGTTTGGCATCATGCAGACGTTTTCCTTCCAAATATCCACCCGAAATCTGCGTGAGCCGAAGAAGTTGTGTCAAAACATTCGGCGCTGTGATGCTCTCTCCCGTTTCCAGTTCTGCGACCATCTCCGTCTCCAACTGCTCGTAGACGCGACGTACACTTCGCGGCAACTCCACGGGGACAACCCTTGCCATCTTTTCCGGTAGACTCGGTAGTTTTCCGGCAAACTGCCATCCTGACGTGGTGCGCTCATAAACCGACCAAGTCCCATCTGGGTCCTGGCGTTTTTGCATCACGATGCTTCGGCCATGGAAACGCTCCTCGAACTCCGCCATGTTCTTGTAGCCCGTAATCTGCTGGGGTATGTAGGGATTCACCACGCAAAAACGTTCTCGAAACCGCACAATGGATTCCCCAAATACGCCAGGATCGAGGAAACGGAAAAGGCCCGGCGCATCAATGGGACCGTTGGGGAGCGGCGTCCCTGATAAACCTAAACGCTTCGCGCCTGTGCGTTTGGCCATCCGTGCGGCAGCTTTTCCATTCACCGTTTGCCAACCTTTTAATCGGTGGCACTCATCCGCGACGATGAGGTCGGGCCGAAAGGCGGTCAACGCCGCTTCGAGTTTCGCAATCGATTCGTAGTTCGTGACGAGCACTCCACACTGCGTATCGCGAATCAGCCTCTCCCGTTTGGCCAGGCTCCCGTCCAACACATGCACAGGGAGCGCCAAGTCCCACTGCTTTGCCTCCAGTGCCCATACACCCAGCACGCTTTTCGGTGCGAACACAACGACTCTTTGTGCGCCTTTTTCACGGAGATACGAAAGCGTCACAGCCGTTTTCCCAAGCCCCGGATCGACGGCTAAGAGAACACCTGAGCAACGCGACAAACGCGTTTTGACCCCTTCTAGCAAGCGTTGTTGATGTTCCATCAACTCCATGATATGTCCACCCCCACAGTGACAGGCTCCGTCTCCGATTGCTTGCAAAACAGACAAACGGGCGACTTAGCGGTACTGGCGATTAAACTTTCACACCGCCTACAAACCAGGACTTGATATCGATGTTTTTCGTGATCCCGCCACTGTGTGCCATCCCAAAACAGCGTGTGATGCAGGCTCACCCGCTCTCGAAGGGGGTGGTGGCAATGCGGACACACCTGTCTGGATAAGGGCAACGGGTCTTCGGAGAGTTCAAAACCGTAGTACTCCTTGCAAAAAGCGCAAGAGAAAAGGTAGAAAAACTGCCTGGAAGCAATGTGATGAAAAAATGGAATGTTGTTTTTTTCGTGGCTTTTCGTTATAGTGAGGTTTGTCAATGACCACATACCTTTCATTCATCCCGCGCCCCCACAGCGCGGGATGAGTTTTTTGTGTTCAAAAGTAGATGTGTTCCTGTCGATAGCAGGGCTTGGGCTTCATGGATTCCCACTGGGCGCGTCGCTTCTTGGCTTCCTCGATCTCCCGGTCTTCCTGCAAAGCCAAAAGCGTTCTGAGCACCAGCATGGCCAGTTCCGGGCGAGTGATGGACGTTTTCTCCCCCCGCGCCTTTTTGGCAGCACGTTTCCTTTCCCGGCGAGCCCGATCCAGTTCTTTGCAACACTCCCGACAGGTGTTGGACACCTTGCCCAGATGGAGTCGAAAGTACTTTTCTGTTGCGGGGAAGACGCCCCCGCAACGACTGCAACGTTTGTTCTCCACTCTTCATTCACCTACAGCGACCGTTTCTGGTTTTTCTTGCTGAATCATCGCGTTCAAGGTCTCGGCCATCTCTTTGCTTCGTTTCAATCCTTGGATCAAGGCGAGTCCCGTGTAAACTTCCAGAGTTTCTGGCGTTTTGAGCACACCCCAGGAGCGCGATCCTTCGGTTTTGAGTTCCAGTGTCAGGCGGATTTTGCGTCCGGAAAGCGGCTGACCCTTGCCCAGCACACTCGTCGCAAAATGATCCCAAACTTTATGTGAGGTAGGCGGCAAGTAGATGAGCGTCGGCACGCTTGCGCCATCCTCCAGAAAGTACAGGCGCCTTGTTTCCTTGCAAGCACGGCGGCGTTTCCCGGACTCGTCGGCCACAAACTGGTTGAAGGGGCACGTTGAGCAGATGCGTTGTTCCACGATGCCGCCCTCCTCGGAAAACACCGTACCCTGCTTTCCGTCCAGACTGCGGCAAAGCAGTCGCGGATTTTCCTCATCTTCCCGATCAAAAAGTGCGCGATTCGTTTTCGCCTCAATGACGATCCCGGTGAGCTCTGATTTCAAGTCTCCGGCGTTGTCCTGCCAGTGTTTGCCGTTGATTTTGTAGCGCGGCAGAATCACCTTCGCGTCTTGAATTTCTTCCTTGACCGACTGACCGATACTTTCCGCATACTCTTCCAGCGTGATACCGTGTTCCAGGAGTTCCTTCGCTGCCTCTTCCGTCAATCCCAGTCGTTCCAGTACTTTCGAGTCCCAAAGTTGTACATCGTTTGCCATGATCCATCGTCTCCCTTGTCATGCGTTATGAGTTGGTTGCGTTGCTTACGTTCTATCTTGGAAAGAGTGTGTGACTAACGAGCATTTTGCAGTTCATCATGAGACGTTTCACTTCGCGTGTATAAGCTTTGCCAGTTATCTTCCTGATAACAAGCGGCATGGAATTCACAATCCGCGCAGGCGTGATAATTTTTCCGAAGCACCCCTCGCCTGCGTTCAAATCCCATGACTTGTGTGGCATGCCACAGTTGTGCCTGAAACTCAGCCCGTTGCTCAGGTGTTGGAAAAAGGAACGTCTCCACCACTTTGTCATTTGTGGCGAGAAACTCTTCCAACAGCCGTGCCTTGTACCCCTCAAGCGTCTCTCCCTTTTGGGGCTGCTTGCGTGTCTTTCCGATATAGCGCACCGCCGCGCCCTCGACTTGCAGGGCTTCACTGTACAGTGTGATCTGACGATTGCCCCCGTACTGTTCGATGAAGTGATCGTAAGTGATACCGCTGGTCTTGTACTCCAACAGATAACGCTTCCCGTCTAAAAGGACGATACCGTCCGCCTTGCCGCCCAGAACATACGTGCGGCTTTTACTGCCGTTTTGCGGATTGACAATCGGCACCGTAAACTCCTGTTCAGCCGCAAGTAAGGGATAACGAGGAAAGATTCGCAGTGCTGCCCGCACATAAACTTCGATCCTTGCTTGCTCCAAAGCATACTTGTCGGTTTCTTCCGCAGAGAGATACGGTTCGATGAAAGCAAAGTCGGAAAGAGCTGCATCCACTGCTGTCTCTTCTTCCGCCCCCAGATTCGCCGCCTCCATCCCGGCATGCACGGCTCTGCCGATCACGAGTGGCCAACGAATCCCTCGTGGACGTAGACGCTGTACATAATGGAAGTTAGCTTTGGTCGGGCACGTCTCCCACATAGACAAACGGCTTTGCGTTAAGATTTCCAGCTTTCTTCACCTCAAATAGAATGAATTTGAAATTATGGAATGTATTTCTTCTGGTTGTCGACGTCGACGATAACTCGACAAAAAAGAGGTGTCAATCACTTTTTTGAAAGTTTTGCAACCACTGCATCAGTGCCCCCCGTTCGACACGATAGCAACGGGTAGAAAGTTTGATCAGCGGAAAATCTTTGCGGCGCATGAGGGTGTACGCCTGACTTTTGCTGATACCCAAGGTCTGAGCCACCCCCTTGCAATCCAAAAACGTTGCCGTCGAGTCGAAAGCATGCGTAGGTTCCAGACCGTTCATGCGTGATTCCCCCTTGGAAGTTTATCTCAGGTAAACGCGATTATATATCTGTAAAATAGATATATCAAGTGTTATTTCGTGATATAAAAGAAAAATTTATTTTGTTGCGTAATATATTTGTTTTGATTTAAGATAGAGAACAAGGAAGGAGGTGGATCTGTGTGGCGGGATTGGGCGAACGTTTGCGAAAAGCACGAAAAGCCAAGGGATTCAAGCAAACGGATGTTGCGGCCATTTTAGGGATGGGACAATCATCGCTTTCGGCGTATGAAAAAGAACAGCGAAATCCAGACCTGCCAACGCTCCAGAAGTTGGCAGAACTCTATGGTATCCAAGTGACGGATTTGCTGGCACCGGATCCCGTAGAACAAGAGAACCTTGGAGCGCCTTTGGAACTGGACGATGTACTGCGCGAGGAGCGCTTGATGTTCCACGGCAAACCTTTGACCGAAGTCGAAAGAGAGAGAATTCGAGGCATCTTGATCGGTCTCTACTGGGATGCCATGAAAAGGGATGGAGAAAGGGGCTAAGGGATTGAGGGTATGGGGATTGCACAGAGAATTGGCCAAGCTGTAGAAAATGTCATTCAAACCTATCAGGAAACCGAACCGAAAGCATTGACCGAAAAAATGGGCATCGTGTTAAAACGCGAACCTTTGCCCGAAGGGGTTCAAGGGTTGACAGCAACGTTGTTGGGTTATCCCTACATTGTGGTTCAAGCTGCCCTTCCAAAACAGAAAGAACGGTACGTGCTGGCTCATGAACTGGGACATCACGTCCTGCATCCATGCGCCAACTACTATTTTTTACGTCAAACCTATGCCTGGACCGACAAGTTGGAGTTTGAATCCGATCTCTTTGCAACGTTTCTCTTGGCACGTCACAGCTTTGCATCCTGGACGTTTCAAAGTCTCCATCAGGAAGCTGGACTTCCAAAGTATTTGGCGCTACGGGTTTTAGAATGTCCTGAAGCCTGTACGGTCTATGAGAAACTGCGTCAGGCGGTATAAAAAAGAAAGGTGAAAACGAGTGGCATTGACAGGTCGTGTGGTCAAACGAAACGAGAAATGGGCATATGTCATCAATCTTCCCCTCGATCCAAGGACGGGAAGATACCCACAAAAATGGAAGATGGGCTTCTCCACTAAAAAAGAAGCCCAGGAGGCTTTGCAAAAAGCACTTCTTGAAACCGACGAAATCGCTTTATGGACGAAAGACTTCACGCTCGCAGAGTACTTGGAACATTGGCTGGAAAAGTCTGTACGAGTAAAAAATCGCCCATCTACCATGGCGACGTATGAACAGAGTGTACGCATCATCTCTCAGCATTTAGGTAAAATCAAGCTTCGAAAACTTCGACCCCATCAAATTGAGGCGCTATATGAAAGATTGACTGAAGTTTACGAACCGAGCACGCTATACAAAATTCATCGCAATTTTCGCACGGCGCTAGGAAAGGCGGTAAAATGGGGTTATTTGAAAGAAAATCCGATGACCCGCGTGGACTCTCCAGCGAATCGAAAAAAAGAAAAAGCCGTACTTACCCCCGAACAGCTTCAACAATGTTTGAACTATCTCCAAGTCCATTCACCAGTTATCTATATGGCGGTGTTTCTAGCTGCCCATACCGGAATGAGACGGGGGGAAGTTGCCGGGCTTCAGTGGCGAGATGTGGACTTGGAAAGTCAAACGATCCGAGTGGAGCGAAGCCTTTCGGAAGTCAAGGGGAAAGTTTATATCAGTGAGCCTAAAACTACCAAAAGCTTGCGAACGATTGCTGTCAGCGAACAGGTATTAGAAGCGTTGAACGCATGGAAATCTCATCTGGAAGCCCAACTCCAAAGGCCCCTTCGTGAAGAAGACTGGGTGCTGGTCACGAAAAAAGGCACCCCCATCCAACCGAAACGATTTTCTGTTGATTTTAGAAACGCCGTCAAAAAATTAGATCTGCCACCTGTAACTTTCCACGGCCTTCGTCACACCCATGCAACGCTTTTGCTGATGGAAAAAGTTCCACTGAAAATTATTTCCGAACGCCTGGGCCACGCCTCCATCACGATTACAGCAGACACATATGCCCATGTGACGGAAAACATGCAACGAGAGGCGGTGGAAGCGTTGGATCGAATCTTCTCTACCAAGTAGTCTCTTTTGATAAAGAAGAGATTCGTTACTCATTCGTTACTGAAATGGTGAAATCGACAATGAGCTAACGGCTGAAAACCTGCGCCACAAAAGGGATTTTTGGCTTAATTCGGTTTCGCGGCAATCGGTTCATAAGGGACAATGCTTTTACGTCCCATTGTACGTTCTTTCTCAGCGTCTCTCTCATTTGTGACAGCCATTCGTGTTATTGTAACTTCTTGCGGAGAAATTGGATCGATACTTTTTGCAAAGCTAAATTGTACTGGACCTCGAACTTGACCACAATTTACCTCCATTGTCATTACAGCACCAAACGTGCGAATATCATAATATTTATTACACATCCAGCGAGCGAGTGTCAGTTGGTCGTCTTTTTTCTTTGCTTCCAATTTGTCTTTTTTTAATTCAATATTTGGATTGTTCTCGAACGCCTCCTTGTTGAGATTGTTCAAAACTACGGCTTCTTTTACATAGATATCAAAAGACGGTTCGCCGCCTTTTACAAGTTCAATATAATTGCGAACCTTTCGTTTAATACAGACGTCCGTAACCAGTCCACAACCAGTTTCAGCATCCATCCGAGGTAGATTCCCTGCATCGGGATCGCCGTTGGGATTTCCGTTTTCAACATCAAACAATAAAACAAATTCATACCGCTTTGCCAAAGGTGTTTTTTCGATCATTGATAAATCCCCCTATTCGTAGAGTTTAAATTAATTTTCTGCCTTTTTCGTAAAGAATTCTTGACGTTGATGATAATATCCGAGTGCAAACATCCCTTGTTCCTCCAACGTTAACCGCTTAGGAAACTGCGGTGGTAGCGTATTCATTACTTCCTGAATACGGTAGTCATTGTTTTTCCCCCATTTCTCGTCCTTAGCAATGTGATGCTGCGCCAGACTTAGTAAGCGAGGAAATACATTGGCGGGAGTTGCAGATGCTGCACCCCAGAACCGGTCTCGGATGGAGGCGTTAATGCTCTGTCCTAATGCACTCTCCTGTGTGCGCTCCAAGCACGCGAATAGTCTGCCTAGATGATAGGGGATACTCTTGGATTGCTTATTTAATTCCATTGTAATCTCTCCTTCAAGTGGATTTTTATTGAAACGATAGTAGCGAAGTAAATATGCCTTAATCATAGCTGCGCGAACTGCACCGATTTTATACAATCCCTTCTTTGGTTCGTCGCCTTCAGCACGGATTCGATTCATAAGTTGCGCAAAGACAGATCGTGAGTAGGGCAACCCAAGCAGAAACGAACGCATCATTTGTCCCTCTATATTTGGAGATATATTACTCCAATCGTGCCCAATGGCGGTTTCACGGAGTAATTCTCGAATGGTTGGACTTCTTTCCAATCCAACGATAGACAAATCCTGATAGTGTCGCCATACACGTTCCCCTAGTTCACCTATAGTTCCGGTGTACCAAAAACGGATGGATAGGCGTGCAGCATTTGGTGATAGTCCTAATATGTAGAATGTTGTATCCTTATTTAAATCCGCAAATGTATCGTTGAAATGTTGACCTTGTCGAATGCGAGTGACAACACTTTTCACTCGAGTTCTGATACTGTCTTCATCAGACTGACCTGCATCCTCATCGAAATTCTGCAATAAGCTTGCCATCCAGTCCTGCTCTTTTGTGGCCAATGATTCTGCCCAAAAAACAACGGTTGTGTCATTCATCCGCACCCTGTGAGCAGGATCAGACAAGAATTTGTTTAAAACATATCCGTAGGCATCAGTTGCAGTCTTTGAAGTTGGCGCATTATAAGATTGCTCCCTCCCATAGGAACAAAATGATTCCTTATTGAAGGAAACGATTGCAGCGCCAGACGATTGGGCACCAGCAATATTTTTAATACTAGGATGAAGTCGGGCAATTTGATCTGTCTGCATCTTCTCACCAGTGATTAAACAAGTGAATAGAGTACGTTTTTCGGTTACATTATCAGCTACTCTGTTGTAATAGTCCTCCCACGCCAGTTGAATATCACGATTTTTGTGAAGAAACTGACCAGTAGGTGCATACTTTAAAACGCATAGCCCCCCATTGCTTAAAGACTTCAGCAAAGTCTTGTCAGCTAGTTGTTTAATTTGTTCTTCTAACTGCTCGTATGAAAGTTCCAGGAAAGAATGTAATGCCAAAATATCAGGCGATTTCGTCTTGATATGTTTTAACACATCTTTCCACAGCTTTCTCATTGCTTCTCTGTATGCCCATCCATGCTTGGCTTCCGGTAAAGCCGCACCAAATAAATAACTTGGTTTGTCACATAAGAAATATGGTTTGATTCCGGAAGATCGTTTCTCTTGCTTCGGTACAACATGTTTTATTTTACTAATTTTCCCATTCGCACTTTCCGGCTGAATGATTGCTACAACATGACCATGCTCATTCAACTGTACTTCAAATGACACGTCTACTGATGAATATTCTGCTCTTGGTATGCTTTCATTTTCGCTTTCCCTTTCTTGAAGCAACTGATGGTATCGATATAAAGACTGTAAAATCAACGGATTGCCTCCTCTAATGGGGGTACTTCGATAACCCCATTAATCATCTGTGCACGAAAGAAATGAGGAATGATTTCTTCTACTTGACCCTTGGAATTCACATGGAATGTCTGGTCCAACAGCATGTATCCCAAATCTATCTCACCAAAATTTGTGCTCTCGTAGGTATCAGTAACTTTGTTATCTCCCAACAACTCAAAGTTTGCAGGAAATTCCCGACAGCCTAGATAGGGTCGATGGAAACACTGTCCTTGTCGTGCGCGTCGCAAAAATATGTTGTAGTGTTTTTCTGGGGTATCTTCCTTTCCACACTGTTCTGTCATTTCAAAATGTGCCTCAATGACATATTGGACATTTTTCAATATTAGAGAAGCGCGCTGTTGTCGCTCTTCACTCACATAAATAGACTTTTTTCTAGCTGAAGCTTTTGATTCCACCTCATTTCGACGGATATTTTCAAAATGGATTGGATTCAAAACGTGAATTCGATCAACTACCCAACGTATCGCAGGTTTCCAATGGATTGCCTCCAAGATACCGCGTGCAGCTGATGGTGTCATGACATCGTAGCTAACTCGTTCTACTTTCATCTCTGGTCTTGTGAAACATGCATAGTCTCCCCATACGCGTAGAGCAATTCCATAGCCCATTTAATCAACTCCCTTAAAATATGAGGGTCTCAATTTCAGTTAATTCAGTTGCCTGTAATAACCCAGACTGCTGATGGTAGTAAGACTTGTCAGTTAGGACCAATACACCTTCCACATTCTTTAGTAAATTCTGACGTTGGTATTCTATCAACTCATGTTGATAAATTTGCACGACATACGCTTGTAATTGACGCAATATACTTAACGGATAATGTGCTTCAGCAAGCAATTTAATCAAATGTTCAGCTACCGGATCGTAAGGAACGACAACGGCTTGCATATTTTCTTCAATAAACATGAACCGATCTGCAATATCCTGGTAGGGAATTTCAAAATTTCTGTTTTTGGATTTTAATAGACTCATAATCCCTTCCGAATCAGTCACCTGTTCCATCCGACCATCACTTATGCCATGAATGCGTTCAAAATATTTCTGGATGGAAGACAAGGCCAACGGGGGTTGCTTGCAATACTCAATCGTGTTTTGTGCTTCCGTAGCTGTCTCCTTTATCCAACCTCTTGAGGGCATTCCATGTTGTTCCGGAAAAAACACTCTCACGATACCAATCTTATCATGACCCTCGCGGTTGCATCGTCCAGCCGCTTGTGCAATCGAATCTAATCCTGCATAAGCACGCAGCACGACTGGAAAATCAATATCTACACCTGCCTCTATCAACTGTGTTGATACTAATCGGCAAGGTAATTTCATATATAGCCTTTCGCGAACTTCATTTAAAATAGTAGAACGATGTTTTGCACAAAGTCGCCCGCTCAGGTGATAGACACCCTCTAAACCTCGTTCCTTCAACTGATCAAACAATAGCTTTGAATGCCTACGGGTATTCACGATGCAAAGGACTTGTAGTGAATCCTTCATCCATTCAACAATTTGCTGATCAGGGATAATCTCAGTATTACAGCCATATACGTGCACTTCGACACGTTTGAAAGCTTCTACCAATTCTTTAGGAGATGGGTAATCCATGATCTCCGTCACTTGTATACCTAGACCAGCCCAAGATGGTTGAGTTGCTGTACAAAGCACAACAGAGCATCGATAAGAAACGATTAGTTCTTCAAGTGCGTGCAAACAGGGCTTCATATACCCTCTTGGAATGCTCTGTGCTTCGTCGAGAATGATAACTGAGTTTACAATATTGTGCAATTTTCTGCATTTACTGCGTTTATTCGCAAACAACGATTCAAAAAATTGTACAGATGTCGTGACCACCACAGGTGCATCCCAATTCTCGGTGTTCAATTTCAGACGCCTAATTTCGTCTTGATCATAATTTTCTTGATATTCATCGTAGTTGAAGTTACTGTGATGTTCCAACACTGCATCTGGACCGAGTGCTTCTCGGAATTGCTGGGCATTTTGTTCGATTATGCTTGTAAAAGGGATGACGTAAATGATTCGTCGTTTATCATATAGGTGCGCATGTTCTAAAGCAAACGCCAATGAAGACAAAGTCTTACCACCACCTGTTGGCACGGTTAAAGCAAACATTCTTGGTGAAAGTTTTGCCTGTCGTTCACATGCTGAGAGAATTTGCTGGCGTAACTGATTAATTCGCGTATCTGCGGCATGCTTAAGCTTTTCTGACATAAACGATCGAAATCTCATTTGTAAAACAGCAATAGATGGCGCTTGCCTTTTACTCATTGTATTTTCCACTGGATTACAATAATTTCTTGTATCTACCGAATCTGCATCAACTAAACACGAGTAGAGCATCCGACCAAGAAATTGATAACTCCACGCAGGATATTCTCTGTTCCAGCGCTGAACAAGAGCATTTTTTTCTGTATCAAATGCTTGTTTAACAACTTCCACTTCCTCCCAAGCTGATGACCAAGAAGGAATATCTTTTTTCATTAGGCGATTTAAGAGAGTTCCCTCTTCAGCAACAGTGCCATGATTCTTTAATCCGCCATGATGACCAGAAATCACATGTGCAAGGAGTCTGGCTAAATATTGATCTAAATGAGTTGTACCCAAATAATCTCGTACGGTTTCGCTTTTGACAATCCACTGCGCTCCTGCAGTTGAATGGTCAACGCGAACGTGTTCACCCCTAATACGCTTCTGAAATATATGAGAATACTTACCGATATCGTGTAATATCCCTGCTAGGTACCCCAAATATCCAACTCCAAAAACCTCTGCATAACGCATGCTAAGAGTGGCTACCCCTTCAAGGTGATCCTTTAACTTTTGATATTGCCCGTCTTCTCTAGTATGCGCATAGAAATCCACGATGTAAGCGCTCCTTGCTATATAAATCATAAGCTAGTAATTATTTACACTATACAAACCAAAAATCCTGCATGATTTCTATTTGAGCGTTTTGCAGAATTAAATTTTTGTTAGAAGCGAAAAATAAACTCTATTGCAGGACAGCAAAACAGGCTTACAAATAATAGACGCTGGTCTCTCGAACGCCTTTGTATAAATTCTATATTTTTGTTATAAAAACAATTATTTCTTTTACACTGTCGTCATCTGTCGTTCAAGATGATTCAACGCGAGCACTGATACAAGTAACACGATCGCGTTGATGGGCATGGAATTGTCAAATTTAGTTTAGCCCCGAAACTCGTAACACCAGTTCATGGCTATGCTTGGGGATTGGGATGAAGTTAGGGGAAAGGTGTGGATTTTCCAGTCGTACTTTTCTGGAAAATACGACCTGACCTTGGCAAACTAGACCCTTAATAAAAAGGTATGCCCCCTGGGGTTAGTCATGGATAGTAAGCTGAACGTAAGTGAAGCCGAAATCCTCAGAAGGTATGGAAATAGACAAAAAGCAAAGGCTGTCTTTTAATGAAGTAGATAAGAGTAGCAGAGATGCCAATATGTCATGACGCAAAAGCGTGCTGACTGGTCCAAGGTTGTCCAGCTAAGAATCCTGTAGCATGAGACAAAAGGGTGACCTGTCATGAACCGAAAAGCCGTACAAAAAGACGAGTCAACAGGCTGCACTCATAAGAGACATCGAGAAGTTTGCCAGGATAGAATCATGGAAACGTGGTGGTGCTCCGTTGAAAGTGTGGATACAACGAATCGAGAATGTAAGAATAAGAAGATTCGGGGTGAGCTACATGACACAGAAGTACGACAAGGAATTCAAACGTCATGCAGTTCAATGGGCTTTCGAGAGTAGGAAGCCGGCGAGCCTGGTAACTCGTGATCTGGGCATATCGCAAAAGAAGTTGTATGGATGGATGTCGAAATACAAGGAGGATCCTTCTACCCCGTTCGTCAGGAGCGGGAACCTTAAGACGGAAGCGAAGATTTTACGAGACCTGGAGCGGGTACACTCATCCATCGTCTATCTAACGCCAGTTGAATACGAAAGAAGATATTTCCACTCTGGAGTTTCTGCTATATTGACTTAATACCAAACTGTCCAACAGCGAATATGAAAAAGCGAAGGTGATGAACCCTCGCCAAGGCTGTCGAAAAATGAGCGCTATGAGTGATCTTTTTCGACAGTCTAAAATTTTTGCTTCAATTTTCAGTTCAAAGTAACGATATATCTTGATACTGTTTGCGAATTCTATTATTTGTTTCTTGTTCATTTGAGAAGCAAAAATAAGCCATTGTCCACCGTAATTGAAATACAATACGGTTTTGTTCGATTGTGAAAATACATGCATAATTTGTCTGGATTTTAATCGGTATTTTTGTCCCATTGGTAGATTTACAAATTTCAATGGAACGTGAGCTATTTCCTAGCAGCATGGTAGACTGGATAGTCAAACTACTGGCAAACTCGTCAATGCCAGTTCACTTATCCGTCACATCATCAACTTTGCTTCGTGTTTAATCCTTGGCTCTTGGTAAAGTTGTTAAAATCATCTCCGAAGTCCCATACGCTTTGTCCGTGTGGCCATAGCCAAGTATCAATCCTCGAAACAACTCACTCTGCCGCAATAAGTCGTGATCCGCATGATAACTGCTTACATGAACCGCCTCGTCAGATACTGAGTATCGTCGAAATACGGGAGCAGACAAAACTGCGGAATGTTGCACAAATGTCCATCCGGGCAAGGTGTCCGTTCCATTTACAGCACTGTGGATATGATTGTGTCCATTCAGATAAAGCCCCTCTGGGGACAGTTTGGCTAATTTTTGAAGCACTTCTCGACTGTTGTCAATGGACATCATCTCGTGGTCAGATCCCGCCGTAGTCTGTACAATGGGATGATGCCCGCAGACGATGGTGTATTGATTTTTGGAGCGGCTCATCTCATCTAACCAATCGAGTTGTTCTTCGTCTACCAAGCCGCCCCAGTTATCGTAGGATGATTCTTTTGTTGTATCCAGATATACAATGCGCAGATTCGGGAATTCATCCACTGCATAGCGAGGGCTGTCCGTCTGCCTTAAAACGTCCTCTTTCGATTGGCGAAGTGTGTCATGGTTCCCCAGAATGAAACGGAATTGGCGGTCGTATTGTTTGGATAATTCAGAGGTCGTTCTCAGGACAAAATCCCATTCTAGTGGGTGGCCCCAATGGGTGATATCTCCGAGAAGAATGTGTACATCCGCATCCAGAGTGAAAAATTCGCGAAACAGCTGTCGATAGTAGGCATCGCGTATGAAAGCATGCTCATTCGGAATTTCATTGCAATAATGCGCATCTCCCATGACAGCAAGGCGTATTGTACGGCTCATTTGGCTTCACCTCTTCTAATTCACATCGGTCTAATCAGTCCTTTTTTTCGCCTCAAAGCACGGCGCCGTCCGTTAGACAACTATTTTCTCTCAGGGAGAAAAGACGGCACAGTCTGCTATCAACAGAATTAGTTTCTCAGTGCACAAATTAGGTGCCCGTCGATATGGAAACTGTTAACGATGTTGTATTGTCATCCACCTCTCTCGAAGTTTCTTCGAGCGTCCGCCGCTTGGTTTCGGGCAGCAGTATCAATGTGAGGATTGCAGCAATAACAGCAAAGGTTGCTAAAAATCCAATTGCCACTGCTTCACCCCAGATTCGAAATAGAGCAGGGAAGACAAAGGCTGTTAAGGATGCCCCTAGTCGACCAGAAGCAACCGTAATTGCTTGAACAACGCTTCGAATCTTTGTTGGCGCCAACTCAACCCCGAGCATACCGGAAGCGGAGACAGAACCCGGTCCAGCTTGAGACATCAAGTTTTGTCCGCCATACAGCAACAAACCGATTAAAGGTACGGCAGTTGCCTCACCCTTCAACATACTAAACAAGCCTAAAGCGGCAGCCATACCGATAAACCCAAAAACTTGGAGTGGTTTCCGCCCCCAACGGTCAATCAGTAAAATGGCAACAATGGCCCCTGGAACGGTAAATGCAAGCTCCATAACCAGTTGAAAACTCCCGGCGGTCAGGCCAATCCCCTTCGCGATAAGCGAAGGACCAAAGAGAATTCCAGAATACGCGACAATGTCGAAGAGAAACCATAGCACGCACGCTGCAAAGATATTTTTACGGTTTTTAGCCCAATAGAATCTTGCTGCTTGTCGATCTTCTAACTTGTCTCGACTGACAACATTGTTCGCCACTACGCCAGTAACTTGCAAGATTACCTCTTGTAGCCCCGCAAAATCCCCTTTCATCCTCGCCAAGAACCGAGGAGTCTCTGGCAATTTTCGGCGTAAGTAAATGACCGAAGCTGCAGGCACCGCGCCAAAGCCTAAAACAATGCGCCAAATGAGCGCATTCGGCACATGAAACACCTGTAAAACCATGTATAGAATGGCGGCAAATGTAGCGCCAATTCCCCACGTCAGTCCAAATCCAATGGCGATACTTTTTCCACGATCTCGAGAATTCGCATTTTCACCCATAATTAAAGGAGATAGTACATAATCCGCACCAATCCCTATCCCTAAAATGAACCGCACGGCAATCAATTCGGGTACGTTGCTGACAAACGCTTGTGCCAAGGATGCTAAGGCAAGCACTAACACGTCAAGTCCATAAAATGTCTTTCGACCCTTGTTCGCGAGCAGTCCAAAGACAATCGCACCTAATGCAGCACCGATAAGAGCGCTACCCGCCAGCAGAGAGCTTTCAAGTCCAGTCAGACTTTTGACGTTAAAAGATAATAGTACCAAGGGTAGCACAATTCCGATAGAGGATAAGTCATAACCGTCCGTGAACACACCCATACCTGTCGTGAAAATGGACTTGAGATGAAACTTGTTGAACTTGGCCCGATCCAACCTTTCAAAGAGTCCCGTGCCATCCATCCGAATAATCCCCTCCCAATCTTCACAAAACTAAATCTCTGAATATGGAAGCCAAAGACATGCTCCTAATTCACGCACACAATACTGCCATTTCGTTAAACCGCCGTGAAGAAACCATGAAGGCAAGGTGAACGTTTGATAAAGAATCTGTAAACAGCGAAAATTGTGCAAACATAGAAGATTCTCTCGGTCAGCATAACGACCATGGACTACCTAGCCTGAATAGAAAACAGGCTAGGTAGTCCATGGTTTAAAAACGGATCGCAAAATAACCAGTGCTCAAAACAACTTTTCAAGTTCAAGCTTATTGTGGATGGGTATGTCTCAGTACCCCTTTTCAGGAAATGTCGATTTCAATTTCTGCGCTTCATCAATCGCATGATGAAAAGCCTCCATTGTGCTTTACCACCCCCGATTTCAAGTGCGTCAGATTTAGCCACGTTCTAGCGATAGCTCTTCCATCGGAATCTCCAAGCGAAGGCGTGACGATGGTCTCTTGTCTGCAGGCATGCGTTTTGCACCGAGAGCATCCCATTTAGCGTAGCGCCGTTGGCAGCAGAAACTTCAACTTCTTTTTCGTGGCAGACATGAACCGGTGGCTGACGCTGCTTTTGCTCGTGCCAGGGAACTCCCATTCCTCTCCGACCGACTCTGACCGTATGCAGGCTGTGAACCTTGAATTACTGATGTAGCAACTCTACACAGAAGTCTACCAAAAGGAAGGTATTCCACCCTCCCAGGCTGTTGAAACCTCATTCTTTATCCTTTTTTAGGATGATATGGTGTCCAAAACCGTTGAGATGGTATGATTTTCTGGAAATCGACTCGACCATACTGGTACGAGAAATCTACCTGTTATGAATGTGCTAAAAAACTCTAGAACAACACGCACAGCATTTCGTTTCAAAGGCATAAAGTACAAGAACAGAATTCTTAATATCCATGCTAAAAAACCAGTGATTGGTATACCGTATAACTCCATAATCCCTCGATCAATTCCTAAGAGCCGATGCCAAAATTACTTTGGGGGACATCGCCTCTAAACTACAAAATTCATCTCTTACCTGAACGATGGCCTTTAGAAATACGACTGTCCAATGCTAGTCTTATAAATATTCACTGGATACGGAAGCTTGCCCCGCTTGGGTCAACGTTTCTGGCCTGTTCTTCTTCAACCAAAGGGCTACGATGACTCCAGTCAAGACAAAGAGCGCTGTCAAATAAAGTACAAGATTGAGTGGCCAAGCCGGAATGGGATAGATGGTGGATACAAGTGGAATAAACATAACAATGGCCCCCAGTGCAGATGGGAGAGTCCCTACCAACCAACCCATGTGAAAATGATGCTGGTCTTTTTTCCATAATCGAATCCAGGCAATATTAATCAGGACATACAGCGAAAGTCCGAGAATGTCGGACGCTTCCACCAAATAGCTGAATCCAGCCGGATAAGGACTTTTAGCGAAGCTTACGACAAACAGTAAAAGGGTAGATACACCGGTTAACATAAGGGCGGCATGGTGCGGCGTTCCGAAACGCTGATGCAAATGAGAAAACCACCGGGGTATCACACCGTCACGGCCCATGGTAAATAACACACGCGCACTGGCGTTTGCACTCGCCAGCGAGATGCCAAGGGCAGAGATCATACCTGCGAAGTCAACTACGAGTGCCATCCATTGCCCTACAAAATGAATTGCTAACGAACTGAGGGGGAGTGTCGCATGCGCTAACCGACCTCCACCGTGGACCCCATATCCTATCGCGATCGCATAGGAAACAACGATATATAGCAATCCGCCTAAAATGAGAGCCGCAAATATCGCCGCAGGAATTGCTTTAAAACGATTTTTCGTTTCCTCAGCCACAGTCGCGGATGCCTCGAATCCTGCAAATGCCCCGACTCCATACAACATTCCGAAGATAATGCCTGTCCAAGATGAAGGCGACTGATATGGAGAGAAAACTGCCCATGTGTTCCCATTTGCTCCGCCTTGAACAATGATGGCTATAGCCAGTCCTAGAACAATAGCGGTTTCGACAATAATGAGGAACAGGTCTACTCTCGCCGAGGTGCGTATCCCACGTATCACCAGATACGTAACAGCCACGATGCCACATAGAGAGAATATCAGCCAACTAATCTGTTCCCCGAAGACTTGTTGGGTAAAACCCTGAGCAAAATAGCCAAATACGAGTAAATTGGACGGCAAAGCAAGCCCATAGGCCAATGCAAGCATCCATCCCGATAGAAAACCTAACACCTTGCCGAAAGCCAAGCTATTGAATGCATACGCTGCGCCAGCCGAGGCAAAGCGTCTGGCAAAGTGCAAAATCGATGCGGCGGTCAAAAATGAAGCCACCATAGCAAAGACAAACGCGAGAGGAACCGCACTTCCTGTAAACTGCGCCATGGCTTGAGGTAAAAACAGTACACTAGCGGCGGGAGCCATATTACCAAAGGAAATCGCTAAAGCTCCCCAAAAACTGATACTTCCCTCGCGTAACCCCAATTGGCGGATTCCTTCCGAAGATGAGCTGGTCACAGGCATGATCCTTTCTCTACAGGCGGCCAAGGCGTTTGATAATAAGCAACAAGCGTCCGCAGCCCCTGTTCTCTCTGGGATAGAGAAAAGTTCTCGTTTGCAGAGTGAATATTATCTGAGGGTAAGCCAAAACCCAGCAAAACCACCTGCGCCTGAAGGTGCTCAGAAAAATGAGCTAAAACTGGAATAGAGCCACCCATTTGAATGAATGTTGCTTCTTTGCCGAATCCATATGCTAAGGCTTGTAAGGCGTGTGCGTAGGCCGTATGGGAAACATCTGCCATCCATGCCCAGCATTGATCGAGTAGCTTTGTGTTTACTCGAACCGTCGAAGGAGCTTTACTCATTAAGTGCTTTTGAATGATATCAGCAATGTGAGCCGGATTTTGTCCTAACGCTAGACGTACCGTGACTGTAGCATGGGCGACACTTGGAATTATGGTACGGGGAGAGGAGCCAATATCTCCACCATACATGCGATTAACCTCCAGTGAAGGTCGTATCCATATTCTCTCCAGCGGAGTATACCCAGCTTCTCCGTATAATGCTGGAACTCCCAGTTGTTGTAGCAAAAGTTCTTCTGACGGAGACGTTTGTTGTATGATACTTCTGATCTCATTTGGGATTGATGCAATATCGTTGTAAAAACCATTAACCGCTATGCTTCCATCGACATTGTGCAAGCTGTGAATCATCGCTGATAAGGCATGTAGAGGATTTTCCACCAGTCCACCGTATCCACCTGAATGCAAATCCTGTGCAGGACCATGTACAGTTATTTCAATTCCGCATAGCCCGCGCGTACCAATGCACAGAGCAGGTTGGTTTTCAAACAAAAATGGAGTATCCGAAATGGCGACTACGTCCGCCTGCAAATCTAACGTATGTTCTCGTCCCTGCTCATCGATAATTTCCACAAATCGTGCTTCACGAACGCGGGATAGCAAAGCAAGAAGACCAGGACTTCCTATTTCCTCTTCGCCTTCGAACAAAAACTTGATATTAAAGGGTAATTCCCTACCCGTTTGTATGACGGCTTCCAGAGCTTGAAGATGTGTCAGCAGTTGCCCTTTGTCATCGCTAGCTCCTCGTGCGTACAAACAGTTGCCACGAATCTCCGGTGCAAAAGGCGGACTGCACCACTCCTCCAGTTTTCCCGGCGGCTGAACATCGTAATGTCCATAGATCAGTATCGTTGGCAAGTGTGAACCTTGATGTCTTTCTGCGTAGATAATCGGGGCAGCATCCTCAAACGTAATCCACCGCACCATCGGTATCCCTATTGAGTTTAAATAAGTCGATAAAAATTCAGCTGCTTCATACAAACCATTCCGCTCTTTACTATCCTTACTAAGGCTAGGTATTGATAAAAAATTAAACAAGTCCTGAAGCATCCTGTTCTGGTGTTTTTTTATATAAGCCTCAGCCTTTTCGTACGGCATGGTTTTCCCCTTTCTACTAGGATAAGCCGGATGTCCCTGCTATCTTCTGTAGACTTAACAATCAGTCTCTAACGACCTAGCATTGCGATTACTATATCACGATTCTTACGTCAAAGATCGATAGTGTTAGGCTGAAATAGTGGACAATATGATCGTTTTGCTGAATGGTCGTTTAGGTAGAGGCGAAAAAAAGAACGAGACCAGGGCAGCAAGCATATTCCATATACCGGTAATCGATGTTGTTCTCATCAGATGAACTTGTTTTAGCTTACGCAGACTTCTTGTGTTGTTCCATCTGGTTTACGGCTAGTGCTGATGCGAGTATCGCGATCGCGTTGATAAGCATGTGTGTCTTTACTTTGCGGATGTCTCGGACATGGACATCATTCGCCGTCAAATTCGTCTGAAACCTTGCGTTACAACGTTCTACAGCGGTTCGCTCATGCCAACACACACCCAATAATCCATGTCATAGCCCATCGAGCAACGCGACGTCCCATCCCGATGTTATTCCTTCAAGCGAAGCCACCAGAAGTGCAAGTAGAATCACTTCACGATGGATAGATCTCGTGCATTTGGGTTGACGGCTTTCTTAACTTCGAACATACGGTTGGAGTTCCAAACCCCCCAAAAACAGAAGCAGGCGATGGTTGAAGAAGATACATATGGGACTTCCCTCCTCGGAAATTTCTGATTTCGTCACTTGAAATCTTCTCGAAGATTGGGGTGAAGTGCTTTTTCATGCCTTCAAATTCCTTGTCTTATAAATCTTTATAATTCTGCAAAACACTCAAGTAAGAGAATGTTGAATTTTTCTTTCTCCTAAATTTGTCTACTAGATCATTTCATGCAAGCTATTTGTTTCGATACGTATATTTACCCTCTGATTGATCTCATGATATAAATCTTTTAAAAACTCTACTGAATTTCCTTGCAACCAACCTACCACAAGAAACATTTCTTCATCTTGACAATAAACATGTGTTCCATTTGGGTAAACTTGATGAATGTACACCACCCCCTGCTTGGTTCTGCACTCCTCCAATCCTTCTATGGATAACAGTACACCTTCTTGATTTGGATAAATTGTAAACATAGCGTATTTATTTTTCTGTTCGATCTTGGCGGGTATAGAGATTAAGGAACCTGTACATAGAAGAATTTCCCATTCAGAAACGTCCATTCCATAATAAGTTTTTAGACTTTGAGGTACTAACATCCCACCTATACGGGGATTTATTTCAATTATTCTAGGACCACTGTTTTTATCATATCTCATTTCAAGATGTACAAATGATTGATTTAATTTAATTTTATCAATCGCCGTCTCTGCATAATTTAAGAGCTCGTCGATTTGCTCATGATTTAATCTATCAGGCGGTGTGACTAAAAAATGTTCTAATACTTTGCTTCTCTCTTCTGTTAAAATAACTTTGTCATGGATAAGAAGTGGAACCACTTGATTTTGAAAGACTATCATTTCGATACTCACTTCAGGACCCTCCAAATATTTCTCCACTAAAAACATATTTCTAGGATCCATAAAAATTGAGCGATTACGTGGCAACTGGAAATTATGAGCAAAATTATATTGGCCAGGATTTCCTCCTTCTTCAATCCGACGACACATATATTGGTAATTTTCTACCAATTCACTTTTATTATCTGCTTTTAATATGAGATGTGATGCTGAGCCATTAACTGGTTTTAAAATCAACGGATAGCCAATGAAGTCCGCAGCTATGAGACAATCCGATAAACTTGTAACCAACGCATAGTCCTTGTCCTGTAAACCTATTTGATATAATTTTTCACGCATTAAATATTTATTAGAACATTCTATAATAGACGAATGATTTTTATTGGGCAATCCTAAATCATTTGCCAATAATGCTACAGTTGCTGCTATATACCCTTGTGAATGGCATAAGGAAGCCACATTGTGAACAGCGATTATCTCCCAATTTTTTTGCAATTTGTAGAGTATATTTAGCAAATTCTCATAGGAAAAATTATTTATTGGTATGATAACATCAAAATATGAATGCTTATCAACATGATATTCGCGACAAAATTTTTCGTATTCATATACCTCTACCACGCATATAGTATGGTAACCCATCCTATGTGCAGCATCTGCCCGGCTTAAGAGATTAAGTATTGAACCGACTTCAATAAAAACGATAGCTTTATTCATGACCAAGCATCCTCCATATCATCTCCATCTAAATAATGAGAAATGATATATCCTTGACTGTCTACTTCGTGATCAACAGGAAGAGAATTTTGTCCGGAAAATTGTAAAAAATCAGCTGCTTTATAGACTGTATGGTTACGAATCAAACGTTGATTTTCTCGAAAAACATAGTTTAGTTTTGAATCAATATTTAGACGATGCTTGCCAACAGGTGTTACATATACGTATTGAAAAGCAGTTGTTCCCGAAAATCGCGCTAAATCACGAAGAATATCAATCCCTTTTTGAACTGAGGTGCGAAAATGGTTTGCTCCAATGACTGGCATACAATGGAATACATAGTATGGAGAAATCTGATTGGCAATCATGAGATTAGATAATTCTTGAATAATTCTGGTTTCTGCGTTGACACCCTTTAGTAACACCACCTGGCCTTTAATACTGACTGAGTGTCTGTGAAAAATGCTTAAAGCTTCTATAACAGATGGAGTTAGTTCATCTGGATGATTTAATGAAAATCCAACAGATACACATCTCGACATTTTGGGATTCATTAAATGAAATCGTTGAAAACGAGCAATTCTCTCAATTCTGTTATCAGTAATACTTTCGGGAGTGAAAAGAATATTTCTGGTACCTATTCTAATATTTCGAATATGAGGAATAACTTCTATACGATTCAATAGTTCTTCAAGCATATCAAAATCCAAAAACGGGTCACCACCCGTGATAAGTACCGTATTTATGCGAGTATCTGTGGATATATAACGAATGGCTTGATCAATATCCGCCTCTGTCATTCTTTTCGCTTCTCCACCTAATGTGCGAGTTTTCTTAAAACAATAGCGACAATACGCGGCACATTCAAAATAAGGTGTTAAAACCACCCTATCTTCATAAATTCTTTCCATTCCATAAATTCCTTGATTATTTTTACCTGCTTCAAAAGGTTCACGCAGTCCACTAAAATCCAATTCATGAATACTAGGTAACATCTGTCTTGCGATAGCTTCGGATTGTTTAGCAAGTTTAGCAATTTCAGGGCTTAATTTGGTTCGAAATGATTGTCTTAATTCTGTTTTCCAAGATTCATTCTTTGGACTTTCAGTTTGATGACAATCATGTTTCAAGATGATTCCTCTTTTCTGAATTCATTTGATCAACTCAAAATTATCACTCCCAATCACGCACGTATATTGCTTTTTTGTAAATAAATCCATTACACAAAATAATAACTACACTAAAACTAAATTTGACCAATATAAGTATTAAAATTAAATTAAATAGAGTTTTTTATCACACAACTTCATATGGACTGAATATCCCGCAAACATCTTATGAATCAAGGCAAAATAAATCTAAAAATTAAAATATAAAAATCATAATCTCGATCACGTTTTGAGATACATGATACACTTCCCACTCATGCAACTTGGTTGAAAGAACGCGCAACCCGTGTCAACTCACGTAAAAATCTTACCGAAGAGAGATGGCTAACTCATTTAAAAATCTAACCCATTCCCGATTCCGTTGAAGTGGGAGGGGTGAATGGCCGTAGGCCAGAGGGGAGGAGCGAAGCGGCTTCCCCTTTTTTTGTGTCTGTGGAGCTTGTGGGCAACTTGAAGAGTTGTCCATCAAATCCACAGACCGAATGTTTTGGCCTCAATAGGAGTCCCGAGTGCCGTTTCGTTTGTCGTTGTCGATCCCCCTGGAAACCGGTGCGGGCAGCGGAGCAGGAGCAAGGTTCGCCCCGCCTAGTCCCTGTGCCAGCAGTGTCACCAGTTGTCGGTGTAGCTGTAGTGGATTGAGGGACTGTGCCCACTCACTCCAGTACTTTTGGCTGTTCGTTGGGATGGCACTAGCATCGAACGCCCGTTG
>NZ_FRAF01000026.1 GCF_900142255.1 Alicyclobacillus tolerans | reverse complement strand
CTTCCCAAACGATTTGAACGATGGGCATCACATCCCTATACCGAAGAGAGCGAGTACGCTTAGCGGGCGGTTTATCGTGCTCCGGTTTGGGTTTCATAGTGGCAATCGCGTACTTCCGCGCGTATCCCAGGGTCCGCTCCAACTCATCCAAAATCTGCGATTTCTCTTGCCTATTGCGTGCCTTAAGGTAACGCACGCGCATCGTACTCAGGTACTCTTGCCGACTCTGCATGGACATCCGCACATCGATCCCTTCGGTAAGATTTCTGTTTGAGTGAGCCGATACCCTTTCGGTAAGATTTTAGCTGAGTGATCGCGTCTTCTTTACAATATAGTTAACACAATATACAATGTCCCCATTCAAGAAGAAATGGTTGCGAAAGTAGAGTCAATTCGACAAGCAGCTTCCGGATTGGAAGTGTAATAGATTGTTGGGAAACAGGTGCTTTCGCCAGCCTTTGAAAATAAGAAAAGATTTGATATTCAAGATTGCGGAATGGAGCAGGGTTAGGTGGCAAAGTTCTTGCAATCTGAAAACAGGTTGTCTTTGCCATAACAAAGGCTTCCTGATTTTTCTGCAATCACAGATTGTAGCACAGGAGTGAGTAGCGCATTGGCTAATAGCGTATTAAATGTGGAGTCGTTGAACGTCGAGTTCAACATGGAAGGAAATTACTTCCACGCTGTGCGCGACGTTTCCTTTAAGATTGAGCCAGGAGAGACGCTAGGGCTCGTCGGTGAATCTGGTTGCGGAAAAAGTGTGACATCTTTAGCGCTTGTTCGCCTGCTCACACAATCCGCTCGGGTTACTGGCAAAATTGAATATCAAGGCAAGAATTTGCTGGATTTGCCGGAGAGAGATATGCGTGATATTCGTGGCAACGAGATCAGCATGATTTTTCAGGAACCTATGACATCATTGAACCCGGTCTATAAAATTGGCGCTCAAATTTCCGAAACCTTGTTGCTTCATAAGGATATCTCACCACGCGAAGCTTTTCAACAATCATTGGAAATGCTAAAAAAAGTTGGAATTCCCAGACCAGAAGATATCATGGACGAATATCCACACCAACTTTCTGGTGGTATGCGTCAGCGTATTATGATTGCCATTGCTATGGCGTGTAATCCTAAATTATTGATTGCTGACGAACCAACTACAGCGCTTGACGTGACTATTCAGGCGCAAATTCTTGAACTCATGAAGGGGATTTCTAAGGATTTAGGAACATCCATCCTCCTCATTACGCACGACTTGGGTGTGGTGGCTGAGATGTGCGATCGCGTTGCTGTTATGTATGCGGGTCAGATTGTTGAGCAAGGCAGTGTTGATGATATCTTTTTCAATCCACAACATCCTTATACGCGTGGATTGCTTAATGCGATTCCGAAAATTGATGCAGAGCAAAAACAACGTTTACAACCGATTGAAGGAAATGTACCGCCGATTACGCGTATGCCTAAAGGTTGTCGTTTTTCGCCACGCTGCATGCATGCAAGTGATCGCTGCCGCGCTCAACAACCCGGATTTTTTCAGGTGGATAATGCGGAACACTTGTCGCGATGCTGGCTGAATGAAGCGAAGGAGGCGTAAACGATGAGCGAAGTGTTACTCGAAGTTAAAAACCTAAAAAAGCACTTCCCCATCCGTAAGGGTTTTATCCGTCGCACTGCCGGTTATGTTCGCGCTGTTGACGGTATAGATCTTACAGTGTATGCGGGTGAGACGCTTGGTGTTGTTGGTGAGTCCGGTTGCGGTAAATCAACCATGGGTCGGAGTTTGCTCCGTCTTGTAGAGCCAACCAGCGGACAGATTCACTTTCAAGGTAAAGATATCATGAAGCTGAGTAAATCTCAGATGCGCGATATGCGTCGTGAGATGCAAATTGTATTTCAAGATCCATATGCGTCACTCAATCCTCGCTACACGATTGGGCAGACATTGTCTGAACCTATGGAAATACACCATTTGCACAACTCAACGGCGCGCAAACAACGTGTGCAGTCAATGTTAGAGCGTGTTGGACTGGATCCGTCTTATTCCAGTCGATTCCCGCATGAATTTTCCGGCGGACAGCGCCAACGTATCGGTATTGCTCGTGCCTTGGTTCTGAATCCAAAGCTGATGATTCTTGATGAACCGGTTGCTGCCCTTGATGTATCCGTTCAATCGCAGGTTATTAACTTATTGGAAGATTTGCAGCAGGATTTTAATCTCACCTATATCTTTGTGGCGCATGATTTATCCGTAGTGAAACACATCAGTAATCGAATTCTGGTTATGTATCTCGGGCGTATGATGGAGCTTGCATCCTCCAACGATTTGTTTGCCGATCCGCTTCATCCATACACGCGCGCGCTCTTGTCGGCTGTGCCGATTCCAAATCCGCGTGTGAAACGAGAACGTATTATCCTGCAAGGAGATTTACCAAGCCCAGCTAACCCTCCAAAGGGTTGTGTCTTTCATACGCGTTGCCCGCTTGCACAGGACGTTTGTCGCGAAAAAGTTCCTGAGTGGCGTGAAGCAAAGCATAATCATATGGTTGCCTGCCATTTGGTTTAATGGTAATGGAGCCCATGCCGAGAAAGGGGGGATGCGTAGGACGTGGCTCATGCCGGCAACTATGGAATGCAACGACGATGGGATGAGTGCATGAACACGGCGTACTTTCAGTCACCTGCACGCTTTTACTTGGGCGTTGTGAGACTCGCGTTCAGATGCATAGCAGAAAAAAGGGGGTTTCCAATTTGAAGTTGAAAAAATCTGTTTCTGCAGTCGTTGCAATGGCAGCTGGCACAGCATTGCTCGTGACAGGATGCGGTACATCTACGAATAACACGTCCAACTCATCCAACAGCACGTCATCGACGTCGCAATTGACGCCGCAAAAAGGCGGAACGATTACAGTTGCGCTTCCGCCGCAGACCGACTTAAACTGGTATTTTCCTTTAGTGAATTCAAGCTATGATAGTTTGTATAATTTTCAAATGATTGACATGTTGTATAAACCACTGATATGGATTGGTTCCAACTATAAAATCAATTATAGTTCTTCAGTTGCGGATAAAATCCAATACAACAAAAAAGGAACCGTCTATCACGTCTATTTAAATCCGAAATGGAAATGGTCAAATGGTCAACCTGTGACCTCCAGTGATGTTCTATTTAGCTGGAATGTTATCAAGGCTATCTCAGCTCCCAATGCACCAGCTCCTTGGCCCTATGTGAATGCAGGGGTAGGCGATATACCGAATGGAGTACAAAGCGTTGTAGCCAATGGTCCTTATGAATTTACAGTGACCTTAAAACAGCCAGCTAACCAGCAGTGGTTTATTTATAACGGGTTGTCGCAGTTGGTACCACTTCCGGCTAAAGTCCTTAACAAATATCCAAACAATATGACGCAAGAAATTAAGTATTTGGGTCAGAACGGCACGAATCCGAATTTTGATACAGTTGTCGATGGTCCATTTAAGTTACAAAATGCAGTTTCCAATCAATCCTGGACCTTGGTACCTAACACAGCATATTCTGGCCACAAGTCTCTGGTTGATAAATTGATTTTTACGTATGAAGGTTCAAATGCAGCGGAATTTGCTGCACTTAAAACAGGAACGGTTAATGTTGGTTACATTGATCAAAGTCAATTGGGAGCTAAATCTGCATTGACTTCGATGGGTGATAAAATCACGCCTTCCTACAGCCTTTCCTTCTTTGATGAGATGCCTAATATGAACTCGGGATCGAAATCAGCCAGTATCTTTAAACATTTGTATGTGCGTGAAGCTTTGATGATGGGTGAAGACCAACAGTCTATGAATCAGTATATCTATAAAGGTTTCGCTGAATCTCAATATGGGCCGTTGCCTCCTCAACCTGACACAGCGTTCACATCGCCGGAATTGTTAAAACCTCTATATCCATTCAATATTGAAGCGGGTAAAAAATTGCTTGAAGAGCATGGCTGGCACGAAGTGAATGGCATCATGACGAAGAATGGACAACAGATGAAATTTCTGATGATTTATTCTGGTGGTACAACTTCGACGGATGACCAAGTTGAACTCTTAAAAGAAGATTGGGCGAAGGAAGGTATTGATGTAACGCTTAAATCTATGCCGTTCTCCACACTGGAAAGTGTAATCTCTAATCCAAAAGATGCGAATCAGTGGGATTTGGCTGCAGGTCAAGGTATCATTTATGGTGGTTCTTATCCGACAGGTGGCGAAATTTTTGGAACCGGTGGAGGATTGAACAGCGGAGGCTATAGCAATCCAGAAATGGATGCCTTGATTAAAGCGACACACCAGCCGTATCCGACGCAGCAACAATCTATCCAGGCTCTCTTTAATTATGAAAATTATGTTGCACAACAACTGCCAGTCATTTTCACAGATAACCCTGCTAGCTTGACGGTTACTGCTGCAAACGTACACGATGTAAACACATACTCTAATCCAGTAACGGGTTATCCGCAAATGAACTATTGGTGGGTGTCCTCTAAATAACAAGAATCTCGCACTAGCAAAATAGTGCGGCTTGTAGGCTTGCGGGCGGCAGGTCATCACCGCCCGCAGCAGATAACAAGCGAAAGGAGGTCCTATGCTCAACTCAACGATTTTTCAAGAAGAAGAGTTACAGCAAGAACAAGTCGTCTATGAACGCCCTGGTTTTATGAAACGCTTTTGGAGGTCAGGTACCACCAAACTAGGAGTATTTTTACTGTTGTTCCTTGTTCTATTCTCTTTTGTGGGTCCATTGGTTTATCGCAAAAGTGCGATTGCCACTCACTTGCTTTACACAGTGCAGGGACCATCCGCCCGTTTTCCACTTGGAACGGATAGTCTTGGCCACAATATTTTGGCCCAACTTATGGTAGGCGGGCAGTCATCATTAGAAGTTGGTTTTGCAGCAGCTATCGTTACGATGATTTTTGGTACGTTTTACGGAATGGTTAGCGGACTGGCTGGTGGTTGGGTCGACTCACTCATGATGCGTATAGTGGATGTGATTTTGGCAATACCATCCATTTTTATATTGCTATTCTTAAACGTTGTTTTTCAACCTAACATTTGGATCATGATTCTCGTGCTTGCCTCCACCTCATGGCTTGGCGTTAGCCGACTAGCGCGCGGGGAAGTATTGGCGCTCAAAAACATGGTCTATGTGGAAGCTGCCAAAGCACTTGGTGCGCGGGTTGGGCGCGTGATGTTCCGATATATGCTACCGAATTTTATTGGTACGATTTTAGTGGCTGCAACATTGAGTATTGCTGATTCCATTTTAGCTATGGCAGGTTTGAGTTTTCTGGGTCTTGGATTGCCACCCCCGGCACCAAATTGGGGTAGTATGCTGTCCGACTCGTTGAACTATATGTTCCAGAACGCGTGGTGGATGATTTACCCGCCAGGACTATGTATTCTAATTTCTCAAGTCTCCATCAATCTTATTGGTGACGGTCTTCGCGGTGCAGTGGAAACGCGTCAACGTTAAGCGCGTTTCCCGTCTCTACCGTTCGGAAAAAATGAAACGAGGAGGATAATGGATGCTCAAATATATATTGCGGCGAATTTTAGAGCTGATCCCCACTTTAATAGGCATCTCTCTGATTTCGTTCATTATGATACACATTGTTCCTGGTAATCCAGTGCGTATTTTGTTGGGTAACCGTTATACGGTGGCTCGCGCAGCGGCACTTACAAAACAGTTAGGCTTAAACAAGCCATTGTGGCAACAGTTTCTGATTTGGTTGTGGAATATTTTGCATGGCAACTTTGGATACTCCTATGTTTACGATAAGCCGGTTGTTAAGCTAGTTTTGCAAGCGATTCCTCATACTTTGGTGATTGTCGTCGTCTCTGTCATGTTTGCTCACATATTCGCAGTATTTCTTGGCGCCGTACAGGCATATTTCCAAGATACAATTTTTGACCAAGTAGTTACCGTCATCAACTACTTCTTTTATTCTATGCCATCTTTCTGGCTGGCTATTCTGTTGATTATCTTTTTTGCCATCGATTTACCTTGGTTTCCATCTGGAGGCATCGTAAATCCTCAAGCGACGAATCCAAGTTTCGCGGATTTTCTGCATCACTTAGTTCTTCCAGTTGCTTCACTGTTCCTGGTTTCTGTTGCCGGTTGGGCTCGTTTTATGCGGTCGTCTATGCGTGAAGCGTTACTTCAAGATTATGTTCGTACTGCCCGTATGAAGGGCGCTCGCGAGTTTCGTGTCCTTTTCATTCATGCACTGCGTAATTCCATCATTCCGTTGATTACGCTGTTAGGTCTCTCACTGCCTGCTCTGTTAAGTGGTGCTTTGTTTGTAGAAGAAATTTTCAACTATCCGGGAATGGGTCTCTTGTACTGGAACGCCATCATGTCCCGTGACTATCCTATCATCATGGGTGTTACGTTCTTTCTCGGAGTAGTAACCATTTTGGGCAATCTATTGTCAGATGTACTTTACGCAGTGATTGATCCTAGAATTCAGTATCAATAAGCTGAATCAAGAAATCATCAAGAAATTCCTATGATTTCTATGGGCTGACCGATATCGGTCAGCCCTGTTTTTCTGTTTTCCAAGGGATACAATTTTCAGTGACAACAGCTATAAGAATACCTAACAGCATACCATTAGAGAGTAGTACCTGGAGCATCATGGGCAGGCTAGAAAAACTATGGCTTGGCAAGGTCATGATAGCAAGCCCCAACAGAGTTGGAAAGGCCAGTCGAAATGTGTTCATAGCATTAAAAGTGAAACCTTGGACATTTATTAGGGCAGCACCAAAAATTTGAAGATATGCAACAAAGAGAACAGCATCACCAACAGCAATGGGTAAGGTTGAAAGAAAACCAGCAAGAGCAGGGAATACGCCTATGATCATAAAGAGGAGGGCAGCTATGATGAACGGTTTGCGGTCTAGTACACGTGTTGCTCGCAAAAAACCTATTGCAGAAGTGTAAGGCGCATACGGAATGAGTGCGAGTGGGCCGGAAAGCATCGTATATAATCCTGTTAGAATAAATGATCTTCTCATTTGTTGCTTGGTTGCTTCTCGACCGAACAAGCCTTCTGAAGCACGCAGCGTGGCAATGGTGTTTGTAGTATTGAGCAACGCGGTAACGACTCCAGCAATTACTAAACTGATTTGAAAGTGTGGGTTGCCAAGAGCAAACCATTGACCTATATGACCAAAACTAGGGGCAATAGACTCTTTGTTTTCCCCAAACAAAATGACGTAAGCAAGCCAGCCCACGACTAGACCAAAGAGAATACTGATGTTGGCCACAAAACCACGTGCAAATAAACTCATTCCAGCAACAAAGAACATCAGAATCATGGAAAAAAGTAAAATATCTGGTTGGATTACAGGGCCGCTGTCTAAACCAAGCATGCCGCGAAAGAATACATCGATTAATTGAGCCGAGAGCAGAATCAGTAGTACCGCCATCACAATGGGACGAAATAACTGATTTAAATACCGATAGGCTCCCAGGACTCCAAGCAGGATAATCAGTAATCCACCTAGTATCATGCCCACTTCCAGACTTCCGCCGATTTCAGCAAGCGATAGCCCAGAAGCAGCCCCTAGATTGGCTAAATTAAGGACAATTCCCCACCAAAGTCCACTTTGACCTTCCATAATAGGTAACTTGTGACCTATCCAGGCTTGTAAAAGACATGCAAGACCCGTAAACATGAAACTACGAGCCAACATCCCGCTGATGGCACCATGTGTGAGATGAAACGCTGCTCCCACAGATAGAGGAATAACAACAGTATTCGCAAACATAAAGCCAAGCCACTGAATACTAGCCAAGCTTGTGGTAACGTAATTGGAAGCTGGTGAGCGCAAAAAATTCCCTGCTTTCTATGCATATTTAAAATACAACCTTATCCAACGTGCTATGGGAAGGAGCAATCATTGATGACAGTCAAGCCATTATTTCATACAGTTTTGTTCGATCTCGATCATACTTTGATTGATACATCACTACAGTACACAGCAGGTTTGCCAGAAGTCCTTCGACAACTCTATGGTCACCAAATCCCAGATCATTGGATGGAAGAATTTTTTCGTCACCATGAGTTATTATGGAAGGAGTTTGATGCACGTCGGATAACGATTGATCAACTCCGACGTGAGCGTTTTCTTAGAACTTGGCATGCCTTTGAAAGACAACCGAAGGCTGAGGAAGTCGAACAATTTCAACGTTTACTAGATAAGGCCCTTGATGAGTATACACGTCCTTTACCCGAAGCAGAAGAGCTTCTGGCTCAAGTGAGTAAAGAATTTCCGCTGGCCATCCTCTCCAACGGATCGTCCGATGTCGTGAGAAGAAAATTAAAACTAGCTGGCTTAGAATCCTATTTTCATCCAGAAGCTGTCTTTGTTTCGGAAGAAATTGGACCAGCAAAACCAGATCCACTTATCTATCGACAAGTCAGTCTTCGTTTGGGTTCACCTGTCGAACGGTTGTTGATGATTGGAGATAACTATGGGGGAGACGTGATAGGGGCAAGAAAGGCCGGCTTGCAGGCGATTTGGTATGTGCCAAAGTCAGAAGGCATTCGACTATCGGACGGTTTGAATGCTGGAGAACCTATGCTCACAACTGCAAAAGAGGTTTGGCAAACCATTCAAAAGCTGCAAGAGGTCAGATGACCAGGCACGCTTCGACATTGCTTGGTCTAAGTGGGCACAGACAGGCATATGTAGAGGACAAAGGGAGGTGGCTGATGTGGAAAGAGCCGCATGGTGGCTGGTAGTCATTGGAGCCATCAATTGGTTGTTGGTAGGACTTTTCCAATTTGATTTGGTTCAAGCGGTTGGAAATTCTGTATTTGCTGATTATGGGAATCTATTTAGTCGCGTTGTTTACGTACTCGTGGGTGTTGCAGGAATCTATCTGCTGCCGAGATTGTTTGGTGTCCAGGTTGTACGAAAAAAATAAAATATTTTCTTAAAAAACTGTATGAGATTTCTCTTGTGTGAAATGTTACGTAATGAAACGGAACAATGAACGCAGGAGGAATTTTTATGCATTTGTATGCGACAATCTTTTCGATGATACCCTTTTTGATTGTCATCCCTATTGCGCTCATCAGTCGGCAAGTTATTCCCGGACTTATTGTTGGCCTTCTGGTGGGTTCCTACATGCTTCATCCCACCTTTGTAGGAGGGCTCAAAGGTGCAATTGGTACGATTGTTCAACAAGTGGTTGTGCCAAACAATGCCAATCTTTTGCTGTTTTTATTCGGATTTGGCAGTTTTGTCGGTTTGGTGCGTGTCACAGGTGGTGTACAGGGATTCGCCAATTGGATGGGAAAACGTATCCATACAGCTCGAGGTGGATACGGAATTACTTGGTTGACCGCATTTTTTACCTTCATGGCGCCAGATTTTCGTATTGTCGCCATAGCTCCTGTCATGCGCGGCGTGATGAAAAAATTAGGTGTTTCAGTGATGCGCTCTGCTTTTATGATTGATTTGACCGCAACACCGTTTATTGCAGTCATTCCAATAGGTACAGTTTTTGTTGGCTATATGATTGGCCTGCTTTCAACTTCGTTACATCATGCTTCAGCAGGAGGATTGCGACCGTTTCAACTCCTGCTCGAATCTTTACCGTTTAATTTCTTCTCTTGGATTGCCCTCCTTTATGGACTATTTGTTTCGTTTCGAAAGCCAAAACCAGCAACAGCGGATGGGGACACACCTCACAATCACAAACCTATTCATCGCCATTTACGCTGGCGTTTAACGGAGCAACAGATGCAAATGGCTCACCGTGCGTCGCGTGCTGCACATGCAGAGGTAGGGCAAGTTGGTGAACTGGGAGAATCTAGTCAATCTGGGAAATCTCGTGCCTTTCCAGACGCCTTGGAACTAGCTTCCGATGAAATTAAGCCAGATGCTCTCAATCTGGTTTTGCCACTTGTACTTCTTCTTGCCTTGACTTTCTTCTTTACATGGTGGAGTGGTCGAGCGCAAGCCACCAATATCTTTAATGCCTTTTTACATGCCAATGCCTCGTTGGCAATGTTGGAAGCCCTAGTTGTGACCTTGGTAGTAAGTTCTATTTATTATCTAATTAAAGGGCTAGGCATAGATCGCATCATGTTTGGATTTATGTCTGGTGGTAATGAAATGATGTCTGTCAACGTTCTGCTTATCTTTGTTTGGGGTGTTTCCGCCATTTCGTCCGATCTCGGTTTTGCGCAATACACGCAGCGGGAAATATCTCATTTTGTACCTGTTGCATTGTTGGTTCCGGCACTTTTTGTTATAGGTTGTGTCATTTCGTATTTTATTGGTTCTTCGTTTGGCGCTTGGGCTATGTTGATGCCGCTTGGTTTTGCAATTGCTCAACATGGTGTTGGCCACCTGCCGCTGATTGCTGGAGCAGTATTTGCCAGTGGAACATTTGGCGGCTTTGCTTCACCGCTCAGCGACAACACAGTAGCCATGTCAACTGTCACCAAGTTGCCGGTCATGGATTACGCCAATTACAAAACAAAGGTAGCCGTTTGGTTGGCTGGTATTTCTACAGTGCTCTACGCTGCTGTTGGTTGGTTGATGCCTAATATTGCTTAGCTTTCTTTAGGTAAAAACCAAGTGAGAGTAAATGCAACTAAAAATCCAACAATAAACGTCAAATCGGTTCCACCCAAAGCTTTGGCAATCGGTCCTTCATAGAGACTGCTTGACATAAATGGAATAGAAACTAAAATTCCGATGATAAATGCAAGCAAACGGGACAGGCGGAGAGATGTCACCGTCCGAGTTTGAAATTGATTTTTCCAGAAATCAGCGAGTAGTACGCCAACCCAAGGCGTAATCCAATAGCCCAACAGCAGCAGGAAGTTTTCGTAATTATTTTCAAAACTACCAGCGCCAATCCAGGAAAGAATTAGCCCGAGCAAACAGGTAATGACGGTCATGACGCTTCTTGGCAAACGAATATCTATAGCTAAAGCAGATAGGGCGTTGGAATAAAGATTGAGTGCATCAGCAGCTGTGCCGCCAAGAATAATGGCAATGACCGCCAAGTCTCCAAAAGAACCCATGACACTGTGCAATGCAGCAATACTGTTGCTGCTGTTTTTAGCCAGCAAAGCAACACCCAGACCCACCAACTCCAACCAAAAACTGGAGAGAAAATTGCCTATGGCGGCAAAACTGACAATCCTTGCAGAAGGTGTGTCGTTTTTGAGATATCGACTGTAGTCCGAGGCGTAAGGCGCCCAACTTCCTACGTATGAAAAGGTAGCTGCCGCCATGATGGCAAACAATGGCCATACGTTGGAAGGATGCGGATGATAGCTGAAAAAAACAGAACTATGTTGAACAAGCCGCACAGAAACAACCAAAAATAGAACACCTAAAACGATGCTCATTATGCGCTCATAAATATGGATGAAGTGGTGGCCGAGAATGGCCACCACACCTTGTATGACCACAAGACCTAAAGAAAGAATGAAAAAAGGTATACCGGGCAGAAGGGTTTGTAATCCGAAGGTACCCAATATATTGTTGACTGCAAACCATCCTACAGTGGAAAGAAAATTAAAAGCGGCTGGCAAATATTCTCCTTTAATTCCAAACGAGAAACGTCCAATCACAAGTTGGGGCAAACCATATTTAGGCCCCATACTCGCCAGGGCACCTACAAGCAAGGACCCAACCACGTTTCCAAGAAGCAAAGCTGCCAATGTAGCCCACAACGGCAAACCAAGAGAAACGGGTAGAAAACCAAGCGCAAAATCGGCAATCGTTAAATTACAGCCAAACCAAAGTGTCAACTGGCTCCAACTGTTTTTCTGTCGTTCCTCTTGAGGTATAACTTCCACGCCATAAGGTTCAATCTGTAATTGACGTTGATAACGAACTGTATGTTGACGAACAGCCAATGACAATTCCCCCCAAAAAAATCGTCCAAAAAAATAATTACACATGTATATACACATGAAAAGAGAGTTTTGTAAAGTGATTTTTTGATTATCACTAATTTTTCAAAAAGGGAAATATTAGGTTTACGAACGCATTAAAGGAGAGCGTTTATTCAAGCCATTGGCAAGATGAGCTTCAATGCCCTGGTCAGCCAAAGCGGATATCGCTTCTTGAAGCCTTTTTTTGGATGGTACATGTACTGTGTGAAAATGCCAACCGTCCGTAAGAGAAGAAAGAAAAACAGCTTGTGTATTTTTAGCTTGTTGAAGAAAATGTTCGACATCTTTACGGGATTGCAAATCGAGTGTACCGCTCAGTGTTCCATAAAGAGGATGAGCCACTTGCACGTCAAGTACAGCCACACCGTGATCGACCAAAATGTAGAGCTCAGAAGCAGTTTGATCTGGACGATGGAAGACTTCCAGAAGAAGGACATGTCTACTGGACAGTTCTTCTTTCATAAGCATGTATCCGCGTGCTGTGGATAAAATAGGATAGCCAGACGATTTCAGCAGAGCAATATCATGGACAATCACCTGGCGCGTAACATCCAGACGATTGGCTAGTTCTTGGCCGGAGAGAGGTTTTTCGAGTTGGCTGAGCCAATCGAGTATTTGTTCCTGGCGAGCTTCGCGAGCCGCTGTATGATAGTTTTTTTTCTCTTTTTTCACGCTTGTTGACACCTCTGTTTTCGACTACAATGAATTAAGAATATTTTCGTCAGACGAAAAGTTTAATCTATGATTCGTAAAGATATGAGAACGTGTTTTTATATTTTGTGGAAGTTTATGATATAAACCGAAAGCATTGAGCTTGTGGCTGCATTTACGGCACCCTAAGCGAGAAAGGTCGATTGTTATGAATCCAAGGAAGCTGCTCTGGCAGTTTCTGCTTGAACATAAAGGCTCCTACAGCTTATCGTTGCTCTCCATCATAATATCGGAGTTTATCACAGTTCAATTCCCTAATTTGCTTGGAGAATTTACTGACGCTTTACAGGCAGGTAAAATGACCAACCGGCTTCTTCTCCACTATGCGATTTTGCTGGCGCTGGTTGGCATAGCTTACGTGATTCTATATGGAATTGGACAGCTTTGGAACGGGGCGCTCGGACGCCAGTTTGAATATCTGTTGCGAAAACGTCTCTTTTTGCACTGGGAATTGCTTTCGACTACATATTTTCGACATCGCAGTATTGGTGACCTGCTCAATCATGCTATGACAGACGTGCGCCAAGTTCGCGAAGCATTGTCTGGCGGCCTGAATATTCTTACGAATGCAGTCTTTTTATTGATCGCCACACTCTATATGACGTTTCGCACGGTTTCAGTCAAATTGACACTCCTTTCCCTCATTCCACTTGTTTTTGTGCCGCTCTTTATTGTCTGGTTTGGCCCCAAGGTGCGCATCGCTTCTCGCCATGTCCAGGAAGGACTTTCCGATATGGCAGAACTCACTGAAGAAAGTTTGGCAGCCATTCGTCTCATTAAAGCAACTGGAAATGAAGAGATAGAAGAAGAACGATTTCGCAAACGTGTAGAAGAGATTGTACGTCGGCAAATGACAATGTTCACACGTTCAGCAACGTTTCAGTCCATGATTCCTTTAATGGGGTCTATTGCGTTTGCCATTGCATTGCTGTATGGAGGCTGGCTGGCCCTGACCCGGCAAATCCCACTCGGTTCTTTTGTTGCTTTCACGCTGTATCTAACCATGTTGATTCAACCTTTGCAACAAATCGGTTTTGTGATTAACAATTTTCAACGCGCTTCCGCGTCGCTATTGCGCCTTTCCATTTTGTTGGGTGAGAAACCAGAAATTCAGTCACCTCCAGAACCGCAAGCGTTAGAAGAGGTTCGCGGGGAGATTCACGTCCATTTGCCAGCCTTTCAGTATGCTGATGCCGATGAACCCACGCTCTACGAAATTGATTTTCGTCTGCCCGCTGGACGCTCACTCGGCATTGTTGGACGTACCGGATCGGGCAAAACAACACTGGTTAACCTGATTCCGCGTATTTTCGATCCACCGTCGGGCACGGTCTTTCTAGACGGTATTGATGTACGCCAACTTTCCTTGGAAGCTTTGCGTGAAGCCATTTCCTATGTACCTCAAGACGGATTTCTCTTTTCAACCACGATAGCGGACAACATTCGCTTTGGTGATAGTGAGGCATCTGATGAGGAAGTGCATGCTGCCGCGCGTGCGGCAGCAATTTATGAAGATGTTATGGATTTTCCTAAAGGATTTGAAACGGTCATTGGAGAACGCGGTGTCACTCTTTCTGGCGGTCAAAAACAGCGGACAGCGATTGCTCGTGCTCTGCTCAAACGTGCTCCGGTGCTCATTCTGGATGACGCTCTCTCAGCGGTAGACATGCATACGGAAAAAAGTATTCTAGCCGAACTTACCGAGCGCAGGAGAGGGCAAACCAACATCATCATTGCTCACAGACTCTCGGCTGTACGCCATGCTGATCACATTCTTGTGCTGGATGAGGGGCGGGTAGTAGAACAAGGTACACACGAGTCGCTTCTTGCAGCGGATGGTATCTATGCGCAAATGTACAGACTGCAGGAGGAAGAGGAGGCGGTAGGATGAGCAAGAAAAAGGCGAATACGAGCGGTATGGGGAGTTTATTGCGTTTGTTGCCGTTTGCCAAACCTTATCTGGGTCATTTTTTGCTGGTTCTGCTGCTTGTCATTATTTTTAATGCAACTAGTGTGATGCAACCTTATCTGGTCAAAGTGGCTATTGATAAAGATATTGCTGTTTCGCAGCCTAATTGGCAGGGACTTTATCATATCACAGCTATTTATGTTGGGATTGTGGTTCTTGGCGTGGTGGCAAATTTTTCACAGATTCTTCTCCTTCAATATACAGGGCAGAGTATTATACGTGAAATTCGTCTGCAATTATTCCGTCATATTGAGCGTCAGTCTATGCGTTTTTTTGATACCAACGCCATTGGTCGTTTGGTGACCAACGTGAGTAGTGATACGGAAACTGTAAGTCAATTTTTTACGAATTTTGCACTCTCCATGATGCGCGACGGACTCTCCATTGTCATGATTATCATTGCCATGTTTGAGCTAAACGTGCGAATCGCTGCTTTTTCCATGATCATATTGCCAGTGTTGTTTGCCATATCTTTTGCTTTTCGAAATCGATTGCGTCAAGCCTACCAGACTACCCGCACTCGTCTCTCCAATATTGTGGCTTTTTTAGCCGAGAACTTGGCGGGTATGCGTATCATTCAAATTTTTCATCAGGAATCAAGGCAGGCAGAAAATTTCGAGCGGCTCAACACGCTGCATCGACAAGCAAACGTTCGCGAGTATCGGACTTCCGTGTTCTTTAACCGCGTATTAGAACTTGTAGGCAATGTCGCTGTCGCTGCTGTAGTTTGGTTTGGCGGTGGTGCGGTGTTGCACCATGCGATTTTGTTTGGAACACTATATGCATTCATCTCTTACATTCGACAATTTTTTCAACCCATCAACTCAATGACTCAACAATGGAATACTTTGCAATCGGCCATGGTAGCTGCTGACCGTATTGGCCGTATTTTTGCGTTGCAGCCAGAGATTGTTGATCTTACTGAAGCAACCCCTTTAGCTGACTGGCACGCGGTGGCCGGGAAAATTCAGTTTGAGCATGTGACATTTGGCTATCATCCGGAATTGCCCGTGCTGCATGATATTTCTTTTACGGTCGATCCCGGTCAATTTATTGGCGTTGTTGGTCCGACGGGGGCGGGTAAGAGTTCAATCATGAGTTTGTTGACAAGGTTTTATGAACCGCAGGAAGGACGTATCACCATTGATGGGAGAGACGTGCGTCACTATACCCAAGCTGATTTGCACGCTATTATCGGGATCGTGCAACAAGAAGTCAATCTATTTGCTGGAACGGTACTAGACAATATCCGACTTTTCCGTAAAGACATTTCACGTGAAGAGGTGGTTGCAGCAGCCGAGCGAGTCGGAGCGCATCGTCTCATTGAACGGATGCCGGAAGGATACGATACGCCGCTTGTAGGTAAGGGTGCGAATTTGTCAATGGGCGAGCGACAGTTGCTCTCTTTCGCGCGTATTGTTGCTTTGAATCCGCGTATTTTAATTTTGGATGAAGCTACAGCCAATCTGGATAGCCAGACAGAAGAACTGGTTCAACATGGACTGATGGAAGTTGCAAAGCAACGCACGACACTTGTCATTGCCCATCGTCTGTCCACCATTCGTCATGCTCATCGTATTTTGGTACTTGAAAAAGGACGTCTTGTCGAATCGGGTACGCATGAGGAATTGGTAGCAGCAGGTGGACTATACGCATTGTTGACGGAGCAAAGCTCAGTAGAAACTGCTGCTGTTCCAAAGAGTCACTCAATCGCCGTGTTGCACTAGGGCATTTACTTAGCCTATGCTATCATGGACGGAAGAAATGGGTCGGGAGGTCTGTCCGTTTGAATGGATCTAGAAGTTTACAAAAACCGCTTGGATTTTGGGCTATTTATGGTGAAGCATGGAAAATATTTCGCAAATATCCGGGCTATTTATTTGGTGCCACCATTGCCATTCTTGTACCCTACAGTTTATTAAACATCTATGTTTCAGCTCGTTACGCTAATCCTAAAGCTTTGCAACAAATGACCCAAGCTTTTTCACAACTGCAAAACACTCCAGAGGGACAGGCGGCGAGTTCGCCAGCATTGTCTGCTGCAGTTCATGGCTATATTTGGCTGCTCGCCGTTTCGTTGATCTATTTGGTGGTCGCTAAACCTTTTGTCAATGGCATGCTGATTTTTCTTGTGATGTATTTGACGAGCAAAGGAGAGGCGCCTTCTTTAAATGATGGTTCTAGCTATGCAGTCCGTCGTTGGTTTCCTTATATTGGTACAGTAATGATGCTAGCGATTTTGGTCATTGGTGGTTCCATGGCTGTTTCGCTTTTGCTTGGTGTACCTACGGCAGTTGTTTCGCTAGCCTCTGGATTACATTGGGTCTATCTTTTGCTCTTTATACTACTCTTCGTCATTGCGATTTATTTTGCTGTGCGCTTTAGTCTTTCTTTGACGGCCACTCTCGCACAGCCGATAGCTGGACTGATGGCAGTAGGACAATCTTGGGGATTAACCAAGCGTTTCTTTTTTCGAACGCTTTTCTTTTTGCTGCTGATTGTTCTTCTGAATGGAATTATCCCGCTCCTCATCAGTTTTTTGGGTGGAGGTCAGATGCCTATTTGGCTATCTTCTACACTGGATTCTGTGGTCAATATTTTATTGACGCCTTTTTCTGTTGTTGCCGTGACCTGTTACTATGTCGATTTACTGGTGCGCCATCAATTGGGTGCTTAATCAAGCAGTAGAGAAAGCTATGAGTGAATCTGCCTGCTCGGATGAACTCTTTTAGAAGGAGGAGTCATGCAAGCGAATCGCCTCAAACACAAGCTGCTGAGTCCGTCTACTGCTCTACTTGTAGTTTGGACTGTACTTTTTGCCTGTAACGCCATGGCACCGTTGACCGATCCCGATACACCATGGCACATGGCTACAGGCATGTATATTCTTCAGCACCACCATATTCCGCGGCACGATGTTTTTTCCTGGTCTATGCGTGGTAAGCCATGGGTAACTCAGGAATGGCTGTTTGAGGTGATACTTGCTTGGCTGTCCTTACATTTTCAATTTGCGGGAATATGGTTTTTAATTGTTGTTATACAATGTGTGACGCTTGGTTTTGTTTATGTGCTGGCTCGACGGCTGGCGGGCGGAAATGCAGTCGTAGCTGCTTTACTGGCAATTCTTGCTGTTCTCGTAGGCTGGCCATTTTGGGTTATTCGCCCACAAATTTTTTCCTACGCCTTATTTGCTGTTTTTTTGTGGATACTGGAGAGCTATCGACGAGGTCATCGTCACTACATTTGGCTCAGTTTACCTCTCATGCTCATTTGGGCAAACTCACACGCTTCTGCACCATTAGGACCGTTGATGATACTTTTTGAACTGGCTGTATCGTTTCTGCCCTCATGGGGGGCACTTGTTCAATCTTCATTTTCTCAACGAGATCGGCTTCAGCTAGCTTTCTTTGCCATCACATCGGCGGCAATAGGATTGTTGAATCCGAATCATTGGCACGAATATGCGTACGCACTGCTTGGCGGTAATGCCCTCATGGTGCGCAGCATTATGGAATGGCATTCACCGGATTTTCATCAATCCCTGTATAAATGGGGCGTATTGCCTTATTTTCTCATTCTTCTTACGCTACTCGCGTATCAACGTCGAGGGGTGTTATGGAAGTTTTTTATTTATACGGCAGTGACTTTTGCGCTCACCTTGGTCTATCAGCGTTTTCTACCTTATTTTTCTATATCCTCTGCTGTACTTTTGGCTCAAATGATTCCTCAGCGATTTTCACTGAGCGATGCCAACCGTTCTTTTTTATGGCGTATTCTTTCGGGTATGGTCTCAATCCTGGCGTTGGTCTGGCTTGGTTATGCATTGCCAACCGTCAAAGGAACCTTTCGTCAACATCTCTCCAGAAATGCTTTTCCGTTTGGTGCGGCTGCCTATTTACAAAAACACCATGTCCAAACCAGTTTACTCAACGCGTACGACTGGGGAGGGTTTCTCATTTATGAACATATCCCCACTTTTGTCGATGGACGAACCGATATTTTTCTCGAAAACTATACTTTTGCTAATTATATGGACTTGCAAAATTTAGCCAGTGATGCTCCGGCTTTACTCGATGAATATCAGTTTCGCTATATTCTCATGCCACCCAATTATGCTCTGACCGTTTATTTGGAGAATGATGCTGATTATACCCTTGTCTATGAGGGACGGTTGGCAGATATTTTTAAGCGGGTCAACCCTTCATAAACAAATTGGGTCTGGTTATGGAGTGGAACCATGCGGACAAGCCTTGCCGGGCAGATTTTTTACAGGCACAATCGCCTATTCTCGCATAGCATGGGGAGAACAGGAAATGTGGGAATGCGATTGGTTGAGGTTATGAATCCATTCCTATGGCCTCAGGTCCACTATACGGATCGCTTAGACCGGCAAGCGGGGGGATAAACATTGCGTATTCATACTGTCATGCGCGGCGATACGCTGCGTTCAATTGCTGCGATTTATGGAACAACGGTGCGTGAATTGCTGCGTCTCAATGAGCTGGACAATCAAGAGTTATTAGTACCCGGACTGCACTTGTTGGTACCTGGCAAGCCGACGACTGTCCGTCCTTACACGGTTCAGCCAGGTGATACGTTAAAATCTATCAGTGAAAAATTGCAAATTCCCGAACAGGGTCTCTCGCGTTGGCTCGGTATCAGTCCAGCAACAGCCGGAAAAGAACTGGTGGCTGGACGGACTCTCTATGTACCAGAATTGTTGACCAGCAAGAAAACGATTGAAGTGAATGCCTATATGACGCCTAGTGGACAGCCTTCCGATGCTGAAATGTTGCAAACGGTCTCAGACATTACTTATGTCAGTATGTTTTCCTACCAGGTGAAAGCAGACGGTACGCTCAAGCCGCTTAACGACGCGGTTGCTCGTCAAGCGGCCAAACGTTATGAAATTGCTCCGCTTATGACGGTTACTAATTTTGATGGCAACACTTTTAATACGGAATTAGCCCATACTATCCTGGCAAACCGTTCGATGCGTCAAAAAGTAATCGATCATATTTTGTCCGAGCTTGGTGAGCGTGGTTTTCGTGGCGTTAATGTAGACTTTGAACATATGCGGCCAACGGATCGCCCGCTTTATAATCAATTTATTCAGCAGCTCGGGGATGCAGTCAGGGCACGTAATTATTCACTTTCCATAGCCATGGGACCAAAGACATCAGATGAACCGAATGCACCATGGATGGGGGCGTTTGATTATCGCACACTCGGGCGGGAAGTAGATTTTCTAATGCTCATGACGTATGAGTGGGGATGGGTCGGTGGACCTCCACTAGCCAGCATTTGACTACCACACAAACCTCTAAAAAGGGTAGACATGATAAGATGTTCAGTGTGCGGTTTCTTGTCAACTGTATAAATGTAATTTTTATTGGGGAAAAGAAGGTGAAACAGGTAAAATACATGAAAGAGTGATGGATTTGTTTGGCATCTTCAATCGCAGTGACGCCAAAGATCGATACCCAAGTCGCTACAAACCGAAAGTGCCAGATTGGCGTGATGCGCCAAAAATTACGGGAGACTTAAATCATACTGTAAAATATCTCCGACAAACGGCAGGACGAAGTATAGATTTTCGGATCAGCAGTTCAGACATCAATGGACGTGAAGTCGCTGTTGCCTTCTTTGCTACCATCACGGATAAGCAAGTTATTGAGGAACTTTTAGAAAGAATAAAAAGTCATGATTTTCCCAAACATTTGAGTATGAAAGTTCTACCTTCTTATCTGGCTCGCCATGTTTTAACGAGTACCAATATTACGATTATGGAAAATTTGTGGGAAATCCGTGAACGACTGACACTCGGTGAAGCTATTCTCCTGGTCGATGGTCTCAATCGAGCGGTGTCTGTTGGTGCAGGTTCGGTTGAACAGCGCAGACCTAATTTGCCGCTTTTGGAATCTAGCTCACGTGGAGCACAAGTTGCATTTGTAGAAGATTTAAACATTAACCTCGGTTTACTCCGCCACGTACTACAAAGTGATGCGCTCACAATTCGAGAAATAGTTGTTGGGTATCGCAGCCGTACACGTGTCGCGCTTATCTATGAGCATGACGTGGTCAACATGACCTTGCTAGAGACGGTGACTAAACGTATTGAAGCAGTACATGTGGATAAATTGACAGGCAGCGCAACACTTGAGCAAAGAATTGTGGATAATCGCTGGACCATTTTTCCACTGACTCGCGCTAACTCTCGATTGGACAATGCTACGAAAGAAATTGGGCAAGGTAAAATTTTGATTTTAGTTGATGGTGATCCAACAGGATTGATTGTGCCTGGGAACATTTTTGATAATTTTCAGACTATGGAAGATGATCAACATAATTATATCGAAGCAACGCTAATTCGTTGGTTACGTATAGTTTCCTTTCTTCTTGCGATCTATTTGCCAGGTGCCTATATCTCGCTGACAGATTTTAATCCGGAATTGATGCCACATATTCTAGTCATGCAGATAGCAGGTTCACGAGAAACTGTACCGCTGAATGCTTCCCTGGAAGTCATCACGATGCAATTTTCGATAGAGATTATTCGCGAAGCAGCACTTCGTATGCCAAAAGTTATGGGGCAGACCATTGGTATTGTGGGTGGTCTGGTTTTAGGTCAAGCGGCTGTAGAGGCAGGATTGGTCAGCAATATTTTAATTGTAGTGATTGCTCTCACGGCGATTGCTACATTCGTAATTCCCAATTATGAATTTACTACGGTTACCCGCATACTTAGTTGGGCGAATATTATTGGAGCAAGTTTATTCGGAGTGTACGGATTGTTGTTGATGAGTATGTTAATGATGTACCACATGTATTCTTTAAAATCATTTGGAAGTAAATATATGGTTCCTATAAATGGGGAACATTGGAAAGATTTTTTCCTGGATGGAATATTCCGCTTTCCACTGGCCATGCTCGACAAGCGAGCGGAACACCTTAACAATAAGGAATCTACTCGAAGTTCCGATTATACCGATCCCGCTCCACATCCTTTACTGGAAAAGAATCCCCATGTTTTGAAGAAGTCAGAGGATAGAAGAATATGAACAATATGGTAAACAAATATCTGCTTACCGGCTTTATGGTATGCATGTTATTGTTTATTCCTGGTTGCTGGGATTATCAAGCAATGAACACTAAGGCCCTGGCGATTGGTATGGCTATTGATCAATCACAGGATGGCAATCCAGAAAAATTTCGCGTCACCATTCAATATCCGGTCTTTTCAGGCTCTTTAGGCGAAGGAGGAGGTTCGTCAGAAAACGGAAAAAATCATGCTGAAGAATCAGCGGAAGGCTATACATTAGGAGAAATTCTTCGCTCTATACAATTAAAAATCAATCGCAATCTTGATTTGAGTCAAATTCAGACTATAGTGCTCAGTAGTCAACTAAGACGAGAGATGCAGCAGGATATTTTAGAAGATTTAATCCGTGAACCACGTACGAATCGAATGGCTTATATGGTTAGCAGTCCATTCCAGGCTTCAGATGTCTTAAGCGCAAAACTGGATAAAATTTCGGCATCGGACGATCTCAGTAAGCGGTTTGGTGGGATTTTTCACCAAAATGGCTACTATATCAGTCGAACGCTTTGGGAGTTTTGGCGTGATCAAACACTGCCAGGATATGCTTCTTCTTTACCGCTCATTCGTCCATGGAAAGACCAGACTGGCAAAGTTAACAGACTTCTGGCTGAAGGAATTACGGTCTATCCACCAGATGGGAAAGTATTTACTCTCTCCAAAAAACAAACTTTATCAGTAAATTTTTTGCTTGGAACAGTCAAAAATATGAATTTAGATATTCCCTATCATCAAAAAATCGTGTCCTTGTCTTCAGTGTACGGGGAAAGCCAAATGCGATGTTTTAGGCGCAACTCGAAAATGATTCTCTATGCACGTATTTATATTCACGGCATTTTGGGAAAACGGGGTCATGTGAGTTTAGCGAATATGCCCCCAGCCAATGTCATGGCGCTTCAAAATTCAGTCGAGCAGTATGAACGAATGCAGATTTTGCAAACCTTAAAGCTGTTGCAAAAACATGGGGCAGATGTTTTGGGATATGGAGAAATCTATCTTCAAAAACATCCTGAACAAGAGCAACAAGTACGGAGCAATTGGAACCGCATCTTTCAAAAAGCGTCCGTGGAAATCGATGTTCAAGCATGGATAAGCAGCAAAGGAGTTCTGATGTAGAAGGGTGGGAAACCGTTGCTAAAATTGACTCATATTCAGGCAATCTGTCTTCTCTCTACTAGTTTTCTACCGCTTCTGTTTTGGGTTTTTCCAAGATATGCAGTGAGTTTTTCAGGCATAGATGGACAATGGGCGATACTCGGGGTTTGTCTGTTTGGTATTCTATCGGCCGTTTTGCATGGTTGGATAAACAAAACATTCTATCCCATATCTGGTGGGCAAATCGGGGAAATGATATTTGGAAAATGGTTAGGACGTTTTTTTACGCTCAGTTACATTCCTGGCTATATTCTGTTTGTCTCTCTGAGTCTTTTCTCCTTCTCACTGATTTTAAAATCCATATTACCGAATACTCCCCGTTTTGTCATTGTCAGTAGCATGGGAATTGTTGCTATGATAGGTGCTCTCTATGGATTAGAGACATTGGCAAGTTCCGCCTCGCTGATATTTCCAATTATTTTAGGCATTCTCTGTTTTTCCTGTATCAATTCACTGATTCACGCGCATTGGACAGGAATATTTTATCATCCTGTAAATCTGCAGCAATCTTTGTTTGGAGCCGAACATCTATTTCCTATATTTCTAGGATTCAGCCTCTATTTGATACTCAACCCTTACGTTATTCAACATCGCCGAGAATCATTTAGTATTCCTTTGTTCAGTATGGCTTTTGCAACAGGTACGCTTATTTTGATCTATGTAACTTCAGTAGTAGTGATTGGCTATTCAGGAATACAATCACTGACCCATCCTACAGAATTTGTATTGCAGTTGGCTCAGTTGCAGGGTCTATTGGTTGAACGATTCGGTATTGTCTTTGTCAGTCTGGTAACGCTTTTTGAAGTAGTATTTTTCAGTAACCATTTATGGGGGCTTTCCGAAACGATAATGAAATCTCTCAATTTGTCAGTTCATATTCGAGCCTGGCTAGTTGTAGGAGTGACAGTTGCGGTAATTTCAGTTTTTCAAGTCGTTCCGAATCAACAGGCTTGGGATAATTTAGTTAATCGAGTGTTGTTTCCATTGAGCTGGTTCTATCTTATAGGGCAGCCTATATTGATTTTGAGTACGTATCATTTACGCAAAGCATTGGGTAAAGGCCTGATTTTAACTCCATCATCGAGTGGAGATGTGGGCTAATCAGTTATCCCAAAATAGGAAATGAACGGTTGAGTGATATACTGAAAATATCTAAGTAACGATAGGGGAGTATTCAATGATATCACCCATGTTCATTGCCCACGGTTCACCCATGGTAGCCATTGAAGACAGTGAGTACGGCAAATTCCTTGATAAACTTGGGAAAACTCTACCACGTCCGAAAGCTATTGTCATTTTTTCTGCACATTGGGAATCTAAAATTCTGACTGTCAGTGAAGTAGAGCAATATTCCATGATTTACGATTTTGCAGGTTTTCCGCCTGAACTTTATCAGGTTGAGTATCCTGCCCAAGGTCATCCAGCATTGGCCAAACAGATTCAGCAACGTCTACAATCGGCTGGTATTCCTTATGTGGTGGATGAGAAACGTGGGCTCGATCACGGTGTATGGACCATTCTCCATCGATTGTATCCGCACGCAGATATTCCGATTGTTGCTTTATCGGTTCAGCCCAATCAATCTCCGCGGGCTCTCTTTGCTGTAGGTCGACAGTTAGAAGCTTTGGCGAAAGAAAATATACTTGTGATTGGAAGTGGGGTAACTGTACACAACTTTCAAATTTTACCTTATCGTGATCGGCCAGAAATCAAGAAGGCTGTGTACAGTTTTGAGAATTGGCTAGAAGAAACTTTGCAGGCTTGGGATTTGGAAAAGTTATTTGCTTATGAGAGAATTGCGCCTTATGCGGAAGTTGCTGTACCCTCTATGGCCCGCGAACACTTTGTCCCACTATTTTATGTGATGGGGGCGGCAGGAGAGAAAGTTAAGGTAGAAACACTTCACCGCAGTTGGTTGTTTGAGGTGATGAGCAATACAGTGTTTGCTTTTCATCCAATTCACTGATGCTTGAGTGAGAAACATATAAAAAAGAGAACTATGGAGTGTGTAGGCATGCAAGAGAAAAAAGAACCAAGAGAAGTGGGATTTGTGGAATGGGACGACATCGATGATGACGAAGAGGATAAATATGGTTTTTTTCTCGTTGTAGATTGGCGTGATCGATAAGTAGGCAAGTGGACATCTCTCCCTGGCATAAACATGCATTAGGTGATGTAGGTGCCGAAGAAATGGATTATTGAGGAGAAATTTGAAGGTGGCGAGTCGGAAGACAAAGTATGGAATGATTGTTTGCTGATCTTACTGGAATATTTGCGTTTGGATCAAGCGGTGGAACAGTCAGTGCCCTCATCGCATGATGAGCCTTTCTATGAAGGGGGAGTTGCGGTTGACTCGCTGCGCCATTTACGCTCGCGTATCCGATGAATCGCAACTTTCGGGTGACTCGCTCGAACACCAAATTTCAGTCTGTCGGGAGATGGCCAGAAGACGCGGTCAGGAACTGGGAGAATATTGGGAAACTCCGGATGAATGGATTTATGTGGACGAGGCAGTGTCTGGTACTAGTTTGGTGAATCGTTTACAAGCTCAGAAATTGCTTGCTGATGCTAGGGCAGGTTGTTTCCAGGTGGTACTTTTTAAAGGAATTTCTCGTTTGGCGCGTGACACGGTGGATGCGCTCCTGCTTTTGCGCACTTTGCTTGCTGTTGGGGTACGTGTTCTTTCACTTGAAGAGAATTTTGATAGCCAAAAAGATAACGCCGAATTTATCTTTACCATCCATAGTGCATTGGCCCAAGCTGAATCGGAGAAAATTTCTATACGAGTGCGTATGGGAGCTATGCAGAAAGCGAAATCTGGACGTTGGAATGGACAGCCGCCAGACGGGTATCTTCTCAATCCGCAAACACAGCGTTTGGAAATTGACGAAACGTTTGCGCCCGTGATTCGGGAAATTTTCTCACTTTATCTGCAAGGATATGGAACACGCAAAATCGCTGAGATTTTAAACAAACGATTATGGAAAACCAAAAGAAACGCCGATTGGACGGCCAGGACAATATCCCGTATCTTGGAAAATCCCGCATATACTGGTGATGTAGTCTATGGTCGGAGAGAGAAACGTTTACTTGCGCCTAGTAGCCACAACTGGTTAAAACGCCGTAGAATAACGGTTTGGAGTAAAGATAAGAACTCTCAAGCGGTTTGTCCATCGGCTCATCCACCCATTATCAGTCGAGAAATTTTTTCTCAAGTTCATACGCTCATGGAGCAAAGAAGAAAATATCCAGGCCGATCCGGTCAAGTTCATCTTTTATCAAATGGATTGCTCCGCTGTTCTTGTGGCAGTCGAATGATTGTAAAGAAAAACGGTCGAGGGAAACGTTATTATCGATGTCGATCCCAAGCGGAAAAAGGTGTTTTCTTCTGTAAACAATCCTATCTGCCAGCAGATGAAATAGAAAAGATGGTGCAAAACGCTGTACTCCAGCAGTTGAAACGGTTACTGTCTTCGCACGAACTTCCCAATGTAAAACAGAGTTGTATCAGCGTCTCCAAAAAAAGATTGGCAATTCAAAAACAGATGGATAGGGTCATTAAACAGTCGCAAGAACTTTTTATGGCCTATTCACAGGATGGATTATCAGAAGAAGTCTTTTTGCCCCTCAATCAAAAATTAAAGCAACAACTACAGCATTTAAGGAATACGGAGGAAACTCTACTAGCCGAATCCAAAAGCGAGCATCAAGAAGGCAGTGCCCCTCTTGATGCGCAGCAAACGCTTTTTCATGTAGTAGAAGAACTGCTTCATACTCCGTCGCCAGCTCCTGAGACAACCAGGGCTATTCTGCAAAAAATGATACAAGAGATTCAGGTTTCTCAAAGCACACTTTCTATACAGTATCGCTATTTTTTAGTGAATCATCCTTGATCACAAGCACAGTACTTCTTACGGTGAGTTAAATTCATCTGAAGGTAATGGTAAATACACTCTAACAGCCGTACCTACTCCAGGTTCACTCTGAATATCCAATTTGCCGCCATGCGAATGGATAATGTTCTGGCTTACCATTAAACCGAGTCCTGTGCCGCTCTCTTTGGTAGTAAAAAACGGTTGACCTATCTTGTCTAAAATTTCTTGGGGTATGCCTATTCCTTGATCTACTAACAAAATTTCCACGTATTTTAGCTTTCGTTGGATGCGTATGGTTAAAACACCACCAGAACTCATGGATTCAATAGCGTTCTTAATTAGATTGATCAACACCTGTTTGATTTGATCGGAGGCGCCATAAATAAATGGGACACTGGAATCGCTTAGGATATCAAAGTGAATACTGTGTAAACGCGCTTCAGGTTCCATGAGTGATACCACGCTTTGAACCAATTCATCCAGCTTAATTTCTGTATGTTGAACAGGATGGGGTTTGGCGAGCATCAACAACTCATCCAAGATGGAGCGTATTCGGTTCAATTCAGATTCCATAACATGAATGTAGAATTCATTTTCTCCATTTTCTGCTTGACTGTGCAGAAGTTGAAGAAAGCCGTGCAAGGCAGTCAAAGGATTGCGAATTTCGTGAGCGACTCCGGCCGCCAATTGACCAACAGCAGATAGTTTCTCCGATACTTGCAACAATTCCTGAGATTCGCGCAATGCCTCTTCTGCTTCCAATTGATCGGTTACATCCTGTAACATACCGAAATATTTTACCACTATATCGTCTTTTACAATGGCTTTACTCTTCATACGAATTCGTTTGCGATTTTTACGGTTTTGTTGAATATCAAATTCTAGTTCACACATCCGTTGAGACAGTAAATTTTCTCTAATTTTTTCAAAAAGCTCAGAATGAATGTCTCCCAGAAACTCCTGCACTCTATTGAGAGTCAATATATAGCATGGCGGCATTTCAAAGATACGATAAAAACCAGTGGAAGCACGGAATTCATCTGTAAAGGGGTCATACTCCCAACTGCCCATTTGAGCAAGTTCTTCCGCCATTTCCAAGCGTTCTTGGTTTTGCCGCAATGTCCATTCTGTGTTGCGCAAATGGGTCGTATCTTGCAAAATACCATAGACTTCCGTAACTTTTCCTGCGTGATATATGGGTTCTCCGTAGGATTGAACAAAACGTGTTTCGCCATTTGGGCGTATAATTCGATATTCTATAAAGTATGGATTGCCCAGGTATGATTGATCAATATTTTCTTTCCAAGTCCATCGATCGTCTGGATGAATACGTTCTACCAAAAGATCTAAAGTCACAGGCTGTTCTTTCGGTAAATCCCATATTTCATAAAGTTCAGGAGAAAAATAAATTTTATCATTATTTGGGTAGCGTTCCCAATATCCTAATGCAGCACATTGTTCTACCCGTTGCATCATGAGTTCTTTTTTTTGTAGCTTCAGTTCCTGCAATTTATAATTTGTTTGATTGATAAGAAAACCGGAGAGATAATGAGCTTTTCTATCAGAAGCATATAAAGCTTCAGCAATCAGACGGACGAATAATGTTGGTTCTTTATCCATCTGCATACGAAATTCCAAGTCACATTGACCATTTGTCAAAGAGTTGATGAGAATGCGTGTTACCCAAGCTCTGTCATCAGGATGCACATATTGTAGAAATTGGTGCATAGAATGAATATTTTCAGCAACTAAAGTTCCATTTTCATGGATATTCCAGACAATCATATTTTTCTGGATATCCCATTGCCATAAAGCTGCATTCGAAGCTTTTTGAAGTAAATCCCATGGCACGGAAGGATACCTATCTGCGATGGCTATACTTTTATCTAAATCCTCACGCAATGTTGTTAATTCTTGAATAGACCCTATAGTTAAAACTTTTCCATCGACAACTAGAGTTTCGTATGAACAATGAAGCCAATTCATGATTCCTGAAGAATTTAGATTTCGAAAGGTAAAGTTTTGGTAAGTATTTGCATGAGATTTGGAAATGGATAGCCATAGATGATGATCTTCCGTTAAAATCGTTTGAAGAAGATTTTTCATAGAAATAATATTTTCTGCTTCGGGCAAATTCATCATTCGCAACATTTGCGCAGAACAAAAAAATGTTTGTGAAGTGTGGTTATATTCCCAATATCCAACAGGTGTATGAACCACAGGAGAGTACTCAGGTAAATGATGTTCTCCTGGAATGAAGTGTTCTGGACGTTGTCGCACATAAACCGTCCTCTTCTAAATTAAAAATAGTCCTCATTAAACTATTCTCTTATGGATTCTCATCTTCCTGCTCAAAAGTATTGGCATCCGCTCTTTCTACCATGGGTTTATCTCCTTGTCCTTGCAATCGTTTTGGATTGAGTATATACACAATAATACTTTTATCAATATCAAAATTCCAATCCACAAATACTTCAAGTACACGTTGTTTTAAAATCCCTTCAAATGAACTGGTATTATGCAGATAACTTTTTTCAAGATTAGCTTTCACCCTTTTTAGTAAAGGGCCATGACCTACACGGATAAGTTCTTTTTCAATTCGAACAAGAATACCTTTACGAATAATCACAAGAATTTTTGGATGAAATAGAAAAGAAAATACTTCTTCAGGAACTTTTTGGGCGTTTTGGCTGATGCGAATAATTTCATCTTCTAGTAATTTCTTTCCTTCAAATTCTTGTTCAAGGTTTGCAATATTCGATAAAGGGTTGTCAGTCACTGCAAAAATTAATCCTGAACGATTATGAAAGTTCCAGTCATAATATAATTCTTCTATTTTAATACCAGATAGCATTTCAATGTAGGCTTTAATCTCTGGAAGTAAAGCTTGCATCACCTGTTGCCTTAATTCAGCTAAAGTAAAATCTTGATCATTTTCGAGCAATACTTTTTCCATAGGTGATAAAAAATTTCTTAAATAAATGGAAATAAATTTGTATCCGCTCGATACAAAAACAGACTCGGGCCCTTTTCCAAAATGTTCTCGGAAAAGTTTGCTCATACGATTACTAATCGTTTGATGGAAATCATTCTGATTGAATGATTCGGTTGTATTGGTTGGTTGGTTCACTGTTCCTCTCCCCATCATGTCATTCAATTTTATTCATAACGCGATTCAGCATGCTCAAATTTGAAAATAATTATCCGTGTTAGGAAACATGAAAATATAAATTTTGTACAGAATAGACAGCACCCCATATCGAGAAAATATTTATGAATGAATTGTTTAGTGTGAGGTGTTGTCTTCTGGGTGTGGATGAGTCCTTAAAACAAGTAGCCAGTTATTTTAGTCGTTTACACAGAGAAATGTTTGGACGAGGACCGAGTCATTGTCAGGCTTTTTTAGAACATCAGGTTCTGGTGATACAGGTTACAAATTTTATTTCTTCACTAGAAGAGGTATTGTTAGATCAAGGACAGATGGACATTGCCGCAGAATCTCGCATGAAAATCTTGCAGTCTCTAATTTCAGAGATGAAAGGTGTACTGCGTGTACTTTTTCAAAGCGATGTGTTGGAGGTCTATCATGACTGGAGCTATGAAAATGGAACAGGAATTGTCATTGTCTTGTTTCAATTGCCCATTGAAAATGTGAATTTCTTGGGTAAGGAAAAATTGCATCAAGAGGTAGCTCGTTTAAGTGCACTAACGGAGAGAACTCCTGCAAAGATTCTATCCGTTAAAATCAACGCTCATTTAATCGTTGTTGAGCGCGACGGCATTCTTATACCATTGGAAAAAGCTATGATTCAAAAAGGTTATGCAACTCCATTGCGAACCACAAAGGCGGAACTGGAAAAGAAATATTTTCATCGTGATGGACACTTCCATGAGATATTTCAAGAAAGCGTCCAAGATATTTTTATTGATTGGAACTTGCAAACAGATAGAAGCCTTGTCTGTTTTGTCCTCAATACTGTGAAAGGATAAGCTCTTCTCATAGATGAACTTGTTTTAGCTTACGCAGTCTTCTGGTGTTGTTCCATCTGGTTTACGGCTAGTGCTGATGCGTATATCGCGATCGCGTTGATAAGCATATGTGTCTTTACCTTGGCTATTCCTTCAAGCGAAGCCATCAGAAGTGCAAGTAGAATGACTTCACGATGGATAGATCTCGTGCTTTTTTGGGAAGGCTTCTTAACTTCGAAGCATAAGGTTGGAGTTCCAAGGCCCCAAAAAACAGAGGCAGGCGATGGTTGGAGAAGATACATATGGGACTTCCCGCCTCGGAAATTTCTGGTTTCGTCACTTAAAATCTTCTCGAAGACTGGGGTGAAGTGCTTTTTCATGCCTTCAACCTTCTTGTCCTATAAGGCTTTATAATTCTGCAAAACACTTATTTAAATAATTTAGCGGGAAGGAGTGGATGGAAATTTTAGCTCGTTACTAAGTTCAGCTAAATGTTCCAGAATGGTTTTACATCGATAGTTTTCCGTCAACATTACAAGAAAGGCTAATGAAAATTGGGCCCGGATTTCGTCTGGGATAAGTATAATATGGGTGTGAATTTGATTTAAGCAATTCTGGATTTGATTAATAACTAAGAGAAGATTTTGGATAGAAGAGGATATATCTACATCATTAGAATGTTGTAATTGATTGTTCCATACGATAATACTCTCCAGAAAATCATTCAAATGCAAACTGATTTTCACAATTTGTGTAAGGTGGAACTCGTATGGTTCACAATCTTTAATGAGAATATATGCAAAACCATGAATGGAAGCTAGCGCATCTCGTATGGTAGGAACTACACTTTCTGGTAATGAACTTAATACATTCAGCAAGTTAATTTTATCTAAATCATTCCAATCTAGTTGCAAGTTATTTTGTTTGGATGTTAGTTCGTTCATTGTGTCAATATTCCCTCCAAATGAAAAATGAGCCTGAACAGATGCAGAAATTCTGCAAAACTGTTCAGGCTCACGTCTAGCGCACTCGTTAAAATGAGTGTCTAGAACATTGCCACCCTACTCAATCTTTTGAATGATTCATTGGCAAACAGGTAAACGAATTCTTACTTCAGTACCACGTTTTTCATTTTTTAAAATTTCAAGTTGACCCATATGGTCTGAAATAATACTTTGACTGAGCATTAAACCAAGTCCAGTACCACTTTCTTTGGTAGTGATAAATTTTTTTCCAAGATGATGGAGAATGGAATCGTCAATTCCTGGTCCATCGTCAATGATGAATATATCCACAAATTTATGGGTTCTTTTTACAATAACATCAATAATCCGACCTGGCTCTGAAGCTTCTACAGCATTCTTAATTAAATTAATAAAGGCTTGTTTAAGTTTGTTGGGCTGACATAACACATTTTGCTGCCAATCCCAGTTTTCTACAGAAAGGTGAATGGCGCAACTTTTGACAATAGCTTGCGGATTCAAAAGTATCACTACTGAATTTAAAATTTCAATTAGATTGCGTTGAAAAAAAGGTTGGCTTCTTGGTTTGGCTAATTGTAATAATTCCTCAACCAGACCATTAATACGATCGAGCTCGTTAAGCATGATTTGTGTATAGGATAGATTACTGTCCGGATCTTTGGAACGCTGAATCATTTGTGTAAAACCGCGCAAACTGGCTAATGGATTGCGAATTTCGTGTGCCAAACCGGCGGCTAATTCACCAACTACCAACAGTCTGTCCATTTCTTCAATGGACTCCCTATACGTAAATAAATCCGTAACATCTTTAAGAATTAAAAAAGTGACGGATGGTTCTGGAGTGCTAACAATGGTGAATTCTAAAATAAATAATTCACCATTCGTCAAATGTAAACGTTTCGTGTACAGATGAGCATAGCGAAGAGGCTCTCGGATGTCCAGAACAGATTTTAAGAATTCCTCTAGATTCCATAGTTTTTTAGGAGTATAACCAAGTGTACTGAAGAGTTGTTCAGCAACTGGATTATACAGGGCAACTGACTCATATTCGAAGCAAACAATTCCTATTGGCAAATGCTGAACTAGTGACAAGAAAACTTCTTGACTAAAAGTAAAAGATGGCTCGTCCAAATTAGAAGTTTTCTTTCTTTCTGTTGCTTCATGGACAATGTTTTCGTTTGCCATATGTAGACAGCCCTCGATTCGGTTTGTAATCGTACACGAATCGTCTGGTAAACGGTAACAATGCCATGCGCGACTTGCGTAAGTTATCACATTCGCTCATTTGCCCGCCCGCCATATTGCTTACTTTAGTTGATAAAAAATTTTAAATTGGAAGAAGAAAAAGACAATAAATCACTCAAAAAGTCACAGGCACATTGACTACCTTTGACCTATGCGCATTCTATCACATTCAATTTTAATTGGTCAAGATTGTAATGCAATATTTGGATATTGAGTCCATTTAACATGTATGGATGTGTATGTATGTAGGTATGTGGACCTCCGATGGCGGTAGCCCCCATCCATCAAGTGAAAAATGTTTTAGACTACGCCACTTCAGTGATTGCTTCAGAAAAAATATTAATGGGAGTTACACTTTATGGATATGATTGGCCCATTCCTTGGCGCAAAGGTCTCAGAGCGGCTAGCTTATCAAACAATAGTGCTCAAAATCTTGCTATCAATGAAAAATCACCTATACGGTTTGATCCTGTTTCCGCTTCTCCTAATTTTGAATATACGAATGGTTCACAAAGTCACCAGGTTTGGTTTGATGATGCGCTAAGTATCTCTGCAAAATTTTCTCTAATTGATGAGTACCAGTTGAGGGGCCTTTCTTGGTGGGTATTAGGAAATTCATTTCCTCAAGGGATTTACCTGATGTCAGATGTTTTTAATATTCGTAAAGTCTTCTGAAAATACCCCCAATATTCTACAGCTTTTCCCTCTTCTTTAAGGCTGCTATCCCTGACGATATAAAGGTTGTCCATCGTAGGATAGGGTAGTTTGATGGAGAGGGGGATGTTTTATGTACGGATGTTTTGGTGGATATACTCGTTGGGCAGTTGTCTTCTTAATCATCTTTGTACTGTTCTTCTTGCTTGTACCTGCAGCAGGATATGCGGCTGGTGCATACTAATGAAAAATTCAAAAATCTCATGAGAAATAGTTCGATCAAAGCAGGCATGCTTTTTAGTTAAAAACGTGATTGAAGAACTTCGACAGTGATTCACTGTCCAAGTTCTTTTTTCATGGATGGGTCGTTCAAAAATTTCTTCGTATGGCATTGCTTTCGATAACTCACAATAACCATAAATTGATGTGTGGAGGCATTCATGGTGCTGCTTGGAAATTTCCCAAAATGTTTAAAATCATTAAAAAAATATTTGAAAAAAAGTGTGTGTTCTATACTCGTAGGCATATTCTTCTTTGTATGCATACCCCCGATTCCAACGGTATTTGCTAAATGTTCTATTCTCCGTAAAGTTAACATGACATCGAAAGAAGTGGCGATTACTTTTGATGACGGACCTAGTTTGACCTATACTCCGCAGATATTAAAACTTCTGAAACAATATCAGGCACATGCCACATTTTTTGTAATTGGAGAAAGAATCATTCCTTATCAAAAGCTGGTGGTTTCGGAATGGCAAGCTGGAAATGAGTTTGGTAATCATACTTATCATCATATTCTTTTGACAGGAAGAACTGAGAATCAAATAAGCCAGGAATTGTCGTTGACGGAAAAAGCCATGCATCAGGTAATACCTCAGACAGGAAAATTAAAGTGGTTTCGACCGACCAGAGGTCGCTCAAATGCGAAAGTGTGTTCCATAGCCCAACAAATGGGTTATCGTACAGTGCTATGGAGCATTGATTCTTCTGACTGGCAAAATCCTTCTCCTGAAAAAATGGCTCAAAGAATACTCGAACAGATTCGTCCAGGCGATATATTGCTTTTTCATGATCAAGGAGGTAATCGCACTTCAACCATTCGTGCCTTACGTATCGTACTCTATGGACTACATAATGAAAACTACAAAGTCGTAACCTTATCTCAGTTATATACAGATAAAGAAAAAGGAGATCAGAAATAATGAAAAGATATTATTTTGGATAATATAGGATGTTTGTGATGGATAGGATTGAATTGACGATACCTTTTTTGTTGTGCGATAATTCTCTTAATTTTAGCTCATATTTTTTGAGCAACTTACCTTATAAAACAGAAAGGAGGACAATGTATGAATGCGCAGCAAGAACCCAAACGTAAACGTGGTCGTGTATGGCTTTGGCTACTGTTAATACCCTTCATTGGTACTCTGTATCCGCCTTTTTATGCATCATATCATCCTGTTTGGTTTGGGGTTCCGTTCTTCTATGCCTATCAGTTTCTGTGGGTCATCATTTCTGCTCTGATTACGGGTGTGGTTTATTTTCTTACGAAGGACTAATCGAATGCCATTTTAAATGAAATCATGAAGGCGCTATCATTGTAGGTTTGTGGGGGAGAGGTGGAAAATACTTGCATGCAGCAGCTGTAATTGTATTTGTTCTGTTGTTTATCTTTATCACCGTATTAGGTTTTGTTGCTTCCCGGTGGAGAAAAGGAAATCTATCTCATTTAGATGAATGGGGTTTGGGCGGTAGACGATTTGGGACGTTTGTAACCTGGTTTTTGCTTGGTGGTGATTTATATACAGCCTATACTTTCATTGCCGTACCAGCTCTTATGTATGGCTCAGGAGCACTAGGTTTTTATGCGGTTCCTTATACAATAGTTGTATATCCCTTAGCTTTTCTATTTATGCCGCGTCTTTGGTCAGTAGCTAAGAAACATGGATACGTCACAGCCTCTGATTTCGTGCAAGGAAGATATCAGTCTCGTCTACTTGCTTTGGCGATTGCCGTCACAGGCATTCTTGCGACGTTGCCGTATATTGCCCTGCAGTTGGTCGGTATGAAAGCGGTATTAGCGGCGATGGGTCTAGCAGGAGATTGGCCGCTTATTATTGCATTTATCATTCTAGCTCTCTATACGTACACAAGCGGTCTTCGAGCTCCGGCCATGATTGCCTTTGTAAAAGATATTTTGATTTACGTGGTCATTCTTGTTGCAGCCATCGTCATTCCCATGAAATTGGGCGGTTTTTCGCATATTTTTCATGCTGCAGCCGCTGCGCTTGCTACACATAAACCGAAAGGCGCAGTAGTCATCAGTCCTAAATTATTCTTGCCTTATGCGACCTTGGCGTTTGGCTCTGCAGTAGCCCTCTTTCTTTATCCGCATGCTGTAACAGGGACATTGTCAGCCAGCAGTCGTGTAGCGGTTAAACGAAATATGGCATTTCTTCCTATTTATTCATTTATGTTAGGTGTTCTTGCCTTGCTAGGATATATGGCTTTGGCAGCAGGAATCCATACAAAAGTTACAAGTAATGCGGTGCCTCTTTTATTTTTGAAAGAATTTCCTTCTTGGTTTGCTGGAGTAGGTTTTGCTGCAATTGCCATTGGTGCTCTTGTACCCGCAGCCATCATGTCTATTGCAGCTTCCAATCTCTTTACAAGAAATATCTACAAAGAATTCTTTGTTCGTCAAGCGACACCAGAACATGAGGCGAGGGTAGCTAAAATATTCTCTTTGCTTGTCAAATTGGGAGCGCTTTATTTCGTTATAGGCATTCCAACACAGTACGCGATTAATTTGCAATTGCTTGGTGGTATTTGGATTCTTCAAACTGTTCCAGCCATTGTACTTGGGCTATACACACGATGGTTTAACCGATATGCGTTGTTTATTGGTTGGGCCGTAGGTATGATTTATGGTACTGGCATGGCCGTTGAAAATCAGTTTAAATCTTCAATTTACACTGTACACTTAGGTCATTTGGCTATAGCGTCTTACGCTGGGTTAACTGCAGGTATAGTCAATTTGATTCTTTCAGTTGTTTTGACGCTCATATTGAAAGCGGTAGGAGTAAAATCCGGAACAGATATGACCGATCCTACAGATTACGAGCTTGAATTAACCACTCTTCAAAATTGATTGTAACTATACAAGACCATACGTTTACTTGTGATGCAGCCTGCATACTCCGTGCTCTGGAGTGTTGCAGGCTTATTCTTATTTCAACGATCACGTTTTATTAAGGTATGGAATGATATACTGAAGTTAATGGGATTTTAGACCAATCAATGCTAGGATAAAACATATATGAGGTATGCTGATTTCATGGAGAGGGGAATTTTTGATTGTCTCTTTCGGTTCATGAATGGATTGTCCATTTTGGATATATGGGTGTTTTTTTAATTCTATTTTTAGAAATGGTGGGTATTCCGTTTCCGGCTGAAACGACGCTTGTAGTCTCTGGTGTAGAATGGATACATGGTCAGTTTTCTTTCTTTCCATTATTGTTGGCAGCTTTTTTGGGCAATGTGGTAGGTTCTACGGTAGCTTATTCATTAGGGAGAACGCTGGGGCGACCTTTGCTTGTTCGGTATGGAAAATATGTTGGAATCAACGAAAAACGTTTGAATAAAGCTGAAAATCAATTTGCCAAGTGGCGAATATGGATTGTTTTGATAGGCAAGTTTATTGCCGGAGTCAGAGTATTGGTACCGTATTTAGCTGGAATAGACGCTATGCCCATTTGGAAATTTTCACTTGTCAACGCTTTGAGTGCACTCATCTGGGTTGCGTTTTTTTTACTTTCGGGTCGCTATATTGGAGTAGCGTGGAATCATTATCATGTGTTTCTTATGCATCGCGGACTCCCGTATCTGTTGCTGCTCATGATTATTCTCTTGCTAGGTGCGTATTTTTTGCATTTCCGAAAAAGAAAATAATACAGGAAGGAGAAAAAACTAAATTTTTTCTAACTGAGGCGCTATTTAATGTTATTATCTGTGTTGCAACGTTCGTTGTTTGAGCATGCATGAAGGAGGCAACTGGCATTGCATAAAACTCTTCCTTTTTTAGATCCTTTACTTATTGTGTTGTCTCTTCTTGCGCTCTGGTTTGCCGTGGCTAATTTTAACTCTGTTAAGCGGTTTCTTGTAGGACGACCTATGCGCTCAAGAGAACTGAATAACAATCATACCAAGCTTTTTTGGTTTATCGCCCTACCTGTTTTAGCAGCAGATTTATATTCTTCTGTAGCATATGGCCCAGAGGCAGGCATCACAGAGATTGCGCAATTAGGTGTTGACGTAAAATGGTTGATTGTACCGATTACCTTAGCAACTGTTATACTTCTGACCGCACTGATTATTTCTTATATTATGGGCGTTAGCGCATATCCCAATGGTGGAGGGGCGTATGCGATAGCTAAAGACAATTTTCGTGCTCCTTGGGTACGTCTACTCGCTTCTAGTTCATTGATGATTGACTACATACTCACTGTTGCGGTATCTATTTCGTCTGGTATCCAACAGATTGCTTCCGCTTATCCAATATTAGCCCCGCATGTTGTTGGTTTATCCATTGCATGTATTATTATTATTTTACTGGTCAATTTGCGCGGGGTTAGTGAGTCAGCCTCTGTGTTTGCTTGGCCAACACTTTTCTTCATGCTCTGTATGGTGTTTTTAATCGGCTACGGTTTTATAGAAGGAGGCCCTCACGGTCTGGTTTCTAAATATACACCACCATTCGGAGTCTTTCCAAAGGGATTAACTTTGCTCTTGCTGCTTAAAGCTTTTTCATCTGCGTGTTCATCATTGACGGGTATTGAAACCATTTCTAATTCAGTTCCAATTTTCCGTGAGCCTCGTACACGGGGAGCTATTAAAGCTTATATAGCGTTGGGCACGATTACGGGTATTACTTTAATCGGGTTTTCGTGCCTTCTTTATTTCCAGGGAATTTCTGTAAATCCTAATAATACAATGTTGTCTCAATTGCTTGGTTCATATTTTGGACACAGTATCTTGTATCAAATTATTATCTGGGCAACATTTTTGGTTCTAATTTTGGCGGCCAATTCCACATTTACAGGGTTTCCGCAATTGACAGCTTTAATGGCAGGAGATGGTTTTCTGCCTCGTTCTTTGCTTGTTCGTGGTGATCGTTTAGGGTACTCCAACGGGATGTTGGTATTAGCTGCGCTTTCAGCGTTATTAATTGAAGGTTTCCGTGCTCAAACCAATTCGCTGATTCCTCTTTATGCGATTGGAGTTTTTGTTGCTTTTACGGTGGCGCAGATTGGTCTGGTAAAACGTTGGCTAAGAGTGCGAGGCAAGATGTGGAGACTGAAAAGTTTTATCAATAGTTTTGGCGCCGTGCTTTCGGCGGTCGTAGCCATCGTTTTTGCAGTTACAAAATTCACTGGTGGCGCTTGGATTGTTTTGGTAGTTCTTCCGTTGTTGATGTTCATGGCCACTAAAATCCGTAAACACTATACTTTGTTGGCAGACGAGTTGCGCATAAATCTAAAAGAAGAGCGCCCAATTCGCCACCATGTGGTAACGATTCTGCTGCTTTCCGGATTACATCGTGTAACACTCAATTCGCTGTCTTTTGCTCTATCGCTTAATTCAGATGTTATTGCGGTCTATGTAGGTTTTGATGATGAATCGATTGCAAGAATAGAAAAACGATGGGAAGAATGGGGAAATCCTTGTCGACTGGTGACCTTAAAAAGTGAGTATCGTTCTCTGATTCAACCCGTACAGCGGTTTATAAAATTTGTTGAAAGTCGAGAAGGTGGAAGACCCGATCACATTCACATCATCCTCTCACAGTTTTTGCCCAAACGTCACTGGGCGCAAATTCTTCATAACCAGTCTTCATTGTTGTTACGTACATGGTTTTTGTGGAACAAAGATGTCATCATTACCACAGTTCCTTATCATCTGAATGAGAGTGAAATTGAATCTGAAAAAACATAAAAAATAATACGCTGTACATTCGTATTTTGGATATGCGTTGAGGTAAAAACTCAGTGCATATTTTTTGTGCGCCCGGCATGGGCGTTGTCTCTACGGTGAGAGTCCGGAATGGTGAAGGTAGCAGTAGCCATTAGCTTAAGCCAAGGGTGTCCACCGTGAGGTGGAATCTGAAGGAAGGCGGCGGCAAACCTCCGACCCGAGGTTCACGAACTCCAATCGAGGCTAGCGACAGTTGGGTGAGTCTGCAAAACAAGACAAAGCCCTTGCTACCGAAGGCTGTCGAGAGTAAATGGAGCGGGTAGATGGAGGGAAAGACAACGTTCTTACCCGGGGAGGTCTGTCCGGCACGCCAGCGATGCTGGTAAGCGTTTCTGAAAGGAAACGTTGA
>NZ_FRAF01000028.1 GCF_900142255.1 Alicyclobacillus tolerans | reverse complement strand
CAAGTCTTGCCATGCGGCGTCGTTCTCGCTCATCAAGATACCATCATGTTGGTGCCTTTCATGCCACTGTTGCAAGGCTGTGTCACGTTCCTGCTCTACAGCCATCTCTTCATTGACAATCCTTTGCATGAGCATTGGAGCGCCTTCCACTCGATGTCCTACCACGCTGTCTACCGAAGGCGCTGTCTCGGTTTCTGTATGACGACCCAAAACATTGTAGGCCCGCATGTGTCGACACGGCGTTCCAGCAGGTTGGTTTCGATGAAACGCATAGGCTGAACAACTGCAACTGACCGCATGTTCCCCTGTATGATCGGCTACCACGACATAATCTTCATTCGTGCCCGAATGAGCAATGAGCATGCCATCTTCAAACTGTTCAAACCAAATCTCTGTCTGTCCTGCGTTGCGCCTAGAGTTGGCGTCTTCCATGTCTACCGTACCCGTTTGAACAGGAATGATTTCTTGTCTGTGCACTCGCGCCAAAAACCGCGTCCTGGCCGCTTCCACAGCACGGTTTCGCATCCCGACTGGCTCTCCGCGCAGCCTTGCCCACGAAGTTCTTGCTCGATCTGCCATCTCGCTGGTCATAAGGACCTGTAGATAGGACCGTACATTCCGATCACAAACTGGCCCCGTTCCTCTGGAGACCGAGACCTGATTAGACAAACCCCTGTGACATACGGCACAAATCGTCATGAAAAACCCCTCCTTCCCCAGGGAAAGAGGGGGCGGCAAGTGTCTACGTTAATCAAGTGGGCGTTTTCCAGAATTTCGTGGAAATTTGAAAGTGAGAGTCTCCCTATCCCTTTTGTCATGGGTTTGGGCTAACAGAAAGGAGAATGCCTCTAGAAAGTCAAGACTACACGAGATTGAGCTGAAAGACCAGAAGCAGTTTACTTCGATACGACATAAAACCTATCTGACCAACTGGCTCTGCTGGATATGATGAAGATGACCAAGAGGGGGTTCTTGGCACTGGCGTTGCCAGTTCCGGTAAAGCACGGCTGTAGAATAGGTTCGGTCATGGTTTGATCAGCAGGGAGAACCCACTGAAAATGTTTTTGTCCCTGCATTATCATAAACGGATAGTCCACGATTTTCTAATCGTCAGTTTATGGCTGCTACGAAGAAGAAGTTGCAGTTTCTGTTGCAAATGAGGCTACGAGTCACCTATGCGATGGAATTATCGAATAAGAAAATGCGCGTGGCCAAGAGCAATACGAACGTTGGAAGAAGGGTAAATTGGTATTGAAGAAAAAAGACCGTTACGAGAATATACAAAAGAGTGGGATATAGCAGGAGCAACAGTAAATATGACTGAATATTAAAACTTTTTATTTCTATTTTCAGGGGCATCCATTATATTGACATTATATGAAGTTATCCATAAAATAGAGTAAATTTCTATATATTTTAAATATTTGGAGGTGTTGAGGTGAAAACTATTTTAAAAAAATTTGTAGGCGGAGTATTTGCTCTATCTACTATGATAGGCATTAATATTCCATCTGCATATGCTAGTACTTCACAACTTAATGCTGTTGGAAATAAACAATCATTTTCAGTCAATGGGAATGCAATATATGTTCAAAAGATGTCTAATGGAAACCCTTTTGATAACGTAGTAAGAGTAACTGTAAACGGGCAGACTACTACTGTAACATACAATAAGATTACTAAAACAATGACCGTTCTAAATTCAAATAATACACAACAAACTTTTAATTTGACAGACTTAAATTCTGGGTTAGCTACTAAAAAAAGCACTGCTATTAGTCCCAATTACATCTCTGAGCGGGTTTCAGAACAGTGGTGGGGAGATTATGCTCAAGACAGCATTTTTAGCGGTTCTACCCAGTATTGGATGGTTGCGATTAACTCTAACAATACATCTTATGCGTACTGGTCGGGAGCTGAAACCAGCAACAACTCAAGCGTTCTAAATAATTATTGGAATGCTGTTTCTGCTACAGAAAAATCAGAATATGCATTTTATGCAGCTACAGGTTTAAGTGCATCTAGTGCATTAGTTTCGGTTATTACCTCTGAAACTGGCGTAGGTGCTATCGTTGGTGTAGTCGTCGCCGCGGGATTTGCAATTGGAGCAGCATACGAAGCTGCTCAAGCGTGGACTAATCACCACACAGACGTTGTAGATTTTTATCAAATTCCTGGAGCCTAATCTATATTAGGTATTGAACAAGGTGGGGCGCATATATTTTAAAGGTGCCCCTCTTAAATTTAATGCCGGATAGGTGATTACTAGTGAGTGTAGGAATGCTCATATCGATTATTTTATGGGTTATAATTTTGCTTTTATTTATTCTCATTTTAATAAAAAGTGTCAGCCGAATTATACGTAATATATCTTTATTAGGAATATTCATATGTTTAATAATTATTTGTGAGTTTATTTACTTTAGTTTCTAATATGTAAATTTTAGGCTCTTTTCGTAAATATTGTTGCTTTCAACAAGACACTTGTTCATAGAAGGCATAGCACTGATAGAAAGGGTTATGCCTTCTGTTTTCCAAGTGAAAATCCGTCAAACAATCGCCCACCGAAAGGTTCTAACACTTTGTTCGTGAGTTGCACTATTTCATCCTTGTCTCCTGTTTGATAAAAGGTCGTAAAAGCATGAATGAACTCACTCGCAAACACTTCGTCGTATTCCTTTAATGTCCGCACAATCTATTTGGAAGCCCCGATCCACTGATGATGTGTTCTCAAAAAGAACTCTTGTATGGCTTCCGCCAATGTGTTGGCGATGAACAAATCTTCATCCGACCTGAGAGAACCAATAAAATCATCCAATGTATCGGTTAGCATATATCGCTTCATTGCAACAGTCTCCGATGACCATGGAGCGGGACCGTTTTTAAGAAGTTGTCCCGCTTCGGATTTGATTTTATCGATGATTCCTGAGTCCTTTAAGACAATTCCTTCATGTACCATTCTCGGTAGAGAAGGACGTGCTCGTTTACAATCGCTCTCAAAGAAATCCCTATAGGACTTCAGATTGTGAACAAACACTTCAATTGCCCACCCGTATTGAAATAATGATTCTCGATATGCAGAACTGATACTGTCGTCGAAAACAACAATGTCGAGGTCAGAAGTATCTGTCGCTTCGCCTCTTACAACGCTCCCAGCCAATACTGCCGCTCGGCAACTTGGGAAATGGGATTGAATAAAGTGCTTTGCAGCCTCAATTGCATCCACCTCTACTCGTTTCCTCCTAACTTAGACCGCACGCAGAAACTCAACCGTAACAGCGTTGGACCGTCTTGACATATCTCGAAGGATAGATCGCTTCGCTTCGTATGGCGACAGGTTTTTGTATCGCTCTAAGAAGCGGAACCAGAACAGGTAGTTGTCCAGATACTTGGTGGCAACCCCCTGAAACCTCTCCATCCACTTCTTTAATCGTTTGTGATATGCGTTTACGTGCTGAACGTGGTAGATTCCCTTTCGAACATACACGCCTTTACGTACATTGATTACTTCGTGATGAAGCCCCTTCATCCTTGCAAACGCCATGTAATTCTTTGCGGAGTCGGTACAAAGCAGGGAACCTGGAGCAAGGCGTGAACCCAATACAGCATCGATTTCAGTCGCCGTGATTCGACCACGACCAGCATTTTGAGCAACAACGTCGCCATCTCGATCTAAGGCGACCACAACACATACCTGTTCCTTGCTGATACCCCGTTTCTTCGCAACACCGCCACGTTTTCGTGGCTTTCGGAAGGTCACAGGCTTTCGACCCTTGTGGGATTCCAAGAAGAAGGTTTCATCCGATTCAACGATGCCATTCAGGGCATCATGACCAAGCGAGCGAAGGGCGTACAGAACCTTATGACGCCAATAGAACGCCGTCGATACGTGTATGTGGAGCACCATAGCGATTTTGGGCAACGTCAGACCTTCCAGCATGTACTCGATGAATTTTAGCCATTTATCAGGGTATCGTGTTCCTGCAATAGGACTTGCAGTTGTATCATTGAACGACTTCCCGCAGTCCTTGCACAGATACCTTTGACGACTACGGTAGGTGCCGTTGCGTTTAACCGTCTTGCTCCCACAATGAACACAAGCCAATCCCGAACTGAATCGACTGTCACGAATTTCTTCCGCAACCTTGTCCAACTTTAACCGAGGTTCAGGGAAAAGCGTGTCCTTAATGGCTTCAAACAGGGCGAGTTTTTCGCCTTGGCTCAATTCATCAAAGTCTTCGTACAGGTCCTTCCAACCCATTGAAACCGCTCCTCGGACGAGATTTGTCGAACATTATACATTATTGTCCAATGAGCAACAATCTATACGAAAAGAGCTAAATTTTATTATAAACACTAAGTGTAAGAATCAACCCGAGTACAACTCAGAGAAATGGTAACCAAGAGATAATCTTCTAAGTAATTCTTTTAAAATGGGGTATTTAGAAATACACTCATAACTGCTGATAGCTCGAATAGTCTGAATATGAAATTTATATAGAATAAGATCTAACCCAGCGAACTTTTTTCCATTAGATAAAACATAAGAAGATATGCCGTTAGTCACACCTCTTTTCTAATTCTTGGCGTTACTGGATCCTTCCAAACCCCAGCTACGCTCTCAATCCTTCTATGACTACGTTTTTCCTTCGGAGCTAAAATCCCTACGCCTTCAAACTGCAATGCAAAAATCTTCCACATTCCACCTAGTGTACGTTGGGCCTTGAGTTTCCATTCTTCACACCAGCGACGCACTTGTTGTTAACTCATCCCAAATTGAGCCACTAATTCGGCAGTCCCCAAAAAATCTTCCGATGAAGTAATGCTCTTAACATTGATTGTTATATGCTTGCCCTTTTTTTGCAACCTCAAGGTTTTCACGCATTAACTGTCTAATCGTGCTTAACATTGTCCCAACGATTTCACGAAGCAATTCTTCATCTAAAATCACTTTCTGGATTTTCACGAAGAATGCTCAACAATTTTTATGCAGTTCCAAATTCGGAAAGTCTATATCGTCCCTTCTAGCTTGAACGCCAGACATGTGTATCCCCTCCCTACAGGAATTCTACAGCCTGGATCGCTCATTGCAACATTTCGCTCATATGTCACGAAACATTCATTATTTATGAACCAAAACGCATAGTATGTATACCTATCTTAAAAAAACCTTTATGAACCCAGAAAAAATGGCCTAAACCACTCCTCTATTTGATCTCGTTACTGAAGTGAGCATTTTTGTTTTCTTCATGCGTGTTCATCACGTGACTTCAGAATCGCAAGCTGTTCTTCGTACGTTTGAGCCGGTTTTAGTTCAGTCATAACAATCCTTGCCAAACAAAATAAATCGGCTCACCCTGGTCCGCATCGTTGAGAGGCGTGGTGAGCTCTGTTCGTATCAGAATAAGACTTAGAAATTCAAAGTGCAACGAGAGCGAAGGCTTAGACTTCTTTCAACGCTTTGGCCGCCATCCGATAGATAAGAACCATACCCCCCACCATCACCAGCAACAAAAGCCAAAATCCAACGCGCGTTTGAAACGTCAAAAACCGTCCCATGCGAGGATATGCCAGAAGCAACAAAGAGCCTACCAGATAGACAAAAATAGAAGCATTTCGCTTACTGACTCGCGTCCGCGCCGCGACACGGCGTTGATGATACAAAATCTGCAACATCTGCTCCCGGTATCCCAACCACATCTCGGCATAGTCCGGCTGGAAGTCTGCCGCATCGCGCGTCATCGTAGCCAGCGTTAAAAGCACCTCCACATCCCGTTCTCTGGCGGCGCGAACCAAGGCCTCAGCAGGGGTTAAACTCTTTTGCCTCCACGTCTCGGATACTTCGCCAAACAACGCCCGCACCGCTTTTCGTTTCGCCAACTTGGCGACCTCATCCACAGCCACTTCCAACCGCCCTGTCGCTTTCAAGGAGTGAACCGCAATCGGGATCGCCTCATCCAGAATCGCTGTCGTCATTTGCTGTTGGTACTTTTCATACGCCCCATGCAGGCTTTTCACACGAAACCACCAAAAGCCAACAGCGCCCCCCGCAAACGGAGCAAGCGCAGGTTGTTCCACGCCTATAGAAAGAAAAGCGGCCACCAAAATCCCCATGAAAGCAGAAACTAAAATCGCGTTTCTCACCGACACGCCTGCAATCCTGGCTTCTCGCCACCATTCTGCTGTCCAGGCTCGCCCCACATCCCGAAGCCTGACCTCACTTTGAAAGGATTGTTGCCAAATCGCCCTTTGTCTCGCTTTCGCCAAATCTTTGTCCACAAAAGCCAAGAGCGCTGAAAAAAATAGCAAAAACGCAATCCACTGCGCCATCTCGCTTGGCCTCCTTAGCCCAAATACACCTGTTCAAACCGAGGATTTTTCTGAATCGGCAAATCGGGCAACGATATCCCTTGTCGTTTGGCACGCTCCACCATGCGCGGCGTCATGCCATGAAACACGAACACATCCTTTTCACCGTTCCAGGTCGCCAAACGGACAAACGGCACCGTTTTCGTACTTGGATCGTAGGGATAGATTTCGGACACTTCCACCACCCGTTTGCCAAAGCGTGTTCGCTCACAACCAATCACCACTTGCGTCACACTGGTGAAAATGTTCGCCACCGTCGACATCGCAGGTTTTTGCGGTGCCCCTGCCGCGAGTAAACACATACGCTGGACGATCCCCTGCGCTTGCGGAGGAGCATGCACCGTGGTGAACGTATGTCCGGTCACAGATAACCCCGCTTGCAAAAACGCATACGCCATGGCCTCCATGCGGATTTCACCCACGCCCACATGATCGAAAAACATCCGCAGCGTATCCGCGATAGAGTCTAACATGGTGATTTCGCCCTTGCCCTCTGCGTTAGCTCCCTTGTTATAGAGTCTCGCCGACCATCGGCAAAGCGGCTGAAGTTCCGGCATCTCTTCGACAATCCCAACCACTTCGTTTTCTGGGACATGACCCAGTATGGCCGCGCAAAGCGTCGACTTCGCGCTCCCCGTCCCACCGGCCACCACATAGCTATAGTGAAGCGTAGGAAACAGAGCAAAAAGTTGCACCATTTCTGGCGAAAGCATTCGCAGTTCCATCAGTTGCTCCAGGCTGAAGTTGAAAAGCGGTTTGCGAACCGTCAAAAACATGCACTCTCTGGGCAGAATGACCCCAAATTCATCCTTGACGGTCCAGGCACTGGCCCCGCCCCGAACGTGCATGCGATACCCATCGGCCAACATCGCATCGCACCGCGGATTGGCCAAATCAAATTTGTACGTCGTACCCGACAGTTTCTTGCTCACAAAATCCACAATTTCCTCGTTTTGCATCACCAGCCCCGGTACCACTTCTCGCTCTCCTCTTCGGGTCACAATGACTTGTGTGCCGCCGATGACCATGATATCCGAGATATACGGATCGTCCATCACCGCCTGAAGCTTGCCATAGCCATACATGTTGTTCAAAACTTCCTGAATCGCTTCTTCCTGATACCGCGCGGGAATGCGAATCAGCCCGGCCAGCCTTCCTAAATACGCATGGGCCTCGCGCCTGGGCGGCAGGTTGCGAAGCCATTCGTTCTCTTCGCGAACCCGCTCCATGAGGCGCCGGGTTTCTTTCTCTACCTCTTTTTGCCGCTCCAGCACGGCTTCATCTTCGGCAAAATAGGCTTCGGACTCCTGTTGCAGTTTTTCCAGTTCTTCCAGGATACCCGTCATCCCTTTTTCCCGCCTTTCGACGACTTGGCCGTGGACGAAGCCTCCGCTTCACCTGTGTTCGTGCTGCCATCCATCATCGGGACGCCACTCGTGGCCAACGTCATTTGCGCCTGCCCATTTTGCAAACTTTCTCCCACCAACTGGAATTCAGGATACGTGAGGAACAAGATGAACACTGGCGTCTTCCCCGGCACCTCGGCCAGCACCCGAATCGGTCCCACCAGAGCTTCTGTACTCTGGTTGTTCGGCTCCTGTTTCGTATAAAAGACCGCAATGTTCTGACCAGGTTCCACACTGTCCGCCAGTACCGACGAAGGCGTATAGGCCACGACTAAACCATTTTGATGTTCATGCGCCTGATAGTAGGCCAGCAGTGCAGGAATGTCGGTTTGCCCGGCCACATCCGTCGTGGAAATGGGTTGACCTTGTGTCACGCCTACCTGCAAATACCGCCCGACCAGCATCTGTTTGTCCGTCAGCCAGTGCAATTGCCGAGCCAGTGCCACAGGCACAGTCTCCGTCGAGAAATCACCTGCCGTTAAAGCGGTGTCGGGTGCCAGGTTTTGTGAAGCCGTCACCACACGCACCGATTGCACCGCCCGGTTGTACCCTACATAGGCCAATCCACCTGCCGCAAAGGCCAACCCTACACTCAGCATCAAGTACGTGTGCCTTTTGAGCGTCCGAAACGCCATGTCCGCATCCCCTCTTTTTCCGTCTCCGTCTTTTGCGCATCCTCCCGCCATAACTTGAGGCGAATCTGTTTCATTGCCGTCTCAATAGCCGGACTGCCCATCAACATTTCCCCCGCTTGCACTTCCTCAAAGAGCTTGTCGTCTTCCGGTACATAACCCAGCACCGGGTAGCCTGTTTGGCTCTCCAAAATCTGCGAAATCTCATGAAGTACACCCGGTTTTTCCCGTGTACGGCTCAACACCAGATGCACCGGTTTCTCCGTCAGACTGAAAAAATCTCGAATTTCCGCCCAGGTGCTCCGATCCGTCCCGGTCACACCAAGGACGACATCCGCTTCCCGCATGGCTTCCACCGTGCAAACCATGCGGCTAGGATGCGTATCCAAAATCACGGTGTCCGCATACCGCGAGAGCAGATACATCAGTCTTCGAGTGCCATCTGCTGAAAGTCCCATAGGCCGTTGACCTTTCGGAATGACCCAAAAACCATACCCTGTACGAATCAGATTCTGTTCCAATTCCGCATCGTTGAGCGTATTGGAGAGTACCTCAAACCGATCCGTGGAAACGATGGGATCGACACGCAGGAGTCTCGCCAGATTTCCCATATTGTCCAAATCGACCAGCACGGTCCGTTGGCCCTTCTGATGCAGGTTTCTGGCTAACAAAATGGAAAACGTGCTTTTGCCCACTCCACCCTTGACTCCGGTGATCGTGAGAATCGTCGCTCGTTTCGCTAGCGGGCGCAGAGGTTCCACAAAAGGCACAGTTTGCCCCCGCAAGGAAAACGTTTGTTTCGAAGCTTTTTGGCGGATCATCTGTTCCATGAGATCGTTGGCAGAAACACCTGCAGGGTTCAGCGCGGACGAAGGTTCTTTCGGCGCATCCAGCGCACGCTCTTCTCGCTTGGCCCACTTTTCCAGATATGCCGGATGTGGCGGATACGGCAGCATCTCTGCGCAGCCTTCCGGCGGCACGTCAGGTTTCAGTCCCGGCACGCTCAGAATCACGGGTACACCGTAAACCGAAGAAAGTTGTGCCGCCATCCCCGCGTCCTCTTTTCGCGTGAGGATGACCAGTTCTATACCGCTTTTCGGAAAGTCTTGTTCCCTGGAGAGCGTCTGCACGGGATAACCTTTTTGCCGATAGACCTGTTCCATCTTCTTCCCTCGCGCCACGTCCCGATCAAACCAAATCCACAAGTGAAAGCACCTCCAATATCGGCATCCAGTGCCGCCGAAACGATGGATCGCGCATCGTCAATGGCTTCCCCATCAAATAGGACGTCGCGTTTCGCTCATCCCAGGGAATTGTAGCCAGCGGCACCTCATGCTCCCCGAACGGCCAAGGTTTCCCCACTTCCCGTTCGTATCCGTTCATGACCCATACCGTCTTTCCTCGCGCTCTTTCCAGGCGAGAGCGTACAGAACACACAGACAAAGGGTCTGGCGCGGCAGAGAGAATCAAAACATCGGGTGCCACTTCCGGCTCTGCGTGATCTAGGAACACCACAGGCGCTTCAATGGGAATATCCAGCCACCGTTCAGCCACAGGTATCACCCGATTCCATAACCGATACGGGGCGTCCCGATCCGCGTAAATCCATGCACCGCGCACACATCCTGCCAGATTCCAGGCGAGAAAACTTTGCCCAAATCCCTCCACCGCCACCTTCATGGAATCATCACCACCGATGGCGAAAGCGGCTCAGGGCGGTGGTAAAAGTAGCCCTGCACCAATCCCACACTCTGGCGTTTAGCCCACTCGGCCTGTCGCTCTGTGGCGACACGCTCCAGGATGACGCGAGAGAGCATTTCTTTCGCAAAGGACAGGGCTGCCCGCATCGTTTCTTCGTGGCCCATCCAGTTGATTTTTAGAAAATCCGGGCGCAAGTAACTGCATCGTTCAAACTGATTGAAACCCGTTCCAAAGTCATCCAGTGCCACTTGCAATCCTTGCTCCCGATAGGGAAACAACCACCTCTCCACTTTTTCTGCATCAAAACTGCGGCTCTCCGTCAACTCCAGCACCAGATTACGCGGAGAGTCTTCCGGCCAAAAAGGCAATCGTTCCGCTGCCATCGTTTCCGCCGTGACGTTGACAAACACCAGGAGTTGCGGCGAAGACCGGGCGCGTTTCCAGGCTTCCCGCAAAATATACTGTTCCGTTTCCACCAGCGTCCCGGCACTGTGGGTAATCTCCAACACTTCTTTCGCGTGATGCAAAAGAATTTCTAGTCCTACCTGTCCACCCGTCACGGGATCGACAATTCTTTGATGCCACAAAGCCAAAACAAAGCCCCCTCTCTTTTCAGGAAAGAGAGAAGGGCTGGTCAACGCCACAGCCATATCAAGAGAGTTCCGTGGCCAAATCAAAGAGGCGAAATCCTCTTGCGTTTGCCATTTGCGCATCCGGCAGAACCTCCACACGGGCAAAGTGAGACTGAAAATAACGTGCAGCCCCTGCTCCAGCACCCCCCGCCAAAAACACCGCCTGCACTTTGCCCAGTGTTTGCGCCCCCAGTTTCGCCATGACTTCTCGCATCACAGCGGTATAGACTCTCTGGCGCACCATGTCCACCTCGTCCGTCAAGGTGTGCATCCTGCCGCCGAAAAAGACGCTGCCTGTCTCCAAGAGTTCCTGATACAACGCCCGATCCGACAAGGAGGGACTCTCCCCCGCCACACGTCCAAGTAAACGGGATAACTCCTGCATGAATGTATGCCCGCCTACATCGACCGAGCCCGACAAGCTCTCCACATACCGAAACGGTCTCGTCTCAAAGACCACAAAACCTGTGGTGCGCGTACCGATATCGACCAATAGCAGATATCCACCATGACGAAGCAACGCCTCGTCGCGAGGCTTGAGCGTTCGGGTATCCAAAAGCCCTGCCATCATCGCTCCCATTGCCTGCGGAACCACACGAACCGAGGCAGCTGAGACCTTGAGCTTGCGACCTTCCACCGTCACCGCGCCCTGCATATGAGCCAAACGTTGTTGCAGGGACTCTTTTTGCAAAGCATAGTGGGCAAGTGGCAAGCCAGTCACCACGCGATGGGCATCTCCCTCGTCTCGCATCAAAAGCGCTAGTGTAGTGAGAACCAAAGCTTCCGTATCTTCATCCTCATGTTTTCGGCTCGACAAATTCACAATCGCATCCAGGCATTCTCGTTCGGCCAACTCGCCCAAAAAGAGATGCCGCCTCCCCTGCCCCGTTTCCAAAACCACCTCATAAGGCACAACATCCCCCAACATCGTGGTTCTCTCAAATCCGTCCCCTACGACCGCCGGAAAGAGAATGTCCTGTTCACCGTTCGTCGCTTTCACATACCCATATCCCAAATCCAGTCCCACGACCGTCATCGTTTCCATCGCCCTTTCTTCACTGACTTTTGAAAACCTAAACTGCTGTCCCACCAGTCTTTGCAAGCGAGAGAAAGTTTTTTTCCATGCAAACCGCCGAGCTTTTCTAACTTGCGATCATACGGAACCAGCACACGCGGCTGATACGGCGTCAAAAGCGGCTGAACGATTTTGAGTTCGGAGCGTTTTCTCGCCTGATTCACCACGACGGATACCTTGTCCGGTTCGACTTTCGCCATGACCAATTTTTCCGCATGTTCTTCCACTCGTCCCAAAGAATCCGGCAAGGTCCTGACGGCCATGACCACCTCACTGACCAAGGGCAACAAAAGTCGATGCAGAGGTGTCCAGCCCTGAGGCATATCCACAAAAACCAGATCCATCTCACTCATCGCCAGTTGCACCAGATACAAGGCATCATCCGGATCAAACAGGACAATATCCCGGCTCTGGGGGCTGGGGATGAGATGAACCCCTGTTTCATGGACATGACAGATCCCATCCGCAACAGCGGCAGCCATATCTCCCCCGCGCCAGCCGCGTACATCCGCACTTTGCAAAAAGCCAAATTTCTCTGAAATGTCCCCGTTGACATCCAAATCCACAATGGTCACTCTTTTGCCATGCAATGCCGCATACAGCGCCATATGCGCCCCCACGGTCGAACGACCCGCACCACCTTTGGGGCCTTCTAGCATGATGAGCGGGGTGCCTCGTCGACGAAAAAACGCGGGGGCTTGGGGTGGCTCTGGCATCGCGGGCATGAGCCGATTGGAAACCAATGCTTCCTCCGTGCGGCGCAAAACTTCACGCGGTGATTCCTGTCCATTCCGCAGCGGCGTGGATGGTGCGTTGACCCAGGTATCCGAAACCGCCAATTCTCCCTCTTCTACCGCTTCTGTCCACTCGATCCATTCATTCGCATCATTCGCCGCATCGTTTTTGACCCTGGAATCCAGTTGCTCCTGTTTTGCAAGGAGCACAAACACATCCCCTGGCGGTAAAATCGACGTTACCACAACTTGTGGAAACTTCGTCTGAACGGCTTCCTGAATCCCCATACGCTCATCCACCAGAATCCATTCGAGCGTCCCTTGTTCGCGGGCACGCGTCAACTCTGACATCTTCTGTACCCGCACCACGTCCCCCAGAATCGTCAGCTCCGCCAGCGTTTCCTTGGCCTTGTCCTCTTTCACCAAGAGCGCGATCAAGATGTCACCCTCCCCTCTTCCATCTCCGGCGTAAGTTTGGCCTCTGCACTCAATCTCGGCATCTCTTTCACCCCTCCCAGTCAAACCCGTCTTTCGGCAACACAGGTTCCGCTTCGTCCCATGTGAAATCTGTTTCCTCCTGCACTTGTGTATCCTCTTCCTGGGTAGACTTCATCGCCTCGTCGACAGGTGATGAAGTCGCCTCCATTCCCCAAAAGGAAAGGAGACCGCCTGACAAAGCCTCTGCCAATTCAGAGATTCGTTCGGACACCGCTTGACCTTCGCGCATCGCGACAAAGGCTGTGTGCCCAAAGTCCGGGAACACCATCGCCGCACCGTCAGGGATCTCCTCCTCCTCAGGCCAACGATTGACCATCCAAATCACACCTTCTATGGGCGTCTGTCGCGCAGGATCCGAATCGGTCACCCAGATGACAGCATCCGTTTGCAAAAGCGCCCGCTGCGCAGCCTGCTCTATCGAGGTGCCGGAGACCCCACTTCCGTCCAACACACGCACGGCTGCCTCAGCAGGAGCACTGGTAACAATCCAGGAAGAGGATTGCCCCCAGTGATGGACAGGAGAAGCGGGGGGTGCAACCAATACCGCGTCCATCCCCTTTTGCCGCAGTGCCGCCGCCAGATTCCAGGCCACAAACGACCCACCTGCGCCAGGCTCGGATAGCACGGTCACTGTCTGTGACGTTTGCCATACAGGGGCGTCCCCAAATAGCCAGGCCAACAGCTTTACGGCATCGATGCTCTGTGCAGACCCAATCACCTGGCATCCGAGCGCTTTACCCTCACGGGCCACTATCGCATTTCTGGCCACCAAACCCACCGTTTTCCCCGCTTGGACGCCCTCTTTTGCCGTCTCTAACACCGTTGTGAGGATATGGCTAGCTTTCTCTCGCGCTTCCGTCACTCTCGTTTCTCCCAGGACATTCCTAACCCAGGTTTCCATCGTCTTGTCTGCCAGTTCCAGGTACACCTTCATCCTAGTTCACCCGCGTTTTCAGCTTTTTCGACAGTTTGAAGCGCACGCTTTGATACGCTGGGACTTCCATGAATTCCCCCGTTTTCGGGTTTCGACATAAGCGAGCCGCGCGTTCCACCGGCTCAAAAATGCCGAACGGCACCAGAGGGACTCGTTCACCTTGACTCACTGCATCACTCATGGTTTCAATGAGCGCCTGTACCACGCGATGCACGACGGCTGATTTCTCTCCACACCGAGATTCCACTTCACGAAGCAATTCTTCTTTGGTCATCAATGCTCGTCACCTTTCTGATGAAAAAATTCGCCTTCTCCCCCTGGAAGGAGGCGAAGGCGAAAACGAGGTAACAAGGGGACTTTAGGGGCGGATTGTCAGGATCGAACCCTGATTTGTTAAGACAAACAGATAACCGTTGTTGTACACGGCTGAGGCGACTCCCCCTGGAATCGTTACGCCGCCGTAACTCATCGTATTGTTGGCATTCTCTACTTGAATGGTTGTACTCGTCGACTGATTGAGATTCGCATAAAAGGTAAATCCATCTCCTGCAGCCAGAATATTGTCTACGGTTGTGGATAACTGGGTGAGTTGGTTGTTGCTTGTGTTCAGAAACCAATCTCCCTGACTGCCCGTGATATAGATACCACCGTTGCCTTTGGCCATGACAGCATCCTGAGAGGGGGGACTGTAAGCTCCCTGGTTCACACTTCCTATCATGCCTTTCCCTAACACCGCGCCGCCCGGACTGATTTCAGCCCAGTCCAGGTGACTGGTCTGACTGTAAGACTGAAGACTCGATTGAAACACCGTATAAAAGTTCCCATTGACAGCGGCTAATCCAAAATAAGGACCATAGGTGACGGTGGAAGCAGGCGGTGTTAAAGATACGTTTGGGTATTGATAGTTTGTCGTCTCAAGAGTCAAACCATAGTGCATGGTGACATAAGAACCATTTTCCGTCGCGTATACATTGGAATAAGCTATTTCTCCTGGCAATGCAGCAGCGTAGAGTGGCGTAAAGCTGTAGTTTTGATCCGAGCTTCCATAACCAAAACCATCGACCCCATCCGTTTGAGAATTGATCGTAGCGACTTCAAAATTGTCATCATTGTATCCACCGTAACCACTGTTTTCCATACCATATTCATAGAAAAGTCCGCCTACCTCACCCAACCATACAGGGGGATAAGGGAGACCGTTGTATGTGGTTTCTGGTGTGCCGTTGTTGGCATTATACGCAAAAATTTGATTCGTTCCCGCCGTATAGAGCGTATCTCCATTGACCAGGAGCACTGAACCTTCCACACTATAACTATCGACTACCTCTGGTGTCGTACCCACCACCGGCTCGGTGAGGCTCGCGCTGGTGGTGCCCACCGTTGCCGTGATAACGGCATTCCCTTCACTGTTGGGAGCCGTCCAGTTCGTCGTAAAATCACCGCTGCTATCTGGCTGGGTCACGCTCTCCGGAGACACGGATCCCTCGTTTGCAGCAAAGTTGACCGTCAGTGGATAACCTGAAGTTCCCAGGTTCTGTCCGTCCGCCGTGACTTGCGCCGATACTGTATAGCTACCGCCTTCTGCCGCACCCGATGATGGTGCGCTCGTCGTGAGTGTAATCTGCGGCTGATAGACGGGTTCTTGCGTGCTGTAGACACCCGTTCCTCCGGGCGTCTCTGCCGTGAGCGTCACCGTTTGTTCCGTGTTTGGCGCTGTCCACTGGATGGCATCATTGCTACCACTCGAACCTACGTTCGTCGAGGATGCCGAAAGACTCCCTGCCGAAGCCGAAACATCAACTGTAGCATTGCCGACGCTCTGTCCATCCGCCATCACGTCGATGTAGAGATCATAGGTTGCACCGGTCAAAGTGGGTTCTCCGTTGTTTTGGACCACCAGTTGAAATTGCGGCCGATAGACGGTTACAGAAACCGTATTCGTGAGTCCATCCACCGTCAGTTGCAGTTGCGCCGATACCGAGGTCTGACCTTGGGTGCTAGCTGGTGTCCAGGTGAAGGAGATATCGCCATTCGCATCTGTGGTTGCCGACGCTTCACTCAGCGTTCCCTGATCGACCGACATTTGCACCGTTTGTCCCGGTAACGGGTTCCCGCTATCATCGGTGACCTGCGCCGTCAGATCATACGTTTCACCCGAGATCATCGGTTCGCTTTCGCTTTGAGTCGTACCGTTGCTACTGGCCTGTTCATGGAGTACGGATGTGCCGTTCAAGCTGATCGCAACATTCATCTCCGGCTCTACGACAATGACCGTATCTGTTTGCGCATCGTTACCCACCGATGCCGTCAACGTCACATTTTCTGCCGTCCCTGGTGCCGTCCAGGTCGTGCTGAAATCTCCCTGACTATCCGTCGTGACACTCGTACTTCCGAGGGTTCCAGCACTGGCTGAAAGCGTCACAGTTTGATTGGTCACCGGTTGACCTCCCAGCGTGAGTTGCCCAGATACGGTGTAAGTATTGTCGCTCACCGCGCCAGAAGATGGAGCATTCGTCGTGATTGTGATTTGCGGAGCGACCACAGTGACCTCTGTCTGTGCGGTCTGTTGACCACTGGCCGCATCGATCTGCACGCTGCCAGCATCGGACGGCGCTGTCCACTCGGTGCTAAACTCTCCGTTCGCATCCGTTTGAACCGTCTGCTGCAAAAGCGTACCGCCGTTGTCGGTGCCTGTGGCCGAAAGCGTCACGATTTGATTCGACACCGGCTGGCCATTCAGCGTCAGTTGCCCGGAGACCGTGTACGTTTGACCCACTTGTGCACCGTACGACGGTGTGGCCACGGATATGGTAAGTTGAGGCGCTACGACTTGAACCGTTGCTGACTGGGAAACTCCGTCCGCACTGGCTGTCAGTGTATACGTTCCTGTCGTTGTCGCGGTATACTGCGCCACATAATTGCCGTTGCTATCTGTATACGCGCCTGTCGGATCGAGCGAACCGCCAGTCGCAGACAAATTCACCAGGGCATTCGCCAGCCCCTGACCGTTGTTCGTCACACTCCCTGTGATGTTTACAGGTTCGCCTTCCTGTACGGTTTGCGGTGCACTTAGCGTCAACGACACTGCCCCACCCGGATACGTCGTGTCATACTTGGCATCCTGACCATCCGGGTTGGTCACTTCCACCGTAATCGCATCATTCGGCTGAAAGACAAAGCTACCATTTCCATATCCTTGAAGACTACTGACGTCGATACTCGATGCCGACATCCATGTGGCATTCGGTGTCACACCGCTTTGGGCTCCTGTCTGCCAACCTGCCGTGGTATCCAAAAGCGTTACGGTGGCCCCTTCCACAAAGTTGCTGCCGCTGATCGTCAGCGAAGGGCTGGCACCGCTTGTGGTATTCCAGGATACCCCCGAAATAGAGGGTGCCGGGTTCGTTACGGTGACTCCGCCGCCTGACCCGTCAGAACCACCACCGGATGAAGAGGCGTTCTGGTACGTGCCGCCCCAAATCTTCGCCGCAAACGAACGGGCAGGCGTCAGTGCCTGGTGCCTTGTGGACAAGGCCACATACGACACGCCCCCCACCGTGGCGACAATAGGAAGTACCGTGAGCGTCATTTTCATAAGCCCCGTTATGGTACTTTTCTCGTCTTCGCCTCTTCGCAGGCGTAAAAATCGTTTCCACATTCGACAGCCCCCCTTTCTCTGCATGACTTGACATTGAGAGTGTGGAGGGCAAAGTGGTAGGAGACACTTTCATTCCTTGTTCCAATACGCTTTTTCGATTAGGCTAGGATGTAAAAAAAGATGGAGGATTTTTATGTGGAATCATTACGTGGATGTCGAAAATGAAATCAATCTCATCGTACAAAAAGAATTTTTAGAACGCGATTTTTTTCAAACATTAAAAGCTGGACAGTACACGATGAAACAACTGCGACACTTTGCCATTCAGTACTCTTATTACAGCAGACACTTCCCTCGTATACTTGGCGCAGCCATTTCTGCCATGGCTCCGATCGATTCTTGGTGGGTGCCTTTAGCAGACAATTTATGGGATGAAGCGGGTAGAGGGGCCGTGGGTCATTCACATGAACAACTGTATAAGACGTTTTTAAAAAGTGTTGATCCTAATATCCAACTAAATGACTGGGGTATGCCGCCTGAGCCCATGGGAAACGCTGTTCAGACTGCCATAGAGACCTTTCTTCAATTCTTTCATCAAGCAATGCCACTCGCTGCGATGTCCGCTGTTGGACTAGGTTCTGAAATGTTTGCGGGGAGAATTATGGGGGAAATTGCATCCGGACTTAGCCATCCAAATTATCAAAAAAAGCAATCCCTCGAACTTTTATTTTGGCATTGTCACGCAGATGAACATGAACCACGCCATTATCAATTATGCAAAAATGTATTAATTCAATATTCTAAGCCCGAAGAATTGGCTATCCAATGGGAAGCAGGAAGCTATATCGCTCGTTCAGAAGCTACCATGTATCAATCTTTACACGAGGAAATGCTTCTATTAGATGCTTAACGTGATCTCAAAATATTTTTTCATTTGTAGTAAAAAATATTCCGAAAGTCACGATTTACTTGAGTCAATTTCCTGCATTTGAAATCAAGGGTTTTGCAGAATGTAAATTGAAGCCTATCATTTTGCAAAACCCTTGGCGATGACTGACCGTACATTATCTTTACCTCTACGTATAAGAGACATTTCCTCTTTTATGTATTCTATACCTAACATGATAGATTTTACCTTATTATCGCTGTTTACTTCAACCCAATGTTCAATAATCATTCAGTGAATTACAGAAGAAATTTATAGAATCAGCCATTTCAAAAATTTCTACTTTGTCTCATTCAACTCAGCCATGAACATTCATACGGAGTAAAAAATGTACTTGTATGGGGGTGAATTCTCCCAATTTATCCTTAGGATAGTTCAACATTCAGATCAAACTGACAATCTATATTGATTCATCAACTTGTAAGCCTCCATTGCTTGTCTAAGCTTCAGCTTAACGCTACCCCGTATCAACACTAAATTTCACCGTCTACATGCATAAAAAAGCTAGCATCGAGACAAGTTAAAATATCCCTGTTTTGGAGGAGAGATTTTATGTCCAAAGTTTCTCGGCATATAACCCAAAACGCCCAATGGTTTTTAGAACGGTTAGAAGATGCCGATCTCCAAGTCGTTTATGATCATCTGTGGATGCAAAAAAAAAAAATTTCTATCTTATGGATTTGGCTTGAAAGTTCAGTGAATGCTGGTGAACTTCAAAGGAGAGTCTTTGAACCCCTCACACGAGAGCCATTCATACACCAACACTCTATATGGGATGCCATTCGACAACGCTTACCTATCAAGCAGGCTCAACTCTCTTCTTCCTTAGTTGAACTCGAACATAAGCTTCTCAAAGGGCACGTTCTTCTATGTGTCGAGGGCGCTACGGACGCCTTGTCCATGCCTGTTCAAAGTATGCTACAACGTGGAATTGAGGAACCCCCCAGTGAGACGACTGTCCGCGGAGCCCATGAAGGATTTGTCGAATCTTTGGAGACCAACGCTTCTCTGTTACGAAAAAGGCTTCCCTCCCCTGATTTGTGCATGGAATCTTTCATACTGGGTTCACAGATTCCTTCCGAACTCAAAATGTTTTATCTGCGTTCTCGTGCAGAACCCTCCTTACTGGAAGAAGTTCGTTCTCGTCTTCAAAAACTTCAAACCAAGGATGTTTTATCCTCTGGTGAAGTCGAACAATGGATTGAGGATGCACCATGGTCAGTTTTTCCGACCATTGGAAATACGGAGAAGCCGGATAAAGCCGCTGCTCAAATTTTAGAAGGACGCGTGGTGCTGCTCCTTGATGGTGATCCAACCGCACTGTTTATGCCGCATTTGTTTATCGAGTCCATCGTTAACACGGAGGATTATACTTCTCGTCCCTATTATGTTTCTTTTATTCGCTTACTTCGTACGATGAGTTACTTTTTTAGCATTCTATTACCTGCCTATTACATCGCTATGTTAAATTTTCACAAAGAAATGATCCCGACCGCATTACTCCCCAAATTACAGGAATCCAGTGCAAAAGCGCCTTTTCCGATCACCCTGGAAATCCTCATTATGATACTCATGTTTGAAATTGTGCGTGAAGCCGGAATTCGTCTACCGAAATCCGTAGGTTCTGCTGTTAGCATCGTGGGAGCTCTGATTTTAGGGCAAGTTTCTGTCGATGCCGGTATCGTCAGTCCACCCACCATCATTGTCGTTGCCTTTTCAGCCATTACGGGATTTACCCTGACTCCCGTAGCCGATGTGATTGCTCTATTACGCATCGCCAATATCATCGTCGCTTCTTTTCTGGGGTTATATGGCGTCATTCTCTTTATGCTTGGCGTTCTGGTTCATGTCGTGAGTTTAACTTCTTTTCATTCGCCCTTTTTATCGCCTATCGCTCCTTTGTACCTTCAGGATTGGAAAGATGGTTTTGTGAAATTCCCCATTCGTTGGTTATCCAGAAATCCGCGTTCGTTACATGATCGCCAAAGAGTAGGTTGGAAAAAATGAATCGTCGAAAGACTAGCGTATGGATCACTTGCCTGAGCATCCTTGGGATATGTCTCGGACTCACGGGCTGCGGAGAAGGTACAGAACTCAAATATGTCTCTATGGTCTCTACGGTAGGGGCAGAACAACTCAACAATCATCAAGTGCGATTATATTTGATTCCGCTTTCTATTGAAGAAACAGAGGCACAGCAACAAGGAGGGAGCAGCCGAGAAAGTCGTCTTCACACGCTCATTGTGAGGGACGGTATGACGGCTTTTGATATTGAACGAAACATGATTCGTGAGACCAAGCATCGCCTCCTTTTTACTCATGCCAAAGCCGTTGTGATCTCACAATCTATGGCTAAGCACGATTTAGACTGGTTTTTAGATATTTGGTATCGAGATCAGCAACCCCGTTCTCGCGCTTACGTGTTTGTCACCGATGATCCTGTCAAAGATATTTTGGCCAACGCGACCTGGTTAGAACCTGAAGTATCTTTTCCGTTATCCTTTGGTATGGAAAACATTCGATTTGTATCGAATTATGCTACCGTTGATCTGATCCAATGTTTGAAAGCTCTCCATGAACCTCCATATTGTAGCCTTTTGCCTATGCTCCATTTACATGCCAAGAAAAAGCCAATGACCGTGGAATACGAAGGAACTGCACTCATCCAAAAAAATCATATGGTCGATGAACTCAATACCACGGAAACGCAAGGTCTCATATGGTTGCTCGGTCAAGAAAAAGGGGGAAGTTTAGAAATCGGAGAGTCGCATCAAAGAAGTGTCGTTGAAATCACCCGCGAAAAAGTGGAGAAACATTTTCAATTTTCTAACGGTCAGCTTCACGTAGAATATACTCTTCGATTGCGAGGAACACTGGCACAAGATGGAGAGGAAGGAGACAGTTGGAATCCCCAACATCTTCATCAGCTCGAAGAAAAAGCTAACCAAACGGTTCAACAAATTTGCCAGCAAACTCTGCAAAAATTACAACAGAAAGACCAGACTGATGCACTGGGTGTTGGGCTTATGGTCTATCGAAAACAACCTGGTGTGTGGCGTCAATACGCATCTCATTGGAACGAAGTGTTTCAAAAAGCAGATATTCATGTTCACCCCGTAGTAACCATTATGCATCCCGGGTTAATTCGTTGGCTCAAACTCCCCTATTAAATCCAGAAAGGAAGTATACCCTGTTGGCCATTCGACCGTTTGAGGCTATGTTATTATCTCTTATTACTCTTCCCGTCATGGGACATTTATTTATGGTGGCTCCCATACTCCAGGCGGCTGGCCGTGACATTTGGATCAGTATTCTTTTAGGAAGTCTTCTTTTTTTAGGTTTAGCCCGATGGAGCGTACATATCGTCGTTTTACGTCAAGGAAAATCTTTATGGGAATCTGCAAATCATTTTCCCAAACCTTTACTCACTATTTTTAAAGGTTACTTTTTACTGTATAATGTCGCACTTGCTATCCTCTCATCTGCCCTGTTTATTTCTTTTGTGAAAATTAATTTTTTACCGAATACGCCTACACTAATCTTGGTCATCTTTTTAATGTTGATCGTTGCCTATAGTTTATCGAGGGGTCAACAAGCTATCTATTGGACAGGCACATTTTTAGCAGGATTGGCCATGCTGACGGGAATGTCTGTCACTCTGATCGATCATCATTCGAAAGATTGGTTGGAGTGGCTTCCTCTTCTCGAGCACGGATGGCATCCCGTTTGGATAGGCTTAGGGGTCTCTTGTTGTATGTGGACCGAATGTCTATCACTCCTTTTTCAATTACCCTATCAACATCCTTCAGAAAAATTATTGTATCGTTGGTGGGCTATCGGTATCATCCTGAATGCCATTATGATGATTACTCCTGCTATGGGAGTTATCTCAATCTATGGTTTAGAATGGGCTCAAACTTTTTTGTTTCCGACAGAAGAAACCCTCCGATCTATGGATCTCATCCTCATTGATCGATTTGACACGTATGGACTCGGACTTGCCGCCATGGGTACATTGATGCGGATAGCCATCTCTCTGGGATTTGCGATGGAAACTTTTTGGGATTCGGAAAAGCACCAAACCTATATTCTTATCTTTTTCCTTCCTCTGCTTACGGTCACTACTTTTATTCTCAGTCGTTCTTTTACGACCATCGAAGCCTGCCTGATAGGATATATTGGTAGTTCCGTCTTTCTCGTAATTCTGGTAGCTTTCTTCCTCTGTTTTCAACGGTATTCCCCACAGAATCGGGAAAAGCACCAAAAAAGGCGATAGTTCTTCTTCCAATCAAGGGAATCCGCATTTCCCTTCAAATCTTCGCCTTTTCAAGTGCTATAGAACTTCTAGTCCCCTAAGGGCTCAGTTGTGGGAAATTTCTCCTCTTTGGCTTCATCCAACCTATGATCCCAGCAAATCCCCATGGCATAGTCTACCTGTTCAACGCGAATAAATCCGGTATGAAAAATACGTATATTTTTTTCGATTGAACAAAGATCCTGGCAGTAAATGCAGTAAAACGATTTCATCAGACACCATCCTTCAACAAGTGGATTTGATGACACGTGCTTGCAAAAACTGGCCCGGGTGATGTTGAATCATACCTTCCTCTCCGTATTTTTCTCGGATACGATATCCTCGCTCGGTAAGCTGTTGAATGAGATCTTGTTGAGCTTTCCAAGGCAAATTTCTCATGAACGGCTCAAAAAAGTTGCCAGCTTGAAACCAAAACCGAATGATTTGGTCAATCTCATAGGTCTTCCCCAGGATTTCAACAGGTTCCAAAGTGACCTCTTCGTAAGTACATTCCAATGTAGAGAGAATATTCCGAATAGTATCCTCCTTCGGCATACGATCCACTGAATCCTTCGACATTGATCGTGATTGTTGAAAGATGGGAGCTAACCACTCTTCTAAAAAGGGTTCGGTTTGTGGAAATTGGAGACCATATATGGTGGTCAACCACGCTCCTGGTTTACATACACGATGAATTTCTCGTAAAGCTTGAGGGATATCTGTAAAATGCAGAAAGAGAAAACCTACCGCTGCGTCAAAAGTATTACTTTCAAAGGGTAATTCCTCGGCTGTCGCCTGCAAGAATTTTACAGAAGCGCCCGAATAGGGCTTCTTCATCGCTCGATTCAGCATACCCAGCGAGGGGTCAATCGCCGTGATTTGCCCAAACAAACCTACTTTTTTGTAAAGTCCGGCATCCAAAGTGAGCATGCCTGTTCCACAGCCAAGCTCCAATACGTGCATATTCGGTTGCAAGCGAGCATTTTTCAAAAGTGCGGCACGTAATTCCTTCGCATTGGAAAGACGATTCATGATCTCATCATAATCTTCCATTTGACCAAAACCGGCAAACCGATTGAGTGCAGCACGCTTTTCAAGGAAACCGGTTTCCTGTAGAAAAGCTTGAAATTCCTTGAGATGGTCTTCTCCTTTTTTTGTTAAACGAATGGATAAACGATCCGATGAAGATACCCATTCTGCAACACCATAATCCAAGATGAGTTTACATTCTTCTTCCAACGGATAAGAAGCCCAGGGACGATGATATTGACCACTCACAAAATCTGTAACTAACATAGGCTGATAATATTGAATTGCCTGATAGTCATCATATGCATTGACAAGAAATGCAAGAGCAAACACCGTTTCAGGAGAATATCGCTTCATACTCGTTTCCAGTAATTTCGAAGCTACCAGTATCATGCTACCTTCGAGCCCGGACTGACCCAGACGTAAATGCGCATAAAAGGCAGCTGTGCTGGTGATCGCGTCAATCATCGCATTGGTGGCAACGACTTTCTGATAGTAGGGTTGAATGGCTGGACGGGCAAACCAGTGCTCAGGCCAATATTGTCGGACTAACCGCCGAGCCTCTTGATGAATTAACTGTTGATGATGCGAAGTTATTGTTGCAACGGAAACATGTGTGAGTGTCGGGCCGACCAAGATATGCTCCTGTAACAATTTTTTCATGATGGGAGCCAGTCTGGGCAATTCTTCAACAATTTCTGTCATACGAACCTTCCTTTTCTAGTGCGAATGCTGTCTCATTTTATCAATTTTATCATGTTCGAAAGAAAAAGGATTCCTATCCATAGAAATGCGTATGTTGGAATAAAATCAATATTCGGAGCACAGAATAAATATAGAAACACATCCTTTCGACACCGTAGGGCTCACGCTTCACCGCGCGTGGGCCACTCCCATGAGAGGGGGAACCTGTGTGCAGGAAGACATACTGGATACAGGAATGACCAAGAGAGTCGATGAATTAGGAAGAATCGTCATTCCCAAAGAGTTACGAATGAGTTTAGGCATAGAGTGCGGAGATGAACTTGAATTTTTGTTAGATGAGGAGAATTTGATTCTTCAGAAATATGTACCGGGATGTATTTTTTGTAAGAATACAGAAGATCTTCTATGGTTTCACGAGCAGCAAGTCTGTCGTCATTGTACGCAGCAATTACAGCAGTATATCAAATACTAACTTGAATGAGCCACAGTCAAGAAAGCCCAGACTGTGGCGAATGACTTGTGTAGCCTCAGGCAACAGGTACAGTCTTACAGGTCGTCACGGCTGTAGGTACCAGCAAAAAGAACAATACAAAGATAATCAAAAATACAATAGCCCAGCGTGTCAGTCCATCGAGCATTTTTCAACCCTCCTTTAGCATTAAAACATGCTAAACGAGTCTTCATGGAACCGGACAAACACACGAATTTGAAAACGAATCCATCTAATTTACCTAGATTCGGTTCAGTTGACCTGCCCTCCAATCGAATAGGAAGTATTCAGAAAGGTTGAGGGAGTCATCATCGCCCAATCTTCCACAGCCATAGGTCGTGCCCAGTAGTATCCTTGACTTAAATCGATGCCCAGTTGTTGAGTGATTTGTACCTCCTCTATCTTTTCTACGCCCTCGGCAATCACTTGTTCTCCGGAATCCATGTAACACAATAGATGAGATAGTAACCGCTGTTTTCTATCTGAAAGATGAATGTTTTGAATGAGTGAACGATCTATTTTGATGAAATCGGGTTCCAATATCACCAAGGTAGACAAATTGGCATGTCCGACCCCCATATCATCTAAAGCAATTCGAACGCCTAGAGAACGTAAGGGTCGTAACATCTCGAATAGGGTTTTCGGATCATAAGCTATGTATTCAATCATTTCAAAGATAAGTTGGCTGGGCGGGCAATGACTCTCTTGCAACAGATGTTCTAATTCCTCCAAATAGGCACGCTCCGTCAGACTATGGGGACTAACATTGACAAAAATCGGTTTAGATTGCCATTTTGCTGGCAACTCCAAACGTTTCTTCAAGCTCATTGATAAGGCTAGCCGGTCGATTTCAGTAGATAGTTGATATTCATAGGCAGCCTGAAACCATACATCCGGCGGTATCCCCTTCCCCTCGCATTGAGGGCGACTTAACGATTCATACGCAAAAAAGTGCTCTTTGCGATGATGAACGATAGGTTGAAACACCACATCTAGTTGTCCTCTTTGAATACTGGATAAGATACTTTGCAAAACGGAAGTGGGTATATTTGGTCGATTAGACAGTTTATACCCCCCCCCCCCCCCCCCGAGGGATATTTTACCATTTTTGATGTGTGAATCTTGTACCATGTGTATCTTACCCACCCCTCTATCGTTTGAGGGCCACCCGTTTCCTACGGATGGCCCCCTCGTTCTTCTCGCCCTATGCGGCAACCCGGCGATCCTAGGCACATACCCTTAGACCCGTAGCTTTGCGTCCCAATGTTTCCATTGGTATGCTTTGATACGCATTTCTGAAATTTCTTCCTACCTTATCTTCCTACAAATTCCGACAATTTTCAACCTTTTGTCACAAAAGGAAGGTCATATACCTCAAATTCATTTCGAGTGCGAACGTACGATCGAGCGAGTACACAAGAACATCTTCTTACCAATCCGCTGCGCTATGTGCCATATCCGCGTCGAGTTCAAGACCAAGCCAAGAACGCAGGTATGGATTGGTGTGTTTCTGTGCTTCTGGCCACAAATGACGAGCTAAACGGTAGGAACAGATCCACGGACGATGGGTTTCCGGCAAGAAAGACCGATCAAACTTGGCATTATGGGCCACCCGTACAGCGTCCTGGATATGCGTCAGAATGGTTGGCCACACTTCTTCCCATGTGGGTTTGTCTTTGACCTGTCGATTGGTGATGTGATGCACTTCCGAAGCTTCCGGCGGTATCGTTTGTTGGGGATTGACAAGCGTCTGATAGAGTGGGCGAATGCCGTTTTTGCTCACCTCGACCAGTGAAATGTCCACAATCCGATGGATGGTTGGGTCTAGACCTGTCGTCTCTGTATCCAGCACCACAAAGCGTGTATCCTGTATACGCATGTAGGTTCTCTTCCGTTTTTGGAGATTGTAACCAAAATAGGACGTTGGAACAAGCCTGTAACCGACAGAACACGCTCTGCAGTCACGAAGATATACCGTGCGGATGGAAAATGCTCTTGTCACAAAATGTGTAGCGGGTACGTCTATACAGGTAAACAATCGAAACTAGGGGTGGTTTTTGTGCAAAAACGAATCTGGGGACTGACTGCGTCTATGCTTGCATTGACGTGTTTGACGGTGACCGGGTGTGGGACAATGTCATTGATCAATAAAAATGGAAATACACTCAACCCTACAGCATCATCTGATAGTCCCCATTCATTTAAGCCAAGTCGAACACATCGAGATGTTAATTCAGCCAAAAGCGTAGTTATATCTCCTTTAGAAAACCTAAAATCAATCTATATGGTCAATGGAACCACCGGATGGGCCAATTCTTCCCGTTCAATTTTTCGAACTACAACGTCGGGACGAAAATGGGTACGAGTTTTCAATTCCAAGCACATTTTAGCGTTGGATGCAGTTAATTCACAAAATGCTTGGGTGATCACTCAAGGCAGCGCTCGCCATGTCACTCTCAACACTACAAGCGACGGTGGCGTCCATTGGAGAATGGATCGTCTCAGTGCGCCTTGGACAATAGTAAACGCCCAATTACATGTTTCCATTAATTCTCAAGATAGTTCGTTTGGATTCGTAATGTTATCGGGACCTCTGGATTTGCAAACAGGGCCACAAGCCTTATGGAGAATACTACGAGGTCATGTTTCCTCCTCCCCGGTATATCAATCCCTCCATGGGTCCATTCAAAAGATTCAATATGCCACACCGAACGAGGCATGGGCCACAAATTATTTTCCTAATCCTAATCACAAATCTTTTTCTTCCTCCCTGATGATCTCAACGAACGGAGGTATGTCTTGGGGTCCTGTTACATTGTCTATCCCACACTCGCTTCTCATGAAAGACATGAACAATCACAAAACCAATCCAAAACTGCAAGCTTCGGTACTTGCCATATATCCTCCCACATGGGTTTCTCATATCGGCTTCCTATCTGTATCCCTAACTCTTCCATATACAACCAGAGAGAACACCGTGGACTACCAACGATACTTTGTTCTCTATCATACTGTTAATGGAGCTCAATGGAAACCTATTTGGATAAGTCCCGATTCTTCCCTCTTGACAGACTTTTTAACATCTAAAAAGGGACGGGCTATCGTCTTTCAGGGCAAACAACAGGAATTGGAGCAAACCCTAACAGGTGGTCGCACATGGGAAACGGTTGCACCCATCCCCTCAACGATCCATCCCATCTGTCTCAAGTTTTTCGGTCAAACAGGATGGATCGTCTCCCAGAGTATTCAATCAAATTCCTTGTCTTTATGGAGATCTCAGGACGGGGGGAAGAATTGGAATGTTGTAGTTGAGTAGCACGATTTTATTCGATATAGAACGCTCCACTATTCATTCAACAAATCCCCGGAGATGTCGTAGGATGCCAAGTGTAATTAGAACTGCTGCTCACTCCATCTACATATGGAGTTACATCATAATCCGGGTCTTGAATATATTGCCAAATCATCGGCGCATATCCACCCACTGTTGGCATGGGGCAATATAGTTCTTCCACCGTCGTACAATCTTGTGAAGACTGTGTATCAGCAATCCACACTACAATTGGCTGTGGAGAAATCCAATTATTAGAATCTAGGAGATTTTGAAATTCTCCAATTTGACTCCCGTAGAGTCCTAGCGTAGTAGACGACGAGAATGAATTTGCCGCATTTAAATTTGCAAGTTCATTTAAAAAGCCTTCTACGACAGTTTGATTTTCATTCCAAGCCGTAGAGTCATTCGCAGTATTCCAGCCACCACTACCGAGCGACACAGCTCCAAACATTGTACCCCCAGGATATCCTCCGGGATATTGTTGGTTCCAAAACTGGTTCCAGAAAACCTGGGCCTGTTCTGCTCCCCATTCTTCATAAGTCTTCCCATAAGGTGTTTTTCCTGGACCTTCAATGTTCCAGTAAGCAAAGGCAGGAATAGAAATACCTGTGATAGCCCAATAGATACTTACAGTTGTACCATAACCCATTCGACCGAGATAAAAACTCATTCCGCAAGGATTACTGGAAGTTCCTGAATCCGAACCAAAATACCATGTCATTGAATAGCGCTCCCTTTTGATGTTAGTTCCACCCGGCCGGAGTGGTGAGGGGCTTTCATTTTGCCCCTCTACTCTTTAAAAGCACCTCTACTCCCCATTTTGAGCACGCTCTTCAAAAATTTTTTCAGAACCTCTTCCAACATTCCCGTACAAACTTGCGATTGAGCTTCCTCTCTCCACCATCTCGGCACAGATGACACTTGCTGATCGATCTCTGCTCGGAAATATCGACATAACAGAAAGACATCTACTTCCTTGTTTTGTCTGACTTGTTCCAAAAGATTGTGTACCTTCTGTGTTCTATCCCTCATTTTGTATCTGCTCCTTTAATTTCCGAATCGCTTGACGGTGTATATGGCTAATCGTTGTTTGGGCAATCCCTATTTGTCTGGATAATTCCCGTTGATTTTTTCTTTCCCAGTACAATCCATACAGAATGGTTTTTTCTCGCTCGGATAAGCCAGAAAACCATTCCATCTCACGGTTTGAATGCTCAGCTAACAAATCAGGGATGGTTTGGATAAACTCTTCTCCTTCTGCATTCGCGGCATTGAGAATGAGGTCTTCTCGGCTCCATCTCTTGTATTTGTTTCGCGTATGGGCTGCCACATGCCGTATGATCTTGCGAATCCAGGCTACTTCCTGCTCAGGGGTATAGGTGGTCATGTCGGTCACGTCCTTGCATATGTCCCCGTCCACGTCCCCAGTAGAGGGCATAGCCAAGCAGTTCGTCCTGGATAACCTTAGCCTGTTCAGCCAACAACAAACTCACCTGTTCCAACCGCTTCTGGTCTTCCTCGTTCTCCAACATTTCCGCGCACCTGGTATAGGCTATCAACGCTTTGTGCGTTTGGGATGAGGTAGATGGGTACGATGGGGTAAGCACGTCCGATGATGACAGAACACGCTCTGCGGTCACGAAGATAACCCGTGTGGATGGGAAAATGCTCTTGTCACAAAGTGTGTAGCGGGTACGTCTATACAGGTGAACAGTCGAAACTAGGGGTGGTTTTTGTGCAAAAACGAATCTGGGGACTGACGGCGTCTATGCTTGCATTGACGTGTTTGACGGTGACCGGGTGTGGGATAGAAGCATCTCCCCACAGTCTGATCCCCAAATTAGATAAAAAAAATAATATACTTCCTATACAACTCATTCATAATATCCATTCCATATCATCCATGGTATGGGAGTCCTCTAAAATTGGTTATTTATCCACTTCTGTAGGTATTTTACGTACTGAAGACTCTGGTCAAAATTGGTACATCTGGTATCCGAGTCATACATTATTTAGAAGCTTGGCCACAACCAGCCCAAATACCGTTTGGGCTTTATCGGATTCTAAAATCATTGAGTTTTCTGGCGTATATCCTAAACCAATCCATTCACTTGATCTATCTACTGATCAATCGAACCAAATACAATCAGTTAATCAACTGAAATCAGGTTCTAATTCTTTAAATTCCGTACGCTTATATGAAAATCATCATCAAAATGAGCTGCGCAACATCAATATTCCACAAAATATTGAGGAGCCAAATTACCAAATGAGAGTTTTTCAGAAATCCAAGGGATTTATATTGCTGAATGGAACGATGTATGTATTTGACAATAATAAGATAAGAACCCTCTCTCTCAAAGGAATCTATATTCAATCCATGTTCTGGGCAGACCCTGAGATTGGATATGCTGCATCCGGACCGTATATTTGGAAAACTTTAGATGGAGGGAAAACTTGGACAATCATTTTCAAAGTTCCTGTTTTGGGATCATCTTGGTCATGGTCAGCAAAAATTGTAGCAAACAATGAAAAAAGTGTATGGATATTGTTGAACGGAGAATCCAGCGCTGACAACCCTGCTTATATTTTGTTTCATTCAGAAAATAGCGGGCATTCATGGGAAGCTATAGCCTATGACGCCTTTGATAAGAATACATCTTATCCTAAGATAAGCCATCCTCTGGCTCAAGACGCCAATCATATTATAGTACCTGGTCCTATCACTACCATTGGAAATAACGGTATTCTGTTTACAGGATGGATTCCAGAAAATTCGAATTGGGTTGGCTTGGAATTTTCCCATGAACGATGGCAAACTTTATATATTGCCAATACGATGAATGTCGATGTACCACAAGTTTCATCCTCCGATTTTTTGGAATTTACATCATTAAGTACTGGATGGTTGTTTGGAGAAAACGGAGATGGAACCGTATGTTATTTGAAAACCGATAATAGCGGCCAAAATTGGGGTTCACATCTCCTTTTCTCCAAAACATACCATTAATAAAATTTATCCTTGTACAACGAATCCTGATAGACTGGTAGCCAATAAAGTATCTTCATCAATCGAAACTACGTATGAACCGTTACAAGACATTGTAATATCACACGGTCCTTGATTAACAGACTCTCCGATACCTGTAGGTGCTCCACAACCAGCCCATCCAGCCAAAAAATACGTGCTATTTACTAATCCTTCAATTTGACTTGCATCAAGTCCAGGCGCCCCATAATAGAGGGCTGGATAATAAGGACTATTTAAGTTAACTTCATTAGCCCATGCTCGGCAAAAACCGATAGCGTCAGAGCTGGATGGATAGTTTTCAATATCCAACCACAAATATACTCCAGAAGGTACACCAATCGAAATAGCGTTATTGATCGCATTTTTAGCAATTTCAGTTCCTAAAGTTGCTGTTAATTCCTCCGTTGAATTAAGAGCATGTTGAATCACTGCTACATACCACCCCTGGGAACACAGATATTCTAACTCTGTACTTTGTAAATCCTCTGCAGATTCGTAGCTAGTATTAGAAATGTATCTACCGATAAAGTAATACGGTGTATCACCAAATAAACAACTAGCTTCATTACTGGATGTAATCTGCTGATCGGTATCACATCCTTTGGCGTTTTGAACTTCTAATGTACCAACTGTCAGACTCAATTTTTTCTCCTCCGTTTCATGTTCCACCCGGCCGGAGTGGTGAGGGGGCTTTCGATTTTGCCCCTCTACTCTTTAAAAGCACTTCGACTTGCGATTTTTATTAGCTCTGTTGAATTTTTTTTGGATATTCCTCACCAGAGCCATTCGAATCGCTTGTTCTACGTCCTCATATCGGCTTTTCCTGCTTCTACAAATAGAGCAACGGATCTCATCTTCAAAACAACGAATCAATGCATTCCCCACTTCATGTCCTTGCTGGATTTCGCTCAATAATTCATGTACATGTTCCCGTCCACATCCCCAGTAGAGGGCATAGCCAAGCAGTTCGTCCTGGATAACCTTGGCCTGTTCCGCCAACAGCAAACTCACCTGTTCCAACCGCTTCTGGTCTTCCTCGTTCTCCAACATTTCCGCGCACCTGGTATAGGCTATCAACGCTTTGTGCGTTTGGGTTGAGATTGATGAGTACGTTGGGGTAAGCACGTCCGATGATGACAAAGCTTGTTCTGCGGTCACGAAGATATACCGTGTGGATGGAAAAATGCTCCTGTCACAAAATGTGTATCGGGTACGTCTATACAGGTGAACAATCGAAACTAGGGGTGGTTTTTGTGCAAAAACGAATCTGGGGACTGACGGCGTCTATGCTTGCGTTAACATGTTTGACCGTGACCGGGTGTGGTACTACAAGTAACGCAAAGAGCCAAGTTTCATCGCCTTCTACTATTACTGTAGGTACAACACAAACCAATCCATCAGGTTCTAAAGAGCAAAATCAAAAATCATCATCTACAGCTGATCCAGAAGATAAGACTGGGAATCAGAATATAACATCGACGAATTCTTCGCCTTTACCTTCAAATCATAGCTTCAATTTTGGCGGATATACAATTTATAGTAAGAAAAGTTTAGGACCTATCATTTCTGGACTCTACACCGTCCAAGGAATTATTATCCATGTGAATCAAAAACACCATTTTCTTGATTCCATTGTTATGAAAATAACTAAACCTATAACTACTGCCAATGGTACGCCACCATTTAATGCTAACCAAGTCGTTACTATTCACTTTGATCAATCACTTTCTCAAGCAGGAAGTCTTCAAATTACCAGTGGTGATCAAGTTCAATTAACATTTGGTCAGTTTATCCGCGAATCTGATCATAAGACACTCTATGGGAGTAACTTTTCCTGGCTTGCTATTGAGAAAAATGGAGCATTTTACAATTCAAAAGGGAAAACTATATAGAATACGCTATACTAGCGAAGACCTTTTTTCATACATTTTTCATCTGTTTGATGTAAAATTAGTTAACGCTTTGAAAGTCAGATGCTTGTCGCTTTTTCAACGACATAAATGGAACATTCTTCGAACAGCTTCATCGATTTGGCGATAAGCAGCTTTAAATATAGAGTCATTCAGACGATTTATATCTTCGTTCACAATCAAGGAAATGTAGTTTGCAGGTAAGTTGCAATCAAAAATCAAATTATTTTTTTGTTAAAAATAAGGCTATCCCTCCGATCATCTATAATCACTTTCGGGATAGCCTTATATAAAATTTTAACCGGCTGAAGGATTACTATAGTTCGATAAATCTAAATCCACAGTTAAAGTAGTTCCATTCCACTCTTGAACACATTCTTGTATATACTGCCACGAGGATGCATAAGATACTCCACTGTCAGACGGAGAGTCGCTAGTATTTGTTGTACATCCCGGAGAAGGTGGTTCGTTAATGTTGAAAACCCAATAACGAATATTACTGAGGTTTCCAGCATTGGAGCTAGAATTCTTAATTTGGTCAGCAGTCTCGTATGAGCAGTAAATTCCAGGCATATAGATTGTGCTATCGACGATATAGTCAATCCACCCATCAATATAGTCAATAAAATCCTGATTTAACGATCCTCCCTGCTCAATATCAAGATAAATTACATCATATTCGGTATTGAACCCAGCTTGTGAAGCAAGAGAAGCTGCATTTGCAGCATCATTTTGACCTTGAGCATAGGTTAAATATGACGTATCACCAGCTTGTTGACCAACATAAATAACCAGGAATCCGTAACCAAGACTTTCCAAGTATGACTTTGTATTCATCCAAGTCGTATCACTATGATTAGGTGCAGGACCCAGATAAAAACCTGTAAACGAAAAGGGTGTGTTATTCCAAAAATTCGCCATTGCTGTATCTCCGGGATAGATATCAATATCAAACCCTTTGTAAGCCATTTAAATCTCCTCCAAGTTTATGAATTCCACCCGGCCGGAGTGGTGAGGGGCTTTCGTTTTGCCCCTCTACTCTTTA
>NZ_FRAF01000072.1 GCF_900142255.1 Alicyclobacillus tolerans | reverse complement strand
GCTCGCGTGAGCTTCGCCGTTCATCGACATCTCAGTGTCCTTCATTTTTCGTCCGGAACATGGAATTTGTCAGGGAAATATATTCTGTTGTCAACATCTTCCACCTGCCTTTAGGAAGAGTATGTCAACGAACGTTCTCTTGACTTGCGGGCGTATAATAAAAAATAAGAAACTTAGTAACTAAGAAAAAAATTCTTTATTCGTTTAAGGAGGCATACAATATGAACACCCTATTGACGAAAGAGTGTCACACGGAGGGGATTCATATGGACGGAAAGCCTAAAATCATAAGCGTCTCCAAGGGTCGGCAGATCACATTGCCCATACAGTATTATCGTGAACTTGGGATTCATAACGAAGTAGAATGCTTTTTACGTGGCGATGAAATTGTCATTCGTCCCGTTCGGCGTGGGGATGACTTCTCTGAGGAAATCCTCAAAGACTTAATTCAGCAAGGTTATAGCGGAGATGAACTACTTGCAGAATTTCAACGCTTACGGTCTGGAATTCGTCCAGCTGTGAAGCGCATGCTGGATGAAGCACACCAGGTTGCACAAGGACTCTATTCCAATAGCTCTCCAGAAGAGCAGGTTGCTGATCTGTTTCGTGACGATAAGGGCAAACAGGAGGCTTGATTCCACTGTTACCGTTTAGCAGCCGTCCTCCATTCGAACGATACATTAAGAAGATTGTCGAGAAACCTTTGAAAAACCTGTTTCATCAAGCTGTCGTACATATCCTTGAGAATCCCTATAGTGGACAAGCCAAAATTGGTGACTTACAGGGATTTTGGGGATACGACATCAAATACAGTGGTACAAACTACGAGATCGCTTATGTCGTAATCGAAGACGAAAATGGTGAACCGCAATCCATTGTTTTTTATATGGCTGGAACTCGTGAGAATTTTTGGGATGAAATTAAAAAGTATATACAGTAATAAATAGACCCACGGTGACTTCCAGTCCATCGTTTCATTACTCCTCTTCCATTGTCTCCATGCCATATAGAAAGAAGCGAAGCCTTAGCGGCCTCGCCCTCATTTCAACCACGCTTCCAGGTTCTTCGGCACCGCCAGACCGC
>NZ_FRAF01000027.1 GCF_900142255.1 Alicyclobacillus tolerans | reverse complement strand
CGCTCAGACCCGTAGTGTGTTCGAGGACTTAGACAAGTGGATACGTCACCGATTGAGAATGTGCTTCCTTAAGCAATGGAAGAAACCTAAGACAAAGCGACGAAACCTCGTCGTCCTTGGGATTCCCGAGGAATGGGCAGTCCTGATAAGCGGTTCCCGCAAGGGCTACTGGAGACTCTCAAATACCCCACAAATGAATAAAGCCCTCGGTCTTGCCTATTGGCGTGACCGAGGACTGGTTAGCTTAGTTGAGCGATACGATGTGATTCGTTCCACAACATGAACCGCCGTATACCGAACGGTACGTACGGTGGTGTGAGAGGACGGGGGTTAGTCACCCCCTCCTACTCGATTTATTTGGAGAAGCCATTCAGGATGGTTACAATAGGAAGTAGTAAAGGAGTGGAGAAATTTATGGCAAAACAACGCGAAATTAAACTGGCAAGCAGACCGCAAGGCATGCCAAGTCAAGACAATTTTTTGTTTGAGACAGTTGAAATACCTGCTTTGCAAGCAGATGAGGTTCTTGTAAAGTCTCTTTATATTTCAGTTGACCCTTATATGCGTGGCAGAATGAATGAAGGAAAATCTTATGTGCCTCCCTATGCACTGGGTGAAGTTATTACAGGTGGCGTGGTAGGTCAAGTGGTGGAATCCAAGAATGACCGCTTTCAAACCGGGGATTTCGTCTTAGGTGAACTCGGCTGGCGGGAATTTAACGTAAGTAAGGGACGCTTGACGAAATTAAATCCGCAGCTAGCTCCACTTTCAGCCTTTCTCGGCGTATTAGGTATGCCTGGCTTGACAGCTTATTTCGGATTGTTGGATATTGGACAGCCTAAAGAAGGGGAAACAGTGGTTGTCTCTGGTGCTGCTGGAGCGGTAGGTATGATTGTTGGGCAGATTGCCAAATTAAAAGGATGCCGCGTAGTGGGTATTGCCGGATCGGACGAAAAAAATCAATATCTTGTTTCAGAACTTGGTTTTGACGCAACCATCAATTATAAAACATCACCTTCGATTCGTAAGGAATTAGCGGAGCTTTGTCCACAAGGAGTGGATATTTATTTTGACAATGTGGGAGGAGACATCACAGACGCGGTTTTTCTTCAATTGAATGACTTTGCTCGCGTTGCGCTCTGTGGGCAGATCGCTCTTTACAATACGGAAAAAGTTGAAGTGGGTCCGCGCATTCTGCCTATTCTCCTCGTTCGCAGAGCGTTGCTAAAAGGTTTTATTGTCAGTGATTATCAGCCTCAATACAGTGTAGCTATGCAGGAACTAGGGAAATGGCTTCAGGCAGGTCAATTGAAATATCGTGAAACCATAGTCGAAGGTTTTGAAAATATTCCTGAGGCTTTTTTAGGCCTGTTTCGCGGAGAGAATGTAGGAAAACAACTTGTTAAAGTGGCCGATCCGTTTTAAACCATGTCAGGCATTTGAAACAGATAAGTTTTCCAAACAATCCATATGAGTTCGGGGCAAATGGATGGAAAGGCGGTCATCTATCATGTGGACACGATTCTCGCTTTATCGAATTTTTGTTATCGTGAACATGAGTATCCGCTTTTCCCTGCAAATTTACTGGTTTTCCAAACGCCATCCAGAACCACGTGATGCAGCCGCGATGGAAGCGTGGGAACAATTGCTGGTGCGACAGGCCCGCGAATATCGGTCCATAGCGCTATCACTGCAGGGATTATGGATTAAAATTGGTCAATTTCTCAGTACACGTGCAGACTTGTTGCCTGATGTATTTTTGCACGAGTTGGACAATCTGGTTGATCAAGTGCCACCTGTACCTTGGCAGCAAGTCGAGAAAGTAATGCGAGAAGCTTGGCATGGCGATATCAGCAGTGTGTTAGCAGACGTGGAACACCATTCTGTCGCTTCCGCTTCTATCGGCGTTGTTTATCGTGGGAAATTGCATGATGGTACCGAGGTGGCGGTGAAGGTTCGCAGACCGGGTATTGACCGGATTATTCGTGCGGATTTTCGAGCGATTCGTATTGTCATTTTTCTTATGAAAAGATTTCGTCGTTTTCGCAAGATGGCGGATTGGTCAGCGCTCTATCGCGAACTTGTACTTGTCATTCGCGATGAACTGAACTTCCGCAAGGAAATGGAAAATGGCCAATATTTTCAAGATAAATATGCGGAACGTAAAGATATTCATATTCCACGCTACTATCCTGAGTTTACAACCCGTTCTGTACTGGTTATGGAATGGATGGAAGGAGCGAAAGTTTCAGATCTCGATTTTCTCGAAGCGCATGGACTCAATCGTAAAGAATTGGCAGAACGGTTGTTTAATGCTTACGCAGAACAAATTTTTTTCGGCGGCAAATTCCATGCAGATCCCCATCCGGGTAATCTGTTAGTACAGAGTGACGGAACCATTGTCTTTCTTGATTTTGGTATGGTAAGTTCATTAAGATCGGAAGATGCTGCGCACATTCGTTCTTTGGTTGAAGGCATACTTCTCAACAACATGGATCAAATTATTGACGCATTAGAAGCGTTGCGCTTTCTGTTACCTAACGCGAATCGTCGTGAATTGTCACGAGCGATTTCCGATTTGATTTCGCTTTACCAAAGGCAGAGCATAGAACGTTTTGATGAAATGGTACTGGAAGAAATTTTAGTAGATATTCAAGCTGTGATACAACGTCAGCCTATTCAATTGCCGGCAGAATTTGCGTTTTTAGGCAGGGCGCTTTCGACGTTTGTCGGTGTCTTGCATATCCTTTCGCCCGGCATTGATATTGTAGCGCTCGGTAAACCCATTGTTGAGAGCTGGATTCAAGGACGAGGCAAAGATGAGAATCAGGAAACAGGGCAAGGTATATCTTGGCTTCGACTTGCTCAAACCTATTTGGCGCCATTGACGCGATATCCTGGCCTGGTCGAAGAAGCGCTTAAAACTCCGAAAGAGCGCTTGACGTTTGAACGTTTTCAATTCCATTATTCTCTCGTCGAACGTGCTCTTGCAAGACAGATGCTGTACAGTTTTCTGCTGCTCTTCGTTTCTTTTGTGGCACTGATGCTCAGTCTCTGGTTCAAACAAAGGGTTGCAGAAATTATTGCATGCGCTATGATGGGATTGAGCCTGTTATGGCTGTTTATCGTTTGGCGAAAACAGCAAGGCTGGTTAAAAAATATTGCAGAGCGCCATTTTCCGGACAGGTAGGAGATGCGTATGAATGACAAAGAGCGCGTTCTGAAACAGGCTAAGCAGCCTCTTGGACCGGTAGAAGTGAAGGTTGAAGGCTTGGAAGATGGATATCGTCTCACATTTCGCGCCAATCCAGAAAGAATTCGTACGGACAGGCGTGTAGCAGGTTCATTTATAGCATTTTTGTCACAGGTCGATCGCGCTGGCATTCGCTTGCCGTTTTTCTTTCGCTGGTTGCTGCGTTTTTGGAAACGATATAATCAAAAATAGAGCTGAGAAAAGAATAGAGAATCATTCAATTTTAAAAAAACACTCCTATTGGAAGGAGTGTTTTTTTTAGACGTACATTAGGTTGATCCAGATGCTTCATCATAGAAGTATGCATGGAAAACCTCAATAGTTGACTATACATCAAAATATTATATAATTTTAATATGATGAACTGGAGGGAAATTGATGAAAAAATTCTTGCTGAGTTCAACTGTTCTTGTTGCTATTTGGTTGACGGGATGTGGTACACCATTGACTGCAAAATCGCAAATAGCTACCCATACAACTTCTACGATAGGCAAGAGTTCTATCACTACAGAGGCCACTCAAAATGCCTCATTCTCGTAGGAATGGGAATAATAATGCTGGCTGGACGTGGATTCGAACTGAACACTGTGAAATATACTGGCGGTCTCGGTAAAAGAATAAAAGTAGGGTCTGCTTGGTCGATGTTTACTTATGGCATATTCTTTGCTATAGCATCGATAGGCTGTACGTTCCCAGTATTTTTAATGCTTGTATCTCAGTCTATCATGTTTGGAAAGTTTGAACAGGGATTATCACATTTTGTCTTATATGCTCTGGGTATGGGTCTTGTGGTTGTGACGATTTCTGTTTTGGCGCTTATTTCAAAAACATATCTTGTCAAAAGACTACGCCAGATATTGCCTTGGGTCACTCGAATCAGTGCGATCATGATTATGAGCGCTGGATTATATGTTATATATGACTGGCTATTTGGCCACCATTTGATTTAAGAGAATAAAATTTGTATTGGCTCCTCTTTTATATTAAAATATTAAAATATAATTATTCAAAAAAAGAAACTGAGACGATTTTTAGGTTTGTGCAAGCAGAATATAACAATGAATCATAATAGGAGGAGGATATTTTTTGGAAGATAAAAAGAATGGTTCGTGGTGGAGTGTTTTGGGCATTTTGTCTCTTTTGATTGCGCCGTTGATTTGTTGTGGGGGACCACTGATTGCTGGGATTTTGGGGGCGACAGGTGTGGGACTCTTCATTACGGGGTTCCTCAAACATTGGCTGCTTGCTGGTGTGATTGGAATCGTCCTTGTGATGGGTATCGTAATCTTTGTGAAAGAACGAAATAAGCGTAAAGCGGCTTGTCACTGTGATGTCAAACTCTCCAGTCCTCTTACAAGCGCAAAGGATGCTAACTTAAGCAATCATCACAGTACGAACAAGACTTAATACGAAGCTTTTTCTTCATTCCGGTGTTTTGTTTTCCTCTTTTTAGGGCGATATATCTCAAATGTCGGGAGTGGGTATAAATGTCTGACAATAACGAATGGAGAGTTCGTTTAAAAATACGAGGCATGACTTGTACAGACTGTGAAAATCACGTCAAATCTGCCTTATTGCGTGTCGGAGCGAAAGATGTATCCGCAAATTTTCGGCGTGGAGAAGCAACTTTTCAGGTTAAAGATAAAGAGAGCCTCGAAGAGGCCAAACACGAAGTTTCCAATATAGGTTATATGCCGGGTGATGCGGAAATCTTGAATATGTCAGAGCGTATTCCAGAAATTGCGCCGGGAAATGATGAATATGATTTGCTCATCATTGGATCGGGAGCATCAGCGTTTTCTGCAGCGATTCAAGCGGTTGGGTATGGGGCGAAAGTAGCCATGGTGGAACGTGGCACCATTGGCGGAACCTGTGTGAATATTGGCTGTGTCCCATCCAAGACGATGTTGCGAGCGGCAGAAATTCATCATATGGCTATGCATAACCCGTTTCATGGGCTAAATACGTCAACAGGTGCAGTTGATTTAGCAAAGCTGATAGTTGACAAGAATGAGCTTGTAGGGGAGCTTCGCCAGCATAAGTATATTGATTTGATTGATGAATACGGGTTTGATCTCATTCAAGGGGAAGCACGGTTCGTAGATGAAAGGACCGTGGAAGTCAACGGCCGCCAAATCACAGCACGCAACTTTCTGATTTCGACTGGTGCTTCTCCTGCAGTCCCGAATATTCCTGGTCTTTACGAAGTCGATTATCTGGTAAGCACGACGGCTCTTGAACTACAGAAGCTTCCAAAGCGACTTGCTGTCATCGGATCAGGCTACATCGCCATGGAGCTGGGACAAATGTTTCACAATCTCGGTTCTGAAGTGACCTTGATGCAAAGAAGTGCCCGTGTATTGAAGTCGTACGAACCGGAAGTCTCACAGGCGATCACCGAGGCACTCACGGAGCAGGGTATGAAAATCATCACCAGTGCGACGTTTAACAGAGTCGAACAAGTCGGGGATATCAAGCGGGTTTACATTACGGTAGGTGGTCATGAGCAAGTCGTTGAGGCCGAAGCTCTGCTCATTGCAACGGGACGCAAACCGAATACGGATTCCTTAAACTTGGAGGCTGCCAAGGTGAAGTTGGGGGATCGCGGTGAAGTGATTGTGAATGAATATCTGCGTACGAGCAATCATCGGATTTATGCGGCTGGAGATGTTACGATGGGGCCACAGTTTGTGTACGTGGCTGCGTATGAAGGCATGATTGTGGCAGAAAACGCAATTACTGGTGCCGAGAAAAAAATCGACCTCCGTGTCGTCCCAGGTGTGACATTCACTAACCCATCCATTGCAACAGTCGGCTTGACTGAAGAGAAAGCAAAGACTGAAGGGTTTGACGTGATGACGTCCGTATTGCCTTTGGATGCGGTACCACGAGCTTTGGTTAATCGAGAAACGACGGGAGTGTTCAAAATCGTAGCGGATTCACAAACACGGAAGATTCTGGGTGTCCACGTGGTTGCTGAGAATGCTGGTGACGTTATCTATTCTGCTCTGTTGGCTGTGAAATTTGGACTTACCATTGATGATTTGCGGTCAACACTTGCTCCGTATCTGACAATGGCAGAAGGGTTGAAACTTGCGACACTGACATTTGATAAAAACGTATCAAAGCTTTCCTGCTGTGCAGGGTAATATAAAACCTATTTTGTAGATGCTAACCTCCGAAATTCTTTGCAAGATTCACTTCAATAAGATTAAAGTATTATAATATCTTTAGAACTTTGAGCATCAATAATTTATGCCATTCATTGAATATAAGGGGATAGTTGAAATGGCGGATACTAGCTCTCCGTATCAGGAGTCTGAAAATATATTGCAAACAGAAATATACGCAAAATTTTTTCATGGTTTGTCAAATTCAACACGACTTCGCATTGTTGAGTTGTTACTAGCTGGGGAGAAAAGTGTCAGCCAGTTGGTCGAAATGATAGGCGCCACGCAGAGCCAGGTTTCAAACCAATTAGCTTGCTTGAAGTGGTGTGGATATGTTACTTCTCGACAAAATGGCAAGTATGTGTTGTATCGGATTTCAGATGATCGAGTGAGTGCGATTTTAAGACTTGCCAAAGAAATTGTGGCGGATAATGCAGAACATATTCGTAGTTGTACGCGTATGTAGCTGACAGAATTGAATATAAAAATCCCATGGTCATCGAAGAGAGTCAACCTTGTTTAGTCAAGGCTTTGACTCTCTTTTGACGCTTCACTTAAAGATTGGAATCCCTTTGTAAAATCAGACTGTCTTATAAATTATATATACGGTATAATATAAATAATGGTGTGAAAAAGCTTGATTCAAGTCGAGTGATGAGGAGAAATCATATTGGAGACTATGAGAAACCCCATAACGAATATGGCAAAAGATGAAGAACCAGCTGTTTTTCACAAGTTGCCAAGTGACGATTCGGTTATCCCTCTCGCGTGGTATCCAGTGGCTTGGTCAAAAGAGTTGCGCGATCGACCTTTAAAATGTCGAATTGCTGGTATGGATCTGGTTCTTTATCGTACAAGCAAACAAAAGGCTCGTGCGCTTGAAGCGTATTGTGCACATCGGGGAGCAGATTTGTCTTTAGGGAAATGCATTGGTGATCATTTGCAATGTGCGTATCATGGATGGGAGTTTTCTGAGAAGGGTATATGCGAGAAAATCCCTGCTCATCCAGACAGGCCGATACCTGATTTTGCGCGAATCAGAGCGTATCCGGTCGAAGAGTGTGCTGGATTGATTTGGGTATGGCCGGATGCCAATATTCCATCTCAACCTCTGCGCGTATTCCCCGAACTTTTAGAAGCCCAGATGCGTTTGGCTGCCTATGAACAAACCTGGAACGCGCATCTCACTCGTGTAGTGGAAAGCGTGCTGGATGTGGCCCATTTGGCCTTTGTGCATGAAAAGACAATTGGGCGTCGTTTACGTCCGGAAATTCCAAAAATTCAATTTTCAGTCGAACAGCAGGACGTTATTCAAATTCAAAACGGCGGCGGTCATTTGCGATATGAATTTCCTCAACAATGGATATTGACTCCATCATCAGAGGCGCGTCGTAAGTTTATTAATTATGTTGTATTCTCTCCGATGGATGGCAAGACAACTAAAATTTTTGGTTATGCGGGAAGAAATTTTATGCAGAGTGTACCTGGGATGGATAGAGTTTTTAGTCGTTATAGCTTGAAAATACTAAATGAGGATAGGGAAGTTGTGGAAAGTCAACATCCACGACCTATTCCTGAGGCTTTACGCATGGAGGCGCATGTTCCTGCAGATGCGCCGCAGATTCGGTTTCGACAGCGCTGGTTTGAGTTTTTAAGTTCAGATGAAGCCAAGTTGAACGTACAATCCTAAACCATGTCTTGATCGATTGTAAATTGAAGTTAGTGATTGCGTTGCTTAGATAGTTCACTAGGAGATTCGGTTAAGAACTGGATGGATACCCTGTTCTTAACCGAATCATATGTGTGTGTTATTCTGTCAAGAGTTCGTAACCAGGAAGAGTTAAAAATTCAACGCATTCTTCAGAAGTCGAGATTTTGTCAAACAATTGCTTGGCATCAGTGAAACGGGAATGATTCATCGCTTCATTGCCAATTTGCGACGCGATTTTTTCAAGTTCTTCATCGAGCAGTTGCCGGAAAAGTTCGACTGTCACTTTGCGTCCATCTTCTAAAATACCTTTGGGATGGTGAATCCATTGCCAAATTTGTGTTCTGGAGATTTCTGCAGTCGCCGCGTCCTCCATCAGATTGAAAATAGGAACTGCTCCAGAACCGCGCAACCAAGCCTCAATATACTGAAGTCCTACACTAATATTCGTACGCAATCCTGTTTCAGTAATCGAACCTTCAGAGGGACGGATAAGTTCTTCTGCCGTCACATGAACATCTTCACGCAATCGAGAAATCTGGTTGGGTGTTGGCATGTGTTGATTAAAAACTTCCATGGCAACAGGGACTAAACCAGGATGAGCTACCCAGGTTCCGTCATGTCCGTCTGTGACTTCCCGTTCTTTATCTGCGCGCACTTTAGCAAAAGCTTGTTCGTTAGCTGCTTCGTCGTTTTTCACTGGAATTTGCGCCGCCATGCCCCCCATAGCGTGAGCTCCGCGACGATGACAAGTTTGAATCGTCAATAGCGTATAAGCACGCATGAAAGGAACTGTCATCGTTACTTGAGCGCGATCGGGCAAAAAGAAATCCGGCAAGTTTCGGAAACGTTTGATGTAGCTAAAGATATAGTCCCAACGTCCGCAATTTAAGCCTGCAGCGTGGTGACGAAGTTCATAAAGGATTTCGTCCATTTCAAATACTGCCATAATAGTTTCAATCAGAACAGTAGCTTTGATAGAGCCACTGGGAATCCCCAGTTTTTCTTCGGAATATTGAAAAACATCATTCCAAAGTCGAGCTTCTAAATGACTTTCCATTTTGGGCAAATAGAAATAGGGTCCCGATCCGCGTGCGAGGAGTTCTTTAGCGTTGTGATAGAAATAGAGACCAAAATCAACCAGTGCTCCAGAAGTCAGCTCGCCGTCTACGAGAATATGCCGTTCGGGGAGATGCCAACCGCGAGGCCGCATAATGAGCACGGCTGTTTGCTCATTTAAACGATATTCTTTTCCCTCAGGAGAAACATAGTCAATTTGGCGGCGAATAGCGTCAAACAGGTTGATTTGACCTTGTATCGTATTTTTCCAGGTGGGAGAATTGGCATCTTCAAAGTCCACCAAAAAAGCCTTGGCGCCAGAATTAAGAGCATTGATGACCATTTTTCGATCACTGCTCGGACCAGTAATTTCTACACGCCTGTCCTGTAAATCAGCAGGGACAGGGTCTATTTTCCAATCAGAGTTGCGAATTTCAGCCGTTTCAGGAAGAAATGTGGGTAACTTTCCTGCGTTTAATTCAGCTTGACGCTTTTCTCTGTTTTGTAGCAATTCAAGTCTGCGGCGGTTAAAGTGGCGATGTAAATCAGCCACAAATTGTAGCGCGTCCATACTCAGAATAGGTTGGTATTCTTCACGCCACGCGCCATGAATTTCCACTCCTTGGGGGGTGTTAAAACGGGTCATCTCTTGAACCTCCCTGTCTGAATGAATTGAACACTTAGAATGATATCACAGTGTTCTGAAATATAGAAGTGCGTTCTGATATACAGAACGCACTTTAGAGTATCCAACAATTGTTTTAGGGAACCATACCTTTCCATACATGAGCTTGCAGAACAACTAAAATTCCTAAGAGTGCAGTCAGAATTAAGCTGTGAATGAATGTCCTGCGAATGACCAAACCTTCTTTTCCTTTGAGTTCGCCTGTTGATACGCCCGTAGATACGTTTTGTGGCGAAATCATTTTACTCATCACGGCACCACTTGAATTTGTAGCAGCCATTAAGGTGGGTGATAGATGTAAACGGTTGGCGGCGACTACCTGAAGATTGCCAAATAGGGCATTGGAAGAAGTGTCCGATCCCGATAAAAAGCAGGCTATCCAACCCAAAAATCCTGAAAAGAATGGGAATGCGGCACCCAAGGCTGCCACAGCAATACCCAGAGTATAGGCCATACCTGAATAATTATAGAGGTAGGCAAGACCTACGATGCACATAACCGTCAGTATGGGAAATCGCAATTGTCTCCAACTGTCTGCTGCCGCCAGCCAGAAATTTTTCCAACCAGAACGAAGCAACAAGGCAGAGAAAATAACGGCAACCAATATAGGTGTACCACTTCCAAGAGGTTGGAAAACGTAAACGGCTGCATACTTTTTCGCGTACAGTGTCAAATAAATAAGATTGTCCAAGCCTGGCCAGTGAATTTTCTGAGTACCGAGATCGGACAAATGCAAAAATGTCCAGGCTATGACAATCACTGTAATGGTGAGCCAGGGCAACCAGCCTCGCCAACCTTCTTTACTTGTAAAACCTTCAAAATCTTTGTTGCGTGATTCTGCATGAGCATAAGACTGAAATTCATGACTGTCTTTAGGTTTCCAAACTCGTGTGAAAAGAACAAGGACAATGAGAGAAACTAAAGCAGCCAGTACATCAGGAAGTTGTGGACCTAGATAATTGGAAACGAGAAATTGTGTAATAGCATAAGAGAATCCTGCTACAAACGCGGCTGGCCAGGCGCCTTTTAAAGCTTTCCAACCACCCATGACTAAAATGACATAGAAGGGTAGGAGGAAGGCGAAAAAAGGTAACTGTCGCCCGACCATGGCTGATAAATGGGCTACTGGCAAATTGGTCACAGAACCGAGTGTGACAATGGGTACGCCAAGAGCTCCGAAAGCGACAGGAGCGGTATCAAAAATAAGAGCGTATACTACGGCGTCCAAAACTGGAAAACCCAGACCGACAAGAAGTGCAGATGCAATGGCTACAGGCGTTCCAAATCCTGCTATTCCCTCCATAAGTGCACCGAAACTGAAAGCAATGACAAGCAGTTGAATTCTTCGGTCAGTTGTAGCGTAGCGATACATCCACCGGCGAAAATTTTCAAACGATCCGGTTCTTTGACTAAGGTTGTAGAGCCACATAGCGGCAAAGACAATCCACATGACAGGCCATAAGGCAAATACCGCTCCGTTGGCAATTGAACTTACAGCTAGATGAGCGGGCAATTTCCACACGAATACGGCCATAATAAAACCAATCACCAGGCCGCTCAGAGCCGCAATCCAGGCAGGTACACGAAGAATACCAAGCAGAACCAGGACAACGGCAATGGGAATCAATCCTACCAAAAAGGAAGGTAGTGTTGCGTGAGCAACCGGGAGTAAGAGCTGATGAAACAATGCGTGGGAAAGATTCAATCGGCTCACATCCTTCTGTAATCATGAATCGTAAAGCTTGAAATACAACGAGATCAGGAAATATATATGAAAGCGGTTACATTATTTTTCTGGACGCTTCCTATCCTCCTTTCTATGCTGTCATCGACAGACAAGGATCGTGTTCGACACATTCTATTGCGTAAAAATTCAAAATACAATATTCTAGAACAAAATTCTGTATAGTAGAATTCAGTAGGAAGAAATGTCTCCCGAATATCGGGATCATATTGAACATCAAGATTAGGGGATAGACATTTGGAGGATTATACGGTCAAATCTGTTGAAAAAGCATTGCAGTTGCTGGAAGCTGTCAGTGAGTATCCACAAGGAGTGGCTATTACTGAGTTAGCAGAACGTATGAGAATGGTCAAAAGCACTGTGCATCGTCTTTTGCAAACGATGATGCGTCGCGGTTTTATTGAACAGGACAGCACCACGGGACGTTATAAGTTGGGTTATGCTGTGCTCGATCTCGGTATGCGTTTATATGCGTCGATTGACTTGCGCAAGGAAGCTGAGCCCTTTCTACGCGAACTCGTGCAACAAACTGGTGAAGTTGTTCATCTGGCGCTAGTTGATCAAGGATCGGTCGTTTATATTGACAAATACGATAGTGCGAGTACCATACGTATGCACTCCAGAGTTGGCAAGCGAGTACCCGTTCATGCTACTGGGCTCGGAAAAGCGATTTTAGCTTTCTCTCCTCGTCAAATAGCACTTTCTATATTGGATCGATATGGGATGCCATCGCTGACTCCTTATACCATCACGAGTAAAGAAGTATTTATGCAGATTTTGCAACAAGTTCGTGAGAATGGTTTTGCGGAGGATGCCGAGGAGAACGAATTAGGTGTTTGTTGTGTGGCTGCGCCTATTTTTAATAATCAACGGCAGGCGGTTGCGGCTTGCAGTGTTTCCGGTCCGAAGGATAGAATGGACGACAAACGACGTCAAGAGTATGCTGAATATGTGCGACAGGCAGGGCATAACATTTCTATGCGACTTGGCTACGGATTAAGTGGTTCCTCTATTTAACGATTCGTTGCATGGAGTGGCTTTACGTGTGAAATACATCAAAAATTACAGAACGCAGTTCTGTAATATAGAACAATTTTTCAGAATGATGGCATGTTTCGGTTTTATTCGTTAAAAGATCATCCATGATAGGTCGGTAAAAGGTGGGGAAAGTATGGGGCAGCATCCAGATGAAGTGTTGGAAAAAATAAGTCTGTTACAGAAAACGGCAGCCCATTTTTTGGAAAATACTGGCATTACAGTGGAAGAAAGAGCTGGAATGTACAATAACCAATATCTTCATGTGAAAGCCCATAGTCCAGAGGCGGTTGTTTCAGTCATGAACTTGGCGGGAGAGAAGGGCTGGCGTGTACACCCTTGCGGAGCTGGGACGATTTGGCCAATGTTGGATGATGATTCCATGGACATTCTGCTGGATGTATCTCCTCTTCAACAATGCATAGAGTATTCTCCTGCTGATATGGTCATTACCGTACAAAGCGGAATGTCTTTGCAATGTTTACAGAATATAGTTCATGAGCAAGGGCAGCATCTACCCGTTTATCCAGTTTGTCATCCTGGAGCCACTGTAGGAGGACTTTTGGCTGCGAATCATAATGGACCCGAAAGGGTGTTGTATGGTACTTGGAGAGATTTGTTGATTGGTGCACGGGTTGTGATGGCGAATGGTGAGTTATTGCGTACTGGAGGCAAAGTGGTTAAGAATGTAGCTGGTTATGATATGTCCAAGTTATGGGTAGGTTCTTATGGTTCTCTGGGTATTCTTACGGAATGCACTTTTAAGTTGCGTCCCTTGCCACTTTATCACTCCGTATGTCTATTAACTGGTGATTTTATGAAAATTTCTGAGGCTAGTTCCTTGATTAGAGATTCATCGTTGATTCCAAGTACTTTTGAGTGGATGTCAGGAGATGAATTGAACAACTTATGGGATACGCCAGCGCCAACAGCGTTAGCCATCGGTTGTCATGAGAACCAGCTTTCAGCTGAATACCAAGCTGATTTTCTTCGTCAGATTTGCCGTCAACTCGGTATTCAAATATCTGTCCTTCACGGGCAGGAAGCAGATGAATGGTGGCAACAATACCGCCAATTGCTTGCTTCCTATCCCATTCTCCTGCAAATACAGGCTAAGCCCACAACTTTGCCTGAAATTCAGAAAACATTGCACAACTGGTCTCACGTTACAGGTTGTCCAATAGAACAGAGTGCAAGTCAACCAGTGGGAGTTTTACGCATCTATACCAAGCCTACAGAAATCAATGCCCGTCTATTGATAGCAGAGGCAGTCCGCCTAACTCGCCAATATTCAGCTACGCTTCAACTACTTTCTGCCCCACTTGCCTGGCGTTCCTCTTTGCTTCGTGAATTGCCCACTTATCTTCATCCTGTGGAGCAACAACTGATGAAATCGTTAAAACAATCGTTTGATCCAAATGAAATTCTACCCCAACTACCTATTTTGGGAGGCGGTTTGCTTGAGTCTGCCATTTGAAGAAGTACATCGCCAGTCATCTTTCATATTTGCGGATGCTCCAGATGAGGATAAATACTCCGTCTGTGTACATTGCGGTTTTTGCTTAGAAGTTTGCCCTACATATCAGGAGTGGTCCGATGAAAACCATTCACCGCGGGGAAGGGTTTATTTAATTAAACAAACAGCCGAAGGTCACTTGACTCTAAACGAAGATGTTATGGATCCCGTTTTCACTTGTCTAGATTGTCGAGCTTGCGAATCTGTTTGTCCTTCTGGTGTGCAAGTGGGAGCTTTGATAGAGGAGGCGCGAGGACAAGTGTTTTATGCCAATCCTAAAAGAGGTTGGCGAGGATGGTTAGAGCAACTATTTTTACGTGAGATTTTTCCCCATCCTAAACGTTTACAAAAGTTACGGGCTCTGACGCGTTTTTATCAAGTTTCAGGACTTCAAACTTGGGTGAGAAGGCTTGGGTTATTGCGGATTTTGCCTCGGCATTTACAGGCGTTGGAAGCGGCTATGCCTGAAGTGACTGTTCAACCATTACTAGGGAATTCGGAAAATTTACCAATGGTGGATGGCAAATCTTCAACTCGTAAAAATACGGGAGAAAAAGGTAAGGTTGCACTGTTTACAGGTTGTGTGATGGATGTTTTTTATACGCATGTTCATGAAGCTACAGCTGAAGTCTTGCTTCGCAATCATTTCCAAGTTCATGTACCAAGCGAACAGAAATGTTGCGGAGCACTGCAGGTTCATGCGGGAGACCGGGATACAGCGCGTTCGTTGGCAAGAAAGAATATACAAGCATTCCTAAATTCAGATGCAGATTATATTGTTGTTAACGCTGCAGGTTGTGGAGCGTTGTTGAAAGAATATCCTGAACTTTTCCGCAATTATCCAGAAGAAATGGAAAGAGCAGAGTTATTTGCATCTAAAGTCAGAGATATTTCTGAATTGCTTTTTGAAAAAGGATGGGAACCTCCGAAAGGTGAGCTTTGCGAAACTGTAGCCTATCATGATGCTTGTCATCTCTGTCATGCACAAAAAATACGGCATCAACCAAGAGCATTGCTCGCTTCTATTCCAGGACTTCAATTAGTGGATTTGCCAGATGCAGATCGGTGTTGTGGAAGTGCAGGTATATATAACCTGACACATCCAGAAATGGCTCAAAGACTTCTCGAACGTAAACTGGCGGACATTCCGGATGACGTATCCACTTTAGCAATGGGAAATCCGGGTTGTCTATTACAAATTTCCTCAGGTCTGAAAGAAAAAAATGTACCCGTCAAAGTGGTCCATACGGTGGAACTGTTGCAACGAGCCTACAGAATGGAAGGGGAAGGTGAAGACGGTGCTGCCAAGACATGTGCAAATTGAGCTTGAAAACTTGCTCGGATCGGCAAATGTCATCTTTCAATCGGATAAGCTAAAAGCTTATGACTGCGATGCGTATGTAGCTGAAAAGGCGATGCCAAGAGCAGTAGTGTTCCCTCAATCTACTGAACAAGTGGCCTCCATTGTAAAAATCTTCAATCGCGAGCAAATACCTTTCCTTCCTCGTGGCGCTGGTACAGGATTGTCAGGGGGAGCTACTCCGTTCGCTGGTGAGGTTGTCATTAGTTTAGTTAAAATGGATCGATTGCTGCATGTGGATTTTGAAAATCATCGAGCTATTGTGCAGCCGGGTTTTGTGAACTTAGTTTTAAGTCGCCAGATTGCACATCGTGGCTTCTATTACGCTCCCGATCCCTCCAGCCAGTCTGTATGCACCATAGGAGGAAATGTGGCTGAAAATTCTGGGGGATCGCACTGCCTCAAATACGGGGTAACGAGCAATCACGTAGTGGCTTTAACTTTGGTCACTCCCACAGGTGAAATTGTTACGCTTGGGCAGGTACATGGTGATGTGTTGGGATATGATTTACTGGGAGTCATGGTAGGTTCGGAAGGGACATTGGGCATTGTTACAGAGATTACAGTAAAAATTTTAAAAAAACCAGAATCGGTGGAAACTGTATTAGCTTATTTCCATACGGTAGCCGACGCTTCTGACACAGTTTCTGATCTCATAGCTCATGGTGTGCTGCCAGCTGCGGTAGAGATGATGGATCAATTGATGATGCAGGCAGTAGATAAAAGTGTCTACCATGTAGGTTATCCGCCGGAAATTGCGGCAGTGCTGCTGATTGAAGTAGATGGCCTTCAAGCTGGTGTAGAAGATATGGCCCAACGCGTATTGGATATCTGTTGTCGCCATAATGTTCATTCAGTTCGTCGGGCTGTTAATGAAGAAGAACGGAAACTTTGGTGGAGTAGTCGGAAGATGGCATTTCCAGCCGTAGGTCGAATTTCTCCTGATTATATGGTTCAAGATGGTGTGATTCCACGTACAAGGTTAACGGAGATATTGGCTAGGATTGCAGATTTGAGTCATGAATATGGATTGCGCGTCGCCAATGTCTTTCATGCTGGGGATGGGAATTTACACCCATTGATATGTTATGACGGCCGTATTCCAGAGCAGTTGGCGAAAGCGATGGATCTCGGCAGAAAAATTTTAGAGCTTTGTGTAGAAATGGGTGGGAGTATTACAGGTGAGCATGGTGTGGGAATTGAGAAAATTGAACAGATGAAAGTCCAATTCTCTTCTGTTGACTTGCAATGGCAGGAAAGGTTGCGACGTGTGTTCAATCCTGCTGATTTATGTAATTCTGGCAAGCTGATTCCACGCCCTGCCCGTTGTGCTGAATTTCGACAAATTCAAACCATGGTTGAAAAGTACGCAGCAGCGTTCCAGGAAACGGTATAATTCGTCAATACCAGCGCCCCAATCCATTGTCGACTGATTGGGGCGTGTAAATGGACTAGCAGCTCAAATGACCAAACAGATTCTTCTTAATAAGACTTGGCGTACCATACGCTGTGTTTCGCTTCAGAGCCGCAGACTACGCATGTTTGTAAGTGAGTAGGCGGCTCAAAGGGAATGTTGCGGCTTGTAGCGCCAGTTTTCTCTTTGATAGTTAACTCGCAAACGTTGTCACCACACCAACCTGCTAAAACAAACCCACGCTGATTTTGGATAATATCATCTAATTCAGTAAAAGATGCAGCGATTCGGCTATTTTCTTCGGCAAATTGCTTAGCTTTGCGATACATATTTTGTTGAATATCCGTTAAAAGTTGTTCTACGGTCTCTTCTAATTTATCTATTGCAATAGCCTGTTTATCTCCTGTGTCGCGACGAACCAAGACCACTTGTCCAGCATCCATGTCGCGCGGTCCCACTTCTAATCGAATAGGAATTCCTCGCATTTCATATTCGTTAAATTTCCAGCCGGGACTTGTATCTTCATTGGCGTCCATTTGAACGCGAATGTTACGTTTAGAAATTCGCTTCAATAAATCTTTGGCGTGAGTTACAACGCGTTCTCTCTCTTTTTGTGGACCAATTGGAATGATCATGACTTGGGTAGGTGCGATTTTAGGTGGTAGTGCCAAACCGCGATCGTCCCCATGAACCATAATCAGCGCTCCAAGTATACGTGTGGAGATCCCCCAGGAAGTCGTATGAACATATTTTCTCTCGTTGTCTTTATCGAGAAATTGAATCTCAAACCCTTTGGCAAAGTTTTGTCCCAAATAGTGTGATGTTGCTGCCTGCAGCGCTTTTCCATCTTTCATCAGGGCTTCAATTGAATAAGTGCTAACGGCGCCAGCAAACTTTTCTAGAGGTGTCTTTTGACCTTTGAAGACTGGAATGGCCAAGAAATTCTCTACAAAATCTGTATAGATGTTGAGCATCTGTTCAGTTTCTGCAATCGCTTCTTCAGCAGTTGCGTGTGCAGTATGACCTTCTTGCCAGAGGAATTCGCTTGTTCTTAAGAATGGAAGCGTTCGTTTCTCCCAACGTACTACGTTTGCCCATTGATTAATCAGTACAGGCAAATCACGATAGGACTGAATCCATTGTGCGTACATATGACCAATGATGGTTTCGCTGGTTGGCCTTACCGCCAGACGCTCTTCCAATTTTTCTCCGCCTGCTTCAGTTACCCAAGGTAGCTCAGGGTTAAAACCCTCCACATGTTCTTTTTCTTTCTGAAAAAAAGATTCTGGAATGAAGAGCGGAAAATAGGCATTGCGGTGCCCAGTTTCTTTAAAACGTCTGTCAAGTTCTTGTTGGCAGGCTTCCCAAAGCGCATACCCATCTGGTTTAAACACGATACAACCGCGCACCGGCGCGTAATCCATCAAGTCAGCACGCCGAATGACGTCAATATACCAGCGTGAAAAGTCTTCGCTTTGAGGAGTAATTTCTTTGACGAAAGATTTATCAGATTTTGGCATACAGCGTCCTCCTTGTTTTCCTGTGCCCATCTTACACGGCAAGCAGCCTAAAGGAAAGTGCAGGAGAGTAGAACAAGCTTTCTTCGCCATAATAATTTTGTCAGGAGGAATTTCACATGGATACCATTACGCACGCTGCTATGGGCATAGGTGTCTACTCTACATGGTTGGCTTTTGCCCCGCCGGATCCCCATCTTTCCCACTCTGTCATGCTTGCGGCAGCCGTATTAGGCTCGGAAATCTGTGATTTGGATACCGTTATGCGTCTTTTTGGCAGGGAACGATTTTTATATGCTCATCGTCGCGCCACGCATTCTCTGCCAGGCACTCTCTTTTTCGCTTTATTGATTGCCGCTGTTTTTCAGTTGTGGAGTTCAGGGAAAGGTCCAGAAATTTTTTTCATGGCTTGGTTCTGTGCGTTGCTGCATGTGCTTAGTGATGTTTTGACAGCTTATGGTACGGCTGTTTTTTGGCCGATCTCGGAAAAAAGATACGCATTGGATGTCTTATTTTTATACGAATACGCATGGGATGTATGGCTTGTCTTAGGTTTAGTGTTACACCTCATGGGCATTCCGCTCTTGAAAGTAGTCATTCTTTGTGACGGATTGGCGTTGTTGCTTCTATTCATTCGTGTTCTGAATCGACTCATTTTACCTAAACGAGTACGTCCTATCCAGCAATCGGATGAATCTGCGGTTTTTCCACCCGCGCTACTTCCATGGCGTCAACAGTTTGTCTTTGCTCATCCTTCAGGAATAGTGCGTTTTGGAAGTTGTTCGTGGTTTAAATCTCCGGTGATAGATGCTGTTTATCAAACGGAGGAAACGCAAGCGATTCATTATGTATTGCACGAAACCAAACTTGGTCGAGAGTTTTCACGTTTGGCGAGAGTGTTGATTGGGTGGACAGAGCGAGAGGGCGATGGATTTCGGGTACGCCTGGCGGATGCAGTGTTTCGTAGCGGGCGGTTGCTTCCTTTTCATATTTGGGTTGTATTGCGATTGGAAGGAGAACGTTTTGCTATTTTGTCTGAAGGTATGCGCTTTGAGGCATTTCGACCTGCAGCTTGGGGAGGTCAGGTAGTGGATTTTCCTTTAAGAAATAAGAAAAAAACTCCATCTGCTCATTCAATCATCCGTTGAGTGCGAATCTTCAGGAAGATAAGTTGCTTGGTTGTCGTTTAAAAATTCAGCAATCGATTCCAGTAAAAGAGAAGTGTTATCGAGTGCTTTACGTTCAGCGAGATGTTCAGCCAATTGTAAGTAACGAGCTCCTTCTTCAGAAACCAGCAAAGGATAGTTTACAGTAGTCATCTTTTCCTCTCGTTCGTTGTGACTGTCAAAATAGCTGAGCGGCAAATCAAATGCATGGGCAATCCGGCAGACCACATCGAAGGAAGGATTTTTGCGTCCCCCTTTTTCAATGGCGCTTAAATGGCTCATAGAAATTCCCGTCCGTTGACAAAGTGTTGCCAACGTCCAGTGTCTTTGTAGTCGCAAGTACCTGATTTTTTCTCCCAGTGTCATGTGGCCACCCCACAACAACGCTCAGTATGCTTTATCAGTATAGGAATGTTATACAAATGTGTAAAGAGGAGAGACGATTCTCTAAGTCTCTCCGTTTTTTATATGAGTTACGTGTGGCCAGTATCTAGACCACTCATCCCGGCTTACTACTGCCATGGACAATAACTCATCAGACTCAAATTGTCTTCGTCGGAAAAACTTTCGATAATGCGATGGAATTTTTCCGGTATCAGAATAAAAACGATGAGGGGGTAGTTTACGCCAGGCTAGAATAGCTTGCATATTCTCTGTAGGGATGAGAAAAAGAACCTCCTCAATAGAAAAAACATGTATGAGATTGTGAATCAGTTCTGACTTGACAGGCAAATTCCACCCCTTATTGCGAAAAGAAGGGAGTAGATAGGTTCCAGCCTCCATACGCCGTTGGCCATCGTTAAACCATTGTTCATCAATGAGGGATACGTACGCAAAGCCAATGGTCTGTTCTGACTCATTCCTTGCAGATGTTTCGCCTGCCTTTTGGAATGAGTTCTCACGCTGGATAGGGTGCATAGTAAATATCCATGCTTCGGCGCTGCCGTTTGCTCGGCCAAGTTGTAAGCTCGCCCACCATGACAACACTGATGTTGTAGAAAAAGCCATAGCAAAGGCTTGATCGGATTCAAGAAGAGGTAGTAAATCAAGTAAATTCTCCTCAGTCATGGGACAAACACTGGAGAGCTGAAGCATGAGTGACTTCCTTTCTGTAGGATTCTCAATGTTTGCAAGATGCTCATTCTAGCATACGGTAATTGAATATTAAGAGAAAAATTTTTCGCGCGTATTCTACAATCGTATAAAAATGGCAGACAAATTGAGTCAACATCTGCTAGAATTTACTCTATTATAGAAAATGATGGGGTGGTGGGTGTGGCACGTTTGTCTGAAAATGTAAAATATTACCGAACAGTCAAAGGGATGTCGGTTCGAGAACTTGCCATGAAAGCAGGAGTTAGTTCTTCATATATCTATGCCATAGAGTCGGGCGCTAGAGGAAGCAATTTAACTAAACTGGAGAAAATTGCAGAAGCTTTGGAAGTTCCGCTACAACGATTGTGGGAGGAGAAAAAATACCCATGAGTCTCCGTACAGGACTGGAAAAAAGACGAAAAGAGATGCGACTGTCACAATTTGAATTGGCGAAAGGACTGACCTCTCAGAGTCATATTTCTCTTCTTGAAAGAGGGTTAGTAAAGCCGTCCAACGAGTTGGCGGAAGCACTTTCCCAAAGATTGTGTTGTTCAGTGGAACAACTATTCGCAGCAGATGACAGTTCTCTCCTGCAAGGGAAACTTTTGCAAAAGGCTTGGCATGCTTTTTTGCTATCTGAGTTATCCCAACCTGAGGGTTTGAAAGAATTATATCAAATTAGAGAGGATTTGCTTGATATACAAGAGAAATTGCTATATCAACACTATCTTATCTCCTCTCAAAGTCTCACAAACGAATTGGACTGGTACGATTTTGAGAGAAGATTAGACTGCGTCTGGCTGATTCCAGCAGGAAAAAGCAGAGAAAGCAGACAGAGGGAAATACAGCGCAAGGAAGAATTACAGCGTCTGGTGGTAGACGCAGCTACTCGCAGAAATATTTATGCTCATCTGGGTCGAATGGAAGCTGCCGATTGGTGGAGTCAACAGGAATGTCAATTGCTGCAAAGGTGGAACTGGTATCAGATGCAGCCGCTTGTCGATCAGATTTGTCACCGTCTATATGATTCCAAGGAAGAAAGGGAACTTCATGATGCCCACGCCTGAAGAGATTGGATATGCAGATGCCATTCGTCAAATGCAGCGCGCCTTGCATCGCAGGCAAAAGCAGTTACAAGAACAACTTGAGCAACCGGAGATTAGCAGCGAAGCAGAGGTAAAACTTCAAGCAAGGTTAGATGAAATCAAACATTGTTTAGAGGTTCTTGAATCCATTCACCGCTGATCTTTGATAAAAATTTTATAGGAAATTATCAAAAAGTTGTTAACATGTGATACCATGCGGATAAGTGACTTCGTAAATTAGAGGATGGGTTACTATGCCGTTTGAGCGTCTCCGTGACAAACACGTAGATAAACTTTTTCAGGCAGTTCTGTCATTGGAGACAATGGATGAATGTTATGCATTTTTTGAAGACCTCTGCACAATCGGAGAAATTAAATCGCTTGCTCAGCGCTTGGCAGTTGCGGAGATGCTCCAGCAAGGACTCACGTATCATCAAATTGAAGAAGAAACGGGCGCCAGTACCGCCACCATCAGTCGTGTCAAACGCTGTTTGTACTATGGTGCAGACGGTTATGTCACGGTTTTGAAGAGATTGCAGCAAGAACAAACCAACCATTGGCGCCAAGGCGGAGATGGGGATAAGACGTATGATTGATAAATGGGGTAGAGAACGTTTTGAGTTTGTTCAAGATCCAATTGATTTTTTTGATTTAATGGGACAGGCTGCTTGGCATCGTGAATTACAGATGACCTGTCTGCATACGGCAAGCATTCGCGAAATGGACGATGTGGTAGACATGGCGTGTGGTGCTGGTTGGCTGGGTCTCTATTTGGCTCATAGAGTGAATACAGTTTACTTTGTGGATAAAGATGAACGAATGGTAGAACGTGCCCGGCGCAATGCAATCAAATATAAAATTGACAATGTAGCTTTTCAAGTCGCAGATGCCAGTCATCTTCCTTATCCGGATTATCGCTTTTCAGTTATCTTTTGTGTTAATCTTCTGTTTTTATTGGACGATCCGTTAAAGGCCATTCGTGAAATGATGCGTACGCTCAAGCCGGGAGGAAGGTTGATTATGGTCAATCCTTCTCGCAATATGAATCTTTGGGCGGCAGAACAGTATTGCATGAATAATGGTATTACTCAGTTGGACAAGGACATGTTTGTTTCCTGGGCAGCAACGGCTGCTCGTTGCAATCCTCTGATGATCCGCTCCTTAGAAAATCCTCAAATTCCAGAGGCTGAACTGATTAAACAGCATTATATGTTAGGTGGGTTAGCGAGTTTTGTCAGAGTTGTCAAACGGAAAGAACTGCCGACTGCTTAAAGTGATGAAGAATGACTGGCCCGTAGAAACCGTGGTCAGTTTTGTTTTGAAAAGAAATTTCTCAATATTTGAAATTGATTTATACGTTGATTCTGGATAATTGGTTGACGTGCAGGATACGCTGGAAAATATAAAATTTGCAATCCTGAAAGAGGAATAAGACTATCCCTTCGAAAATTGTTAAATTTGTGTCGCAAATTGACACAATTTGTGGTCATTTGTCGGAACAGTATGTTAAGCTACGGGTGTATGATTGCTGTGGCCTTCCAAATTGGGCAAAAAACATTTGGAAGAATCAGAAATTATTTACAACCATAAACCAGTTCCACCGATATGACATTGGGTGGTCGAAAGAAAATAACAAAGAGGTGTAGAACATGAGATTATTGGACAAGGTTCAAGAAATGGGTAAGTTGTTGCGCAGCGCAAACGAACAGGTGAATTTTCATGAGGTGGCGGAGTTTCTGAGCCGTGTTTTGACTGCAAATACTTATATTGTTGGTAGAAAGGGAAAAATTCTTGGTTATGGCGTAGCAGAACATGCGTTAACGGAAGAGTGGCTGGATATCATGACCCGCGATCAACGCTTCCCCGGGGATTTTAACAAGCATTTGCTTACAATTGAACAAACCGTGGCCAATTTGGAGGATAAGGAACCTTTCTACGTTTTTTCTCCTGAAGAAAATGAAAGTTTTCGCAGTAAGCATATCGCCATTGCACCCGTGATTGGTGCACGTGAACGACAGGGAACGCTTGTTTTTGCTCGCACTAATCAACAATTCAGTGAAGAAGATATGGTATTGATTGAATATGCTGCTTCGATTGTGGCGCTTGAAGTTGTACATTCGCGCCAACAGCGAAAAGAAGAGGAAAGTCGCCAGCGTGCGCTTGCACATTTGGCTGTAGAGTCACTGTCTTTCTCCGAATTACAAGTAGCCAAATATTTGGTCGATGCGGTAAAAAATTCTCCAGATGGCATTGTCGTCAGTAGTCAAATAGCCGATGAACATGGTGTTACCCGTTCTGTTATTGTGAATAGTATTCGTAAGTTGGAAAGTGCGGGAACCATTGAAAGTCGTTCGCTTGGTATGAAAGGTACACATTTGCGTGTATTGAACGCTTTTGTAGAGGATGAAATTAACCGCCAATTCGACCGCTAAAATGGCAGCTGCTAGGTGGTTATGCGCCTCGTGAGGTGGCAAATTTTATTCCTGGTGAGCAAGAAAAACTTGTTCCAAAATCGGAATGCGCACTTATAAAGATGGAGAAATAGGGGAATTTAACCGGAGACAAGTTTTTTCCGGGAGGCCCTATGTTCGAAAACCATTCTTTGCAGGAACGAGCGCAAACTATTGCCCTCACACATGAAATTGGACGGACTCCGGTGCTTCTGGCACAGCGCGGATTGCGTGAATTTAAGCGTGCAATGGATAGTATGCGCGCCTTTGTCCAGCAGTTGCAGCAGCAAAGATCTGAGTGCAGTCAGCCTGCAGAAGACTGGCTGTTAGATCACTTTGCGTTTTTGGAAATACAGTCAGACTTGGTGATTAACCATTGGTCTCGCCAGGCCGTTCGACATTTACCGTATTTGCAACAGACAGGGAAAACGCGTATTGAAGCCATTGCAAGTGACTATCTGCAGGCTGTTCAAGGTCAATATCAAATCCATACATTTCTACAATACATTTCAGCCTATCAAGAGGTTGCCATTTTGCAAATACAGGAGTGTTTCATGCTCTTGGATGCTTTGCGGATGGCAGCCATTTCTCAATTGTCTGCTGCTATGCGCGAGGTTGAGCATAGAAGCCAAGTCTGTCGAAAGATTTCAGATTGGATGCAAAAGGTTCGCCAATCCGAACGGACCCATGAGGATATTGCTCAAAAGGTTGCAGAATATGCCCACTCATCCTCCTTCACTCCAGTTGAAATTGTTCATTTGACCCAGCATTTGAATGAGTTATCCTCGAATGAAGACACGGTTCATCATTGGTTGTTGAGTTATGTTCAACAGTCTAGTCAAGATCTGCAACAAATGATTTCCATAGAGCATCAATTTCAAGTGGATTTGCAATTAAATTCTGGATATCTTGTTCAAACATTACATCGATTAGAACGTGAATGTTGGCAGGATATTGTTGCGAAAATCTGTCGTGTAGAAATTCTTTTGCAAGAACATGCTTTTGCTGATTATCCGCGTTTAGACAAGAAAAGTCAGCATCAACTTTTGCACAGTATCCGCAAACTGGCGCGAAAACTTGCTTTGCCGGAAATGATGGTCACTGAAGGATGTTTAAAACTTGCTGAAAATGCGTTTGAAGCACATGGCTCTGAAGTGAAAGAAGCTTCACCTGCTTACTATCTACTTGAGCCCATGGGACAACATCTGCTTCATCAATATCTATCACAATTAGCCAAACCGCGTTTCTTACCCTCGCTGCCGCTTCGTCGCAGACCATATCTGGCTTATTTTACAGCCTTAGGTCTAGCGATAGCTTTGATATTTTGGATTATGGTGGATTTGACATTACCCTCCATAGCTTGGCGAAGTTCTCTGTGGATAGCTGTTGTGGCTGCTCTACTGATCATATTCCCTGCAAGTGAATGGGCTTTAGAATGGGTACATACGACCATTGTAAAAACGTGCCAGCCATGGCCGTTGCTGCGATACGATTTTAGTGAAAGTCTTCCTGAGGATGCTCGTACGATGGTGGTTATGCCAATTCTTTGGAGTCATAAAGAAGATGTGGATGACGTATATGAACGACTTCTCACGCATGCATTGGCAAATCGCCAAGAGCATATTCACTTTGCCGTGTTGGCTGATTTTCCGGATAGTCAGTCAGCTTGCTCAGAAGCAGATGCAGAATTACTTGCTTATGCGAGTGAACGAATGGCAAAAATTCAAGAAGAATATGGCAGTGATCGGTTTTTTCTGTTTCATCGAGATCGGCAATGGCATGCGTCTGACAAGTTATATCTAGGATGGGAGCGGAAACGGGGGAAATTAGTAGAGTTTGTCCGTCTGCTGCAGGGATATGAAGATACAAGTTTTTTTCACATACAAGGCGAACGTTCAGTATTGTCAAAGATACGCTATATTTTTACGGTTGATCACGATACGCGTTTGCCAATAGGTGCTGTTTGGCGCTTGGTCGCTACCATGCACCATCCTTTGCATAGACCGCGTTTAAATGAGACAAAAACCCGCGTAGTTTCTGGTATGGGGGTACTACAGCCGCGTGTAGCGGCTAGTTACGATTCCGTTTTTGCTTCAAGGTACGCAGAGTGCACAGCAGCTGAACCAGGACTCGACCCGTATGCATTTGCAGTATCTCATCCGTATCAGGACTGGTTTGGTCAAGCTTCGTTTGTCGGTAAAGGATTGTTTGATGTGGAGATGTTTGCGCAAGTACTCTCCAAACGTCTGCCAGAAAACAGTATTTTGAGTCACGATTTGTTGGAAGGAGGATTTTTGCGCACCTGTCTAGCTTCAGATGTTGAAGTGCTTGAATCTCAACCTAAGACCATCTATGAACACGAACGACGTCTACATCGCTGGATTCGTGGCGATTGGCAATTACTTCCTTGGTTTGGCAAGTATGTACGCAATGCCGAAGGACAATCAGAGAAAGTAGATCTCTGTTCATTAACTCGTTGGCAAATGATAGATAATTTGCGCCGCAGTATGCTGGCGCCTGCTTATCTTTTGCTGGCATGGTTGGCCACGTTTGCCCAAACAACTTGGAGTTGGCGGTTGTGGGTGTTGATTGTGGTTACCTTAGCTCTGCCTTGGTTGAGGACTCTATTCCGTTTGACAATGGGCCGATCACGTCGTAAAGAATGGCAAATGGTTACTTTGCGATGCTGTATGGATGTGATTTTTTTGCCGTTTACTGTTGCGTTGGCCGTGGATGCTATTGTGCGCACTCTTTATCGGCTAATCATAAGCCATCGACGCTTATTGGAATGGACACCATCAGCACAAGTAGCGAGAGAGCATAAGCAACCTGCGTTTCTTTTTACAAAAACAGGGATTTCCTTGTATGTCCTTTTGATTTTGTCGGTTACCTTTACTTCTTGGAACGGGCATTTTCTAACAGCTGGTTTGTTGCTATTCTTTTTCTTCGCCAGTTGGCCGTTTGAACGTTGGCTGAGACAACCACCTCGTGCTAAAAATCCACTTTGGACCCAGGAAGACTTGCAAACTTTGAGACATTGGTCTGAAAAAATTTGGTCTTTTTACAATTGTTATGTAACGGCTGAAGAAAATTGGTTGCCGCCTGATAATGTTCAATATTTTCAAGGCGAGCAAATCGCTCATAGAACATCTCCTACCAATATAGGTCTGTATTTATTATCGACCGTTGCAGCAGCCGATCTCGGTTATCTGACGGAAGAACAATTATATGAACGACTCTCTTCCACGCTAGCAACTGTCGAACGCCTTCCCAAGTGGCATGGCCATTTACTGAACTGGTATAGCACTGAAGATTTGCGCCCGCTGTTGCCTCGCTATGTATCAACCGTAGATTCAGGCAACTTTGTAGGTTATCTGATGGTCTTGGAGGAAGCTATAGCTGAACGCAGTCAGTCAAATATAAAGAATAATTGGGAAAAATTGCTGAAACGTGTTCGTCGGTTGATAGCAGAAACAGATTTTCGTCCATTGTTCCATTATCGAGAACAGTTGTTTTCGATTGGCTATCATCTGGATAGCGAAAAATTGGAGGATACTTTATACGACTTAGCCGCATCAGAAGCGCGTCAAGCCAGCTTTATAGCCATTGCACTGGGGCAAATTCCTGCTTCTCATTGGTTTGTGTTAGGACGGACCATGGTACGCGTAGGTGAACACAATACTCTCCTTTCGTGGTCAGGAACGATGTTTGAATATTTTATGCCTTCTTTAATCATGCGAACTTATCGGGGTGGGTTGTGGGACGAGACCTATCAAGGTGTGATTGAAAAGCAACAGTCGTATGCGCGCTTACTCGGTGTTCCTTATGGTATTTCAGAAAGTGGGTACTACGCGTTTGATGAGCATTTGTCTTATCAATATCGTGCCTTTGGCGTGCCGGGGTTGGCTTTTGACCGGGGACAGCAAAATGAGTTGGTGCTTGCTCCTTATGCTACCTTGCTGACACTTCCTTTTGCTGGACATTCTGCCATGCAAGCGCTCGCTGAATTTAGCAGACGCGGTATGGAAGGAGATTTTGGATTTTATGAAGCGCTCGATTGCACACGTCGTCGCTTGCCTCCCGGATCAAAAGAAGAGCGCATTATCAGTTATATGGCGCATCATCAGGGCATGGCTTTGCTAGCCATAGCCAACGTATTGACCAACCAGAAAATGATTCAACGATTCCACCGTCACCTGGCTGTGCGAGCTGCTGAATTATTGCTGCAAGAGAAAGCTGCAGCGAAGGCGCGTTGGAAACAGGCTCCAGTCCTACCCAAAGGAGTTCCGGATTTTCAGCAGACAAATGACGTGGCGCGTCGAGAATTTCAGCAACGGCCAGCATGGCCAGAAGTCAATCTCTTAGAAGGAGCAGGTTTGTCCAGCATGCAGACCACAGCGGGGGGCAGCTGGTTGCGTTATCGAGGTGTATCGATCACACGTTGGAGAGAATTTGCAGTTTCAGAGATTTATGGGTCATCCATCTATTTGCAAGTGTTGAATGGTCAAGAGTCTTTACCCGATTCACCAAGCTTCTATCCTTGTAGCCGAGAATTTGGTAAAGTTTGTTTTCAGCCAGATAGCAGTCGTTTTAGAAAACAAATGGGGAACTTGGAAAGTGAATTGTCCATAACAATTCATCCAGAAACGCCTATTGAATTGAGACGGTTGCGTGTATTCAATCATGGCGACAAAGATTTGCGACTTTGTTTAACCACCTTTACTGAGCTGTCCATGGCAGAACAGTCTGCTGACTTGGCTCATCCTGCTTTTGTCAAATTGTTTGTGGAAACTAGGTTTTGCCCGGAAGAAGGTTGTTTGGTTGCCAAGAAAAGAGCGAGATCAGCCGAAGAAAACGAGTTGTATACCATTCAAGCACTTTTAGCAGACCCTTCGGATCATTTATCAGTGCTGGAATTTTCATCAGATAGGGCAGAATTGCTAAAACGTGGTGACACGATGTCTGCCCCGCAAGGTCTCAACCAACCGCTATCAGGAAGTACAGGTTCTGTGGCTGATCCGGCGTTTATTTTTCGTCATACTATTGACTTGTCTGCCGGTCAATCCGCGACGTTTTACTTGGTAACAGCTTGTGCGGATACAGAGGAAGAAGCGATGTCTCACATAGAATACGCTAAACGTCCTGGCGCACTTGAGGGTATGTTTCATCGAGCTTGGCTAGCTGCTGAAGTTAGACGGAGGCAATTTGGGCTGACGGCAGATCAAGTGAAGGTAGCCAATCTATTGGCGAGTCGTCTTTACTTTCCTCTTCTCCAGCGTCACCAGAAAAAATGGGCGATGCAAAATACCCTGGGGCAATCAGCTTTGTGGTCAAAAGGTATCAGTGGAGAGTTGCCCATTGTATTCCTTAGAATTTCGCATTTGGCAGATATGCCTTTTGTGATATCGCTGGCTCGTATTCAGCAATGGCTTATACAGCAGGGATGCGACTGTGATTTGTTGATTATGGATGCAACCGATGGCGGTTATCGTGATGAGTTGATGAATCGACTTAAAACTTCGCTCGGTCATAGTGGACACTTTGTCGAAGAGCGAGTGCACGTATTGCGTCAATCTCAACAGACCGAAGAAGTATTGCGATTGCTCAAGTCAGTGGCGCGCGTTCATTTAAGAGCAGAGGGTCCAAGTTTAGAACATCAATTGCGTCAAACAGAATATCAGCCCATAGCGTTACAGGATCAGGAAATAAAAGACATCATGGCTCATACAGTTCGCCCTGAATGGCCAGCAAAACCATTGCATTGGCCGGCTGAACCGTTGCATTCCATGTTTTGGAATGGTTATGGCGGTTTTCAAAAAGGTGGTCAAATCTATCAAATGGCTGTTCATTTGAATCGTCCTTTGCCGAGACCCTGGAGTATGATTCTTGCTAACTCGCACTTCGGTTGTTTATTGACCGAGTTAGGAACAGGGTATACTTGGTGGCGCAATTCACGAGAATGGAAGATATCTCCTTGGAGCAACGATCCCTTGCTTGATCCACCTGGAGAAGTTATTTACTTGCGTGATGATGAAGCAGGAGAGGTATGGTCTCCCATGCCCAAACCGCTTGGAGGACAGAAATGGTTTACGGTGTCTTATGAAAAAGGTCGAGTAACCTATACTTCTCAACAGAGTGGAATCGAGCAAGAACTGGAGGTCACGGTTCATGCGCGTTTACCTGTAAAAATGATGCGGATCCGACTCAAAAATACCACTCCACAAGTGCGTCGAATGAGCCTGTTTGCCGTTGTATCCTGGGTGTTGGGAGTGCAACGTCAACCGTTTGATCCTTTCTACCATATAGAATGGGATGAAAAACGAAAGCTGCTTTTAGCGAATCATCGTTATGCGGATACCTTGAAAGATGCACACGCTTTTATACATGCGTGTCAGTTGGGTGAAAACGGAATAGAAGAAAATCCCCAAATATATTACAGTGCTAGTTTAATGGATATATATGGACCTTCTGGAAGTCCAGAACAACCTTTGATGATTTGTAGCCGAGAGTTTTTGCCGAATCGATTACTGTCTTGGCCAGAGCCCTGCGGCGCATTGCAGGTATGTTTTTCCATCGCTTCCGGAGCGACAAAAGAGCTTCTTATATGGATAGGAGCGGCTGAATCTAAGCAGGCAGCGCTTCGTGTGTTTGATGAATTGACGGACTCCATGATACACAATGAAGTTTTGCCTGCACAATTGTCCGAAACTTCTTTGTTTGCGTATGCAGCATGGACCGAGAAAATTTGGGTGAATACGCCCAATGCGGCATTCAACACGCTGATGAATGGTTGGTTGCTTTACCAGGCGCTTGTATGTCGGCTATGGGCAAGAACTGCTTTCTATCAAGCTGGTGGTGCTTATGGATTTCGCGATCAAATACAAGATTCACTAGCCTTCTTACAAATTGATCCTAGCCTCTGCCGTGAACAAATTTTGCGTTCAGCGGCTCATCAATATCAAGAAGGTGACGTTCAACATTGGTGGCATGAGGAGACGGGTAAGGGTATACGAACCAGGTTCTCTGATGATTTGCTCTGGTTGCCGTATGCAGTGTTGCGCTATGTGGAAACAACCGGAGATCAGTCCATTTGGCAAGAATCGGTCGCTTTTTTGTACAGTCCGCCTTTGCGCGATGGCGAATTGGAACGTTATGAGGATACCTGTATCTCTAATGAGAATGCTTCACTAACTGAACATTGTCGGCGTGCGCTTCATCGAGCTTGGCGGCTGGGCGAGCACGGTTTGCCATTGATTGGGATTGGCGATTGGAATGATGGGTTCAGTCGTATAGGGGCAGAGGGACGTGGCGAGAGTGTCTGGCTAGGCTGGTTTCTTCTTGACATTTTAAGTCGATTCCAGCGTATTCAGCCATATCCTTTTACGGAAGAAGAAAGAGAAGAATGGCGGATCAAGGCTGAAAAATTACGTGCAAGTATGGAGCGCGAAGCGTGGGATGGATTCTGGTATCGGCGTGCGTTTCACGATGCGGGGTTCTGGATTGGGACGTCAACCGCCACAGAATGCCGAATAGACGCGCTAGCTCAGTCCTGGTCAGTTATCTCTGGAGCGGCTGAACCGGATCGACAGGAACAGGCCATGCGGTCTTTCTTGCGTGAGTTGGTAGATGAAAGATGGATGTTGGCGCGTCTGTTGACGCCAGCCTTCAATCATTCCCATCCCAGTCCGGGCTACATTCAAGGGTATCCTCCGGGTTTGCGTGAAAATGGAGGGCAGTATACGCATGGCGTGATATGGTCAATCGTAGCGTTAGCGATGTTAGGTGAGGGTGATCAAGCTTTTCATCTATTTCAAATGTTATCTCCCATTTCACACACCAGTTCTTCCCAGGGAGTTTGGAGATATGGAAATGAACCTTATGTGATGTCTGCAGATGTCTATACAGCCCCGCCGCATGAAGGACGAGCAGGGTGGTCCTGGTATACAGGAGCGGCTGGTTGGATGTATCAGGCAGGATTGGAGTGGATTCTGGGAGTTCGCAAAGAAGGTGAACGTTTAATCATTCAACCTGCTGTACCAGAAGAATGGCAGGAGTTTTCGCTTCGATACACCTATGGGGATAGTGTCTACAACATTCAGGTTATGTTAGATCGAGAGCAAACTGAGACGATTTGGGAAGATCTTGATAGTGGTCAGAAAAGTAGTTTTTTGACACTTGTTGATGATGGCCGTCAACATCGGTTTTGCGTAAAAGTGGCAGTAACAAATAAAAAGCTTGCCACGAACGCCTTTGCGTTGGAGCAAGCTTGAATCTACGGGTCGGCTCTAAGCCGACCTTATTCTTTATTTAAGGGCATCGGGGAGGCCCTGATAATAATAAGCCAATGTCCGAGTACCTAAACGAAAGTTCTCCAACGCGAAGTTTTCATCAGGAGCGTGCATATTTTCATCGGGTAATCCAAATCCCATCAAAACCACTGGTATATGAAGCAATCGATCAAACGTTTCAACAATAGGGATGGATCCTCCGCCGCGTGTAAATGTCGCTTCCACTCCATACGCTTTTTCATATGCCTTAGCAGCCCATTGAATCGCAGGGTGATGGAATGGAGTTACGTAGGGGCGGCCTGAATCTTGACGGGTCAATGTGACGCGCGCACCTTTAGGGGTGTGCTTTTCAATATGTCTTTCAATCGTCTGGTAGATATGTTCTGGCGTCTGATCCGGAACAATTCGGCAAGTGAGTTTTGCATGTGCTTCGCGGGGAATGACGGTCTTGGTGCCTTCACCCTGAAATCCACCATAGATACCGTTCACTTCTAAGGTTGGTCGCACCCAGAGGCGCTCCAATGTACTGAATCCCGGTTCGCCATGTAAGGCTGGCAGGCCGAGTGACGTACGGTAAGCTTCATCATCGTGACCGAGATCGCGAAAAGCTTGTAATTCTTCCGCGGTTACCGAGGTTACTTGGTCGTGAAATCCGTCTACTGTAATTCGCCCTTCGGCGTCATGGAAAGAAGCGATTAATTCAGCTAGAGCGTGAATTGCATTGGGCACGCCGCCACCGTGCTCGCCGCTGTGCAAATCACGCTTGGCCGTTTCTACATGTAATTCAAAGGCAACTAGTCCGCGCAATCCATAGCATATGGTTGGTCGTCCAGGAGCAATCATGCCTGTATCAGAGATGAGCAGAACATCAGCTTGAAAGCGTTCTGCATTTTTTTCTAAGAAATCCGGAAGATGGGCACTACCGATTTCTTCTTCGCCTTCAATGCAAAATTTAATGTTCACTGGCAGTTTGCCTTCTGTTTGAAAGAGTGCTTCCAAGGCTTTGAAATGTAAGAAGGTTTGTCCTTTGTCATCTGTAGCACCACGCGCAAAAATTCGTCCATCGCGAATTTCTGGTTCGAATGGCGGAGTTGTCCATAGAGGCAGTGGATCGACAGGTTGCACGTCGTAGTGACCATAGACAAGCACAGTGGGTTGACCAGGAGCATGCAACCAGTCGGCATAGACGACGGGATTTCCCTTTGTCGGTAACAACTCTGCATTTTCGAAACCCAGATTGGCTAAATGATTTTTAATAAATTCCGCGCAAGCCAGCACATCATTTTTGTGTGCAGAAAGTGCTGAAATGCTAGGGAAGCGGAGAAGATTAAATAATTGTTGTAAATGTTCTTTTTCGTTTGCCTCTAAATAAGCTTCCAAATTCATGACTAGAGACTCCTTTCGTATCCCCGTAAATAGGGGCATAGATGACTCATCCATAGTGTAAAGCATTTGCGCTTTTACAGCTATTCGAAAAAAACATGGACGCAAAAGAAAAAAACAGCTAAGATGAGAAGGGTTTGTCCCCAATACCTTCGCTTATCTCGTGTATGCGAAAGGAAAAACATTTGAAATGAATAGAAAAGGCCCAGGTACCCGTTTTTGTACGGGTTGAAAAGGGAAACCGGTGAAAATCCGGTGCGGTCCCGCCACTGTGAATGGGGAGCGCGTCTTCCATGAAGCCACTGGATTTGTCTGGGAAGGCGGATGCGCGTGAAGAACCAAAGCCAGGAGACCTGCCTGTTGGCCTGTTACATTTGCCGTTCCTACGGTCGATAGGGAGAGGTGTCTATATGTCTATGCCAGAAAAACGCAGTCAGCGTCTGCGGCAAACATTTAACCTTTTGGATTTAAGCAGTTTATCCATTTCCAGCGTTGCTCCTGCTTTCAGTATTTCTGCCACAACAGGTATTATGATTGGCTATAGCGGCATCTATAGTTTGCTGGCGATTTTGCTGATTGCCATTCCGTTTATTGTATCCTCTTTCACATTTCGTACCCTCAATCGTCATTTTCCTAGCGCAGGGGCTTCATATCATTGGTCGACTCGAGTTCTTGGCAAACGGATTGGACGTTTTCAAGGCTGGATTTTATTGCTCGCCTATTTCAGCTCGATTCCTCCCATCCTGGTTCCTGCCGCCCAATATACTTTGGCGCTTATCTACCCTCACGGTGTAAACCAGCCGTTGCTTGAATTTTTGGTGGGTTCTTTTTGGATAGGAGTAGCCATGCTCCCGTTGCTTTCTGGAGCGCGTCCAACTGCGCTGATTACTCAGGTGTTTTTTGCTGTTGAAATTTTCTTTCTTATCCTGTTTGCCATATTGGGCATCATGGCTTGGCCGCATGCGCATCCGTCCTTGCCTGTCGAGCATTCTCCTGTCGGAGGTATTTTTCTAACCATGATTGTGGCCAGCACCATTATGGACGGATGGGAAATTGACAGCTATGCTTCCGAAGAATCCACTCAGCCCAATCGCGATCCTGGTGTTGGTGGAATGATTGGCGCACTTTTTGCCTTAGCTATCTATTTATTGTTTGTGCCCATGATGATATGGGAAACTCCTGGCAATGCTCTTGCCGGTTCTGCCGATCCGTTGGTTACCTGGATTCATTATTTACCCACCACAATACCTCACGCTACCATTTGGATGTTGGTTCCTATTCTCGCCTCAACGGCAGGTTCGCTCTGGTTGACGGCTTATATTTTGATTCGTGGTGTGTATGCCATGGGGCGTGATGGGTTATTGTCCCGACGATTTGCCAAGTTGAATTCTCGCCAGGCGCCATCTTTGGCTACGGCAGTGGTACTTATGGCGGCGTGGGCAGTAATGGCCTTACAATTGTTTGTCCATTCGCTGAATGTCTTTTTTAGTATTGTCTTGTCAACCGCCGGGTTTTTCCTTATCTTCGAATTTATGCTGGACAACATCACAGCGACTGTATTTCTATGGCGAATGCATCATCGCGATCAACTGCATGAAAAAAGGGATAGAAAATATTCTCATCGCATCATGCTGATGTTTTCTTCGTTCACATCTTTTTACTTGTTCATTTTGCTCGTGGCCTTTCTGTTTCTAAGCGGGCGCGCGATTTCTCCCTGGGTGAATCCGATTTTAGCAGGGTTACTGTTGGCAGGTTTTTTGTATGCCGTCAAAAAACCATCACCAAGTCAAATGCAAGAGTCCGAAAATTTTTGTCAGCAGTACGATGAAGGGATATACTAAAGAGAATGAATGTGGTGTTATGGCTAAAGGAGGTTCCTGCGGTGTTTAACAGTAAAGAGATAGCCCGTCGCTTGACAGAGAACAGCCAACGAGCGTTTCAGGGCTGTGTCTGCTATCCGCAGCCTGATGCAATTGCCAAAATGATTAAATTGTTGCGCAGCGCTTTGCTGCCTAACTATTTTCCATACAACAATCTCGGCCTGGAAAGAAGCGTAGAAGCAACCATCAGCGAGTTGCAGCAGGTCTTGGCAGCTCAAATTCACCGTGCTTTGTTTGAGAAATGTTACGATTTAGAAAGTTCTCAAGAAACACGACACATTGCAGATGAGCGTGCGGCGGATGTTCTACAACATCTTCCTGAATTGCAGACCATGCTTTATGAAGATGTTGTGGAGACACAAAACAGCGACCCTGCAGCTTCATCAGAAATTGAGATTATCCTAACCTATCCTGGCCTGCTGGCACTGTCTATCTATCGTATGGCACATGTTCTCGTACAATATGATATCCCACTTTTACCAAGGATGATGACTGAATATGGTCATCGCTTAACGGGGATTGATCTACATCCAGGTGCCAGCATTGGACACGGAATTATGATCGATCACGGTACGGGTATTGTTGTGGGTGAGACAGCGCAAGTAGGCAACCATGTAAAAATTTATCAAGGTGTGACCCTGGGAGCTTTGTATTTTCCTCGTGATGAGCAAGGTATTTTAGATCGCCAGACAAAGCGTCATCCTACCGTTGAAGATTATGTTGTTCTATACGCTAATGCGACTGTGTTGGGTGGAGACACGGTCATTGGACATCACAGCGTGATTGGCAGCAGCGCATGGGTTACTGAGTCGATCCCACCTTATTCGCGAGTTGTGCACAACCATCAGTCTGTTGTCACAAAACGACAAAAATCGCGTTAAATATACTCTAAGGTGCTTTGCTTTCATCGCAAACATGTGGTACGTTTATCATAACCCTTTACCTCTATTTTTGGTCCGCCATATTGGCGGCCTTTTTTATCAAATGCGCCGTAAAACCCCTTGCTTTAGCTATGGGGATATAAGGCGCTCGCCGTGAGGCGAAAGTCTTTTAGTTCTTACACAAGACGATATATAATGTAACCATGACACAGAGAGCCTATAAATTCCGCTTCTACCCAACAGAAGAGCAGCAGCAAATTCTAGCCAAGACGTTTGGCTGTGTTCGCTACGTCTATAATTGGGGATTACGTCTCAAAACCGATGCGTACTACCAGACGGGCAAACGTCTGTACTATAAGGATTTGTCTGCTCAAATGACGGTCTTGAAACGGCAACCAGAGACGGTGTGGCTCAATGAAGTTTCCAGCGTCGCGCTCCAACAGGCGTTGCGGCATCTTGATCGTGCGTTCATCAACTTTTTTGAAGGCCGAGGAGGATATCCGCAATTTCACAAGAAGCTTGGTAAGCAATCGGTTACCTTTGCATCATCTGCTTTCAAATGGGATGGAGAGAGCATCACGCTTGCGAAAATGTCCGAACCACTGAACATTCGCTGGTCAAGGCGGTTTACAGGCTCTCCTTCATCCGTCACGGTGAGCCGAGATGCGGCAGACCGATACCACATCTCGATCCTTGTAGATGAGGAAATTCCTCAAGCTCCTGTTTGTGACAGCCAAGTGGGTATCGATCTTGGGTTGACCGATTCCGTCATTCTTTCGACAGGTCAGAAGTTTGGCAATCCACGTTACTTCCGTAAAGACGAAAAACGTCTTGCCAAAGCGCAACGCCGACTTGCAAAGAAGCAGAAAGGTTCCAAAAACAGAGCCAAAGCACGTCTTAAAGTTGCACGTATTCACGCCAAGATTGCGGATCGTCGTCAAGACTTCCTGCATAAACTCAGCACACGGTTGATAAACGAGAACCAAGTGATCGCCGTAGAGAGTTTGCAGGTAAAGAACATAATTCGCAATCACCACCTTGCAAAATCCATTGCAGATGTAGGATGGGGCGAGTTTGTACGTCAACTCGAATATAAGGCTGAATGGTACGGTAGAACGGTCGTCAAAATCGACAAGTTTTATCCCTCCAGTAAGCGGTGTTTTGATTGCGGACATATCATGCCGAAGATGCCACTCAGCGTTAGACAGTGGACATGTCCAGAATGCGGGGAACATCACGACAGAGATGTGAACGCCGCTCAAAACATCTTAGCCGCAGGGCTTGCGGTGTTAGCCTGTGGAGAGGCGATAAGACCCGCTCGAAAGCTCAACAGCCAACGAGAAGGCAAACCTCAACGAAG
>NZ_FRAF01000025.1 GCF_900142255.1 Alicyclobacillus tolerans | reverse complement strand
GCAAAACGAAAGCCCCTCACCACTCCGGCCGGGTGGAATTCATAAACTTGGAGGAGATTTAAATGGCTTACTATGGAGTAGATACCAATACTTCAACCAGTCCCTGTGGAGTAAGTTTCTATATTGGGCAAATAGGTTATGGAACGACATCTAGCATGGAAAATTTTAATACGTCCGCCGCAGATAGTGTAGGTACAAGTAGAACATGGTCGTATTGGTATGTCAATGGTCCACAAAACGATCCAAACTATTCTGCTGAATACTCTGACTCTGATGCAGAAAATTGGGGACAGTTACAGGCTCAAGAGTACACAAATGCTTGGGTAAATAATACTTATGTTGGAGGTGTAACATTATTTGCAGACATTGAACAGGGATATAACGACGAAGGTGGATGGCTGTTAGACGGTACAAGTAATAGTTACAGATTGAATTACTATGTATATCTTGGTTTTATTGAGTACTGTAAATCCTTTAGTGGGACAAGTGTTGGTGTTTATAGTTCGCCTGGTGAGTGGAGTTCAATCATGGGAGATGCAGCGGCCTCACCGGCTGATATTGAATGGATTGCCGATTGGAGTGTAGCTTGCGATGCGTGTCCGACAACTATAACAACCACTTCATTTGGAGCTATTTCACCGACGATATGGCAATTCAGTGGGAGCAATTGTGGATACGATCGTGATTTTGCAACGATGTTACCAGAGTAGATGGTTAAACCATCATAGGCCGTCTTGACCTATGATGGTTTAATTTCAAAATGATAAACGTGAATAATTTCATTATTCATTAGTCCACCACCACTGAGTGCCTCTTTATACATAACCCCAGATTTCACAATAAAGGTTTCAATTCCGGAGCCTGCTAAAGAGCGATTAACAATGTATAATGCTGGTGAGTTTGTCTTGTTATTTATGATATGAATGTCTGAATTCACTATTCCGGAAAAAATAATTTCATAATACCCCTTTTTAGCAGGGAGCACCATAATATCTCCTATGGGTGTATCCCAAGCTGTATAAGGAGATTGTTTCGATGGAGTAAAAAGCTTGTATCTCGAGCTTAAATTATTGATTCTTAAAGGACGATAAACTCCTTTTTTAGCTACACTGGAAATAGGTTCCCCCCATTTAGGATAATTCCACTCAAAAATATTTCTTCCAAACTGAGAAACAAAATGTTTGTAAGTATTTGGAGTAATATTTATATATAGATAAAACCACTTCCTTTTCGCGGGAATAGGAACAGTAACATAGGGCTGAGATGAATTCTGTATAGTAACAGATGTTGCTATAGTAGATTGGTTATTGTGAATAGTCATAAGATTATGCTTTAATTGAAGATGAGCCGTCTCCACATTTTTTGCTTGACTGATTGAATTTCTTAACGTTTGAAAATGGGTTTTGTTATACTTGGAAATTGTATCAGTGTAAGTTTTTCGTGTTTTGTTGGAGGTAATCTTGACTTGTGATGTAGTTTTTATAGTTTGTGGACTATGAATAGACTTATATTGTAAAGAATTTGCTGCACCAGAATTTATCCCACACCCGGTCACCGTCAAACACGTCAATGCAAGCATAGACGCAGTCAGTCCCCAGATTCGTTTTTGCACAAAAACCACCCCTAGTTTCGATTGTTCCCCTGTATAGACGTACCCGCTACACATTTTGTGACAAGAGCATTTTTCCATCCACACGGGTTATCTTCGTGACCGCAGAGCGTGTTCTGTCATCATCGGACGTGCTTACCCCAACGTCCTATTTTGGTTACAATCTCCAAAAACGGAAGTGAACCTACATGCGTATACAGGATACACGCTTTGTGGTGCTGGATACAGAGACGACAGGTCTAGACCCAACCATCCATCGGATTGTGGACATTTCACTGGTCGAGGTGAGCAAAAACGGCATTCGCCCACTCTATCAGACGCTTGTCAATCCCCAACAAACGATACCGCCGGAAGCTTCGGAAGTGCATCACATCACCAATCGACAGGTCAAAGACAAACCCACATGGAAAGAAGTGTGGCCAACCATTCTGACGCATATCCAGGACGCTGTACGGGTGGCCCATAATGCCAAGTTTGATCGGTCTTTCTTGCCGGAAACCCATCGTCCGTGGATCTGTTCCTAGCCTAAGTTTTCAAAATTTGGCGCTTAATTGGCGCTTTTGCTATCAAAAAACATGATACTCTCCTTATAGGGAACGTATTTCTCCACAAAGGAGTGTATTTTTTATGTTGGGGCGCAGTCATATGGGAATTGGCGCAGTGGGTGCTGTCGTGGCCACACCTTTTCTACTCCACGAATCCTGGAAACCCATGCGCCGCCTTCTAAGTCACAGTTGGCGGACGATCCCGCACATGCTCATCTTGCAGGCCATTCTTGTCGCAGCGTTTGTCATCGGCTCACTTTTGCCTGATCTCGATGAACCGAATGCGCTCGCTTCTCGCGATTTGGAGCGCTTCATGGCCTTGCCCGTCTTTGCCTTGTTGGTTGGCATGGTGTTTTTGCTTCACAGAGAAACCTCTCTCGACGCTTGGGGAATGGTTATCGTATTGACGCTTGCCTTTCGGACTTCTCGCAATCTTTCCAGACGTTTGGGATTGGGACTCATTGCGGTACTCCTCGCGTATCTCGCCTGGAAACATCATCTATCTTGGCAGGCGACCATCCCTATCGCTCTTTGGTGTGTAGGCGCCATGTTCTCCAAACATCGTACCTTCACGCACAGTCTTATCGCTGTTTTTTTGCTCGGGTATGGGCTTTGGCACGTCCATACCGTTTTTTCTGACGTACATGTAGCGGTTCTTGGTCTTATGATTGGCTACATCCTGCATCTGATTGCGGATGCCATAGCGGGAGGCGTACCGCTGTTTTGGCCTTGGTCGAAGCGATTGGGGATGCGAATCCTCACTACGGGAAGTGCCTGGGACCATATGATTGGCGGATTGACTGTGTTTGGCTTCCTCGCTCTGGCGTTGTTCTAAGCGTTCCATGGGGCAATGTGTTCGGTCTCTGACGGATCTAATTCCGCTTGAATTGGAAAAGTTGTATCATCAGCATATCTTGAAAGAGTTTCAATCATAAAGGATGAACTGACCATCTTCTCAAGATCAATTCATTGAAGTTCGGATAACCAGGTTATGTTGCAAAGTGTGGATGATGTTTTTAGATTAATTGACGAAAGGTCCAAGGATGCAAAAATAACCATACAAGTAGTTGATTATCCTAACGGCGTACGGGACGTCGTTGGTGCAATAGAATAATAAACGGTTAAAGGAGGGCATCGTGTGCTAATGGCTGAATTGCGCTCGTTGCTGATGGCTGTCATAGCAACGTTCATAGCCCTCATTTTTGCGACTGGAATCTCTTATGCGATTTGTTTTCAGGCAGTGGGTAATCGTCAGAGAATCATGATTTTTTTGAGTGATGTCCTGCGTGGTCTACCCGTGTGGATTATTGGTCTTTGTTTGGGCAGCATTTTATTTCATTCTTACACTTCAAATCGTCAGGCAAATATGGACGAGATACTTTTCTTGGCGGGAATTCTGTTGTTAATCGTTTTGCTGATACCCTTGCTCATCTCAATACTCTGTGAAGGATATTTTCAGATTTCTAACCTGACTCGTGAAGCGGGACTCGGTCTTGGTTTAAGCGAATGGGAGCTAGCCCGTCATGTCTATTTTCCTTTGTTGCGTCCCATTTTCTACAGTGCTCTGCTGATAGGAATTGGGCGAGCATTTTGTGAAACCGTCGCACTTTGGATGCTTTTTTTTGCCCATTTTCCTTCTACTTGGTTTATGGATGTGAATGCAGGCGTTCGGATAGTGGCGGATGCACTGTTTTCGCATGGCAAGTTATCATCACTCATGCGCACAGCAGGGCTGCCTTTACTTAGTTTTTTCATCATCATTGCCTTGACTCAGAGTCTTTCACATTGGCTCATCCGCAGAAGTCTTTTAATGAAGTTGATTGAGAGGAAGCAGATATGATGGAAGCAGAAAGATTGCGTCGTAAGCGCAATCGCAGGGCGGCAATCGTGTCTAGCGGTATGGTCTGGCTGCTGGCAGTCCTGTTTGTTGTAATCATACTTTTGGTTTATGTGCAAGCAGGGACATCACTCGTTTGGCTCGGTGGACGAGCCTGGCCAGATTTTTTTATGGTAATGGAGTATATGGGGTTGCTTTTTGGCAGTTTGTGTTTTTCAATACCGTTTGCCTTTTTCTTAGCAGTTTATTACAAAGAATATCGCGCAGTCTCCACGTCTGTTTGGCTTCAATACGTGTTACAAATTTGGGCAGGATTGCCGGGGGTCCTTTTTAGTTATGTGTTGGGTGTGATCATTTTCCAAAGAACTCAAGGACATTTGGTTGTCGCCTTATTCTTGGCAGGATGGCTGTATTTGATTCCACATCTCAGTCAGCTTTGGATGGCAAGTTTGGCGAGGGTGCCGGAGAGTGAGCGTGAGGGAGCGTTGGCCCTGGGAATTCGCCGCATGCAAATTGTATGGCATCTACTTTTGCCGTCGACTAAAAATTGGATGTTGGGTGCTGCAGGTATTGTTTATCTTCAGTCTTTGGCCGATCTCGGTCTTTGGTTATTCATTACCCCATTTTTCCAAAAAGCTGGTCCAAAGTTGGGAATATGGTATAGTCAATTACTTTTACCTCATTTGCAACAGCAGGAACGATTGGGGATATGGTTTGTGGCCAGCTTGTTTTTAACTATTCATCTTTTGACGCAGATTTTCGTTCGAGTTTGGCTTTGGAAGTTTCGTAAGATGTCTACCATGCATTCTCGCTTTTTTCTGAATGTTGACCATGAATGATGAAACATTCATCAGCCAAATCGTCCAGCAATATAATCTTCCGTTCTTCTATCCGATGGTTTGGTGAAAAGTAGTGAAGTGTCTCCCCATTCAACCAGTTCTCCGTCTAGAAAAAAGGCTGTAGTATCGGCAATCCGCGCCGCTTGTTGCAAATTATGCGTGACAATCACGATGGTGAGGTCTTTTTTGATTTGTTCCATTAACTCTTCAATTTGTAAGGTTGAGACCGGATCGAGTGCAGAGGCGGGCTCGTCAAGCAGCAGTACATCGGGCTCCAAAGCTAACGCTCTAGCAATGCAAAGTCTTTGTTGCTGACCCAGACTGAGGACAAGTGCATTTTGATTGAGTTTGTCTTTGACTTCATCCCATAAGCCAGCGACGCGCAAACTTCTTTCAGCTCGCTCTCGTAATTGGCGATGGTTACGCATGCCGCCTAGGCGCAACGCCAAAGTGAGATTATCAAAAATAGAAAGTGTAGGAAAGGGATTGGGTTCACGAAAGACCATACCTATGCGCCTTCGTACTTCTGTAGCCGGCATTTGATAAATAGAGCTTTCTTCTAAAAAAATATCACCAGTTACGCGTGCGCCGGGGACGGTTTCATGCATTCGGTTGAGACAGCGAATAAAGGTTGATTTACCACACCCGGAAGGTCCAATGATGGCAGTGATTTGGTTGGCTGACAGATCCATATGAATATGTTTGAGCACCAATTGGTCACTGAACCAAGCGTTAATATTTTGTACATGAAGCGACTTTGCCAAACTGAATCCCCCTACAGCGAAACTAGCATATTTGCAAGTCTGTCACATAGTTTGAAAAAGGACAAGATAGAATAATCAGTTGAAAAAAGTAGGAGGGATAGGCAGTGAAAAGATGGATAGGCCGGATTTTGCTCATTTTGTTTGCCTTATTGGTTGGCGTGCAATCTTGGTGGATTGCCTGGGTAGGAGTTTTTAACCAAATTCCTCAGCTTACTGGAGATGGCGGGGGAGGTGTATTGCTTGCTTTTTGGCTGCTGCTAGGTTCCCTGCTTTCCTTGAAATGGCGCTGGCCAGTGATTGTTTGCTGTCTGCTCGCTTCTATAGATGGGGTTTTATGCGGTCAAATCTATCAGGATAATATGCAATACGTTTACGCTGCTGGGGCGTTGATTGCAGCCTGTGTTTTTTCGTGGAGTTTGTTTACCAATTATAAAAGTGCCAAACTGTCTCCACAAGATCTCCATATACTGAAAAAACCATTTTAACTTCCCGAGATTGGACAGACGATATACTGCGGATGAATCAAGAAAAAACAGGGAATGATAGAGAAAACAAGTGCGTCTGTCCAAGGTCGCCATTTAGATTGTACGGCCTTGCAGTTGGCTCGGGAAGCGGGGCATCCAGCATGTGTGGTATATGTGGAACAATTGAACGATCTGGAAAACATGCGCAACAAGATATGTTGCTTGCTATGACAAGATCTATGGTACATCGAGGTCCGGATGAGGAAGGAATTTATTTGGATAAAGAAGCAGGTCTTGGTTTTCGCCGTTTGTCGATTGTCGATTTAGCGCATGGTCATCAACCTATGACTAATGAAGATCAATCGGTTTGGGTAGTTTTTAATGGTGAAATATACAATCATAAGAATTTGCGCAAAGATTTAATCCATCGTGGACATCAATTGAAGACTGAATCAGATACAGAGGTATTGGTTCATTTATATGAAGAACATGGCGTGGAAATGGTTCATCTTCTGCGTGGCATGTTTGCTTTTGCCATTTGGGATGTTCGTAAAAGAGAAATGGTTTTGGCGCGGGATCGGTTTGGGATCAAGCCTCTATATTATACGCACAGTCCAAACGGCCTACTTTTTGCTTCTGAAATGCGTTCTTTACTGGCTTCAGGGCAAATCAACCGCCAATTAAACCATCAGGCCTTATGGGACTATTTAACATTTCAATATGTTCCAGATCCACAAACCATATTGGCAGATGTACAAAAGCTTCCTCCGGGTCATTATTTGCGTTATCGGCAAGGAAATATTGATATGACCCGATATTTTACACCTCGTTTTTTGGAAAGAGAAGATTGGACAGAAAGTGAGCATGTTGATCGCGTTCGACAATCACTCGAAGATTCTGTTCGTTTACATCTTCAGGCTGATGTACCTTATGGAGCGTTTCTGTCCAGTGGCGTTGATTCCAGTTCAATTGTGGCTTTGATGAAAAAATACGATACAGAGGTAAAAACTTTCTCCGTAGGATTTAACGATGCGAGTGGCTGGTATAACGAGTTAGCGTCTGCCAGAGATACAGCTCGAGCATTGGGTACAGAGCATCGTGAAATTTCTGTTTCTGCAGCGCAATTTGCGGAAAGATTGCCAGAGATTCTCGAGGCGCTGGATGAGCCGATAGCAGACGTAAGCGCCTGTGCTCTTTACTTTGTAGCGGAATTGGCTGCAGAAGATGTTAAAGTTGTGCTCTCTGGTGAGGGGGCTGACGAATTATTTGCGGGTTATCCAATCTATCATGAACCGCGATCGCTCAAAATGTTTTCGCAGTTTCCTTCCTGGGTATTACGAGCTATTGGCGGCGTTGCTGGAAGACTGCCGGCGGGACTCAAGGGTCGAGGGTTTCTTGAACGTGGAAGTTTGCCTTTGGAAAGACGATTTGTCGGCAATGCCAAAATTTTTTCTGAAGAAGCAAAGTCTATGCTTATGGAACAATTTTTCCGGACGCACTCATCTTTTCATGTGACCGATCCGGTTTATCAAGCGTTTGCCGATTTACCTGAAATTACACGCATGCAGTTAATTGATATGCATACTTGGTTGCCGGGCGATATTTTGATGAAAGCGGACAAAATGACAATGGCGCATTCTATCGAATTGCGAGTTCCTTTTTTGGATAATCAGGTATTGGAAGCGGCTTCAGCTATACCTGAATCCATGCGCATTCAGGGCCGCACAACCAAAGCTATTTTGCGCAAGGCCGTTCGTGATCTGTTGCCAGAAAACGTCGTTTCGCGCCCTAAGCTAGGTTTTCCTGTTCCTGTTTCCACTTGGTTGGCGGGCAGTATGGGGGAAACGGCGCTAGAGTGGATTGTGGAGAGTCCATTGATGGATTGGCTTTCTAAGAATGAGGTGGAATCTTTATTCCGTCGCCATCAAGAAGGTGAACGTCATTTATGGCGCGAGTTGTGGACGCTTGTGACGATGGCAGCTTGGCTCAATCATTTCCTTCAGCCAAAGAGTGTGAGCAGCGATTATTCAATGGTTGGAGCGCAGCAGTCTTTGACGGTTGGCTGGTAATAAAGGAAATTGCTTGACTGGTCAAGGACTGTCTAAACTTGTAGAATGGAATGCGGTTAGCATTTTATTTCTGCATCAAGTGGAAGGGAGTCTCCAGACATGCGTAGCAGCCGAAACCAAGTCATGGCCAGACGAATACGCAGCAGAAAATCGGCTCGGTGGCGCATTGGTGTGCTTACAGGAGTTGCTGCAGTGGTATTTGGGGCAGCTTGGACGGTTTTCGGTGCACCGTTAGCGCATTCCACGGTTCCCAGTGTTGTCAAAACTAAACAGCCAAAATTAATTTCAAAAAAGACAAAACCGAGATTGCCAACGATGAGTGAAGCTTTGCAAAAATTATATGCAGAGCCATTGCCGGCTTCTGCCTTATTGAATGTACCTGCAATATCCCAATTGCCGCAGCTTCCTGATGGTTGCGAAATGACAAGTTTGTCTATGCTTTTGTCAGCTGCGGGTCATCCAACAAGCAAAATGTGGCTGGCTGCTCATATGCCAGTTGATCCTACACCTTTGCGCACGAATGCAGAAGGCCAGCCTGTATATTGGGGAAATCCTAATGTCGGCTTTGTGGGAGATGTCTATACGGATACAGATGGTTACGGGATTTATAACGGTCCTGTAACGAAGTTTTTAAATCAAATATTGCCGGGACGTGCGCTGAACCTGACGGGTAAACCGTTTCGTGATGATTTGGCGACGGTTGCGTCAGGTCGACCAGTTGTCCTCTGGACCACGGCCACTTTTCAGCCGACAGACGACTGGGTAACTTGGCAGAGTCCTGAAGGCCCTGTTCATGCTACTTTTGAAGAACACGCCGTTTTGCTGGTAGGATATAAAGGGGATACACTTTATATTAACAATCCATTAAATGGGGAGAAAGACCAGGCTGTAAACAAAGAAGCTTTTCTCGAAGCCTGGGATCAATTGGGGCATCAGGCTGTCACATATACACCGCAGAGCGTCAAAAGCCTGCTGAGCAGAGACGGGGTGTAAAGATGTCCTATCGACTCTTGATTGTCGATGATGAACCTAAAGTAGTGGATGTCATGCGTTCTTTTTTGGAAGGCGAAGGATTCCTGGTAGAAGCAGCATACAGTGGCACAGAAGCGTTACATAAGATTGAACAGAGTTCGCCTGATCTAGTCGTACTCGACTGGATGCTTCCAGGAATGAGTGGGTTAGAAGTATGTCGTGAGCTGAGAAAAAGCTCAAACATTGGGATTATTATGGTGACAGCCAAATCAGAAGAAGCTGACAAAGTCGTTGGACTCGAAGTTGGGGCTGATGACTACTTGGCCAAGCCGTTTTCATTGCGTGAATTGTCAGCTCGCATTAAATCTATCTTGCGTCGTATGGGCGGCGAATTTGAGGAAGAGCGTGTTCTGGAACGCGGAGATATTCGTATTGATGTTGCCAAGTATCAAGTATGGAAGGGGAATCAGGAAGTACAACTAACACCCACGGAGTTTAAGATTCTTCTCACACTTGCAGAAAAACCAGGAGTTGTATATACGCGTTTACAACTGTTGAAAGCCGCAATGGGAGAAGAATATCTGAATTATGAACGGACAGTGGACACTCATATCAGTCATGTACGCCAGAAGTTGGAGGACTCTCCTGCACAGCCCGTCTATATTCAAACAGTATACGGTATAGGATATCGTTTTGGGGAAGCGAAGGCGTGAAACTGCGATCGAAAATATCCGGTTTGCTTGGAATCCTCGTTCTCTTTATGGCGACTGTATTCTATCTGATCTCACATGTCTTTATTATCCCTCTCTTCAGCGAATATGTGCGTGCAGCCGAACATGGAGAAGCCGAGCAATGGGCTCGCTCTCTTGCTTATTATTACACTTCGCATGGTAATAGTTGGGATGGTGTCGGGCAGTTTGCAGAAGGTGTGCTCATGCAATCCGATATTGCCCATCCTAATAATTATGTAGAAAAAGTAGCTGTATACACACCTGAAGGTAAACCCATTACGTCTGTGGTTCGTGAGGGAGACCATTCTGAGCACATGGACAGCGACGATGCGGAGCTTATTGACGCCAATGGTATGGTGGCTGACATTTGGGTGGGCAATAAGCCAGTTGGTCAAGTTCGCGTCGTGGATGCGGGTGCGGACAGTCTTCAGGATGTACAAATGAGAGTCTTGCGCCTCATGGATATGGCAACCCTCGGTGGTGGACTGGCTGCTGCAGTTTTTGCTCTCTTGCTAGGCTTTGTGTTTGCTAGTCGATTGACAAAACCGCTGCAATCGTTGGTTCAGGGAATCGCCCGCATAGGTCGAGGCGAGAGTGGTGTACGGGTTGTCATTGCCAGTCATGATGAAATAGGTCATGTAGCCGAACAATTAAATTATATGGCGGAAAAGTTGGAGCAGCTGGAAGCGGCTCGCAAACGCTTGGTTGCAGATGTGGCTCATGAATTGCGTACACCACTGACCGTCATGGAAGGTCAGTTGGAACTGATTCAGCAGGGAGTGATTCAGCCTTCTGATCAGACTCTTCTGCCTATATTGGATGAAGTGATGCGCTTGTCTCGTCTCGTCGATGATTTGCATCAGCTGAATCTTGCAGACGGTGGAGTTCTCAAATTAAATTGTACAGAGGCCGATCTCGTTGCCATATTGCGCAGAATTATGGATAATTTTTTGTATGAAGCTGCGGAAGAACAGGTTCGATTACGCCTGACGACTTCTGCGAATGAACTTGTAACTTATATGGATGCCAGCCGGATTACCCAGGTGTTTGTCAATCTTCTTGGCAACGCTTTGAGACATTGTCCGCCTGGCGGGGCTGTGGATGTTCAAGTGCTGGAAACACCGCAGAATATCGTTTGCATAGTTACGGATGATGGACCTGGCATCCCAAGCGGTGATTTGCCGCACATTTTTGATCGATTTTATCGAGGGGATGAATCGAGATCGCGCGAATCAGGTGGGATGGGGCTGGGGTTGGCAATAGCTCGAGAATTTGTGCAAGCTCACGGCGGGACGTTACTTGCTGCTAATCATCCTTCTCGAGGCGCTCAATTTACAATGACTTTGCCCAAACAATTGCGGAGCAAAGTAGAAGGTTGACGACCTATTCATTGCATGGTACCATCCACATACTCCCCCGATGAAAGGGGACATTTTGGATGGGGCCATCAAATTTTAGCGTCTATTCTCTATTGATTGTTTCTTTGCTGGCAGTTTCAGTGCCGTTGCTCGTCTCACGTATGAAAGCCATCCGCATTCCCATTGTGGTAGGCGAGATTATTGCTGGAGTCATTGTTGGCAATAGTGGCTTTCATTTAATTCAGCAAAGTGAATGGTTGCAATTTTTGCAATTTTTCGGTTTAGCTTACCTCATGTTTGTATCCGGGCTGGAGATTGATTTTGCAGCCCTGCGTCCTACAAACGAAACCTATAAACGCTCCCTGTCAGGCTGGCTGACTTCTGCTCCTGTTTTTGCCGTCCTGACATCTGTCATCACACTGGGACTTTCCTACCTTCTGTCAGAACGTCTGTATTTTTTACATATGATTCGCAGTCCATTGCTGCTGTCTTTAATTATTACAACCACATCGTTGACAGTGGTTGTACCCGTGCTGAAGGAATATGGGTTAACCAGCCATCCTTTGGGGGGCCGTATTATGGCCGCTGCTGTAATGGCTGATTTTGTAACCATGTTGCTTATCTCTGTGGCTGTCTCGTTATACAAGGGTGGGCTTTCGCCAAGTGTTCTGTTGGTATTTGTGCTTATTCTCATTCTTCTTTTACTTTATCGTTTATTCCGCCGCTTTTCAGGTATAGCCGCATTCCGGAATTTAGCACATGGCACAGCTCAACTCGGAATTCGCGCTTCGTTATCGTTGATGATGATTTTTATTGTTCTCTCTGAAACACTCGGCGTTCAAGTCATTCTTGGCACCTTTTTGGCAGGCATGTTGGTAGGACTGGTGAACCCTCGCGAGCGGTCAGATGTGCGAAGCAAGCTGGACGCTATTGGCTTTGGATTTTTGATCCCGATTTTTTTCATTATGGTTGGCGTGGATTTTAATTTCCGTTCTTTGCTGCACGACCCTAAAGCGTTGCTTTTACTGCCAATTTTGTTCGTGGCCACTTACCTCTTTAAAGGATTGCCGGCGATTCTCCTGAGATTGCGCTATCCATGGCCGGAAACTTTAGCGGGTAGTGCTCTTTTAACGACACAAATGAGCGTTACAGTGGCAGCCGCCGCTGTAGGGCTGAAAATTGGCGCAATCAGTCAGGGAGTGGATACGGCTATCATCCTGGTAGCTATGTTGACATCCGTCATCTCACCCATAGCCTTTGGAAAATTACTGCCAAAGCATGTGCAAGAGACGAAAAAATCGCTATGGATTATTGGTGAATCTGCGGGGGCTCAACTTTTGGTGGAACAAGCTCGGGAACGAGGTGAGGATGTAAGATGGATCCAGCCGCATGTTGGATTAGAGAACGAAGTCACTTTGGAGGAAATCGCTAAAAAGAATATCGGAGAAGAGGCGGGTTATATTTCCGGTATGGTTCTTTATACCGAGATCGACCAACTCAATCTTACATTTGCCAAAGAAGCTGCTAAAGCAGGTATTCAACCTGTTATATGCCTGGTCCGTGATATGGCACTTTACCAAGAAAATCGCGATGAGACGGAATTTGTGGTTGTACAGCCGCAATTTGCCGCCGTTTCGCTCGTCGATCAGCTGGTACACTATCCGATTTCTACGCAGTTTCTTAAAGCACCAGCATCTCTGCAAATTCAGGAAATTCCGTTGCAAAATCGCGTGCTGCATCAACAACGTTTAATGAAAATCAATTTGCCGGGTCGACTGCTGATTCTATCGATTGTCCGCGATGGTGAGCAGATTGTAGCGCATGGTGAAACAGAATTGCATGTAGGTGACATTTTGATTGTGGTCGGCAGCCGTGAAGACATTGAAGCGTTTCATGTCATGGCAGGTGTGAGCTATTCCGGGAGAGATAAGAACATCAGCCGACCGTGGTTGAAAGAGTAAGTCAATCAGGAACTTTGATTGGATTGCTAAAAACAGTGAAGTCTGTATTTTACTATGCAAAAGTGAAAAGGAACGTGGTAGACTGTGACTGTTAGAGAGAGGGGTGGTTCTATGTCTGAATTGCGTTACAATCCGTTACTGAGGGATTGGACCATGGTTGCAGCCAACCGCCAGGTTCGTCCAGATATGCCGAGTGGCCAGTGTCCTTTCTGCCCAGGCTCAGGAAAAGTACCTGATGAATACGAAGTATTTGCCTACGATAATGATTTTCCAGTTCTTTCACCGCATCCTGAGACACCTGGTCAACCTTCACAATCGCTCTATCGTACTCGACCAGCCTATGGAAAATGCGAGGTGGTTTTATATTCTTCCAATCATCAGGCCTCGCTTGCCAATCTCAGTTTAAACCAAATGGAAAAGGTAGTCAGCCTTTGGCAGCAACGTTATGCGGCTTTGGCGAGTGACGAGCAGCATCAGTATATCCTCATTTTTGAAAACCGAGGCCGTGAAGTGGGGGCCACCATTCAGCATCCGCATGGGCAAATTTACGCCTATCCGTTTATTCCCATCAAAATTCGGACAGAGTTAGAGTCTGCGCATCAGCATCATCAGGTTACCGGACATTGTTTGCTTTGTGATATTACTCAAGCAGAGATGGAAGACGGAGCGAGAATGTTAGTGGAAAACCGTCATTTCGTTTCTTTCATACCCTATTTTACTGATTTTCCTTATGGCGCATGGATTGCTCCCAAAGTGCATATTCCAGACATCCGCTCTTTTACTGGAGAAGAAATTCGTTCATTAGCAGAAATTTTGAGTGCACTCACGGCGGGAATGGATGAACTCTTTTAGAGAGAATTTTCCTATATGATGGTACTTCATCAAACGCCTGTACATCGGCCTGATACTTCACTTTATTACCATTTTCATATTGAATTTTACCCACCCTTACGCACGCGAGATAAGATTAAGTTTCTTTCCTCTTCTGAAACAGGTGCCGGAGCTGCAGCCAATCCTGCGTCTGTAGAGATGACAGCAGTGGAATTGAGAGAAGCGATACAGAAAGCACAACGTCGACGAGCAGATCAATTTTAATGGTAGGAGAGATTTTGAAATGGCCGACTCTGCAATGGCTTTTATAGAAGAAACAGGAGTTTTTCCAGCATTTTTTCAATTTTCTCCCGGTCCTGCAGAAGATGTTCGAGTGTTTTTCGCCCCTGGTAGAGTCAATTTAATAGGTGAGCATACGGATTACAATGGAGGGTATGTACTTCCCGCTGCCCTTCAACTTGGAACAAGTGCAATAGTCCGACCGCGAAAAGATGGTCAATGGCGCTTTGCTTCCACGAGTTTTCCTGACACCGTGGTTGAATTTTCTCCAGAAAATCTTGAATATCGAGAAAATGCAGGATTTGCTAACTATCCAGCTGGAGTTATCTGGGTTCTTCGTCAGGAAGGGTACATAGCGAATGGAGCAGATATTTTCTTTGCGGGAAATTTGCCTGCTGGCGCTGGATTGTCGTCTTCTGCTTCTGTCGAGGTGGTGACCGCGTTTGCCATGGCTTCCCTTCATCATTGGAGTATCAGCAAAGAGACGCTCGCTCTCTACGCCCAACGGGCTGAAAATCAGTTTGTCGGCGTCAACTGTGGGATTATGGATCAGTTTAGTGTCGCTTTGGGTATGGAGCAACATGCGCTCTCTCTGCACTGCCAATCGCTTTCTTATGAGCAGGTGCCTGTAGAACTGGGAGATGTTGTCATGGTTTTGACCAACAGCAACAAACCACACAGTCTGGTTGAATCCAAATACAACGAGCGGCGCAGTGAGTGCGAAACTGCATTAAGTCTTTTGCAAGACGCCGGATTTTCCTGTTCATATCTAGCCGACTTGACACCAGAACAATGGCCGCAAATGGATGCAGTGCTGGTCGATCCGGTATTGAAACGTCGTGTTCGTCATGTTGTATTTGAGAACCACCGTGCCAAAGAAGCGCCAAAGCTTTTGCGACAAGGTAGATTGCGCGAGTTTGGCGAGTGGATGAACGCTTCACATCGTTCGCTTTGCAAGGACTATGAAGTTACCGGACCTGAACTGGATACACTCGCAGAATCAGCGTGGCAGGTCGAAGGCTGTTTGGGTAGCCGAATGACTGGAGGCGGGTTTGGCGGATCGACCGTATCACTTGTGGAACGTCATCATTTGGATGTTTTCCAGGAGCATGTAGCGCGTCAGTATGAGAGCACCATAGGTTATGCTCCGTCCTTTTATATCACGGGACTGGGTGAAGGAGTCCGTGAATTGACTGGGGAGGTAGAAGGAAAATGAGAATTTTGGTAACGGGCGGAGCTGGGTACATAGGCAGCCATACAGTCGCGGAATTGGTCGATCACGGTCATGAAGTGACGGTGATTGACAATCTTTCGCAAGGTCATCGTCAAGCGTTGGAACCTTTTCCTACTGTCGAGTTTTATCAGTTGAGTCTCTTTGACGAGGAAGCGCTGACTCAAATTATGCGGGAAAAAGGCATTGAATCCGTGGTTCATTTCGCCGCCTTTTCACTAGTGGGACAAAGCACCAAGGAACCCTTGCTATACTATCGAAATAACGTCAGCGGTACAGAACGTCTGCTCTCTGCCATGGTGACAAGCGGCGTCAAGCGTATCGTATTTTCTTCAACAGCAGCAGTCTATGGCGATCCGTCAACGCTCCCGATTCCAGAGGGTGCGCGAACCTTGCCAACGAATCCCTATGGTGAAACTAAGCTCGCTATTGAAAAAATGCTTCGGTGGGCTAATGAAGCGTACGCAATCAAGTCAATTTCGCTGCGTTATTTTAATGCTGCAGGCGCGCACACCAAGTATCCGATTGGTGAAGATCATCGGCCTGAGTCTCATCTTATTCCGCTTGTGCTGCAAACGGCGCTTGGACAGCGTGAGGCCATTCACATTTATGGCTGCGATTATCCTACTCCGGATGGTTCGTGCGTACGCGATTACATTCATGTCATGGATTTGGCCAGTGCCCATCGTCTGGCTCTGGAATGGCTTGTAGAAAATTCAGGAAGCCAAGTTTTCAATTTGGGGAATGGCCTTGGTTTTTCTGTGCGAGAAGTCATTGAAATGGCAGAACGCGTGGTGGGCAAGCCAATTCCGATTGTGGAATCAGACAGGCGTTGGGGCGATCCGGCAGTGCTTGTGGCGTCTCCAGAACGCGCCAAATTGACACTCGGTTGGAAACAGGAGTATCCCGAATTGAGCGATATCATTCGCTCAGCTTGGAACTGGCATAGCCAGCATCCGCATGGGTATGAACAAGAATAGTTATTTTGAACGATGTGTCCTGACGGTCATTTGTTAAGTTCAAAAGGAGCAGAATGCATGTCTTCCCATCTCATCCAGCCTATGACTGGGCTTGAAAAAGCCATATTAGAAATCATCGATTCGGCTGTTGCCATTTGTGACACTGAAGGTGACTGGGTGTTTCTCAATCACGCCGCCGATGCCTTGATGAATTATCCTTCTTTGCTCAGACAGTTGCCCGTGGAGGAGATTTTGACGAGTCGGAAAAGGCAAGAAATCGAACTTAGGCTGGAGCGTGAACTGGGAGAGACAGAGGTCTGGAACGCCAGAGCTATACCTGTGTTTTCACCGGATGGTCAGGTGCAGGCCGCACTCTTTGTACTTTCTAATTCAGCTGAAAAGACATTGGACGAGTCCAACTTTCAACGTCTCTTAGAGGAACAGGCACTTGTCGATCCGCTCACACGCCTTCCCAACCGGACAGCGTTTGAGAAAAAAATCAATCAAATCATAGCGGATGCCCGACTTCAGCACACGCAACATGTATTAGCTTATCTCGATCTCGATCAATTCAAGATTGTCAATGACACGGTTGGACATACGGCAGGTGACGAACTACTCTGCGAGGTGGCGCAGCGTTTTACGGCGCTGATGCAGCCTGGAGAGATATTGGCTCGCCTGGGCGGAGACGAGTTTGGCGTCTGTCTCTCTAACTGCAGTATGGATGAAGCCAAGCAACGTCTGCAAAGATGGATTGACGCTCTCAGCCATTTTCACTTTCAGTACGAAAATCGCCGCTTCCGAATTGGCGTTTCCATGGGATTGGTAGCCGTCGATGCAGACTCTGCAAGCTATCCTGACCTGCTGAGTGCGGCGGATACTGCTTGCTATGCTGCAAAGGATAAGGGTCGCAATCGGATGGAAGTGTATGTGCCGGGCAATCAGGAGTATGAGCGACGGAAACTGGATTTAGACTGGGCGGTTCGCCTTTGTGATTCAGTCGACGAAAACCATTTTGAATTGTTGCTGCAGCGCTCGCTTCATCGCCAAGGTGTGCAACCTTATTGTGAAGTGCTTTTACGTTTAAGACTGGCAGATGGCCGACTGGAGATGCCGGGAGCTTTTATTCCTGCGGCGGAACGTTATCGACTTATGCCGCAACTTGATCGTTGGGTAGTGCGGGAAACTTTTCGCCGTCTCTGTGAAATTGAAGATGATGGCACTTGTTATGCCATCAATCTTTCAGCTCAGAGCATCAGTGACGAAGAATTTTTACATTTTGTATCTTTACAGCTTGAAGAGAGTGGTATTCGAGCAGAACGTATCTGTTTTGAACTGACGGAGACTGCGGCAGTGCAAAACCTGCTGCAAGCTGAACAATTTGTGAAGAAAATTCGCGCTCTCGGTTGTCGCTTTGCTTTGGATGATTTCGGAAGTGGATTTGCCTCATTTGCGCATCTAAAAGCTTTGCAAGTAGATTTTGTGAAAATTGACGGATCTTATGTGCGGGAGATATTTAATAGCGAGATCGACCGAGCAGTAGTAGAAAGTATTTGTAAAATGGCTCGTTTGATGGGTAAGTCGATTGTGGCGGAAGCTGTGGAGACAGAATTGCTTTTGGCCGAAACCGAGCGAATGGGTATTGATTACCTGCAGGGATACGCAATTCATCGACCTGAAGATTGGCCCATGGTGTCAGCCTGAAGTATAAAGAGATAGAGCGAATCTTTTCAGCGAAAGACGGTATTCCATCTAAAATCTATCTTATTAAAAAGTGAGGAGCTGGTTCCTGACAGTTTCTACTGCCCAGGAGTCAGCTCCTCCATCGCTTGTGCGATTAGAATTTTTCCGAAACAGCTTTTGCCTGCATAAATTGCAATAGGTAATCAGGGCCGCCAGCTTTTGAATCGGTACCCGACATATTAAAGCCACCGAACGGATGAACGCCTACCAATGCCCCAGTGCATTTACGATTGAAATAAAGATTGCCGCAATGCATACGATTTTGGGCGTATTCTAAATGGCTGCGGTCATAAGAATAGACGGCGCCCGTCAAGCCATATTCCGTATCGTTGAAAGTATCAATGGCCTCTTCAAAACTTTCTGCGCGATAAATAGCGAGTACAGGTCCAAAGATTTCCTCGCACATAATGCGCGCCCCGCGTTTAGCGTTTGTGAACACAGTGGGTTGAATGTAGAATCCTTCTTCCAAACCGCGCTCTCCGCCAACAGCTAGGGTAGCTTCTTGTTTACCAATTTCGATATAGCTCATGATTTTATCGAAAGACTTTTGATCAATAACAGGGCCTGTGTAGAAGTTTTCCGCAGGAGGTCCCATTTTTAAAGCTCGAGTCAGTTCAATGACTCGCTCAGTAACGGCATCGTAGATGTCTTTGTGCAAAATGGCCCGAGATGCGGCCGAACATTTCTGCCCCTGGAATCCGAAGGCTGAAGCGACAATCTGCACAGCTGCGTCTTCCAAATCTGCATTCTTGTCGACGACAATGCCATCCTTGCCGCCCATTTCTGCAATCACTCGCTTAATCCAGCGTTGTCCTTGTGCTGTTTTAGCCGCCCGTTCTGCTATCCGTAGGCCGACAGTTTTTGATCCGGTGAAGGAGATAAAACGAGTTTGTGGATGTTCCACCATAAAATCGCCAATTTCCTCCGGAGGGCCAGGTACAAAGTTGATTACACCAGATGGCAAACCAATGCGATGCATCAATTCAACAAATCGTGCAGCAATGACAGACGTATTGGGAGAAGGTTTAAGCAGAACGGTATTGCCGGTGACAATTGCAGATGTGGTCATGCCTACCAAAATCGCCAGCGGGAAATTCCAAGGTGGAATAATGACACCAACGCCGAGCGGAATGTAATACTGACGGTTAAACTCACCTGCAAGTGGAGTCAGTGGAGTCGGTTCTGCAAGGCGTAACATCTCTCTTCCGTAGTACTCCAAAAAGTCAATCGCTTCGGCGACGTCAGCGTCAGCCTCTCCCCAGTTTTTTCCTGCCTCATACACTTGCCATGCGGCCCATTCAAATTTGTTGCGTCTAATTTCGGCTGCAGCTTTGAATAGATAGCCAGCACGCAATTCGGCACTGGTGTAGCGCCAGTCCTCAAAACGCTTACCAGCAATCTGCAATGCCTGTTCAATATGTTGCCGATTCGCTTGGCAGACCGTTCCTACTACTTCACTTTTTAAAGCGGGGTTGATGGATGCCAAGGAATTCTGAGTTTGAATTTGTTCACCGCCAATCCAAAGTGGATAGGTTTGTCCGAATTGGCTGCGCACCTTGGCGAGTGCAGCTTCCATTGCCGCTTTATGAGCGGGTTGGCTGAAATCAGTGAATGGTTCGTTGTGAAAAGTTGTTAAAGTCATTGGCGTACCTCCAGCACACAAAATTTAGCGCATGAAAATTGGAGTGGCTGCAGAACTGGGGAGATACGATTGCTGCCACTTCAAATCGCGCCATGCTGTACCCATCTATCCTAACATGAAAATTGTCTTGACTTCATCTCTGGTGACAGAAGGAAGGGAAAAGATGAAAATTGCAGAATTTTTCTTGTGCGCCGAAGATTTTTTGCATAAAAACTTTGCAAAGCGGGCACGCTATCGATAGTTATGAGAAACGTCATAGCGAAGTTATAATTTTGGCTCACAGTAAAGTCATCAAAACTCAGGGGATTGTTTCTTGTCAAGAAGTGAAGAAACAAAACTGTGAATTTTTACGGAACGAGTTGTGGTGAAATTGTTAACGCTGCTGTGTCGTTTCTTTGAAACTCGCAAAATTCTTCGGTAGCAAAGGGTGTCGAATGGTATCATCTAATGCGAGAGCCTTCGGCTGTACGTTCACGGGCCGTGCAGGCTCTGCCGCTGTGCGCGCGCCGGCACGGCGGCACCGGACGAACAAACGGGCTGAGAGAGGAGTTGGAAGTGTCAATGTTACCGCCCAAAAAGCGCTTGGCAAGCGTACTCGCCATGGCGGCCGCAGTCATGCTGTTAGCTACCGGATGCAGTTCCAAGTACGCTGTCATGTCTCCGGCAGGACCGGTCGCCAAGAGTGAGTATCATCTCATTCTCTGGTCATTCGTTGTAATGATTATTGTCGTCATCATTGTGGCAGTGCTTTTTATCTATGTTCTAGCAAGATTTCGTGACAAAAGCGACAATCCTGCGCCCTACCATCCTGAATGGGAAGGCAATCGTAAGCTGGAGACAATTTGGACCATCGTTCCGATTGTGCTGGTTGCTGCTATTGCCATACCGACTGTCGTGGTGACGGGAGAATTGGAGAACCCTCCCAAGTCGAAAAACGCACCAATTACAATTGATGTGATTTCGGCGCGTTGGAAGTGGATATTCCAATATCCTCAGCAGGGGATTGAAACAGTCAATTATGTTGAAATTCCTGCCAACACTCCGGTTAACTTTCAATTAACCTCAGTAGGGCCTATGAATACCTTCTGGGTTCCACAGTTAGGCGGTATGGAGTTTAGTATGCCAGGTAAGGATTTGAAGTTATGGCTGGAAGCCAGTCATCCAGGCACCTATCTGGGGCGCAGTGGTCAGTTTTCAGGCAAAGGATTTGTTCATATGCAGTTTAATGTCTATGCTAAACCGACCAGTCAGTTTGATGCTTGGGTACAACAGGTAAAAACAACAGATCCGGCGCTTTCGGAAGCTGCAAGCCGTAAATTGCTGATGACAGCCGGTCTGGCAAAACCGGAAAGTTTTTCGTCTTATCCATCCGATCAACAGCTTTTCGCTCAAGCAGACAATTAATTTGAGAAATCTACTTGAATGAGTAACAATTTCTCCGGGAAAAAGGAGGAGACGGAAAAGTGAGTCCTGCTGTGAAACAGTGGATCCTCAACTTCTTTCCTCACAACGTTTTAGAGTTAGGTGCAGATGGCGCGATTATTCTTGCATCCTTGGCCATTTTATTTGTACTCACCTACTTTAAAAAGTGGAAGTGGTTGTGGAAAGAGTATTTAACCACGGTCGATCATAAGAAAATCGGCATCATGTACATTATTGCCGCCATTCTTATGCTCTTTCGCGGTGGTTCGGACGCCATACTCATGCGTTCGCAATTGGCATTCCCGAATGAGCATTTTCTCAGTGCAGAGCACTACGACCAGATTTTCACCACACATGGTACAGTCATGATTCTCTTTATGGCTATGCCGTTTGTGATTGGATTGTTCAACGTTGCTGTTCCCTTACAGATTGGCGCTCGTGACGTAGCTTTCCCTTATCTAAACGCTATTTCTTTTTGGTTGTTCTTTTTTGCGGCTTTGCTTTTCAACATATCGTTTGTCGTTGGTGGATCACCGGATGCAGGCTGGACATCGTACACACCGCTTGCTGGTGCTCATTTCGATCCGGGTCCTGGAGAAAACTACTATCTGATTGCTTTACAAATTACAGGTATCGGTACGATTGCTACAGGCGTAAACTTCATGACAACGATTTTGAAGATGCGCGCGCCTGGTATGACTTTGATGCGCATGCCCATGTTCACTTGGTCTGTGCTCATCACATCTATCATTATTATCTTCGCTTTCCCGGTATTGACAGTAGCCTTGGCGCTCTTGCTCATTGACCGTCTGTTTGGCGCTCACTTCTTTACCATCAGTGCCGGCGGAATGCCCATGCAATACATTAACTTGTTCTGGATATGGGGTCACCCTGAGGTTTACATCGTTATCTTGCCGTTATTTGGCGTTTTCTCCGAAGTGGTAGCAACTTTTGCACGTAAGCGTCTCTTTGGCTATAGTGCTATGGTCGTGTCACTGCTTGCCATTTCGATTCTGTCTTTCGTTGTTTGGGTTCACCACTTCTTCACCATGGGCGCTGGTGTTGGTGTCAATGACTTCTTTGGGGTTTCAACCATGTTGATTGCTATTCCGACTGGTGTCAAAGTGTTCAACTGGTTGTTTACCATGTGGCGTGGACGAATCCGTTTTGAATTGCCAATGCTTTGGACACTTGCTTTTATCCCTAACTTCTTGGTTGGTGGTTTAACGGGTGTCATGCTGGCAGTGGCTCCTGCGGATTATCAGTACCATAACAGCTACTTCCTGGTTGCTCACTTCCACTACGTGCTCATTGGTGGTACGGTCTTTGGATGTTTTGCAGGCATGTACTACTGGTGGCCAAAGATGTTCGGCTTCAAGTTGGACGATCGTACAGGTCGCTGGGCATTCTGGACTTGGATCATTTCTTTCAACGTCTGTTTCCTGCCCATGTTTGTTGTTGGATTGATGGGCATGACTCGACGTATGTATACTTATCCGGCTGGTCTAGGCTGGATGCCTTACAACTTGATTGAAACGATTGGTGCTTACGGAATGGCCATTGGCTTCGTGCTCATGGTATACAACATCTATTGGAGCATTCGTTGGGGCGAACGTGACTTGACAGGCGACCCATGGGATGGACGTACGCTTGAGTGGTCAACCACTTCACCAGCTCCAGAATATAACTTTGCTGTAATCCCAACCATCAAAGATCGCGATCACTGGTGGTACGTGAAGTATATCGAGAAAGAAGAAGAAAAAACCAAACCGGCGTTCAAACCGATTCATATGCCCAACAACTCTGGACGTCCGTTTATAATGTCGGCAGCTTTTGGACTTGCTGGTTTTGGGTTTGTCTTTGAGTGGTGGGTTCCGGCTATCTTAGGATTGCTGATTGTACTCATCTGTATGGGGCAAAGGTCGTTTGAGGTCAATACCGATCATTATATTCCGGTGGACGTGATCGAACGCACCGAAGCCGAGGCGGGGAGGTTGTAAGGGTGTCCTATCAGATGGAAGGTCATTTGAACCTGGAACATGACCATCACATCGACACGTCCAAGCCGATGGAGTACTCTACTGAGGACGGAAGCCTAAGAATATTTGGCTTTTGGGTCTTCCTTGGTTCCGACTTGGTTCTGTTCTCTTGTTTGTTCACAATGTACATCCTGCTCTTCCGGAATACGGCAGGCGGATTTACATCGCAACAACTTTATGACTATCCGACATTTCTTTCTGAGACGTTCCTGCTGTTGACCAGTTCTTTCACCTGCGGTCTGGCTACTTATTCCATGCGTCGGGGCTGGAAGAACGCCGTCATAGGTTGGTTGATTGTCACTGTGTTACTTGGTCTTGGTTTTATTGGCTTTGAGGTATCCGAGTTTCTCAAGTACGTGCATATGGGAGCAACGATTTCCAAAAGCGCGTTCCTCTCCAGCTTTTTCATTCTGGTAGGTACGCACGGTTGTCACGTTTCACTCGGTATTCTCTGGCTCACCTCGATTATCATTCAGGTGGCTCGCCGTGGTCTAAACCCTGTAACGACGCGCAAGATATTTATCTCTGGCCTATATTGGCACTTTCTTGACGTCGCTTGGATTTTCATCTTCACAGTAGTCTACTTTATGGGAAAGGTGTTGTAAGCCATGTCATCCAACACGCCGACCCGTTCGCATCATCACGAAGAAAAGTTTCCGTGGAAGCACATTATTGGCTATGTGTTATCACTGGTACTCACTTTTGCGGCGATTTGGTTTGTGCTTGACTCGCATCTTCCGTCAAGCGCCATTATCTCAGCGATTGTGATTCTGGCAGTATTCCAGGCGGTCATTCAGTTGTTTATGTTCATGCACTTGACTGAAGCGTTTGGACCCAACTATCAACAATTTCTCATATTCTTTGCCATGTTCATCGCGTTTACAGTTGTAGCAGGTTCCATTTGGATCATGGCATTCAAAAGTTATGTTGCATAACGTGTTGCGGCGGCTCGGTGAGGCCGAGTCGCCGTTTGCAAAAGGAAAGTTAGCTTCGTGAGTTTTGGAATCCTATCATTTGTACTTTGTTTTCCAAGATAGAAAAATCTTATACTGTCGTTCAGAATGCTTGTTTACTGAACTTTATAAGTTATTGAAGATGAATGCTTGCTTTTGTTGTCTGTCCAATTCAACTGCAGTGTCTGCAGTTCTTTTCTGAGGAGAGGAAGGGACCGGAAATGTCGATGGTCGAGCGGGAAAGCCCGAAGTCGCAGTTAGATCGGCATGTATCGTTGACATACAGATGGGTGGATGTGGTACAAGCCTACATTGCTACTACAAAACCTAAAATCCAAATTATGCTTCTTTTCACTGCAGCTACAGCAATGATTGTCGCCCATCACGGCTTTCCACGCTGGTCGCTGTTTATCAATACTTTGCTGGGATTAGCGCTAGCTACGGGCGGATCAGCCTCGATTAATATGTGGTTCGATCGCGATATTGATGCTGTTATGCAACGCACTTCCAAGCGGCCCATTCCGTTAGGGAGGGTGCCAGCCCATCATGTGCTCATTCTTGGCCTTCTTTTAATCGTTGGCTCTTTTGTCTATCTCAATCTAGCTGTGAATCCATTGACAGCCGGACTGGCTCTTGGTGGTGCTTTCTATTACGCCGTGATTTATACCATGTGGCTCAAACGTCGCACGCCGCAAAATATTGTGATAGGCGGCGGAGCGGGTGCTTTTCCGCCACTCGTTGGCTGGGCAGGTGTAACAGGACATCTTGGACTTGCTGCGATTATCATGTTTGCTATTATTTTTCTCTGGACACCTCCTCATTTTTGGGCGCTTGCGCTTTATAAAAACGAGGATTACACCAAAGCAGGTATTCCAATGATGCCTGTAGTCAAAGGAGCACGTAAAACCAAGATTCAAAGTGTTGTCTATGCTGTTCTGTTGATTATCGCGTCAGTACTTCTTGCCTGGACGGGACAGGTAGGCTTGGTATATGCGGCTGTGGCTGGGGTAGTTGGGATTATTTTTCTTGGTTTTGTCTTACGATCTTATTTTGAACCAGACGCAAGCATGGTTTGGGCTAAACGGACTTTTCTCTGTTCACTCATTTATTTGCCAGTTGTTTTTGTGATGATGATGCTCAATATGCGTTAATTGAATCATAGGATGGCCAGGCACACTCCAGTGTCTGGCTAGTCTATCTTATATGGAGGCCAGCGTATGGCAAATCAAGATAAACGGAGTATACAATTTGTCACTATTCTATTGGCCATTTTAACAGTTATTTTTCTTCTTGCTGTCAATACGGTTGGATTTATTGATACAGAGACAGGTTCGGGATTTGCTTGTGGAAATTCATGGCCGCTATGTGAAGGCGTGTTAATCCCACAGCATATGGGCATTCATAAGTTGATAGAGTTTGGCCATCGAGCTTTGGTACCTATTGCAACTTTACTTCTACTTGCTACATCCGTTTTCGCCCTGATTCAGTATCGTAAATTGCGTGAAGTTGTATGGCTGATTGTCTTAGCCATTGCTTCAGTTTTTGTCCAAGGCGCGCTGGGAGCGCTTGGGGTGATTTTTGGCGATCCCGCTTGGTTTTTAGCTTTTCATTTTGGCATCTCATTAATTGCTTTTGCTTCCGTTCTTTTATTGTGTATTTTATTATTTCAATTGCGACGTGTACCATTACAAGAAATTCTCCAAGGCGGTCGTTTACGTCCAGACTATTCGGCAACGGGTAGCCGAATCCGATCGCTAGTCTGGTGGTCGCTGATTTATATTTATGTTGAAATGTATTTCGGAGCTTACATCTCAAGTAGTGGAGCTGCCCCGTTTTTTCATGGTTGGCCGTTTCCTACAGAAAGCATCTACGCACCACACTACGCATTTTGGATGGACTGTATTCACAGGCTTTTTGCTTTAGGTTTGCTTGTCTTTAGTCTGTTTATATTGCGAAGCGCCGCTTCCCTACGAAATCTACGCTCCGATCTTTACCGAGCCGCTTGGGGAACAGTGATCCTGGTTCTTTTGCAAGCTTTATCCGGAATTTTAATTGTAACCTATCATAATGTTTCATCGTTTCTCATTCATGTAACACTTGTAGCATTTCTTTTTTCGTCCCTATGCTTGCTAGCGCTTTTGACAGTGCCAGATCGACCAAGAAAAAAAAGTGCGTCGACAACCCTGTAAAGCTGAAATGTTTTTGCTTCCATCTAATCTCTAAAATCTAGTGAGGTGGCTGGCTGGTATGAAAAGTCGATCCATTTTTGGCTGTGTTGTAGCAATATGGGTCGCGCTTGCCACCTATTTCGGCGGTGGAATGCTGATGGCGCCGAGAACACGAGAAAATTTGCAAGTTCTTCCTCAAATTACGCAATTTAATGTGCTTAAAGGAATCTCGTTACATTTTAATCATCGAGTTCAAAGTTTGAAGTGGCGAATAGACGGAAAAACCTATCAGGAATCTTTAGCGGTTCCACAAGATACTCTTTGGTTGAAGGCATCCATGCAACAGCATCAATTTAATCAGTTGACATTGCTTTCTGCCGTTGATAGAGAAGGCCAGCACTTGCAACACTCAGTTACAATTGCTGGTTGGACCCCAAAACCGCTCCATGTTACAACAGATCCTGGAATTTGGCAGCTTGAAGTTTCGCAAGATGGTCCCTTTTGGTTTCACTTCAGTGCGCCAGTGAAAAATCCTCAGAGTCTCCAGCATGATCTCAGCTTTCAACCAGCGGTTGCTGGAAATGTGGAATGGAAGAACAGCACTACGGCTGAGTTTATACCGAATCAGCCCTTGCCTGCCACGGAGCGAGTTGTTATGTTATTGCATGGCGGCAAGCATAGTATTGTTTCTACCACTGGTCAATTTTTGCCTGTGGCTCAGGTAGTTCGTCCTTTTGTAACTGCTACTCCTCTTAGTATTGTAGTTAGAGAAGGAACACCGGAAACTTTAACCGTTTATCAGGGACAACAAGCTATCTTTAAAACTCTCTGTAATACCGGCGTTGACAATGCAACGCCGCTTGGACATTTCTATATACGCTTTAAGTCGCCTGTCGTCAATATGAAGGGTGTCAATCCCAATGGGACACACTATGATGATCCGGGAGTGAAGTGGGTCATGAGTTTTGATGGTAATATTGCTATTCATGGATTCCCGAGGCCCTCCTATGGATTCCCACAGAGTGCGGGTTGTGTGGAATTGCCAGTGAATATAGCTAAAAAGCTTTACAGTATGGTACATATAGGAACGCCTGTGACGATTGAAGCATGATATCTGACCGGGGTTGGCAAGAATTTATCCATTCATAACATCATAAATAGAGAAAACATGGCTTAGGGATGATGAGCCATAAAAGGGGTCAACTTTCTTGGTGCAAAAAAATAGAACTGCACACTTTTCCCGATACATCACATTCACCAGAGATGAATGGGCGCAATTACGCGCCTCCACTCCCATGCCATTGACAGAAGAAGATTTGGTTAAATTGCATGGAATTAATGAACAAGTATCTTTAAGTGAAGTTGATGAAATTTACTTGCCTCTGTCACGATTGCTCAACCTTTATGTGGACGCTACACGAAATCTCTATTTAGCATCCAGTCGCTTTCTTGGCCATTTGGAGGAGAAAGTACCCTATATCATAGGTATTGCGGGAAGCGTAGCAGTGGGTAAAAGTACGACGGCGCGTATCATTCAAGCTCTGCTAGAGAGATGGCCGAGTCACCCGCGGGTGGATCTGGTCACTACAGATGGATTTCTCTACCCTAATCATGTTCTTGAAGAACGTGGTCTTATGAATCGTAAAGGCTTTCCGGAAAGTTATGATGTTCGCAGTTTGATTCGTTTCTTGGCAGACGTCAAGTCCGGCAAACCAGCCGTTAGTGCACCTGTATACTCACATCTAACCTATGATATTGTTCCAGGAGAGTATAAAGTCGTTGAGCATCCGGATATCGTGATTGTGGAAGGCTTGAATGTCCTGCAAACAGGAGGTACAACAACAACTAAGCCGCAGCTATTTGTTTCAGATTTCTTTGACTTTACCATTTATGTAGATGCGGAAGAACATCAGATAAAGCAGTGGTATATCGAGCGTTTTCAGAAGCTCCGGGAGACGGCTTTCCGTAAGAGAGAATCTTATTTCCAGAGGTATTCACTGCTTTCCGAAGAGGAAGCAATATCTACAGCCTCTCACATTTGGGATACAGTGAATGCAGTTAATTTGCGTGAAAATATTCTTCCCACCCGTGCCCGTGCCCAGTTAATTTTAACGAAAGGGCCGCACCATGCGGTTCAACTGGCGCGGCTGCGAAAATTATGAAAATCAGAGATGCCGTATAAAAAATGTCAGGCATCCAAAAAGATAAGGGGAATTTGAAAAGTCAGCAAAAATTCATCTACTAAAGATGCATCTGCCGATTTTTCTACTTGATGGTTCATGTCGGGTATTCGGCCAATCATCAGACTGTCTTGATTCATGACGATCTCAATTTCCTCTGCGTTCATGCCAAGTTGTAAGGTCAGCAGCTTGGCGAGTCGCAGTAATAATGAAAGTCGTTTTAAACGCTTATTGGCTTTCCCGGACAGAAGTTGCACCATATCCTCCGTTTCATGGTAACCAAGACCATACAGTTGCGACCATTGGGCCAAGTATGCGGAATGATGCATCCAGCGTTCAGTATGAATGTAGCATCCAGCGCTTTCTACTTGAACGGTTGTGTAAAATAAGGTTCGATCCGCTGCATCGACAAGTGACTTTTCAACGAGTGCGTCAAACAGGCGCAATGCAGCATCCGCGACGAGATCGGACACAGTAGGGTTGACGACAAATTTCCGCTGAAAATTAAAGAGGCTATGACTCAACACGTCATGGACCACAGCGCTGCCAGTATAGCGTAGATATCGTTCATAAAATATACCTTCACGTAATCCCGCCCGACTCACCATCAGAGATGGGCTACTGGTTTTCTTCATAAGAGCGCTCATGATTGCTAATCCAGGTACAATAATATCTGCTCGGCTCTTGGAAAGGTTTTTTATTTTTTTTCGCTTGGCAAGCGGTAAGCTGGACAGTTCTTCAAACCATTGTTGGACAGCCTCCTGGTCCATGGTAAAACCGTGAATGCGAGCGCTTGGTTTGTTCAGACGGGCTAATTCCAGTTTGGCCAATGCTCGAGCTGTTCCGCCCATCCCTACCAGAGGCATATTTTGTGCAAAAGACAAAAATGAGACCTCGTTCAACGCTTCCTGCATGAAATGATAGACGAGTCTGGCTGTCTCAGTTTCTGATACATTCTCAAAACGTTTCATGAGATTTAATGCTCCATGCGGCAGGGACACCACGCCTTTTAATTTCCTGCTTTCTACCAGCATCAACTCTGTGCTCGCTCCACCGATATCAAAGAGCAAGGCGTTCTGTATAGGCAGTGTATTGACTGCGCCTATATAGCCGTATCTCCCTTCGTCCGCGCCTTCGATAACTTGATAAGCAATTCCCGCTTCCACTCGTAAACGATGCAAAATTTCAGACTGATTACGACTTTGGCGAATAGCTGCTGTAGCGACTGCTAACCATTCGTCCACATTGTGTAATTGACCCGCGCGATAAAAAAGTCTTGTACAGGAAATCGCTCGCTGGATTCCTGTTTCCTGAATGATTCCATCGTTCATGGCTTCGGCTAGGCGAATATTTTGTTTCATCTCAAAAATGGGCCAGTAGGCTCCGCTTTTTTCAATTTCATAAATCATCAAGCGGGCTGAGTTTGAACCGAGATCGATAATACCGATTCGACTCATGCCTCATCACCTGCCAACAGTTTCAAGGCTAACTTTTGAATTTTTTCTTCCGTATTTTTTTCGAAGGCGGGCAGCATTTGCATACCGTATAGATTGGCCATTTTTCTATAATGGGCGAGTAATCCGTTCTGATAATGCAACAAAGAATCGAGGGCATCAGGTGAGATAGCTAAATCCATACCCGCTTCCCAATAGAATAGCTGACCATATTGTTGCAGGCATCGGCAAGCTAAAGTCGTTGCATCAGAATCTAGGTAAAGAGCCAAGTCCGGCTTGGGAGCCGCTTGATAGAGTTGGTGTAACCACTCACTATCTTCACCGCGTACGAGTTGACGCGCCATCAGGGTGAAAATGTATCGGTCAGCCACGACAACCATACCAGCTCGTAAAGCAGGCAAGATACCGTGTTCCAGCTCGGAGAAAAAATCTGTTGCATAGAACAACGCCATGGTGCGAGGTCCTACCATCTGTTCTTCTTTCGCTTCGTCAATAGCCTGTCGCATAAGTTTGGAGCGTTTGATACCAGCGGAATAAACAGCATATCCTTGAATTTCCAAAAATTCCTTTAGTTTTTGGCTATACTGATAATGATGAGAGTAGTCTGAACCTTCAATCACAATCAGTTTGCCGGGCAGTTTATGATTTTGGAAGGCGAAAGCTTGTTGCAGGTTTATCGCTTCGTTGCAAAAATGAGCAGATTTACCTGTATTTAATTGCAGTGCAGATAAACCTTCGTAGTTTTTTAGCACAGATTCCGTTAGACGCCGTACCTCACGTTGCTGTACGTCAATCGGCAAGGTAGCGTCAATAACGTGCAAGTGCTCTTCATCCGCCATGCGATCATATTCCTGTTTGACAAGACCTTGAAAGATTTTAAAGCTTTCCACCGGGTCGTCCGAAATACCTAAATCGAGTCCAGCTTCATGATATTTGAGTTCCGTCCGGCCTACGAGAATTCGGTCTACTGCCACGTTTAGAGGAGTTTGGAAGTAAAGCGAAAGCGCAGGGCGTACGACATCACGGTATGTATTGTGCACCCAGGCACGATTGCAGCCGCGTGCGGCATCTCTGGCAAACGCAGTATAAATATAGCGATCCGCCAAAACTATGAAGCCCGCTCGCAAAAGTGGCAATATGAAACGTTCATATCGTTCATAAAAGTCTGCTCCATGTATTAAGTGAAACGTGGCGGGCGATAACTGTTTTTGTTGTTTCGCTTTTTTGGTCCAGCTTTTGACGAGGGCAGATGAGTTCCATTCTGTAAAAACCACCGGATAGCCTTGATGCTCAAGCCATGTTTTGAGTAAGGCAATTTGAGTGCTTTTGCCCGATCCGTCAGTACCCTCCACGATAATTAATTTGCCGGGGTAGTTCATGGGTTGGCTCCCCTCTATTTTGGTCTCTTCTACGCTCTACATTTTGCCAGAGTAGGGTGCGACGACTCAAGAGTTTTTGCGAATCAAGGACTCCATACTTTCTTTCAAAGGTTGTAGTAAAATGAAGACTTGATGTCGCACAAGAGGATGATCTTTATGAAAATCGCCAAAATCACGCTCTCCGTCAGTACAGTTTTGCTCTCCGGCGGAGAGATCCTTTGTGTACGTGAAGGGCGCGGCAAAAAGAAGGGATGCTGGAATATCCCCACCGGTCAACCTCATCCGGGTGAACCGTTGTTGGAAGCGGCTATGCGTGAATTACAAGAAGAAACAGGCGTAAAGAATTGTAGTTTGACAGGATTTCTTGGCCTCTATTCGTATTGGCGTAAATTCCACGAACGAAAACTGCGCTTGGTTTTTCTGGCCCGAGTAGAGGATATGCCAGCCTCTTTGCGTTTAAAGGTGGACGGGAAGGAAATTTTGGAGGCCCGTTGGATCACATTGTCCGATTGGCAAGAAGAATTAGAGGAAAATCCAGACTGTTGGTGGAAAAGTGGGATTCTACAGCAAATAGCATCCAATATACAAGCTGGACAATGTTTGCCGCTCGACTGTATCCATGAAGAATTATCAGGCATACAGGAGGGAGGCATACCGAGTGCGTTCTAAAATGTTACGCACTATTCGCCATTTATTGATGTATATTCGTTTCGCCATTGTAGGAATTTTGTTTGCAGCATTACTGATTGGCATCGTTGGTTTTATCATACGTTGGGGCGAATTGCTGAATCATCCTGAAATTGTTTTAACTCATTTTCGAAGTCTAACTGAAGATATTTTTTCTCTGTTGCTTGTTTACGAAATCCTTGAGTTGATTCGAACGCTGTCACCAACTCATTTAACAGATTTTATCCTAACAGTTTTAGCGAGGAAAATGATACTTTCACTACAGGACAGTGCAATTTTTCCAGAAGTAGCCTCATTCTCCTTGCTGCTTGTCATAAGATTAGCTTGGGCCATTTGGCAAGAAAAATGCAAAACTTCTGCAAATCATCAGGATGGGTAAGGATTGCCCATTGCAAAATACGGTAAAAAAGAATACACTGACTACAAAGGTATCATATTAAGAAGGCTATCTTTTGTGGTGGTTGGGACGAAAAATGACTACACGGGACTAAATTAGTCCCATTGGTGGCAGATGAGCTTGAACTCAATAGAAGATGTTTCCATCTGGAGTGCCGTTCGTCGACTCGTACCTGAGCTATCGGACGAATTGCAAAAACGTATTCGCATTTTGGAACGCATTCTTGCCCTGCAACCTATTGGGCGCCGTGCTTTAGCTGTGGAAATGGGTACAACTGAGCGTGTGCTTCGCGCAGAGCTGGATTTTCTACGTGTACAAGGGCTTTTGACAGCTAGCTCTGCAGGAGTCTCTTTGACAGAAGATGGAGAAGCTGTGCTCGATCGCGTTGCAGAATTTGCTGTTCGCATGGATGGCAGAAAAGAGCTGGCTGAGCGCGTTTCCCGAGTACTGGGAATTCCTCAGGTGGTGGTTGTGGAAGATGACAGCGACCAAAACAGTTGGGTCAAAGACAACCTCGGCTATCGAGCCGCAGAGTTATTACGGAGTCTTCTGCAGCCAGACGAGGTCGTTGGTATCACAGGCGGCACTACCATGGCGGCCATAGCCCGACGAATGCCTGCTCGTGCGGTTTCTTATCCTGTAAAAGTTGTGCCTGCGCGCGGTGGATTAGGTGAAAAGGTAGAGTTTCAAGCCAATACAATTGCTTCCACGCTGGCTGAAAAGCTGGGCGGTGAGTCCATGATGTTGCATGTGCCAGACAGACTCAATGAAGAGACAATGGAACAATTGTTGAACGACCCATACGTTCAGCAGAGACTGCCGGAAATTCGCAAAGCCACGCTTGTCGTTCATGGAATTGGCGAAGCCGTTAAAATGGCAAAACGTCGTCAAGTACCTGATGAAGAAGTGGCGTGGTTGGAAAATCAGCAAGCTGTAGCAGAAGCGTTTGGTTACTACTTTAATCAGCAGGGCGATGTGGTGTATTCCATGCCCACAATTGGACTTCGTCTTGATGATTTGCAAAATGCCCGCGTAGTCATGGCTGTTGCTGGCGGAAGCAGTAAGGCGAGAGCTGTTGCCGCAGCTGCGAAGGCTTACAGAATCGACGTATTGATTACTGATGAAGGCGCAGCGCGTCTCATTGTGCAATCTCAAGATTACTATCAAGATAAATAAAGGGGAGAATAAAGATGGCACTCAAAGTTGGCATTAATGGATTTGGACGTATTGGTCGCAACGTATTTCGCGCAGCTATGAAACGTCAAGATATTGAAATTGTAGCGGTCAATGATTTAACGGACGCTGAAACTTTGGCTATGCTGCTTAAATATGACTCAGTCCACGGTAAATTAGATGCTGAAGTAAAGGCAGACAAAGACAGTATTTTAGTGAACGGTCGGGCTGTCAAAGTGTTTGCTGAGCGCGATCCAGGTGAAATTCCTTGGGCCAAAGTCGGTGTCGATTTGGTGATTGAGTCTACGGGGCGTTTTACAGATAAAGAAAAAGCGCAAGTGCATATAACAAAAGGTGGTGCAAAAAAAGTCATTATTTCTGCACCGGCTAAAAATGAAGATATCACTATCGTTATGGGTGTCAACGAGCATATGTACAATCCGGATGTGCATCATGTTATTTCTAACGCTTCTTGCACGACCAACTGCTTGGCTCCAGTTGCAAAGGTTATTGACGATGTATTTGGGATTGAACGCGGACTGATGACCACTGTTCATTCTTACACAAACGATCAACAGATTCTCGATTTGCCGCATAAAGATATGCGCCGCGCGCGTGCTGCAGCGCTCAACATCATTCCTACATCAACTGGTGCAGCTAAAGCTGTGGGACTGGTGTTGCCGCATTTGAAAGGTAAATTGAACGGTATGGCTATGCGTGTACCAACGCCAAATGTTTCAGTGGTTGATCTGGTTGCTGATGTGCGCCGTGATGTTTCTGTAGAAGATGTGAATGCTGCGTTAAAACAAGCGGCAGAGTCTTCCTTGAAAGGAATTCTTCAATATACAGAAGAGCCATTGGTTTCTCGCGATTTTAATGGTGATGCGCATTCTGCCTCTGTGGATGCCCTTTCGACTTTTGCCATCGATCGTATGGTGAAGGTTGTTGCATGGTATGACAACGAGTGGGGATACTCCAATCGAGTTGTTGATTTGGCAGCCTATGTAGGTAACAAATTGGCGGTAACTGCAAGAGCCTAAATGGCCGTCCAGATCATTTGCAGGCAGTGCTTTGACTTTCGCCTGTAAATCATCCATACGCAGTCCGTATCATTGAATTGACAAGTTGCACCCCTGATTGGCGCGGAGTAAAGTCAAGTTATCCGCGCTTTTTCTTTTGCGGTGATTGGGAGGGAGCATAGATTGGATTTCAGTTATTCAGAGAAAACGCTTACTTGGATGAAGAGACTTAAAGAATTTATGGAAGAAGTAGTTTATCCTGGAGAGAAGATTTATGCCGAGCAATTGGCAGCCGCGGAAAACCGTTTCTCCATACCTCCAATTATGGAAACTATGAAACAACAAGCCAAATCGGCAGGACTCTGGAATCTATTTATGCCAGATGAAGAATATGGCGCAGGGTTGACCAACTTGGAATATGCACCACTTTGCGAGATGATGGGACGTTCTGAAATTGCTCCGGAAGTATTCAATTGTAATGCACCAGATACGGGTAACATGGAAGTTTTGGCGCGTTATGGGAGTCCAGAACAAAAGGAAAAATGGTTAAAACCACTTTTGGCGGGTGAAATTCGTTCTTGTTTCGCTATGACAGAACCAGAAGTAGCTTCTTCCGATGCCACCAATATTTCTGCCAGTATTGTGCGAGATGGAAACCACTATATTATCAACGCTCACAAGTGGTGGTCGAGTGGGGCGGGCGATCCTCGCTGTAAAGTAGCCATTCTGATGGGGAAAACGAATCCAGATGCGACTCGCTACGAACAACAGTCGATGATTTTAATTCCGTTTGATACCGAAGGTGTCCGAGTGGAACGAATGCTGCCTGTTTTCGGTTACGACGATGCACCGCATGGTCATGCTGAGGTTACTTATCACAATGTGAGAGTACCAGCAGACCATATCATCTGGGGAGAGGGGAAAGGATTCGCTATTGCTCAAGGGCGTCTTGGTCCTGGAAGAATTCATCATTGCATGCGTTTGATTGGGGCTGCAGAACGTGCACTTGAACTTATGTGTGAGCGAGCTAAACAGCGTGTCGCCTTTGGCAAACCACTTGCTCAACAGGGAGTTATCCAGTCATGGATTGCTGATTCTCGTATGGAGATTGAGCAAGCGAGGTGGCTTGTTTTGAATGCCGCCTATAAAATGGATACCGTTGGAAACAAGGCGGCTCAAAAAGAGATTGCCATGATTAAAGTTGTCGCTCCCAATGTGGCTTTAAAAGTCATCGATCGGGCAATTCAGGTTCATGGTGGAGCGGGTGTTAGCGATGATTTTCCGCTGGCTAAAATGTGGTCAAACGCGCGCACGCTTCGTCTGGCGGATGGTCCGGATGAAGTGCATCGCCGTGCGGTAGCGCGTTTAGAACTGCAAGATTGACCGGGTACTTCTTCAGCATACCCGGTCATGAGCTGGTTTTATAGGAGTATCATCGTAAAAGTAATTTTTAAGAAGAAACAGCAGTACCGCCATTGACGTGCAACACCTGACCCGTCATATACGAACTGTCCTCGCTTGCCAAATACACATAAGCGGGTGCCAGTTCACAAGGTTGTCCTGCTCGTCCCAGCGGTGTTTGACTACCAAATTGGCTGACTTCTTCTGCACTGAAAGTAGACGGAATGAGTGGTGTCCAAATAGGACCAGGGGCTACAGCGTTGACTCGAATGCCCTGCTTGGCAAGAGATTTGGCTAAGGAACGTGTAAAACTGACAATAGCACCCTTGCTGGCAGAGTAATCTATCAGTTGTTCATGTCCTTCGTAAGCTGTCACAGACGTTGTGTTGATAATGGCCGCACCTTTTTGCAGGTGCGGCAATGCTGCTCGTGTTAAGAAAAACATGGAAAAGAGATTGGTCTGAAAGGTCGACAACAGTTGTTCCTGCGTAATGTCAAGAAGAGAAGCTTGAGGATGTTGCTCGGCTGCATGATTAATCAGAATATCCAATCCGCCCAGCGCCTGAACGGTATCGGAAACGACTTTTTGGCAAAATGTTTCTTGGCGAATATCGCCAGGAAACAAAAGCGCCTTTTGACCCGATTTTTTAATCCAATCAGCTGTCTCGTTAGCATCTTCGTGTTCAGATAAGTACACAATGGATACATGTGCACCTTCTGCTGCAAACGCTGTCGCTACCGCTCGGCCTATACCACTGTCCCCGCCAGTAATCAATGCTCGCTTGCCAGCTAATTTTTCAGAACCTCGATAAGATGGGTTGTGAAAAACGGGACGTGGTTGCATGAGGGTTTCCAGTCCCGGTTGCTGATTTTGATGTTGTAATGGGAAAGATGTCGGAAATACGGGCTGGCTCATGGTTCATCTCCTCGTTAGAAAATCAATCCGCAAGAATCTTCTAACAGGATAACCTTTTTGCCAAGCTTTACTCCCCATTCTCCAATATGTGTTTTTTATTTTCCTAAAGAGACCACTTCGTTACGAATAATGGTTTGATCTCGATTGGGTCCTACGGATATATAGCGAATGGGAATTTGCAAATCGGCTTCCAAAGCCTCGATGAACTGTCGGGCTGTTTTAGGTAATTCTTCGTAAACTCGGCAATTCGAGATGTCTTCAGAAAAACCTTCGTAGAATTCGTAAATCGGCTCTGCATCTTCCAATTGATAAGCAGGCATAGGCATAGAGTAAGTGTGTCCGTTCCGACGATAAGCGACACAGACGCCAATTTTTTCAAGACCAGCCAGCACATCCAGTTTCATCAGCGCCAATTCTGTATAGCCGTTCAGCCATGCTCCCATGCGCAATGCAGGTAAATCAAGCCAACCACATTTGCGAGCCCGACCAGTGGTAGCTCCAAATTCCTCTCCTTTATCTTGTAAAAATTGTCCAATTTCATTATCTAATTGTGTAGGGAATGGACCTTCACCCACAGCAGTAGTATAAGCTTTGGTAATACCTGTGACGCGTGAAATCGCTGTGGCAGGGATACCCGCCCCAGCAAATACTCCACCAGTAATGGGCGATGATGAGGTAACGTAAGGATATACGCCCCAATCGAGATCGCGCATAATGCCTAATTGTCCCTCCAGCAAGATGTGCTTTTGAGACTGTTCTGCCTCCATTAAAAATGGCAAGGTATCAGCAATGTGGGGTAAGAGAACTTCACGAGCATCTACCAATTCCGCCCACATAGATTCAAAACTTCCATAATCAGCAAGAGCCGGCATACGCTCGATTTTGGCTGCCCAAGCCGCTTCCAGACGAGTACGGAAACTGTCCAAATGAATCATTTCGCCAATCTGAATTCCATAACGACCTACTTTATCTTGATAAGCAGGACCAATTCCCTGTAAAGTGGTTCCTACTTTGCGACTGCGCTTCTCTTCTTCGTAAGCGTCTTGCCAAACATGATAGGGCAGCACGAGATGGGCTCTTTCAGAAACAATAAGTCGTTTGGTGGAAATGCCACGATCTTCTAGTTGACGAAGCTCACGCACCAAATGAGCTGGATGAATGACTACGCCAGTTCCTAAAATACAAAAAGTTTCCGGATTAAAAATTCCGGATGGTACTAGATGCAGGGCAAACTTACCGTGTTCATTGACAATGGTATGCCCCGCGTTGCCTCCACCTTGGTAGCGGACGACCACATCGGCGTTGACAGCAAAATAGTCAACCATTTTTCCTTTACCTTCATCTCCGTACTGAGCTCCAACTACTGCGTGAAACATGCCGGTTCCCCCTCGTTTTGCAAGCCATCACAAATTTCAGTGTATGTAAAAAGTATCTATGTGTAAAATTGATTTATTGTATAATTCTTATACGGAATTCAAATGAATTTGAGATGGGTGAAAAGGTTGGAACTATATCAGGCGCTGGTGCAAATAGTCGAGAACGAAACTCTCGTCCAGGCCGCACAAGTTCTGAATACTACACAGCCAACATTGACACGGCAATTGCAGCAATTGGAACACAGATTGGGTGTGCGGCTTTTTGACCGAATTGGCCGCAGGTTGGTTATGAATCATGCGGGAGAATTGGCCTATCAGTATGCCAAACGTATTTTGCAAACAGAGGAGCGTTTGCGGGAAGAAATGAATGCCTTTGGCAATCCGGAAATTGGAACGATACGGTTGGGGGCGGGGTTGACTCCTTCCATATATCTTTTGCCACCGCTGCTCGCGCACTACCAACATCTTCACCCAGGAGTCCGTTTTCAAGTGACCACCGGTAGCTCTCGGCGTACCATTGAAGCGCTTTTGCAAAACGAGATCGACCTAGGCATTGTAACTTCCTGGGATGCAACAGACTCACAATTAACCGGGGTGGAGCTATGGCGTGACCCACTGCTTTTTGTCGCTGCTCACCATCATCCACTTGCTGGAAGAGAAGTAACACTGGCAGAAGTTTGCGCCTATCCCTTTGTCCTCATGCGCCAAGGCTCAGGTTTGCGTAAGATTATTGCCGATCTCGCTTTGGAGTACGGCGTAAACATTGACGCCAATATGGAAACGGACAGTTTGGAAAGCATCAATCGCGTGTTACAGTATGGGGAATGGGTTTCTGTGTTGCCAAAATCGAGTGTACAGGATGATATGGAGACGGGAAGATTGACAGCTCTTCTTGTATCGAGAGTTTTGCTGACATCCCGTACTATCACAGTGATTCGTCGACGTCAAGGTACGCTTATGGCAGCGGCGGAGCAGTTTGCTGCTCAACTGCCAAGTCTTTCGGCTGTTTTTTGGCCCAATATCCACAGTCAGCAGTCGCTACACGAGGTGGATTGAGATGCAAAAGATTCTCTTGGTTGAAGATGAAACAGGTTTGGTGGAGTTCTTGCGAATTGAGTTAGAACTGCAAGGATACCATTTGTATGTAGCTACAACGGGTGCGGCAGGATTGCGTATTTTTGAGGAACATTCTGTGGATTTGATTTTGCTCGATCGTATGTTGCCGGATATCAACGGACTGGAAGTGTGCCGAAAAATTCGTGAAAAAAGCGATGTACCAGTCATTTTTCTGACAGCTCGGGGAGCGGTGGAAGATCGAGTACAGGGGTTGGATTCGGGCGCAGATGATTATCTGATCAAGCCGTTTGCCATTGAAGAGTTAATTGCTCGTATTCGTGCCCTGACACGCCGTAAAGAGAAGTTTTTGGCTAGCGAGCCAACGGGAAATATCCAGTTTGCAGATGTGGTGATCGATCCGTTGCGGCGCAAAGTGTATAAAGATGGCCAATTGGTTGAATTGACTGCGAGAGAGTTAGATTTGTTGCTATTTTTATGGGAACGCCGCGGCGCTGTGATTAGCCGCAGTGAATTGCTGAAACAGGTGTGGGGGTTTGAAACGCCTGTCGATACCAATGTGGTGGATGTCTATATAGGATATGTTCGGCAAAAACTCGATCCGGATAAGCTATACATACGTACGGTAAGAGGACTTGGTTATATGCTTCGGAGTGATACCCCATGAGTCTTCGATCCCGCTTGTTGTGGTTGACAATACTCTGGTTTGCGCTGGTTATGCTGGTGTTTACCATCACCTTTTCCGTGTTTGTCCGTCAGTCTAATTTTTCCGACTACGAGCGGGAATTGACGCTTGAGGTCAACAACGTATGGCATGCGGCTGAACTTAATCCCAGCGATACTTTGATGAATAATAATTGGGAGGATTATGCTCTTTTTACTCGATCAGCCATTGCGTTTTTTAACAGTCAAGGCCAAATCACTTCTCTGGATGAAACGAATGATTTTCCCGATAATGTATGGAATCAAGTGGAGAGTAAGCTTTCGCAGGCATTGTTAGCGAGTCGATTGTCGCTGAAGAAGAGCATTGTTCGTTTGCCGGATATCACTTATGTAGAAAATGGACAGTTGAAATCGATGATGGCGTTAGCTCGTCCCATTGTATATCCTACTCAAGAAGTAGGGAGTGTGGTGGTAGTCGGTCCAACGGAGCAGATATACAGTAAAGTGAGTTCAGTGATGCATACGCTCTTTTGGATTGATGCAGTCAGTTTACTCATTTTTGCTGCGGGTCTATACGCCCTCTTGCAGCGAGGACTAAGGTCGCTTGTGCAGTTGATTGACGGTATACGCACAGTGGAGTGGTTGCGTTCCAACCGTGTTCCTGTACCGGAAGGTCCTCAGGAAATTGTTTCTGTAGCTACTTCCATCAATCATTTGCTGGATAAAGTTGAAAGAGGTGTGGAAGAACAGCGTCGCTTTATTGCGGATGCTTCCCATGAATTGCGGACACCTTTGGCTATTGTGGCTGGTCATGCCAATATTCTCAGACGTTGGGGCCATACCAATGAAAGTGTTTGGGAGCCGGCGGTTCATCATATAGTCACGGAAGTAGATAGATTGCAAAACTTGGTTGATCGATTGCTTTTGCTCTCGCGATTAGAGAACCATCAAGAACCGGTTGAGTCCATGATGAATACTGAGGATATAACGTCTCTTCTGCAGCAGATGGCAGACGATGCGCGTCTTTTGCGGCCAGATTTGCGTGTTTTTGAACAAATTCATCTTCAAGCAGGATTAGCTATTCGTATGGATCGCAACGATCTTCGGCAAATTCTTGTGATCCTGGTGGACAACGCAATGCGCCATACAAAAAGCGGGGGACAAATTGTGCTGGCTGCCAATCGCGAGGCGAGCCGCTTGCGGGTTTCCGTCCAGGATTCTGGTGAAGGCATTCCTGCAGATGATTTGCCGCATGTCTTTGAACGGTTCTATCGCGCGAAGGAAGGCCGTGATCGGAACAGTGGCGGTGCAGGACTGGGACTGTCTATTGCTCGTCAATTAGTTGAATTATATCAAGGCCAAATTTACATTAATAGCCGTTTAGGGGAAGGCACAACGGTTCATTTGCTTTTTCCGCTTTTGTTGGAGAAAGGCACATCACAAAGTAACAAATTTCGCTTAAAATCTGGGAACCTATCGAATTCGCCCATGGAGGAATAAATATTTTGATGAAAGCTAAGGATGTTTTGCTTTGGCCGGAAAATGTCGTTGCAGATACGTTGGAGTTGGACGATCCAAACGACAATATTTTATTGGATGATCAGCTGGCAGCTTCCATTGCTCGCTCTGAAAGACCGCCTTTGCTACGGATATGGCAGCATAGTGCGCCAGATGGTTTGGTGGTGAGCCGACGAGATGTAGCAACCCAAGCAGGTCAATGGGCAAGGGAACAACTTGCTGTGGAAGGTTGTCCCGTTTTTGTGCGTTCGACTGGCGGGACTGCAGTTCCTCATGGACGAGGCATGCTCAATCTATCCTTGCTTTTTCCTAGAGTAGCTCATCCTGGAGCTACAACCGACGCCTATTATCGATTGCTCTGCCAACCGTTGCTCGATTGGTTGAATGAACTTGGCGGCCGAGGGGAAATTGGTGACTTGCCGGGCAGTTATTGCGATGGTCACTATAATGTATTGCTGGGTGGCAGGAAATTGGTGGGAACTGCGCAGACTTGGAAAGGTGGATTAGCCGGTATATCCACCCATAAGCCAGGATACATTGTAGCGCATGCTTGTATTAGTGTTTATATTGAAGTTCCAAGAGCAATTGCCAATATCAATCGTTTTTACGAACTGTCCCATCAATCCTTTCGCGCTTTGCCAGAGACAGCAGTTTCGCTCCATGAAGTCTGGGAAACTGTCCATTCCCAGGAGCGGGAAGAAGTAATGGCTGTGGCTAAGCGTTCACTTTTGGAAAGTTGCCAGCAATTTATTCTGAAGATGAACGAGGCGAAGCAATCGGGAGTTCAATTGTAACGGTTGTTCCCAAGCCCAATCCTTCGCTGGTGATTGAAATCTTCCCTTTATGCGCCTCGACAATCCATTTGGCAATGGAAAGACCAAGTCCAGTGCCACTGACTCCCGTCTCGTTACTGGTCTCTCGTGTACGGGATGCATCGCCTGTAAAAAAACGGTCAAAGACGCGCGGCAAGTCTTCAGGAGCAATGCCGCGTCCTGTATCCTTGATTTGAATCAGCAAATGATTTCGCGAGCGTTCAGCAATCAATGCTATTTCACCGCCAGCAGGCGTAAATTTTCGTGCATTGTCAAGCAAAATAAGGAGCAATTGCTGAATGCGATCCGCATCTCCGGAAAAATATTGTTGGGCGGCACTGGCGGCGATTTCAGAGCGATATCGGATACCGTTCATTTCTACAATGCTGCTGTATAAATCGGTTACTTTGTCAAAGACTTCTTCAATTGACAAGGTTTGAATTTGTAACGGCAATTTTTCTGAATCGGAACGGGCGAGTGTCAACAAATCGGTAACGAGTTTGGATAGACGGCGGGTTTCACTATGGGCGTTGTTCAGCCATTCCAAATTATCGAGAATCGATTCGTCTGTGTGTCCCATAGCAATATTCAAATTGGATTGAATGACCGCCAGAGGGGTGCGCATCTCGTGAGAAGCATCAGCTACAAATTCTAACTGCCTTTGCCATGCGGCGCGAATGGGGCGCAAAACACGATTGGCGAGAAAGAAGCCAGCTAGTGTAGAAATCAACATACCTGCCAAACCTACAAGGAAGATGACGGTTTTCAAGTTGTTCAGCACAGAAAGTTCAACGCGATCGTCCTGAGCTACCATTAAAATATCTGTGCCTTGTTTACCTAAATTTGACAAAGCATAAAATACTCGATAGTGAATTCCATCAGCCGTCAAATCGACATAATGTTCTCCAGGTGGGGCGTTGTGAATCAAATTCACCAAAACCGGTTGTAGGCTGGAAGTCGTTTTGACAAATAGAGTTCCGCTTGCAGCGAAGAATAGATAAGTGCCATGTGGCAAAAGATTTCCTGTGATTTCTACATTACCTGTGGCATCGTATTCGTTCGCTACGCGTTCGGCAATCGTGTGTAAATGTTGATCGATGCCATGGATGACATAAAGATGGACGATAGCATAAACAGCGATGGAAGAAATCGTATAGATAATGAGCACCAAACTTAAGGCGAGTAGCGCAATGCGCATTCGAACTTGTTGGAACACTACGATTCAGCGACCTCTCTCCACCTGGAAAATGTAACCGACACCCCTTACGGTGCTGATATAGGACGGTGTGTTTGCGTCATCAATCTTCTTTCTCAAAAAATGGACGTAATTTTCAACCGCGTTGCCAATCACCTCAGCATCAGGTCCCCAAACGCGATCGAGAATAATCTCCTTGGAAAGTACCTTCCCCTGGTTGCGTAAAAAAAGTTCCATCAGTTGAAATTCTTTGCTGGTCAAATTGATGGTTTGTCCATTCTTTTGCACTTCCCGTGTGGCAAAGTCGAGCGTGAAGGGGCCAACTTGCAAATTTTCCGTCCCTTGTAAATTGCCTGTACGGCGCGTCAAAGCCCGCACGCGAGCCAGCAATTCTTTGTTCGCAAACGGCTTGACCAGGTAATCATCTGCGCCGGCATCAAGACCTGTGACGCGGTCTTCCACCGTATCTTTAGCTGTTAGAAGCAAAATGGGAACATTTAGCTTTTCTTTACGCAATGTCTGTAAAATCTCTAGTCCGCTCATGCGCGGCAACATAATATCAAGAATCAAAGCATCGTAAGAATTGGTCATAGCTAAATCTAGACCGCTTTCTCCGTCAAAGGCAGCGTCCACGGCGTATTGATTTTCTTTGAGTAATTGGACAATAGCGGCAGATAAACGCCGTTCGTCTTCCACCAACAAGATGCGCATATGACCACCCCGTTGTGACTATATTTTTGAGCTTTTGATGTTTGAATCTCATTGTACATCAAACTTTTCTTAAACTGATTTTTCAAGAGAAATTCAATATGAAGCGAGGTGAATTGTTGCATCGTATGGAAAAGTTTCGTATAGACTTCCGACCATTCACAAAGTGGCGAGGAAGTTTTTTATTCTTTTTCTATCTCGTTTTCTAAAGCCTTAGGTGATATAATTTCGCGGGACCAACAAGCCTCTGCAGAGAATTGTGAACGGAACAGGTGAAGGAGAGTGCAACAAGATGGATAGATGGAAAAAACGGGCTTTGGGCAATGTGCCGCTCGTTTTATGGTTGCTTGCCTTGGCCTGTTTCATCAATGTGGGTGGACTGTCACTGCTCTGGCCAGTGAATTCTATCTATATCCATGTAAAGCTTCATCAATCCATGGCGGTTGCTGGGTTTGTGTTAATGGTCTATTCCGGAGCAGGTTTTATAGGCTCTCTGCTCGGAGGATGGTGCTATGATCGCTTTGGGCCTGTGTTAACATTGGCTGGCTCATCATTTTTGGCAGCCATATCCATTTTATTGCCTGTTTTTTATCAACATTTTGCTGTTTATGTTGGAGTTATGGCCGTTTTTGGAGTGCTCTGTGCCGTGCCATTTCCAGTGCTCAATGCTTTGGCTGGTCACGCCTGGCCGGAAGCAGGGCGTAAAGCGTTTAATTTCTTGTATGTCAGCAATAACGTGGGCGTGGCTATAGGAACGGCGATTGGCGGTTTTATAGCAGCTCACTCATTTGATACAGTATTTTACGGTATTTTTTTGAGTTATCTTCTCTTTGTCATCCTTACCTTAACAGTGTTTCGACGTCCTTTCCAGAAGGTCTACCAGCATCGCTCTGTTCATGGTCATGAAAGTATTGAGAATGTAGCCAGTCGTTTGGAGACAGCTTCCATTCCCTGGGGGGCGATTGGCATCTTGCTGGCCGGTTTTATAGTGACATGGTCTGTGTATGTCCAGTGGCAATCGACGATTTCAGTCGACATGCAGGCCTTGGGTTATCCGTTGTCAGCTTACAGTATCCTTTGGACTATCAACGGAGCCCTCATTTTCCTTGGTCAACCTGTGGTTAGCTTTGTGGTTCGCCGTGTTCCCTCGCTTACCGTTCACATGGTGGGAGGGGTGATAGGGTATATCCTCGCCTTCTTGCTTCTTGCCCTCAGTCATGATTACATCGCTTTTTTGCTCGCCATGTTGTTGACAACATTTAGTGAAATGTTTGTCTGGCCATCTGTTCCAGCCGCCATTGCCCAACTTTCACCGCCTCGAAAACTTGGGTTTCTGCAAGGGTTGGTCAGTAGCGGCGCAACCTTTGGTCGAATGATCGGTCCATTTTATGGAGGCTATATGTACGATCGCGATGGAATTAATGGAGTTTTGCATGTAAGTTTGCTACTCCTTGTACTGCCCATTTTTTTATTTTTACTCTTTCATGTTGTCAACAGACCGGGTCGAATTGCTGAAAGACGTGAGGTTTCTTAACAAAGCAAGCCTCGATTAATTGCGCAAATATTCTTGAATTTTTACAATTTAACAAATGAAAGCGCCTCCATAATAATTTTAAGAGGATTCTTAGATACAACTGAAGAACCGAAAAATCCTTAAAAACCTTATAAAATCAAAGTTTTTTCTTGTTTTCAGGTAAAAATTCACTGTTCAGAAAGCATGACATCTTCCGTGTCAACTCACGTAAAAATCTTACCGAAGAGAGATGGCTAACTCATTTAAAAATCTAACCCATTCCCTATTCCGTTGAAGTGGGAGGGGTGAATGGCCGTAGGCCAGAGGGGAGGAGCGAAGCGGCTTCCCCTTTTTTTGTGTCTGTGGAGCTTGTGGGCAACCTCTTAAGCCCCGAAATTGGATTTGAGTCTTCATCCCTTGTCCACTAAGCTTGAATTATCAGTGGGGGGGATTTATTGATGCAACGGAAACGATATACGTTGGAATTTAAAGAACAGATTCTTAAAGAGGTGCGTGAGGTGGGAAATGCCGCCCAGGTAGCGCGCCGCCACGGTATTGTCCCAAAAGT
>NZ_FRAF01000010.1 GCF_900142255.1 Alicyclobacillus tolerans | reverse complement strand
AATCTCCAGATCCTTGTCACCCAAGATCCTCTTGAGCTTGTCGTTCTCCGTCTCAAGCTCCTTGAACTCCGACGAGGAAGGGATGTAGCTGGCAACCTTCTTTGCCTCAGGGGCTGCGGACTGCCAATCCTGATGCTTGGATTTAGACATCCAGTTATAAACCACTTTTGGGACAATACCGTGGCGGCGCGCTACCTGGGCGGCATTTCCCACCTCACGCACCTCTTTAAGAATCTGTTCTTTAAATTCCAACGTATATCGTTTCCGTTGCATCAATAAATCCCCCCCACTGATAATTCAAGCTTAGTGGACAAGGGATGAAGACTCAAATCCAATTTCGGGGCTTAAGAGTGAGAAGGTGGAGTATATGCCTAAAACTGCAGCGTCCCTTGCCCAAATGCGAAAAGCAATCGACCAAACGCTATGGGTACTCACTAGTCGACTCGGCGAAAATCAATCTCAACTTTCTCAAATGACTCGATACCATTTAGGTTATGACAACAATGCCGGTGCGGGCTACAAATCAACAGATAGTTGGAGTAAACGGACACGTCCTATTCTCCTTTTATTAGTCTATGCCGCCCTGGTCAGTGAATGGGTGCCTGCTATCCCCGCAGCTGCCGCCATTGAATGCGTACACAGCTTCTCCCTCATTCATGACGATATCCAAGATGAATCGCCTATACGTCGAGGTCGTCCTGCAGTTTGGAACGTTTGGGGTGTTCATCGAGCCATAAATGCAGGCGATGCCTTATTTGCATTAGCATTCGAATCGTTAAATCTGCTACGCTCTGACTTTCCAGCAGAGAGCGTATTGGACATCTATGAAACATTATCAATGACATGTATCTCACTAAGCAACGGACAACAACTGGACATGGAATATGAACAAATTGACGATGTTACTTTGTCACAATACTTTAAATTAATAGAACTTAAAACCGGGACATTGTTTGGTCTTAGTTTTGAGATTTCCGCTATTCTCGCAGGTTGTAGTCCTGAAAAACGTTTGATCTTGCGAAAAGCCGGGAGAAAACTAGGAGTTCTTTTTCAAATCCAAGATGATTTTCGAGATCTTTTTGAAGTTGAAAGGAACCTTGGCAAACCAACTGGACAGGATGCACTGAGAAGGAAAAAAACTTTACCCGTATTACTGGGGCTTAAAGCACAAAAACATTTTTATTCACTTTGGAACTCAGAAGCTCTACAAAGCGAAATGACACAGTCCGATTGGCAGATAGCGCTTATGGAAGACGATATTTTAGAAGAATCTCTATCGATTCAACGAAACTTGCAAACAGAAATCCTCCAATATCTTGAACACGTAGAATGGAACGAACCATGGAAGAGTGAACTATTCCAATGTCTTTACAGATTGATGGAAATTCACTAAATCATACAAGAAATCCTGCGAGAGAAGGCGATTCGTCTCGTGTTGTCAGGGGTCCATTCCATTGAAAAATTGACAGATCGTGCAATTCAAGAAATTCAACAGATGCAGGTATACAAAGAAGATTACCTGTCTATCCAGGAAAGCGTAACTGATTTATCGCAGATCATCCAATCTAATAGTGTGACGTTTTCCCTAGCTGCCAAGGTTCTACCGCGCAGGAAACGTCAAGCCATCTATTCCTTCTATGCATTTTGCCGTACTGCTGACGATCTCGCTGATTTACATGATCTCTCAGGTAAAGAAACTCTATCCTGCTGGCTTGAGACGATTTCAAATCATTGTCCATCGGCTAAGCCACATCCAATTCTTGAAGAATGGCTTAGAACAAGTGCAGAATATCGAATTCCACTTACATTTAGTTCTGATCTTTTACAAACTTTATTGCAGGATTTTGTGCAGACTCGATATGAATCGTTTGATGATTTAATTCATTATTGTTACGGTGTGGCCTCCACAGTTGGCCTGATTTCCATGCACATCTTCGGATTTTCGAGTCTAAAGGCTGTTCAATACGCTATTGAACTTGGCATAGCTCTACAAATCACCAATATCTTGCGCGATGTACGTGAAGATTTCGAGCGAGGACGCATTTATTTACCGCAAGACGAACTGGCTCATTTCCAGATTGATGAAGCGGCAATCAATCGTCAGAAGGTATCAAGCAACTGGAGAAGCTTTATGCAATTTCAAATTGCGAGAAACCGTCAACTGTACAAATCCGCTTTGCCAGGTATTGCGTATCTCCATATGAGTGCACGTTTACCAGTTGCTCTTTCAGCAGTTTGGTATCGAGACATCCTTCGTGATATAGAGCGACATTCATACGATGTATTTTCTCGACGCTCTCACGCCTCATGGCGGCGCAAGTTGATCACGGCGACCGTCGAAGCTTTACCCTTAGTCGTCAGATACGCTGCAAAAATGGACAAGAACATCCACGAAGGGCGGTTAAATGTGTGAAGAAAAAAGTTGTCGCAGTCATTGGCAGTGGATTTGGCGGTTTGGCAACAGCCATTCGTCTGGCTTCACATGATTTGGAGGTTCATCTATTTGAAAAACATCCTGACCCAGGTGGACGAGCGCGCACATTTCATATGGACGAATTTCGATTTGATGGCGGACCTACAGTACTGACTGCTCCTTGGATGTTTGACGAATTATTCGAGCTGGCCAATCAAGAACGCAGTAAGAATATTACTTTTTTACCTGTCGATCCGTTTTACCATATCTTTGACTGGAATGGACGAAATTTTGTCTATAATGCCGATATCCCCTTTGTAATGGAGCAAATCAGAAAATTTCGCGCCAGTGATACCGACGGCTACCTGAACTTGCTTAAAGCTGCCGAACCCATGTTTGAAAAAGGTTTTCTTCAATTAGGTCAAGAACCTTTTCTGAAATTAAATACCATGTTAAGCATAGCACCGAATCTTTTACGATTGCGTGCTCATGAATCTGTCTATCGTTTTGTTTCAAGACATATTGAAGACAACTTTCTAAGAATGTGTTTCTCTTTCCACCCTCTTTTTATTGGCGGTAATCCGCTTCGAGTCTCTTCCATTTATACCATGATCCATCTTATCGAACGCGCTTGGGGTGTATGGTATCCAAAAGGTGGCATGGGACAACTCATCAATGCGCTCGTCCAACTCTTTCAGCAAATGGGCGGAAATATTCATTTCCAAACTGAAATACAGCGTATTACAACCCAACATGGTCGAGTCACCGGATTACTCTTAAAAAATGGGGAAAAATTCTCGGCAGATTATGTTGTCTCCAATGCCGATGTTCCTACCACATATTTGTCATTATTGGAAGACCGGGATCGAGCATGGAGACATCATCGCCTACGCTATGAACGATTTTCCAGATACAGTATGTCGCTTGTTGTATGGTATTTTGCGCTCAACAAAAAATTTACGAACAATCCACTAGGCCATCATAATATTGTTTTTGGTCCAAGATTTGGCGGCCTGATCCATGACATCTTTGTTTCTCATCGACTGGCTGAAGATTTTTCTATGTATATTCATCTGCCCACACGTACTGACCCCTCCATGGCTCCAGAAGCACATGAGACGATGTATGTGCTGGTTCCCGTTCCGAACCAGCTCTCCAACATTGACTGGTATGAAGCGTTGCCTAGATTAGAAGAACGCGTCACGCAAGTGATTGATCAACATTTTATGCCTGGATTGAAACGTCATATTGTCAAGCGGCGTGTGATTGATCCCAATTATTTTGAGCATGAACTGAACACCTATCTTGGAACGGGATTTTCACTTGAACCGCATCTGACTCAATCCGCTTGGTTTAGGCCGCATAACGCATCAGAAACCGTAAAAGGTTTATACCTAGTGGGAGCAGGAACCCATCCTGGCGCTGGTATTCCAGGAGTACTGCTGTCGGCCAAAATTGTACATAAGCTGATTCTTGATGATATTGAACAATCGAACTAAGGAGGTCAACAGAATGACCGATCATGAATGGGGCGATATTCCTTCCACACGTGATTTGCAAGCAAAATCCGGGCTTTTAGCGCTAAAATCTATGGTCAAGGCTCCCGGGTGTCCATTGGAAGGATTGCACACCATTCATACTTCCTTGGGACACGATATCTTTCGATTGCAAATTCCCAAATTTTCGACCGTAATTGTTGCCTCCCCAGAAAACGCCAAGCGCCTCTTGGTCACTGATGCTGTTTCTTTTACAACAAGAATGGAGACCGACCCAGTAACGAAACTTTTCGGAGACGGGTTGCTCGTCCTTGACGACCATAGACATGCAGAGGTCAAATCATTGCTAATGCAAGCGACACCAGAGTCTAAATTGGAATATTTTCTTCAAGAAACCGAGCGTTCTTTAGATAGAACGATTCAGAGTTGGATACGTTCTCAAACAATCAATGTCAACTCTGCAGTAAGGAAATACGCTTGGGAAACACTAGAAAATGTGTATTTTAACCATCAATTATCAGAAGAGGAAAAAAGAACTTACTTTCCACTACTTATGCAGGCTGTTCACTATATTGGCCCCGGATGGTGGTTGCTTTCCGGAAAATCTTCTCTGCCAAAATCGTTATTACGATTACGCCATCACCTTGAAACTTTAGCTCAACAAGCTGTAAAAGCTCCATCTGCCCCAGTCAAAGCAATTGATTTTCTCTCTCAATCCCTAACCGATGCATATGGTGAATCATTTGTCACTGATCAACTCATGACCTTGCTCATTGCTGGTCACGACACTGTGACCTCACTCTTGGCTTGGTCTATTGCACTGCTAGCGAAATTCCCAGAATGGCAGAAACGCATACGTAAGGAAATTTGCAACGAAATGGGAGATTCATTGGCTAATGTCCGTACTGCAAATCAATTACAATTTATAGATCAATTTATAAAAGAAGTGTTACGTCTTTATCCACCCATTCATTCTGGAATCCGCACCAAGCGGTGCCCAAGAACACAAGAGAGCACACAGAGCCTCCAAGAGCGTGTGATGTTGAGTTACTATTTGCTGCATCGGCATGAGAACTACTGGGAGCGTCCACTGGAGTTTGATCCCATGCGATGGCATGAACATTTTCGACCAACACCATACACCTATCTGCCCTTTGGAGCTGGCAGACGATTCTGCCCAGGAGCAACTTTTGCCAAACTGCAAGTCAAGTGGATGTTGGCTCGCTTGTTGCAACAAGCTTCCATCCAAGCAAATCGTCACATTCCGCGTCAAAAAATGCGAGCAGCTCTTGAGCCACAACGATTCGTCGTAGAGGTGTTTCCCATATGAGCTACCTTTCATTCCTGCTTACTTTTATTTTAAGTGCTAATATTTTGTTGTTTCTGTTGTTGCAGAAACGAAAGAGAGGAGCCAAGTATGATTCACCAATTCAGTGGAATCATCGAAATCGGCGATTATTATTCATCCTTCTCTTCATAATTATCATTCTCTACACAACCCCTTGGGATTCATTTCTCATTCACAAGGGCGTATGGAACTATCATCGCAATCAAGTGATAGGAATCACGGTCTATGGTGTGCCAATTGAAGAAATTACCTTCTATATTTTACAGACTATACTGATCTTACAGTGGTTTACGTTGATACAATTCAATATCCCTGTTTTACATCCTCAAATGTATTCCAAATGGAAAACACGATTAGCATCCATCATCATCTGGGTTTTTTGGTTTGGTATTGCGATCACGCTCTATTTTGTCTTGAATCACAGACTCTCGTCTCACCTTACATATCTATCCCTACTTGGCAGTTGGGCTCTTTTCCCGTTAGGAATTCAAATGCTATACAATGCTAAGCTTCTCTTGGCGAATAGCAAACTGCTCTTTTGGGTTATTTTCCCACCCACTCTCTACCTTTCGGTATGTGATAGTGTTGCTATTCACCAAGGGATCTGGTACTTTCATCAATCTCGTATTCTTGATTTAACTGTCTATGGTGTTCCTATTGAAGAAATCATTTTTTTTCTGTTGACCAATACTCTTGTTTCCTGGTCAGCCATTCTTGTCTGGCCCAAAGAAAAATCAATTCCTCCACGCAATGTAAAGATTCTTACAGCATTTTCAGATGCTCCACATAAATGAGGGGAAAAAATTGAAAGAGAATCTGCTTGCCCAAATCGTGTTGCTTGTAATCGGTGGTTTTTTTCTAGGTTCGTTACCTTGGTCAGTCTGGCTATCCAAGCTCAAATCTGCTGACCCCCGCTTGGTTGGTGATGGCAATCCAGGGACTTTTAATACATGGAAAGCTTCAGGAAAATGGATTGGAACAATTGTGTTATTACTGGATATAGCGAAAGGATATTTGCCCGCACATGTGGCTCAACTGGAACTCTCTTGGGGATGGTGGATCCCCTTTATTGCCAGTTCGCCGATTTATGGACATCGCTGGAGCCCATTCTTACGTGGTAAAGGAGGAATTGGTTTGGCTGCCTACATAGGTTTATGGTCGGCAGTGCCAGGGCCTTGGGCGTCTTTTGTACTGGGTGTATTGTTTTTGATATTTATCATGATCCTGCGTCAAGACAGATTCAAATCTGTTACCCTAGCCACCCTTTTATTCGCTCTTTATTTACTGTTTTCACCTCACGCATTGATTCTTTTGTCAACTTGGTGTTTGACAACACCGCTGCTTTGGTTTGGCTACAAACGGCCAAAAACTGTGTTAAATTGATCAAGGTGACTCTTATGACAGATAATCTGATGCTCGTCTACTACATCTGTATTGCAACTGTTACTTTGCTTAATACCTTCTTCTGGCCGCGCCTGACCTGCTCAAAGGACAAAGAAACTATCTTATCTTCCAAGACAAACTATTATCCTCATATGGATGTACTCATACCCGCTCGTAACGAAGAAAACAATATTCAAACATGTCTCCAGTCTCTATTGACTCAAACCTATACAAACTATTCGATTACAGTACTTGACGATAGATCCACAGATACGACTTCTGCTCTTGTCCAACAATTCATTCATCAATCTCCATCAGGAAAATTGAAGTTAATACATGGAAAACCACTTCCTTCTGGTTGGGTCGGAAAATCATGGGCATGTCAACAACTGGCCAACGCCAGTCATGCAGACATTCTTGTCTTTGTGGATGCCGATACCATCCATCAACCCACATTTCTTCAAGCCATGTCTGAAAAGTTTAGCAACCCCAAGATAGACCTCGTTTCCGTCTTTCCCTATCAAAAAACTCAAACCGTAGGCAGTGCCTGGCTACTATCCATGCTCGGATGGAGTCTACTTACTCACCTTCCTCTTTTTCTCATTGCCCGATCTCGATGGAGAGTCTTTTCTTCCTTTCCAATTGCCATTGGTCAAGTACTCGCTTTTCGTCGCCAGGCCTATGATGCCATAGGCGGACACTGTGCTGTCAAAACCGAGTGGGTAGAAGACATTGCGCTGGCTCGTCTAAGTGCGAAACTTGGCCTTAACCTTCTATTTCTCAACGGGATTTCTCAAACATCCTGTACCATGTATGAAAACGGGCAACAAGCATGGCTTGGATTCAGAAAAAATTGGAGTTTGATTGCCGGAAAACCTATGATTGCCCTTATCATTTGGATCTGGTTATCTATTAGTTTCACGTTACCTTACTTCTTGTTGATAACCTCGTGCGTATCGAACCTTGTTCAATCATCTATTCTTGTGGCTTTCGTTGGCATTGGAACAAGTGTACTAACTTGGATGTGTACTCGCCGAATCATTCAGATTCCTATTTGGATGGTTATTTTTTTCCCATTTCTCATCCTGACATCCCTATGTCTTTGTATCGATTCCGCCCATGCTATTCGTAAAGGAAAAATCATTTGGAAAGATAGAGAGATGAAGAGCAAGTATCCAGTTTGAAATTATAAAGTTGATGTTCTAATTGAAAACTGCTTTTCCTACATACCGGATCGGGCAAGATTGAATTTTGAATCTAATAGGTATATTTTTTATGTATAGTTATATTTTGTAGATTATTTTAAAAATGGAAACGAGGTAAATATGATGTCAACTTATTTTCGTTTTCCAAAATTAAAAATTGAAAGACTCATTCTTTTGCAAATTTCAGTTATGGTTCTATTTCTCGGCTTAATTGGTGGATGGATCATTCATCGAGGTGTTGAGATTGTCCAAGCCCAAAATCAATCCTACGCAGATGCTCAAACCATCGATACTTTAGAAAAAGTATTCAATCAAATCGTCACAGCAGAATCCAATCAACGCAGCTATCTTATTGCGAATAATCCCATTTATTTAAATTATTACCAACATTATTACAATCAAATTCAACCGATTCTACATTCTCTTAAACCAGCCTTATTATCCAATGGTTTATCTCTTTCGCAAGTGGATCATTTTGAGTCAATGATTCATTTAAAATTATCTTTTCTAAGTTCGGAAATACAGAATCAACAAAATGGATTTCATCAAAAAGTTTTACAAACTATACATCAAGAAAACCGTAAAATTCCATTAAATAATATTTATTCCATGATTCAAGTTATGCAAAAACCTTTTTTACATAACGAATCTAGTAATCGTATGTTAGCATCAGAATATTTAAAAAATAGCATTCTCTGGATTATTATTGCTGGATCACTTTTTCTTTTTTTTGCATGGTTAAGCTATATGCACATTTTAGAAAATCTACGGACCAGAGAACGCCTGAATGAAAAAATCAAACAAATTTCAAGTTTGGATGGACTGACCGGATTACTCAACCGTTCCACATTTCTTGAAAATGCAAACTCTATTTTAGAACAAAGTAAACAAGACAATGAAATGATTGGTATCTTATTTATAGACTTGGATGGTTTTAAAAATATCAACGATACCTATGGACATGCTACGGGTGATGAGGTTCTAAAGAAAGTCGCTTCTAATTTTCGAGAAGCTATTCGCTCTATGGATTATATTGGACGCTTTGGAGGCGATGAATTCGTTATCCTGGTACGCCACGCAGAAATAGAGGGCGAACTCATTACCATTGCTCAAAAAATTATGGACACATTTTCTGATCCATATTTGAAAAATATTTCCACAAAATTAAGTGCTAGTATTGGGATTTCCGTTTTCCCAAGAGATGGAGATCATTTGCAAACTTTGCTGTCTCACAGCGATCATGCTATGTATAGAGTCAAGCAAACGGGAGGCCATCGGGTTGAATTTTTTAGTTCAGCACTTAACGAGAATATTCGATATGAACAACAACTGAAAAACGATCTCTACGGTGCAATAGATAGAAATGAACTGGAAATTTATTATCAACCTATTATCCATGCATCCAGTCAAACTCTTTGTGGTTCAGAGGCATTAATTCGTTGGAATCGCGGAAATGGAGAATTGTTAACCCCCGGACAATTCCTTCATTTGGCAGAATCGTCAGGCTTATTATCCAGAATCACAATGCATGTCTTAGAAAAATCGATTACACAAACAAACATGTGGCTAAAACAACTAAGACATCCTTTTTTACTTTCAGTGAATTTGTCAGGACAAGATATTCGTGACATTGATTCTTTTTACAATTTCCTTGATAACCTACTAAAAGTCCATTCTTTTCCACCTCATATGCTTCAATTAGAAATTACGGAAAACGATTTGCTGAAAGGGGAGGCTGTAGAAGCATTACAAAAACTCCATTCTCTTGAAGTTCGTCTGGCCATTGATGATTTTGGCACAGGCTATTCTTCATTAGCTTATTTGCATCGCTTCCCTTTTGATCACATAAAAATTGATCGTAGTTTTATTCAAACGTTACCCCATAATGAATATCATGAGCGTTTGGTTCGCGCCATTATTACAATGGGAAAATTGCTAGGACTTACTGCTGTGGCCGAAGGAGTTGAAAGCGCAGAACAGGAGAAATTTTTAATTCATTGCGGTATTGAATACCTACAAGGTTATTACTATAACCCTCCCCTGTCCTCTAATCGTTTTCAAGAAACTTATATTCAACCTTTATATGAATCATAAGCAATAAGCATTGGATCAAAAAGCACTTCCATCCTATCTCAAAGAATGGAAGTGCTTTAAGTTTTCATGAATGAATTTTAGAATCCTTTGCAGGCTTTTTATTGTGCAATAGCTTGATTAGCTTTTTCTACATTCTGCTGTAAGGCTTGCATGACCGATTCATGCTTAACAAGCACATCATCAACCGCGTTCTGTTCATAATGCTGAAGTTCTAAATAAAGCGGAGTAGGTGGTGCTTGTACTGCGAACGATAACTCTGAAACCGGAACGTACGCATTGGGATGCTGGTGAAAGTAATTTTCCATGGTAGACGAGCTGAGTGCGGCCTTTAATACAGGTAAATATCCTGTATGCATACTCCAATACTCTGTTTGGCCCGGGGCTGTCATCCACTCCATAAAAGTCCAAGCAGCCTTCTTTTCAGCAGCCGGAGCTGCCGCTAGTATAGCCATATCCGCTCCTCCGGATGTTACAACCGGTTGCGTAACATAAGGCATTGGAATTGCTTTAAAGGTAACACCTGTTTGCCGAATTTGTCCCATATCTGCTGCAGATCCACAGTACATCGCCGTTTTTCCGTCTCCAAAATCAGCTATGGTTTCATCCCATCCATTCGCTGAAGCGTGATACTTAAGAGTTCCTTGCTGCTCCATTTGCTTCATAATTTTCAAAACTTTTGCTGCTTGGGGAGAATCAAAAGTCGCTTGAGTCATGCTGCTGTTCATTAATGTGCCTCCGGCAGAGAGCACGTTCTGTTCAAATGTCCACCAACCGCCTGCAGGTTCAAAGCCATACACTTTTTTGCCTGGTTTACTCAATTTCTTTGAAATGATCAAGGCATCCTGCTGGACTTGAGACCAAGTTTTGGGAGGGGTTAATATCCCAGCTTCACGAAACATGATAGGATTATAGTAAAAAGTTTGCACACTGCGATTAAAGGGCAATCCATAAACAGTTTGATCGTACATCGTATTATTGAGAATACCGGGTACAAAATCAGAAATTTTATCGTGTTGTGAATTTGTCATGTAAGTAGTTAAATTTTGCAAAGCTCCATTTGCAGCATAAGTCGGTAATGAATGAACTTCTACTTGTACCATATCTGGCACTTTGCCGGAAGCAATTGCTGCCAGTAATTTTTGTTGCAATGTACTGCTGGGATCTGAATAACTGCCTTCATATATTGCATTGACATGAATTTTAGGATGTGTTGCATTAAATTCACTGACCAAATGTTGTAGTACGCCGCCTAATTGCCCCGACATACCTTCCCAAAACGTTACTTGAACAGGTTGATTGTTTGATGCGTTTGAAGAGCTTGATGACTGATCTGTTGACTGGCTTGTACCACAACCTACAACCCCCATCGTCATAGTTGTACTGGCCAACAGAAAAAATCCCCATTTTGATAATTGTTTCAATGCTAATTCTCTCCTTTTCTCCAAAATCTATTTACTCTTTTATACCTGCAGAGGATATACCCTGAACCAAAAATCGTTGACCTACAAAAAAGATAAGCAGAACAGGTACAATTCCTATCAAAGTGCTCGCCATCAAGACATTCCACATTGTTCCACTTCCATCACTCGCTATTAAGTAAGACAAGCCTACTGGAAATGTGCGCATACTATTACTTTGTGTAACAATAAGCGGCCAAAAGAAATCGTTGTAATGAAATACAAAATTGAGAAACGCTATTGAGAGTAGAGCGGATTTATTGAGAGGCAAGATAATCCGCATAAAAATCCAAAAATGCTCTGCCCCATCTATTTGTGCAGCATCGAGAATTACCTGTGGTACCTGACGGAACGACTGAATCAACCAAAACGTGGCAAATGCCGATCCGATAAAAGGAACAATTAAAGCCTGATAAGTATCTATCCATCCCAGATGTTTCATTATCAAAAAAACTGGGATAAATGTAACTTGTCCAGGTATCATCAGAGTCACTAGTAGGACCCAATAAACCAGACGTCTTCCACTGAAGGAAATGCGGGCGATAGCATAGGCAGCAAGCGACGAGGTCATCAGTTGCCCGATGACAATAGCAACGGATACCAGTAGAGAATTGATTAAATACCTTGCAAAGTAAGGCTGCTCCCATGCCAGAAAAAAATTTCTCCACTCCGGGTGAAAAGGAAACCATTGTGGTGGAAAAGACAAAACAAGACGATTGGGCAGCAAGGAAATTACAACCATCCACCAAAAAGGAGCAAAGAATACAATGGCCAATACCCCTGTAATCACTATTCTCCAGGACGATGAATAGCGAGCGGTACGACTCGTTTTTTTTGGCCATACAGTCTCACGCAAAGTCATCACATCTGATGGTGTACCCATTTGCTCTCCCCTCGAAATTGCAGATAAGTCAAGCCAAGCAAAAACAAGAACAAAAAGATGGACATAGCCGAAGCGATTCCTATATGAAAAAACTCAAATCCTTGCTCGAACAAGTCATATACAAGTGTGGTTGTGCTATCGGCCGGTCCACCTTCCGTAAGTACATAAATTTGATCAAAGGATAAAAATGAGAAGATGAACGAAACGGTTACAACAAAAAAAGTCGTAGGAGAAATCATAGGCAAAGTGATTTTCCAAAAAATTAAAAACGGAGTAGAACCATCTACTGCAGCGGCTTCATAAAGACTGTCAGGCACATTTTGCAGTCCATGGAGAAAGAGAATTGCGAAATATCCTGTAAATTGCCATACATAAAGCAACACAATCACCCATAAAGCCTCGTGATAATTACTGAGCCAGCCTTGTGGAGGCAATCCAAACAATCGGAAAATAGCATTCATTAAACCATCGCTGGAACTAAAAAATCTGAACCAAACGACTGCACTCGCAACTGTTGGAACAACATACGGCATAAAAAATATTGTTCGAAATAGACGAACGCCATGAAACGTTTTATTCATACACACTGCTATGAAAAGAGCGAATGGGACTGTTATGCCTGTTGTACCAATTAAATACAGCAACGTCCGAAACACGGATTGCCAAAAACTCGAATCCTGAAGAATCAGTTGATAATTATGAAAACCAACCCATTTCTTTACAGGATCGATAAGATTCCACTGTAAAAAAGAGAGATATAGAACATAGAGAATAGCCCCTACCCCAAAAAGACTTACAAAAAACGTTGTAGGCAATACAAATAACCAACCTGTCAATTCTCTTTTCCATCGGTAAGGAAACTGAAAACGATGTTTCTTCTCTCTGCCCGTTGACCCCACCAAGGACAAACTTCTCCATCTCCTTTTATTTTTAAATTAAGCTGATATCTCTTCTCATCCCCCTCTGTCAGGATCATGCCCAGTCTAACTACGCTCTGTAAAAATTCAGCATACATCCCGTAAAGAAAGCATAAATTTTATGTAAATTTGCCTGCCAATAAAAAAATGATGCAAAATGCATCATTTTTCGGATGGACTTCTAAATTTTAAACACTATAGATTTTCTTCGCACTGGCAAAAACCATCATCAATCCGATCAAAGACATACCAGCCATTCCCAGAAAGACCACGGCCGTATGTTCATAGTAAGAAGCAATTACCACAGAGGCTAAGATACTCCCCATATAGCGAAAGGTCGAATAAACTCCAGAAGCAGAACCAGAATCTGTTTTATCCACAGACTTAAGAGACAATGTTTGCATGGAAACGATACCTGCACCTGATGCTGCACCACCAAGAATAAACAAGATGACCCAAAGTGGAATACTGTCTATTTTCATCATGGATAAACAAACCCAAAAAAACAAAGAACTCAAGACGGCAGCCGCAAAACTCGTACCTATCGCTCCAATTGGACCCATACGTAATGACAAACGAGCCCCTGCTCCAGAAAGAATGGACATACTTAGAGAAAAAATAAACAAATACATGCCCACTGAGCGAAGAGACACTTGAAAACGATTCTCCAGTACAATCGGTGTAATCAACAATGTGGCATACATCGTAAAATTACTTAAAAGAATGGATAGATTTGCTACAGTAAAACCGATATTGCGAAACAACTTCAACTGAATCAGAGGATATTGAGTCGTTTGTTGGCGCCTAAAGAATAGAGCCATCCAAACAATCCATAGCAATGCTGAGGCCCACATAAACGGTATTTTTTTCATGACAAAGAGAACACCGCCGAGCAATGACCCGAGAAGAAATAGAGCTCCCAGCCAATCAACCACGGCAGCTTTACCACGACTTTCGGGAATAACAAAATACCCTACCATAAAGCTCATCACAGCAAAGGGAATATTGACAGCAAACAACCAACGCCAACTACCAAGATTTAATAATGCTGCACCTAAGATTGGACCTAGCGCCGCACCTAATCCGAGCACAAGTGACATTATACTCAAAGTGCGATCAAGCCGATGTTCTGGCCAATTCACTCGAATCAATGCGCTGGCAGCGGGCGTCATAGCTGCTCCACCCATTGCCTGAAGAGCGCGAAATATAATAATTGCTATCAGAGAATGCCCAATCATACAACCGAACGAAGCCACTAAAAATAGCGCAACACCACTCAGAAAAATTCTTTTTCTCCCCCAAAGGTCATTCATTTTTCCTGAGAGAGGCTGAACGCTTGCCATCACTAACAAATAGACGGTGACTAGCCATGTGATTGCAGAAAGTGGCACATGCAGACTGTCCGCCAAAGGTGAAAGTGCAACAGAAATCATGGTTGAATTGATAGGCACCAATACGATGCCCATCAATAATGAGAAGAGTAGCAGGCGTTCTTTAAGATTCAAGAGTAATCGTTCCTTCTGTCCCATTAACTGTAACCACATCACCATCACGCAGTGTGGATGTAGCTATTTTGGTACCGAGAACAGCCGGTATTCTGTACTCTCGGGCTACCGTACCCGCATGAGACAGAATGCCGCCAGCATCAGTTACAATAGCGCCAGCAACTGAAAAGAGCACTGTCCATGGAGGCGTCGTTGTTTTACATACTAGAATATCACCGTGATTTAACTTTCCAAATTCATCCTGGTTTTTCACAATTCTCACAGTTCCTGTGTGAACTCCTTGTGAAGCAGCGTATCCTTTGATACAAGTCGATGTATTTTCTTTTAGAAATTTTGGTAAACCAAACAAGCGGTCTGCCAACAAATCTTCTACTTCCGTAGCTGACGGCTCTGGTCCAAGATGAGGAACGGGTTGTTCATTTTGGTATAAGTGGTAAGCTTCTTTTTCCCTTTGTACTTTGTTCATTAAATTTTGAGGATTTTGTAATGCCTCACATATCTCTTCATAGTAAAGAAAATGTATATCTGTCGGTTGATCGATCACGCCGAGTGAAACCAAAGTTCTTGCAATATTTAACAGCACGGGCCGATATACTGCTGGCAACATGGTATCAATATAGAAATGATGATCTTCATCAAGTCCCCAACATTGAAGAGCAATTTGATACATCTGCAAAAATTCTTGACGTAATGGGCTATCTGGAATTTGTTCCAATAATTTGTTCAATGCTTCTTGACGTCGGCGCACAAGAGCATCAAATTCGGCATTAAAATGATAATTTCTTTGCAGATAGGAACGAATTAATTCCCAAGCGTACTTTGGATTTTCTCTCCATGTCTCATAAATAAATTCATGCGAATAAGAAGTGCGATATCCATAAACGTCTAAAAGTGATTTCATCTGATGAACAAAATACTGACCATCAGGGTCTTTCTGCAACATTCCATCAATATCGTCAAGATTGACGTTGGCTATAATTTCTACAAGTGCTGGAAACTGACGCAATTCATTCGCAAGTTCCCAAAATGCCCGATCCGTTTCTAATGTTTTGCTCATGACGCCCACCAGCAAGTCATAAACTTCTTTTCCTGGTCGATCCGTTAGACGTTGATAGAGATCTTCCAAAATAAAACCAACATCAAGGCGAGGCAAGATCACATCGAAATGTATTGCCCAGGCAGTTGTGTAAAATTGATGCATTTCCTTGAGTAGAGAAAGTGCCTCATCTGCCTTAAGATACCCATGCACTTTGTCTTGCAATTTTCTATAAAAAGGAAGAAGAATAGTGTCAACTTTGTCCTGATAGTATTCCATGATAACTGGCATCCGTTGCATAAGCACACGTTCATGTTCCTTAGCGCGAATATCGAGATCACCAGCATAAGGCGAATTAAATTGGTAAAAACGTCCTCTATAAAGACGACAAACAAACCGTTCAATAGGCATTTTCATCAAGTCAAAAGCGATTCGAGTCCCTTCCTCCTGATTAGGCAACTGAAATGAAGCAAAAAGAGGAGTAAGAACATGAGAAAAATGGACATCATCTTGTACAAAAAAGTCATGTTGGTCTTTCTCAGAATATATATAATTCATACAGCAGTTTTCTCCTTTGTTGTTGTAATAGGACGAACTTGCAACAAGTAGAGTTGACCTTCTTGAAATGAAAATTCGACATCGACAGGCGTCTGATATTCTTTTTCCAGATTTTCTGTCAACTTACAGACTTCCAATACTTCCTCCTCCGTAATACACAAACGTTGTTGTTCCAGCCAAGTCGTATCGATCTCACAAACACCTTGATCTTGCAACACACATTTCAATTCTTTGCTGCCTATCTCAGCATGAAGTTTGCCCGTTGTTTTTTCATAAAGAAATGTGTCCGGCGTTACCAAACCAGATACAATCGCTTCTCCAAGTCCATAACTGACATTGACAATTACCGAATTTTCATGAGTAACAGGATGAATGGAAAAGGCTACTCCTGATGTGTCCGCATTCACCATACCTTGAATAATCAAGGGCATTTGAGAGCCGTGCAAGGAAATATGATTGGCCTTCGCGTACGCATTCACACGAGCATAAGAGATAGAGTTCCAACAATGTCTTAATGCTTGAAAAAACGCTTCCTGATTGCGAATATTGAGAACGGTTTCATATTGTCCCGCAAAGGAAGCATGAGAAAGATCTTCAGCCGTACAGGAAGATCTCACAGATACAGCACCATAGCGTTCCATCAACCTATTGAAAGCTTGAAGCATGGCAACTTGCATATCAGCTGCCTTGCTTTCCGCTTCAGCGGAAGTGATAGATTCATGCACTTTACCCGCCACGACAAAACCATCAGGCACGCAATATCCCCGCTGCATGAGTCTGGATAGTTCGAAGGCTTTTGAACCACAGCCTTCTTTACCAAGCTGGTCTGCTGCTTCTGTCAATGAAACGACCCATTCCATAGCATATCCTCGCTTTATCACATGTTTTTTACCATTCACCAGAAGGTAATATGAATTCTATACACCGCAAGTGTGCCAAGCGTTTCAAATTTCGTCTCGTGTGTTTCATATAATGCTTTAGGCATAACAAAAACGCCCTGTTACCTTAGAAAAGGCCATAGGCGTTTGGGTATTTATGATATTTTTAATTTAGTGAACTTCAAGGAAATTCATGAATCTCATAACCAACTCACAACTTTGTGACTATAAAATAAAAATTGTTACACTCAAATTGTGAGTCCGCCATCCACCGATATATCACAACCTGTTATAAATTGACTATCGTCACTGACATAAAAAGCAATAACTCGTGCAATATCTTCAGGCTTAGCAATTCTACCGAGCGGAGTTAGTTTAGCCATATTTCTTTTCATTTCTTCTGATTGAAATTTTGTTCGCTCCGTTTCAACTAATCCCGGTGAAACTATATTTGCAGTAATTCCATATGTTCTAAACTCCTTGGCAATATATTTTCCAAAAGTAGTAAGGCCCGCTTTGGCTGTACCATGGGCAATAAAAGGCACTTGTGGATGCTGGGCCAAACCTGTGGAGACATAAACAATTCGTCCATAGTGATTTTCAAGCATATGTGGAAGCACGGCCTGAGATAAGGTAAATGCTGCTTTTAACTCGTCATTAAGTTTCTGAGAAAATTCCAACCAACTCATTTCCAAAAAAGGCTTCCTCACAAAGTTCATGGCTGCATTGCTAACCAGGCCATCGATTTTGCCACACTGACGAATAGTAGTTTCGACCAAATATTGTACTTGTTGCTCATCTCGTATATCCGCCTGCAACGCTAATGCTCGGCCGCCTTTTTGCTCAATTTCATGGACGAGTCTATTGGCCGATTCACGGTTTGAAAGATAGTTCAAAACTACAAAAGCGCCTCGATGAGCAAGAAGGCGTGCTGTCTCTGCACCAATCCCACGTCCTCCGCCGGTGATGAGAACGACTTTACCTTCCATCATTTCACTCCCAATCTTCTATACATTTGCATCCTAAACACATTTATATTTATGATTGGATTTTTTACAAATTTTTTTATGTGTGTAGCCATCCTGGAAACAATTTATCCAAACCGGACACTGCCATTTGAACCGCGATAATCGCCAAAAGTAAACCCATCAATCGAGTAATAACATTCATTTCCGTCTTACCTAAGTGCTTTCCAATAAAACCAGAATAGTAGAGAATAACATAGGTACCTACAAGTACGATCACAACAGCAATAAATACAGATAGCGAATTCATGAGCAACTTTCCGCCACCAGCTAATGCCATAACAGTAGCAATCGTTCCAGGACCAGCAATCAATGGGGTAGCCAATGGGGTGACAGATATATCATCTTTATTTGCACTGTCTTCATGTTCATCCGCGTGGGGAGTATGTGCATGTGAGGGTTTAGCTTGAATAAGATTATAGGCTATACCAAAAATTAAAATACCACCGACAACACGAAACGCATTGACAGTAATCCCAAACAATTCAAAAATATAGTGTCCTAAGACAAGAAATATCATAATAATTAAAAAAGCTATCAGAATAGCTTTTCGAGCAATTTTTCTTTGTTTGTTTAGATCATAATTTTCGGTGAGGGACAAAAAAATGGGGACATTGCCAATTGGATTCATCACTGCGAATATACCGACTAAAGCATGTACCATATAGCCTAGCACGGATTACTCTCCTCCTTATTCAGTTACGAGATTAAGCCGGACAAGGGAATGAAAGATTCACCTCCAGAACAACTCCAGAATATATCGAGTTAACATAGATTGTACCACAAATTCATCTTCCAAAAATTTGACTTCCTTTTTACACCAAATCTTTATACCGATATAGAAGAAACTATTTATAATTGCGTTTGCGAGATAAGTTCAGTAACTTCATATACGCTTGTAATAATTTAAAAGGGTTTTTATGCTTTCCGTACCAACTTGCAATAAGTTGAGAGAGTGATTGAGATTTTCCGGCATAAGGGAACCAATGCATTTCCGAAGGACTTTTTCCTTCAGACAACAATATAGAAGTTTGAATAGAAAAAGCGTACAAACCTTCCGCCCCATGATATTTCCCGATCCCACCTTCTTTGGTTCCCCCATAAGGAAGATAGGGATTAGCAATGCTGATAATCACATCGTTAAGACATACGTTTCCTGTTACCAATTGAGCCGCGACCCTTTTGGCTCTTTGCAAATCAGCTGTCCAAACACTTGCACCTAATCCTAATCGACTCTGATTGGCTAGTTCAATGACCTCGTCCTCTTGATCAAACGGTAAAATAGGAAGTATGGGACCGAAAGTTTCTTCATTTAACAGAGAAACATGATTGGGAACATTCGTTATCAGCATGGGAGCTAATTTCCTTGAATTCTCCAGCCAATGATCTGGATGCTCTCCCGCCAATAATGTAGCCCCCTGCTGGAGAGCCTCCAACACTTGGGATTTAACCTTCTCGATTTGTGCCATTGTTGTCATGCTACCGAGATCAGCATCTATATCTTCACCCTGACATAACTGAGCTAATGATTGGATTAAAAGTTCTTGAAAAACAGGTAAAATACTTCTTTCTACATATAATCTTTCTATAGATAAACATACTTGTCCACTATTGCAAAATGCCCCCCACAGAGCACCACGTACCGCTCTTTCTAAATGAGCATCCGCAAAAACAATCATGGGATCTTTACCGCCAAGCTCCAATGTGGTCGGTATGAGTTGTTCAGCAGCTAAGGATTGAATTCTTCGGCCAGTCGCTACAGAACCCGTAAAATGGATAAAATCAGGATGTTTTTGAATTAACTCTCTTCCTGTTTTGCCATCTCCCAAAATAACTTGAACAACACCTTCGGGAAAACCGACTTCATGAAATAAAGATTGCATCAACTCTGTAACACTTGGCGTCCACTCTGACGGTTTAAGCAGAACACAATTCCCTGCTGCCAGAGCTTCAATGACAGGCACCATAGCTAGTTGAAAGGGGAAGTTCCATGGAGAGATGACCAAAACAATCCCTCTCGGCTGAAATTGAAGATACGATTTTTTCCCAAATAATATCATGGGAGTTTTTCTTTTTTGTGGACGAAGCAATTTTTCAGCGTGTTTTTCCAAAAAACGCAGCGATTCAAGAACCATCATGACTTCACTTGACAGCGCCTCCAAGAAGGGTTTTCCCGTTGCTTGATGAATCACATTTGCAATCCGATCACGATTCTCGGCAATATGGTAACGAAGTTTTCGCAACCAGACTATTCGCTCTTGAACGCTATAATTTTTCCATACAGAAAACTGTTTTCTAGCTCTTTGATAAATCGATTCAAGATCATCTTCCGTTTTGGGTTGCCATGCATATTCGGAAACTCGGTCATCAATGGCAGAGGCAGAAAGGTTAGACAATATATTCATTCTCCTCTTGATAAAATAGAAACAGAGTATATTGGAGTTAGAACCGTTACCTGTTTTTATCCATCTTTTCTATGATAATAGATAGAATTTACAGATATCTTATCTCAGAAGTGACTTTCTGTCACTTGTTCTTTGATCCGATGCTCCAAATCCCTAGCTGTTTGACTTTTTTCTACCAATTTTTCATCTGGATAAGTTTGAAAGACATAATCCAGCACTGTATGAGTTACTCCGTACCAATAGTTCTCATTTTTATAATGATGCCACAAATGCGATTTTTTTAGTTTTTTGCCCCATTTCGTTTTAGGAACCAAGGGGCGATGCGCAACAAAATGTCTCCATTCATAATAGAGAAGAAAAATACCAACACCAGTAGCAAAAAAAATCGCTTCTTGCCAGCGATGACTGATAATCATAAGAATTGAAGATGCAACAGCAATATTAGGTAAACTGTACCATAAAGGTAAAAATAATAAGTGTAAATCTCCAGGATTCGCATGATGATCATAATGGATTCGCTTTAAAAATTTGAGCAATATTCGATTTTTCGGAGGTTTCATATGAAACAAGAAACGATGTGTCGTGTACTCCGCTAATGCGTATGCCACCATACCAGCCACAATAAAAATGAGGGTCAGCCAACCTTGCCAATGTAAAATAGAGACTATGCAGCCTGTGATTGTAAGACATAACATGACAAAAATATCAGGAAACTTAATAAACAATTTCAATTCTTTACTCACCACAGATGACCGCCCCGTTATCCTTATGGTCTTAGTACAAAGAATAGGAGTTCATTAGTTGTCCTGTCAATCGGCATCCCCAATTCCCCCAAAGATTGGACGGACACTACTGGAACTCTTCACAGGTTTTCTTCGCGAACTTAACAATGGATAAGAAGAAGGTATTTGACACAAAGTTGTGTTCAGGATCGTCTAAACAGGCGTAAAGTCGAAAGGAGCGATAATGTTATTATCCAAACACGGACTTTCAATCATATGATTCAAGCAACTGATACTATCTGATAGTACGCTCAAAACGACTATAGTTTGGCAAAAAGGAAACAAAATGTATTCATGAAAGTATGTTGGCAATCCCGTTTATGCTTTGAATATCGTCGTTCATACAAAATAAACCTATCTTCTAAAATCTTATGAATTACCGAAACGTTCTTTGTACCAGTTTGCAAATTCTGTGGCTATCATGCGTTCACCAGTGATTCCGTCCGATTGATCTGAGGCAAGAAAAACAATCGGATCAGCCATAATATTCGGATGTAACAGCGGTACTTTCAATTGTTTTTTCATCTCATCTGGGATCATGCCTGTTTCCGTTGCACCGCCCGGCAATAACATATTGACGGTGATACCGTAGGGCAGCAGATCTTCTGCCATGATATAGCTGAGTGATTCTGCACCAGCTCTTGAAGGTCCATAGGGAATAAAACCACGTCGGCGCATTGTTGAATGATTCATGGAAATGTTAATGACTTTTCCGTACCCCTGTCTAACCAACAAAGGAGCGAATCCACGAGAAACAAGAAAATATCCTGTAAGATTCGTATCAATGACATCTCGAAATCCTTGCGGAGTCACTTCAAAAAAAGGCTGTGGTTCCAACATGAATCGAGAATTGACTGTTCGCATGCCAATTCCTGCATTGTTCACAAGAACATCGATTTTTCCCCATGTTTGAACTACCCAGCTTACGGCATCGCTGATAGATTGTTCAGAGCGAACATCCATGGGCAAAGAATATGCATCATAACCAGCATGTGTCAAACGTTTTACTTCACTGTCCAACCGATCTGTTGCACGAGCTGTCATTGCAACCGATGCCCCAGCTTTCAACAACGCCTCTGCCATGGCCAGCCCAAGTCCACTGGAAGCACCTGTAACGACTATACGACGACCGTCCAAAAGATTCATTGCCCTCTTTTAACCTCCACTTATTTCCATTCGATGAATAAGTTCCATAGACGCCATTCTGGGATCATCTGCAGACATCACTGCCGAAACAACGGCTATACCATCGGCTCCCGCCTTTAATACAGAACTCGCTCTTTCAACGTTGATACCGCCTATGGCTACAACTGGAAGCGACACAGACTGTGTAACGAGGGAAAGTCCCTCAAGTCCCGTAAAATCCGCATCTGGTTTAGAATTCGTAGGATAGACCGCCCCCACTCCCAAGTAATCCGCCCCTTGCTGTTCAGCTGCTAAGGCTTCTTCTACTCCAGCTGCTGAAACCCCAACCAATGCATCTGGAAATAATTTTTTTACTTCCATACACGATAAATCATCCTGTCCCACGTGAATCCCATCAGCGTCGCACAGAAGCGCAATATCTACACGATCATTGACAAAAAAAAGCACATCCGCCTCTCTGGTCATTCGCCTTATAGCATAGGCGAGATCGACAAAATGACGTCCTAAATCTGCCTTGCGGCGTAGTTGGATGGCGGTAGCACCACCTTGTATCGCAGCTGCAGTCGTATCGAGCAAGCTCTGCGTATCTTTTCTTTCATCGGTGACCACATAGAGTCGCAAACGACGGCGCAACTCTTCTTTCGTCATCTGAGCTAGCTTCATACTGAAATCTCCTCACAGCGCATCCATCCGCCATCTTTTCTGATATACGAGTAACCTGCCACTACGCCTTCCGCTATACGAATCGCTACAGAATGATTGGTCGGACCGTAGCCATTCCCCACATCCCAATCCGTCGCAGCTTCGATAGCATCTTGGACAAACGACTTGGCAGATGCGATAGCATTCAGGAAATTCATTCCTCTCGCCAAGCCTGCAGTTATTGCAGCAGAAAACGTGCAGCCCGTTCCGTGGGTTTTGTGACTAGGAATACGAGGAGAATGAAAACTTGTAAAATTTTCACCATCAAAAACGAGATCAACCACATGCGAAGATGGCCCGTCCCCTTCATTTGCATGGCCGCCTTTGATGATCACGATTCGAGGACCCAGGCTAGCCAAATCTTGAGCAGCTTGGAGGCATTGTTCGAACGTTGTAATGGGATAACCACATAACGTCTCAGCTTCAGGCAAGTTTGGCGTCAAAATATCAGCCAAAGGCAGCAATTGCTCTTTCATGGCTTGGATGGCAGAATAGGATAACAAAGACTTTCCACTTTTAGAAATCATCACTGGATCAACAACAATATTGGTTATTTTGTACTGTTGCAAAGTTTGCGCAACAACATGAATGATGTTCTCATTGCTCAGCATTCCTGTTTTTAACGCATGTGTTCCAATATCGTCCAGTATAGATTGCAACTGTAGTTGAACAAATTCCGGTGTCATTTCCATGATGCCCAGGACGTCTAATGTATTTTGAGCCGTCAAAGCCGTAATGCAAGAGGAACCATAGACATCAAATGCAGCAAACGTCTTTAAATCAGCTTGAATTCCCGCTCCGCCGCCACTGTCTGAACCTGCAATCGTCATGGCTCGCACAACACTGCCGTTGTTTAGATACATAGGTGTATCCCTTCCTATCAACCATCAGTTAGTATCGTAGCCAGCTTCTTCAATGACTTCTTTCAACATGGATATATCCGTTTTACTTTCATCAAATTGTACAGTCGCTTGACCGGCTTCCAATTCAACTTGTACATCCAGTACGCCGTCAACACTTTTCAGCGCTTTTGTAACGGCATTCACGCATCCTCCGCAAGTCATACCTATCACCGAAATCATAGCTGTCGCCATATGATATCAACTCCTCATGATGATTTGCATTAAATTTCGTTTTTTATAGTTTAGCACGACGCAGCAGCAAACTGTTGGTCACAACACTGACAGAACTGAGCGCCATTGCCGCACCAGCAATGATTGGACTAAGAATTCCTAATGCAGCAAGGGGAACCCCCAACATGTTATAGAAGAAAGCCCAGAACAAGTTCTGCCGAATTTTACGCATGGTCAGACGTGATAATTGTATTGCTAATACAACAGCTTCCAAATTGGAGGTCATCAAGGCAATATCTGCAGTTTCAAGCGCCACGTCTGCTCCGTTACCCATAGCCATACCAATATCCGCCGCCGCTAGTGCGGGAGAATCATTGATGCCATCACCAACCATAGCCACAACTCGTCCCTGCTCTTTTAATTCCAACACTTTTTGTGCTTTTTCTCCCGGCAGTATTCCAGCCATAACCTGCTGAATACCTAATTGCCGTGCTACAGCGTTGGCTGTTTGCTCATTGTCTCCCGTTAACATCCAGACATCAATGCCCAATTTTTGAAGTGCTTCAATAGTAGATTTCGCTTCTGGTTTCAGCGTATCTGCAATTCCAATGAATCCCTGAAAATGTCCATTGACTGACACACAAATAACAGTTTTTGCTTCTTTTTCAAGCTGTAAAATTGGATGGATCTGAAACCCTTGAACCTGTTCGTCTTCCATTAATTGAGCATTGCCAATCAGAATGGAAACTCCATTCCATTCGCCAGCGATTCCTCTTCCAGGAATGATTTTTGCTTTCTCTGCATGGCCAAAATCTATTCCTTGATCCTTTGCATATTGAACTACAGCCTGGGCTAGTGGATGATCACTTTGCGACTCAACTGCAGCTACAATACTCAACAGGTGAGATGTATCCGATTGAGACAGGGTCATGATGTCTGTAAGGGTTGGTTTACCTAAAGTTAAGGTCCCTGTTTTGTCGAAGACTACGGTGTTGACTTGATGAGCCTTTTCCAAATGCTCACCACCTTTAATGAGAACACCATGCGCTGCCCCCAATCCCGTACCAACCATGATGGCAGTTGGTGTTGCCAAGCCTAGAGAACATGGGCAGGCAATGACCAATACTGCCACAGCTGCAATCAACGCGTGACTCCAGGTACCAAAAATACCCCAAAGAAAAAAAGTCAAAATAGCGATACCTAGTACAGTGGGAACAAAAACTCCTGATATCTTATCAGCCAGACGTTGCACAGGGGCTTTCGAACCTTGAGCCTCTTCAACTAGACGAATGACTTGAGAAAAAACTGTATGCTCACCGATTCTGGTTACTTTCATTACAAAGGAGTCCATTTGATTCATTGTTGCAGCCAACACCTCATCGCCAGCCTGCTTCGCAACTGGAACTGACTCACCTGTAAGAAAGGATTCGTCAATATGAGCAGTTCCTTCTACAAGTATCCCATCAGCTGGAACTTTTTCTCCAGGATAGACACGAACGAGATCGCCCAACTGTAACTCTTCGACGGCAACATCTCTCACATTGCCATCCTTCACTACATGTGCATGTTTAGCAGCCAAATCGGCCAATTGTTCAATGGCAGAACTAGATTCCTGTTTCGCTCTGGTTTCCAGCCATTTGCCCATAAAAATCAGCGTAATGACCGTGGCAGAACTATCAAAATAGGTCACTGGATATCCTAAAATGGTTCTGATTGCGCTGTATACGTATGCTGTTGTCGTTCCCAGAGCAACCAGCACATCCATGTTGGCGGCTCCGCCGCGAAGAGCATGGTAAGCTCCTTTGTAAAATCTCCAACCTACATAAAACTGAACTGGAGTTGCCAGCGCAAAACTCACCCAATTCGACATAAATGGCGATTTGCCCAACAACATGACAAACATCTGCACAACCAGCGGCAATGTCAAAATAACAGATAACCCAAGTATTCTCTGGTCTCGACGATAGGCTAAACTTTTCTGTTTTCGTTCTTCTGCATCATTGAGTTCTTGAATGGGAATCGCTGTGTAACCTGCTTTCTCAATCTTGGACAAAATTTCCTTTTCATCTATCAGGTGAGAAAGATATTCTACCTTTCCTTTTTCTGAAGCCAAATTGACACTGACCTGGGTAACGCCATTGGCCCGACCTAAGACTTTTTCAATTCTGGCTGCACAAGCAGCGCAGGTCATACCTTCAATTTTAAACTCTGATTTTCTGGTTAAAACTTTCTCTTTGCGGATTTGTTGTTGCATAGTTCAAACAGACTCCCTCCTGTTACTTGGAAAACTGCCGGATCACTTGCATTAATTCATCAATCTTTTCTTTTTCTGATGTGCGCTCATGCAGAGCGTCTGCAACACATCCTCGCGTGTGTGCTTCCAATATGGCAAGCGCCACTTGATGGGTTGCACTCTTAATGGCAGCTAACTGATTGAGCAAATCTATACAATATCGATTATCTTCAATCATTTTTTGAACACCGCGCACTTGTCCTTCAATACGTCTCAATCGTGCTAACAGATTATCTTTATCTTTTTCATAAGAATGACTCATTACTCCTCACCTCTCTTTTACATTACCCCTGTAGGGTATATTCGTCAAGTTTGGATACTCTATATTTTAGAGTATCCCTGTTACATCAACTCAGCGTTCAAGGATGACACAATCGGTACATAATATGGAACGCATGGAACACGACTCCTCGGTATAGTGAGCAGTGGTTAGATTTCACTGGCAGGATTGCCGAGAAATTTGAACTCTCTAGTTACTTTACTGAGGAGGTATATAGAAACATGAGGAACATCAAATGGCTTCAGGCTGGGGCTGCCGGAGTTGCAACACTTGCTTTGCTGGCGACTGTCTCATCGCCAGTATTTGCTGATACCGGTAGTACGGTAAGCAGTTCTACTTCATCCACTGCATCCACGGCAACACATTGGACAGTCAATGCGGGACCCATGACCAAAAGCGGTGTTATGGCCATGTCATTCTTCCCTAACGTCATTACCATTGATGCTGGTGACAGCATTACTTTTGAGGGTGTTGGACATACGGTTTCTTTCCCTGGAATAAATGGAACACTTCCTTCAGCGTTATCGCCTCAGGCTCAACTTCCTGCTGGAGGCAGTACGTATAACGGCTCTACTTTCACATCATCTGGATTGCTAATGGGAAAACCCTATACTCTGACCTTTACCAAACCAGGTGTTTATCCGTATTACTGCTTACTCCATCCTGGCATGATGGGCGTCGTCATTGTCAATCCAGCAGGAACACCGTATCCATTGACACAAGCGCAATACAATGCGCAAGCACAAGCAGAGGAGCAAGCTGATTTTAATTCGGCCAATCAATCCATTGCTGACTTCAAGTTGAAGACTCAAAAGAATGCCAATGGCACGACCACCTATTTTGCGCAGACCGACGCTAAAGAATCTCAATCCTATGCTATGAATCTCTCTACTGTAAACAACAGTGGTGTCAAAGGTTCAGCATTGATTGCTTTTGCACAGCCACCTTCTCAATCCAATTCGTATATTACGTATGGGATTTCCGTGAAGTTGGCAGGATTGAAACCTGGCCATACGTATACCGCCATGCTTTGTGAAGGAAAAAGCGGTAGTGGCGTGATGGTGCCTCATTCAAAATTTGCCACTGTGATTGTGAACAGTGACGGTACAGGAACTGTAACGGGATCGGTAGAAGCATCTGGGCTTCCTCAAGGCGTTTGGAATCTTGATATATATAACTCCAGCAAACAAGTGGTGGCCACAGGACTAATCAATCATCCGTCTTGGGCATATGAACGTTTCCTGCCAGATACTTTGAACATCCATACTGGGGATACGGTCATCTGGACACAAACAGGCGTCAATGAAGTACACACGGTAACTTTTTTGCCTAAAGGCTGGTCTGACATTCCTAATGAAAGTCTCATGCCACCTCCGTATGGCGGACATATTTATGCGGGTACTGGATATTTTAACTCCGGCTTTCTGGTACCAGGCGCTACCTATGAATTAACATTTATTAAGTCTGGAAGTTTTGCTTACCGATGCCTTTTGCATGACGTCATGGGCATGTTGGGAACTGTAAACGTGACTTCTCAGCCGAATGTGGTCACGGCCGCTTGGAACAACAGTGTGGAAAACATGCCTTCAAAAACCATTGATGGCAGCACTTATGTTCCCATCTGGTACTTAATGCAGTTACTAAAATCAGCAGGAATTCAAACTTCTTGGAACGGTTCCAACTGGAACATTACTTCTGATACTGCATTCGGTTCAAATTCTGTCAGCCAAGCAAGCGGCAATGGTAATGTTCACCTCTATGTGAACAACCATATGATGTCTAGTATGGAAGGGAAAGTATGGAAAAATTACGGACAAGGAACAATGTATATCCAAGTAGATGACCTCTTGAATGTCATGAAGGCCATGGGAATGAATCCAACGTTCATTGGAGGAACACTGGATTTCACACCGAGCGCCCATGCTGGTTCTATACCATCTGTGCCGAGCGGACAATCATCCAACGGATCGAGCGCAGCTTCTACAAGCTCAACATCCAGTACAGGAACAAGTTCCAGTTCTTCAAACCCAATGAGCCATATGGGTTCAATGAACTAAGAAATAAACAATGGCCCCTCCCTAATCACGGAGGGGCTATCATGAATGCGACTGTTCGTTGGGTCGAATAAGGTAGGCGCCAAAATATCTATGAAGGACTTATGTTTGCTTGCGTCCCATTACCTCGTAAAGTTCTATGGCTTCTTCTTTACCCGGAACAGAAAACGGACCACAGACACGCGCCTGCACGATATCACTTACTCTCTGATAAGTGCTTGAACTGATAAACACCGCGTTGTCATGACCTTTGGTCAAACGTTCAATCCGAGAAGCCATATTGACTGTATCACCAATAACTGTGTATTCGACACGTTCTTCCGTGCCAATATTGCCAACGACAACTTCTCCTGTATTGATACCTATTCCTATTTTTAAATTGCCGCCTAATTCCATACGGTGGCGTTCATTGAACTGATGAATCTTCTCTACCATATCGAGTGCACAAAGTACTGCATTCTCTTGATTATGCAAATAAGATACAGGGGCACCAAAAATAGCTAATATGCCATCACCAATAAACTTATTGACTGTTCCGTTGTGAGCTTTTACACAATCCGTCATCAGCGAGAAATAGTCGTTTAAAAACGCCACTACTTTACGTGGCTCAAGCTCTGCAGCACGGGCTGTAAAGTCACGGATGTCACAGAGGAGAACAGAAACAATGCGCAGTTCACCTTTAAGTATGGAACTGTCCTCGTCTTGACCCAGAACCTCAGTCACCACATGCTCAGGTACATATTTTTGAAAGAGTTTCATCACTCTTTCCTGATCTTGAACACGCTGCTGCAATTCTTCGATTAACCGCTTGTTTTGATGTTGGAGGCGAACCATCTCTGCTGCCCCTTGCAATGTCATTAAAAGTTCGCTTTCCACCCATGGTTTCGTAATATATCGATAGACTCGTCCCGTATTAATGGCTTTTATAATCGCCTCGACATCACTAAAACCTGTAAGAATCATGCGTATGGTATCAGGAAACTCCGGTATAATAGCCTCTAAAAATTGCACACCCATCATTTCCGGCATTCGCTGATCCGTAATCACAATGGGAATCTGATGGGTGCGAAGTAAATCCACTGCTTCTCGAGCAGAAGTCGTTGTATAAATTTCAAAATGTTTACGAAACGCAGCTCGGAAGGATATTAAATTATGCTCTTCATCATCTAAATACAATATGGAAATCGGTAAATCGCTTTTCTTCATCATTTTTCTACCCCACTTACCATTCCGTTGTATCTATATTGACACATGTTCTTATTGCAAAACGTTTCCTGTTTGGCGTATAGGAAGCGTGATCGTAAAGGTTGTACCTTGCCCTAAACGACTATCGACTTCAATCCGACCGTGATGAAGTTCTATGATGCCGTAGCTAATAGACAATCCAAGCCCTGTTCCGAGACCAACTTCCTTTGTAGTAAAAAACGGTTCGAAAATACGTCGCATCACTTCTTTAGATATGCCGACTCCCGTATCGGAAATGCGAATCTGTACAAATTCTTCGATGTGACGAACAGAAATACGTATTTCACCTTGATCGGGAATAGCCTGAATGGCATTCGACAAGAGATTCATATAGACCTGATTCAACTTACCCGGATAACATTCAATCTCTGGAACCTCTTCATAGTCTCGAACAATCCGAATTCGACGTTCATAGCTACGATGAAGCAATGTAAGTGTCGAATCAATACCTTCAGTGACGCTGGCCAGTTTTACATCATCCTCATCCAGACGAGAGAAGGCTCGCAAGCCTTTCACAATTTCCGCTGTCCGACTACCACCCTCTTCAATACCAGAAACAAGCTGCAAGACTTCCTCTACCGTGTAATCGAGATCGATCTGTTCTTCCTTGTTCATGATAGCTTGGAATTTATCTACAAGACCTTGCTCTCTAATGGCTTCTCTGTACGATTTTAAGAGTTCAATGAGATCTTCGATATCGCGGCGAAGCGGAGCCGTGCTGGACACAACAAAATTGATAGGATTATTAATTTCATGGGCCACACCTGCCGTAAGTTGACCCAGTGAGGCCATTTTTTCCGACTCAATCATCTGTTGTTGGGTTCGTTTCAGTTCGTTGGTCCGCTCAATCACCAAACGATCCAAGCTTTCATACATCATGGCATTTTCCATAGAGATTGCCATCTGTCCAGAAAGCAATATCAACAGTTCAATACGATCTGATGTAAATACATGTGTGGCCAAACTATTTTCCAAATATAGAATAGCAACAATCTTCCCTTGCTTCAGAACGGGCAAACAAAGAATCGATTTGGCACGTTTCTTACGTATATGTGGATCGCGCACAAACCGACCTTCCCTGCTGGCATGATGGAGAATAACTAATTCCTGAGTGCGCAAGGCATACTGAACCACTCCGAATGACACATCATCAGACATGTGGACCAGAACTGTCTTCTGTATATCCGCTGTTCCATCTGCGGTCGCTGAAGCGGCTATGACCCACTCTTCATCCTGTTTGAGAATCCAATACCCGCTCTCCGCACCTGCGCTCTCGATGGCAAACAACAGCAAGGTAGACAACAATTGATCGAGGCGAATTTCACTTGAAATTGCTTGCGACACTTTGAGAATCGTTGCTATATCAAGTTGCCTGCGTTTCGGTTCTTTGGTACTAGATGAAATCGCACTGGAAATGAGTCCAGGGAATTTGTCACCACTCTCGCCAAGGTTCAACAGATACCCATAAGTATCTTCCAATTGTTGAACTTTTCCGTGTGCTCCCCATCGGCTGTAAAGGTAGCGAGCCTCTGCCAGATAGACTTGAGCAATTTTAGGCTGTTTCCGGGCAAGAAATAGTTTGGCTGCACATTCATTGGCAATTGCCTCATTTTGCAAATAGCCATCTCGTTTAGCGGTTTGAATGGCAGCCTCGTAAAGGTCAACTGCACGATGCCATAACCCAGATAATCGGGCTGATTCAGCTTTAAGCAATAAATATTTGTGTTCATAGTTCTGGGGACAAAGCTCAGACCATATTTGAAACAATTTTACAATTCTCCGCAATCTATTCATTGCAGGAACTACCTGAGTATCCGGTGCAGCCGCTAAAATCAGCCCATAATAAAACGCGTGCTCTGGTACCAGAAAAGTAGAACAGTCAAGACTGGACTTGAATAATTGATACCCTTCTTCCCCAGCTGCAACGGCTTCATGTGAACGATTAAAAAGATAGGCACGAACGCATTGCAAAAAACTTTCAGTCAATTTCACATCAGATGCAAAACCTGCAAATTGTTCTACCTCTATCCATTGCCGATTCTTTGTCCAATCTGGATTTTGAAGTTCTTCAGCAACGATTTCTAACATGCGACAGACTTGGATAGGAAACGGTAACGAAAAAGATTCAGCAACCGTTCGCTGCTTCTGAAGTTCACGAGTCAAAGTATCGAGTGTTTCCGCACAGGAGAAAAGCACGAGCATCTTACATCCACTATGCAAAACCGCAAAACTTTCTGCCCCAATCGATTTAATGCCTTCAAAGTATTCATCTAAAGCGTCTACCGTGGACATTAAATGGTTGCGCCAGTGATTAAGCGTCGTGGCAAACGTCACGGAAACATTCATTTTGGCGCGCATATATTGGCCCTCAGCACCATCTCGAAAACGTTCCACCACTTCTCTGGCAAAATTCCCCCAGCGATAAGCGTCTTCAATATCTTCTTTTCGCCAAAATTGTCTGAGATGAACTGGAGCTAGAAAACCTATGGCCGAATCCGGGCAAAAACCATATTTAATGGAAAGTTCAGCCACTTTCAACCAAAGATAGGATATCCACTCTGGTTGGCTTGTCACAGAATTGGAAGTCACCTGTACAATACGGAGAACGATTTGCAAGGCTTTATCGGCTTTAGGTGATGAAGTCAGCATTCGTTCTTCACCAACAGCCACCAATTGCTTAAATGTGCGATATTGTTCGAGCGCTACTCTGCGACTCATACGCTTTGGCAGTTTGATACCATATAATTGTACGGCCGATCTCGCTGTGTCCATCATGGAAGCATACTCATAACGCATGGTAAACACATTCAACTTACACATATGAGCTTCCAGCTTATCGAGTGGCGTCTGTGCGTGAGCTAACACCTCTTCGGCCATCGTAAGCGTATGGTCGTAATGATTACAGAGAAATTCGTGTTTCATTCGCTCAATATACAATTGACTCGTGAGACCATATCGTTCTTTCCAATCGAGTTCATCAAGAAATGCTGCTCCTGCAGTAAAGAAGCGATTAGCCTCGTCAAACAATGCCAACCGATTGGCTTCCCTTCCGGCCAGCAAATTGATTTCTGCAGCTTGTTGGCGTATTTCACGTGCCTGAATAACGTCTATCGCAGCATTAAAATGAGCGGCCAATTCAAATACTCGCTGCACCAGCTCTTCAGATGACAACTTTCGCAAATAATATTGAGCAATCTTAAAATGCGTATGTGCCTTAACAACGGGATCGAGCAAGGAATAGACAGCTTCTTGAATACGCGCATGGGCAAATTGCAGGATTAGAGTTTTATCCCAGGTGGTATCTTCCAGTTTCGTCAGGAAAATTTGTTCTGAGGAATTTGCTGTGCGAACGGGTTCAATAAACCCGTACTCCAAACACTCCAGCATACGTTCATACGCCTTTTCTAAAGGAACTCCAGCGATGAATGCGCAGTCGTGTATTTCAAATTTTGCTCCAAAACAGGCGGTTTGACCTAGCCATACTCGTTCTTCTTCAGGCAACTCCGACAAACTTTGCGACAGAAAATCAACGACATTGTCGGTACAATGAATACGTCTTACGCCTTCTATATCCCATCTCCATACTTTTTCATGGTTGTCATACCATAAAAAAGAAGAACGGTAAATAGAATCTAACAATTGATGCACAAAGAACGCATTTCCCGATGTCTTTTCTACCATAATCTTGGCTAGGGGAAGAACGCGTTCTTCATTCGTCAACAAAGTATCCGCCAAAAGTTCAGCTACCGCCTTCACGCTGAGTGGACGAAGTTTGCAGTAAGACACGAAAAAAGAACCTCTGCCACGTGCGAAAAGCGACTCCTCTATTACGTCCTCTGTTCGATATGTCATCAGAAACAACATATGGTGAAACTCCACGTCGCTTGCCATGGAACTCAAAAACTTGCGCGTGTAGGAATCCGCCCATTGACAATCGTCCAGATAAACCACAATCGCCTCTTGACTATTGGCAAAAGCACGAAATAAATTTTTTAGGATGCGCTCCATTAGAACCGCATAAGCAGCTTCATTCAAAGATGGGATTACTCCTTGCCCCCCAAACACCTGTTTGGCGAAAGGAATCAAGCCCTGAACATAAGGGACATCGTCCTTCAGTATGGAAACCAAACGATCTTTCCATACATTTACAACATCGTCAGGCAATTCGAGAAGCCCCTCAAACAATTGTCCACAGCTTTGTAAAATAGCAGAATAAGGAATATTTTGATCATCCTTGTGAAAGGTTCCTCCAACCACATAAGAAGACATTTCACGCAACTGATTTGAAAACTCAGATAAAAGCATAGATTTGCCCATGCCTTCTTCACCGCGAATGATAAAAAATTCCACTCCTCCTGCGGCTGCCCGTTCGTGCGCTTGAACAACCTGTTGCCAGACATCGTCACGCTCATATAATTTTCTGGATGGATGAAAACCCATGACGGCATCTTGAAGACCTATAGGAAAGTGAGGAATATTACCTTTATCCTTCCAGTGCTCTAAGCAGATTTGCAAATCCGCCCGAACACCGTAGGCACTTTGATAACGATCTTCCGGATTTTTAGAGAGACATTTGAGAATAATGCTCGAAAGCACACGGGGTATGGTTTTATCCACTATATCGGGTGACTTTGGTTCACGTGCTAGATGCGCGTGAATCATCTCAAGCGCGTCAGAAAAATCAAATGGAGGATGTTCTGTAAACATTTCGTACAGAGTGACCCCAAGAGAATAAATATCTGTCCGATAATCAACACTTCGGTTCATTCGTCCTGTTTGCTCAGGTGACATATAGGGTAGTGTACCCGTCAAGGCATCGCTGCGTACTGCCTCCACTTGTTCTCGCAAAAATCTTGTGGACTCACCAAAATCGATGATTTTGACAGATTTGTGATCGGATTGCACCAATATATTCGCAGGATTTAAATCACGGTGGGTAATTCGTTTGGTATGGATACGCTCCAAACATTCGCAAAGAGAAATAGCAAGTTCTAGTTTCTCAGCAATACTGAGCTTATGCTTGCGCAAATAGCCAGACAACGATTCTGTTCCGCTATCTTCGAGAATCAAAACAGGCACATGTTCCACTTGCAATAGACGATATACCCGAATGGCACCTTCGCCATTCAATTCTTGAAGTATTTCGTATTCATGAGAATACTTAGCAATTTCTGAAGGTTGAGGATAACGAGTAGCTGGCATTTTTAGAATGACTGGGCGCGAAGTACTCGACTCTATAGCTCGTAGGACAAGAGTATGCGAAGACTCGTTTAGTGTCTCAGTCACATCGCACCCCGGAATATGAAAAACGAAAGGCAATGGAAACGCTCCCCTATAGCGTTTTTTACAAGGCTTCCTATACCCCTTCATTATCGTTTTTCTCTGCGCAAAACACAATGCAAATATCAATTTTTTTACAAATAATCCACTATCAATTATACGTTTGAATGACCCTCCACCTCTAACGACACACTTTGCGACACCACAATAGCTCGCCGAGCATTGATAAAACAGATCACGGAAAGTACAGCCAATGCTAACGCTCCTGTGTATAGCCAACCTGAACTCATCTGAGCAATCAACGATGGACCAATTGCATATCCCGCAAACATTCCCAAGAACAGAGAAGTATTTAAAGCAGCAAAAGATGTAGCCGGTTGTTCTTTATCCACTGCGTCAACCATGACCTCATTGATTTTGGGCATCGCTGTAACCTCACCAAGTCCGTAGAAACAAATGCCTATATACCAACCAATGACTGATCCGGAAAATCCGGCGACCACCAGTCCAATACCTAGAACAAGAATACCTGTGGATAAGACTCCTAAAACACTCTTTTTCTTTGTGATACGAGCAAGAATAGGCGTGAGAAAAAGTGCTATGGCTGCAACTTCTGTATTAATAAATCCATAAAATTTAGATCCTTCTGTAAATTTCTCCGACATATAAAGCGGTACGGTGGACGTCAGCTGTGCTTCTAGCATGATGTAGAAAAAAAGGGCAAAAAAAGTCCACCGCAGTCTACGATTGGCCTGCAACATGCTCATGGATTGAAGAAAAGAAGGTGGTCTGACGTTTTTTGTAGCAGAAGCCTCACTTCCGCTTGGTTTTTGTGTTTTTAAGGGAGAATCCAGTAAGAGTAAGACACAGAGCGACATGACGACCATCAAAATAGATGACACCACAAACACGTTGGCTTTCGCGCCTGCTCCAAGCAGTAAAGCAGCAACAGGCGGGCCAACGATGATGGATAAATTATTTAGCCAGTATAGATAAGTCTGCGCTGTACCCGCCTGTTCCTCGGCGACACGCCCTTTCAAGAGTGCTTGCGCGCCACTGCGAGTAGTAGCCATACACAGTCCCAGTACAGCTGAAAGTATAAAAAGTTCAAAAAATGAACGAAAGAAGGCGAAACCTGCCATACAAAATCCGGAAAGCAAAAGCGCAGAAGCATATGCCTTGCGAATACCTATGAAATCCGAAACATAGCCTCCAACAACTCCAAACAAAGCACCGCATAGCGGCATGATGGCAATCAGGACACCAGCTTCCAAAGAAGAAAAATGCAGAGCCTGATGATAGTAAAGAATGAAAAACGGCTGTGCCATGTAAGTGGATAGTGATGTCACAAAAGCAGCCGTCAGTATGAGCAATACGGAAGGCTTTAAAACACTAGGGGTTTTTCGGATTACGTGACCTTCTAATTGGGCCATTTGATTTTATCTCCTATCCTTATTTCAGAATTTTTCTACACTATGAATTGATTCATACGACGCAAACGCTCTGAAAGCACGCAACCGATATCAAACAAAATCCCCAAAGCGAGATGTGGATTTGAATCACTTAAACGTTCAAATGCCGACCAAGGAAGCATACGCATTTCTCCATTGGTAACAGCTCGCACAGTTGCCGATCTCGGTTTTCCATCGAGAAAAGATTGTTCACCAAAAATGCACCCAGCAGCTAATCTGCTTAAACGTCTATCTTCGCCTTCTGTTGAGAAGAGCACAACTTCCAGTTCACCTGTCAATACAATGTACAAAGCGCGATCAATTTCTCCCTGTTGCAATACCAAATCACCTTGTTTGAATTGCACTATCTCTGTCTGAGCAAGTAAAGCAGACCAGTCTTCAGCGCTACGATTGCGCATAAAACGTACAACATCTTCTTCACCGAAGTTTTCTTCATTGTCAAAAGCAGATAAATTTAACATCATCTTCACCTCCTGTTTCTCTCTATCGATTACAGACTACTTCTGATATCGAATGTACCTGAATTAACTGTTTCATACATTCCAACATTGTCTCAAACAAACACAATTATCTCCCTCCGACAAATTTTAAGAACGAAGCGCGAGCGTAAAATGATGATGAGCTTGTGCCAGTACTCTATAGTACGTCGTGCGGCTCATAGCCAAGCGGTGAGCAATCGCAATCACCGTACCTGGCCGATCCATATAAGTGATGCGCAAAAGTCGTTGCTGCTCACGAGTGAGCGGAGGTGGAATTTGGTCGGCAACAAGAATACCAACCAATTTATCCCGCAGTTCACTAACAGTGAGATTCATCTTTCTTTCGCGAACAAACGTATCTAAATATTCCAAATGATGAAGATGCTGTAAAATTTCCCGCACATCATCCTCACTCAAAATAAGCTCATGCTCATGGGCTGTGCGCAATTCCACCCCATTCTCAGATGGATAATGAACAGATAAAGCATGAGCTTGTTGAAGTTCGTCTTTTTTCAGTTGCAAAGTATAAAGTGGTATACCCGAATTTTTTTGAACGCCAGAAACGGATACGTTTTTCAACCATGGATGAAAACGAAGATACGTAGGTATAGAAGCTTGCCCCAAGAAAATTAACGGTTGTACATGGGAACTTTGACTAGCAAGCTGGTAACAGAGAAATCTTGTTCGCCACTCATCCAACGTACTATCCAGAACGTCAGGAGAATGCACCATCAGTAAGACCAAAGGGGCTGCATCAAGTGCCATGCCTAGCTCTTTTTCCAAATGGGAAAGTTTAGCCATCTGCGCTCTGACTCGTTTCGGAAGATGTTCATAATGAGACACAACCATTTGCATAGCTGCAATTTGTCCTTCTCTATCTTCCAGAACACGGATACCTTGAGTATTTTGCTCGGCCATTTGTTCAAACCAATCGACCATCTCTTCCTGTCCGCCTGATGCATCCAGAGAATGTGGTATTTTTTCTAACCAGTCCATTAACTGCTGCCTTTTCTCTTTACCTGATGGAACAATAATTTGATAGAAATCATCTTGATAAAATAAAGAGTTGGTCTGGGGAAAAAGCAATTGTTGATGAGTTTGAGCCTCACTGAGCAATAAACACAATTGAGAGAACCAGTATCTTTTTCGTTCTGACGTTGATTCCTGTTCGATTCTCTCCAAGAACAGTAAAACTGCTTTTTGACTCCATTCTTGTGCCCGTCGCGGCATTCTATGATGAAAATCCAATCTTAATAGATAAGCTACTACTGGATGAATAACGAGATCACCCAATTGATACTGAATATAGGAAAGGTTGGAGACACGACGGTAGGTCAACCAACTGACTTCTTTCCTAAGAAAGTCACACATATCTTCTTGGTTCCCTTCCAGCAAAAACGCGAGAGAACACAAAACATCCATTGTATCCGTATCGTCAATGGAATCTGTCAATATTGCGAAAAGATTAGGAAATCCTTCATTAGTAAATCTATGTGTTGGATTCGCATCCTGATAAACAAAATCTGTCAGAATCATGGGATGACCTGCACTTAGCCCAATCATCTGATGAATAACCAGCGAATCTAAATGAGGTGAAAAAGAACGTAAAAATTGTGTAGCCTCTTGACGAGTAAAAGGTTCCAGATACATGTCATGCCATGCAGTCAACAACCAAGTATGACAATATTGATGGATGGAACTTCTGGATCGTTTGATTAAAACAAGGAGAAGATTGTGTTTTGGCATACAGCGAATCCATTGATTCAATATATAATTTTCCGTTTCAGATTGGGTATCCAAATGATCTACAAAGAGGATGAAAGGTTCTTGTAAACTATTGGAATGGACATCTGCTGGAGAATCCATAGATTGGGATACAATTCTGGACTTAGATATCTCTTGAAGACAATGCATGACACGTTCGCTGTCTAACAAAGCACAATCTATCCACTCAGTTTGTGCAGCATTTTCACTTGATACTTCTTCAAAATAACGCATCAAAAATGTTTTCCCTACTCCTGGTATTCCGGATACAAATAGGACTGTCGTCCGTCGATTCTGACTAGAAAGCCAATGCAAAAACCATTCTTTCTCTACTTCTCGTCCTATCAACTTTTCACCCATTGACCTTTACCCCCGCACACATCCATAGCCTGCCAACCATATTGTAAGACAGACTAGGGATAAGAAACTAGTTTGCAAGACACAGTTATCCGCTTAATCTGGCAAAATATTAGGATTGAAACAAAAGATATTTTCTGGGTCATATTGACGTTTTACAGCAGAAAGTCTCTCGTAGTTATGGCCATAAGACGCTCGCACAACTTTTTGAGGATCATGTTCAAGACCTGCCATATTGAGATAGGTTGCTAAAGACGGTTGCTGACAAGATAATTTTTGATGAAATTCGTCCACCCATCCTTTTCCCTCTTCCATTGTGCTTATGCCTGGCACAGCAAGCGATTCCATTATGACAAGCGCTTCGGCATCACGTTGGCCAAAGGCAGTTTCATGGGCTGGGATTTCTGCCATACGTCCTCCCAGAATCCATACCATACCCATGGATGTTGGTCCTGCTTTATTGAGTGCGTTTGTGATGGTTGAAATGGAGATATCGTCTATTGATCTCAAATAAATAGATTTACCATACGCAGGAATTCCTACAGGAATGCGTTCATCCAATTGGGTGTGAAGATGTGTGTAATTAATCGGCCCACACAAATCGAGCAGTGGTTCTGCAATTGAACGCAGCGGAGCAATTTCACGTGCAGCATATTCCATGTCCTCACTTGCATGCATTCCACTTAAACTGACGATTTTCTTTCCTATCAAAAAATCTGGGACGTGGGGAAGTGGAGGAATAGTGTGAATAGCAATATTAAAACTGACATCATGATGGCCCTCTCGCAAATAATTGCGACAGACTTGTAATATTTTTGTTAAATCCACTATGGAATACATCAGATGAATACCGTAAACCATAGGTCCTATTGGACGTGCTTGAAATGTAAACGAAGTCGCTATACCAAAGTTTCCACCACCCCCACGAATGGCAAAAAACAAATCCGAGTTTTCAACTTCATTGACACGAATCAGATGACCATCCGCTAACACTATCTCCGCTTCTAAAAGATGATCACAGGTTAAACCATACTTACGCCGCAGATAACCCATACCACCGCCAAGTGTCAAACCTGCAATGCCAACTTTCGAAACATCGCCAGTTGGAACAGCAAGACCGTATTTCTGTGTTTCCCGAATCACGTCGCCAGCCTGCGCGCCACTCTGAACCTTAACGGTCTGACTTGCTAAGTCTACTTTTACTTCACGCATTGCTGACGTATCAATCAACACACCACCTTCACAAGTGCCATAACCCGCAATATGGTGGGTTCCCCCACGCACAGCCACAGCAAGTTTTTGAGAACGTGCAAAACGCACCGTTGTCATAACATCTTTTTCATTTTGACAATTCACAATAACCGCAGGCCGTTTATCAAATAATCCGTTCCATACTTTACGACGTTCATTGTACTGAACATGTTCTGGAAACAGCACTTCCCCTGAAATCATACTTTCTAACTTATCTTGACTCATCTCTTCTACAGTGATGAAGTTCTTGCCTAACATTGACACACACCTCTCCAATGAATCTCACTTGTTGAGAACATCGTATATCGTGCCAATGTTTCAAAAATCCCGACGTATGTTTCTATCGTACCAATTCATCAACAACTAGCGTTCAAAAGTTGGCCTTTTCATCCTCTTTGTCCAAGTCTTTTGGAATCATAGACTGAATCCAGCGTTCTAATTTTTTTAATGTTTCCACTCGACAATAATAGTAGTGCCACGTTCCTTTTTGTTCATGGCCAACCAAACCGGCCTGCCTTAAAATAGACAAATGCCGCGATACCGTTGATTGGGGTAACTTCAACAACTTACTCAAATCTTGTACACAAACACCATTGACCGTTTCACCATCCAGGTGACAAAAATATTGTTTTTCGCCTAGTATTTTCAAAAGAGATCGACGAATTGGATCTGCCAATGCTTTACAAACCACGTCAATCTTCCCTTGACTGTCCAACCATTCATAGGTCTCGTTAACATGGAACATCTATAAAATCACTTCCCTCAATGAAATACACATTTATTCAAAACCGTTCTTTTTCATAAAACGATGGGGATGCGTCTCCTTCATTCGCAATAGGACAATCATCATGGAGGCCAAGACTATCAACCCAATCACAAACAAGCTAGACTGCATACCCATGGAATGAATGGTCATACTGAGCAGAAGTCCACCAATCGCATATCCGCCATCACGCCACAAGCGATAGACACCAAGTACACCACCACGAATTGCAGGTGGAGCAACGTCTGCTACTGCTGAATTTAAATTGGGATAAAGTAGCGCCATACCAAGCCCCATGCTAGCCGCTGTTATAAGCCACTCTATCAGACCATCCACCCATCCAAAAATCAAAATACCAAGTCCCAAGAACGCCATACCTATCACAATGGGCGGTTTTCTTCCTATATAATCAGATAAAATTCCTGTCCCAAACTGAGCAAATCCCCACACAACCGTGTAAGTTCCTCCAATCAGTCCGATATCCACAATGGATACATGTAATTGTGCTAAATATAGCGGTAACATGGCCCAAACCAGTGTATCTACTAGCTTGTTCACCATTCCAGCTTGACTACATGCAGATAATGTTGGATTGGCGATAGTGGTTGTCCAGAGAATATGCCAAACGCCAGATTTTTCAACACTTTTCTGTTGTTGTTGCAAATTCAGAGATGATGAAATACTCGCTTCTTGAATGACGTGACCACGATTTTCTCGGATAATCCCTATACTGATACCAAGACCCGCCAGCAAAACTATTGCACCATATACAAAAGGTGCTTGTACAAGTCCATCATGCGCTGCAATCATTCCGGTTAAAGTTGTCGAAATCGCTACACCAATATATCCTGTCGCTTCATTAATACCCATGGCCAGTCCCCGCTGCTTAGGTCCAGCGAGATCGAGCTGCTGCGTCACTGTCATGGTCCACGCAAAAGCCTGATTGGCTCCGAGAAAAATATTTGCAATAATGACAGACGTCCAAGTGTGAACAAATAAAAGAAGCAAAATCATTGGAATCGCAAGTACCCATCCACTTATCAGAACAGGTCTCCGACCGAATCTGTCAGAAAGTTGACCTGCTACCAGATTGAGTGCTGCTTTGGTTACGCCAAAAGCAATGATAAATGCAAAAATAACGGTGATTGAAGTAATGTGATAAACATTTTTACCTAAGAGGGGAATGATGGTCCGCTCTAACCCTACTGTCATACCAACCAAAATCGTCATCATAACCAACCAGAGAAATTGACGCAAATTCGGCATAAGACCGAGCGAATTATACTGTGCGTCCATAGATTTCACTCCAATACGCTAAAGAATCACTCCCAAACATTATATCTGTATTTCCGGATTTATAAATATATCATCACCGTATCAATTGTTAAGATGAGGCCGGCATGTATGAACGCATTCATAAGGATGACGAAACCCATGCTTCGGTTCCAGCCATTCGTGACTGCCGAAAAGACACTTACTGGGATAGGTGTTTGAAGAAGCACATAGATACATAAACGAGGAAGAAAGTGCGAATGACAAGCTTGGAATGGGCTAGCTTTTTTCAACCTCAAAATCACACATCATGATCCCGATGTTTAAGTGGTTCTGTGTACTTTTTTTGTTTGAGCGTTATAATCGTTATAACATGTATAACGTTTCCTGAGTAACGTAAAGATAGGAGGAGAAACCTTTGCCAATGGGGGCAGTACCGATGGAACCTGTACACCGGAAAGTCACGAAAATCGGGAACAGTTTAGGTGTGACCTTTAATAAAGAACTGTTGAAGAGAATTAATGTAGACCTTGGTGATGATCTTGAAATCATCGTAAACGAGAATGAAGGTGAAATCGTGCTTCGGAAATCTCCCAAAGTTCCACAAGGACTTGATCCGAGATTTTTTGAGGTCTTGCAAGCTAATGTGGATCAATATCGTAAGACCATCGAAGGTTTGAAAGACAGATGACCCAATTTCTGACCGAAGAAGAAGTGATTGCGATAAATCTTTGGGTAATACAGGAGTTTTCGTCAGGTGAACAGACCGGAGTGAAGTCTCCAGATTTACTCAATTCGGCGGTAAATCGGCCTAAACAATCGGTGTTCGGTGAGGATGCTTACCCAACGATTTTTGCAAAGGGAGCTGCACTTTTTGAATCGCTAGCGCAAAATCACGCGTTCCATAGTGCCAATAAACGCACGGCTTTTCTATCTCTGCTTCAGTTTCTAGGGTACAACGGGTACACCTTCGTAATGGACCAAAACGTAGCTGAGGACTTCGTGGTCGATGTGGTGAACCATCACTACACGTTTGAGCAGATTGTTGAAATCATTGAATTGCATAGCCACAAATAAGCTGGTTCTGGTGCAAAAACCACTTGAGTGCTACGATCGCCGTATCAATCGTTAAGATGAGGCCGACATGTATGAACGCATTCATAAGGATGACGAAACCCATGCTTCGGTTTCAGTCATTCGTGACTGCCGAAAAGACACTTACTGGGATAGAGGCTATGCATATGCTACAAAAGAAGCAGGTTGATATGCAGCGCACGCCTGCTTGTTCCATTGTCCCGCTCATCGATTACCTGTTTGAAACATCCGCCTAATCAATGGATCGCAAACGGGCCAATCTACGCTGCTCGCAATCTTTGCACCAGAACCAAATATTTCAAATCAAACAATGCAATCCATTCACACTTAGGCAATCACCTCACGTTGTTTTTCAAACGCTTCATAACTTTTGTTTTCCATAACTTGTATGATTCGTTCGACCGCTTCTAGAACATCAGTAAATGAGGTATAGAGTGGGACAGGTGCTAACCGAACAACGTCTGGTGCGCGATAATCAGGAATGACTCCCACTTGCTTCATTGCTTTACATATTCGAATGGCCTCAGGATGAATCAAACACACATGTCCGCCTCGGCGTTCCGGTTCGCGAGGATTGCCAATTTGAAACCCATAAGGTGAAAGATAGGTTTCTGCCAAATCGATGAGAAATTGCGTGAGTTGAAGTGACTTAGATCGAATGGCTTGGATTCCAGCTTGCTGAAAGATTTCCAACGAACCCAAAAGTGGGGCCAAGCTAAGCACATGCGGCGTTCCAATCTGAAATCTTCCTGCTCCTTGAGCTGGCGTGAAATCATGTAACATATCAAACTGTACTTCTTTGTCCGATCCAAACCATCCAGCCAATCCCGGCAACCTATGATGATGTCGAGGATGAACATATAGACCTGCCACACTACCTGGACCAGCATTGAGATATTTATAGTGGCACCAGAACGCAAAATCAACGTCCCATGACTGTAATTCGTGCGGCATAATGCCAATCGAATGACATAAATCAAAGCCAATCAGAATACCACGTTGTCGTGCTGCTTGCGCTAATTGTGGCATAGAAAGGTATTGACCGCTCCGATAGAATACCGAAGGGAGGAGCACCAGCGAAACATCATCTGTCATGGCTAGCGTAATATCTTCTTCCCGTACGGTCAGACCATCGTGACTCTGAACAAGGACAAGAGCATCTTTAGCCTCTAGCCCATGAAGCCGCAAATGACTCTGAATGGCGTAGATATCGGAAGGAAAATCTAGTGAAGTCGCTACAATTTTATACCGTTGGCTGGTGGGTTGATAAAAAGTGGCGAGCAACTGATGTAAATTGACCGTGGTCGATCCGGTTGCAATAACATTCTCCTTGTCTGCACCTACCCAATTTGCCAATTCTCTGCTCAATTCCTCAGACAATTGAAACCAAGGGTGCCTCCCCTGGCTCCAACCGTTAATAGCATATTGTCTCCAACTATCCAGCATCGAAAGTACCGCCCGTTCTGCTGGTTTAGATAACAATCCAAGAGAATTGCCATCTAAATAAATGCTTTCTTCGGGAAGATAAAACTGTTGACGAAACTCCGACAACAAATCCGCCTGATCAAGTTTAAAAGCAGTTTGTTGAAGTGTTTTTGGTAAATAACACCCGTCTTGCTTCTCCATCGCTAACCATCCTTTTCTTGAAAAACCATCTATTGACCTTGGCAAACGAATATAAGTAACTTATGGATATAGGTTTTCTAAATCGTCAATTCGTTTTCCCACATAAGAGATAGCCTCTTGAAACGGCTGTTCAGTATTCATATCGATATCCATTCTTTGAAACGCGTCTAAGGCGTGCACGCTTCCACCTAATTTTAAGATTTCCAACCAATTCGTCATCACATTCTCACCGCGTTCCAACCGAGCAGCCAGTACCGTAGATGCTGTCAAGCCAACCGCATACGTATAGGGGTAGAGACCACTGTAGTAATGAGCCTGTCTCATCCATGTCATCTCCGCGCCCTCATCCAAATGAACACTGTCACCCCAAAAATCTTTTAGAATGTCCAGTTGAACAGTATCCAGTACTCCCGCAGTTAACGGTTGCCCCTCATCAGCTAAACGATATAACCTGCGCAATAACTCAGCTTCAATCAAATGAGTAACAAAATTGTGGTGAAAAGTAAGTAGTTGCATACTGTGAATTTCAGCTACTGCTTGTTCGCCATGAGAACTTCGTAAATAATGCGCCAAAAGATGCTCATGAAAAGTGGAAGGAGCTTCAACAAACAGACGGCTTGAGGAACGATTTTGTTGAACCTGATGTTCAGCAGCCAAGACAGCGTGTCCAGCATGTCCCAGTTCATGCGCTACGATAAACATGTCATACAAGGTATGGTGATATGGAGCAAAAACATACGGATGCACACCGGCAATGGGATAACAATATGCGCCTTGTAATGCGCCTATATTATCGCCGCGATAAATCCAGCGTTCATAAAAAGCTCTCTCTATCAACTTCTGATAATCTTTACCGAGTGGAGAAACCGCTTCTGGTATACTCTTCGTCACTGTTGAAAACGGAACATGTTCAGAATGCGCAACCAAAGGAGCCTTAACATCCCAAAAATGCAATCGCTCCATTCCCCAAACACGACTGCGCAGACGCGCATATCTGCGCATTTGTGGAGCCAGCTCCTTCATAAACACGTTTAAAACTCGTTCAAAAAAAGAAACGGGTACTTGATCAGCCCAATCGCCAAAAGCTGTAGATTGATGTAATAGCATATCAGCCGTTGACGAATAGCCTCTCAATTTTGCTAGAGTCACATTTTTTTGAATTTCCGTTACCAATGACATAGCCAATGTATGGTGATAAGGTTTTAGACCCGCTACCAAAGATTCGTAAGCGCGCTGCCGAAACTCCTTGTCTGTAGATGATTCGGCACGGATTAATACACTAAAGGGTGTCACAGCAAATTCCTGTCCTTGTTCATCTGCTACAAGAGCAAATCTCATGTCAGCACCAGTCGTCGTTCTGTATAAGGTAGAAGGTGAAGACAGTACATCCCCCAGCGCCGCCAATGTATGTTCAACTTCCGGATGCAAAACGTGCGCCTTGCTTTCTGCCAATTCTCTTAAAAATAATTGATACGATTTACACTCTTCTGATTCCGCAAATCGATGCAATGTTTCTTGAGAAAGCTTTAATAATCCATCCCGTTCACGCGTCAATTGTTCTTCTACCTTCATTCGAACATTTCGAGCTCGGGCAAATAAAGCTTGATGAATAGGATCCGTTCCATCTTCACTAAATCGCAGCATCGCGTAACCCATTACTCTGTTACACTGCTCTAGCAAAGCATCGCGAGCATGCAAATACTGCATCAACCGGGACTCATTCCACTCCATTTTTTCTGTATTTTCTCTCATTTGCTCTATAGTGTGATCGATGAGTTCCACTGCTTGTTGAAACTCATCTTCATTTTTGAAAATATCTTGCAGATTCCAAACTTCTTCTTCACGTATATCTTGACGTCGAACGCTCATCAAAAGCCTCCTCAACAGAAAAAGAATTCATACTTCTATAAATGTATTCATTTTTCAAACTTTATCTCCTTTAGATTTTTTTCGATTCATAGATAAAAGAAAGAAACCTAATAGGTCACATTGATACGCAGCCGTTTCTGACACTCCACAGACAATCGAAGTGGAGACTGCGGTATACGGGATATAGAAAAACAAGATAACAGTTCAGTTAATGAAAGCGGATCGGCCATATCCGTTAGCCCTAATAGCCAACCTATCACCCCTATAATCTCCTCAGGATGAACTCCTGCCAGTCGCATGCCCAACAATGTGGCTGTTGAATTACGTTTGGCTATACGACGACCATATTCATCAAGCAAAAGTGGAGTATGTGCAAATGTGGGCGAGTCATATCCGAGTGCGCGGTATAACAACAGTTGGCGAGATGTCGAAGCCAGCAAATCAGACCCCCGCAACACATGGGTTATGCCCATAGCTGCATCATCCACTACGACTGCTAGTTGGTAAGCCATCAACCCATCTGAACGACGGACAATAAAATCGCCGCCTTCCGATGGACGAATGTTCACTTCTCCATACACTTCGTCCGCAAAACCAATGTTCTGCTCAGGCACGCGAAAACGATAAGCAGGTGCTTTATGGCAGGCTTTTTCCACTCGTTCATGAGGCTTTAAATGACGGCAAATTCCTGGATATCGCGGCTCATCAGCAAACCATCCATGGGGCGCAATAAGCACATCCGCCAGTTCAGAACGACTGCAATAACATGGATAGAGCAAAGCTTGTTCTAAAAGCTTAGTAAACGCTGCATCGTATATCGTTTGACGATCGCGTTGCCGATAAGGCATATAGGGACCTCCGATATCTGGACCCTCATCCCAATCAAGACCAAGCCATTGCAAATCTTCTACAAGTTGATCGACAAATATCGATTTACACCGTTGCTGGTCAATATCTTCAATTCGCAGCAAAAATTCCCCACCCCGTGACCTAACATGCATCCAAGCAAGTACCGCGGTCAAAGCATTGCCTATATGCAGTAACCCTGTTGGACTTGGTGCAAAGCGTCCGCGCAAGATAACCTCCTCCCTTATCCATTTTTCTGTCCATGACGCCGTTTTGCCGTTTGCCATCTCCACCATACAACGAGCATCATCACTATGCCTATGCCCAAAACAACATACCACTCTCTATGACGTTCATCAGTCCACAAACCCCCTAAAAAGCGGCCTTCCAAAAGAAAAACAGCAGCCCAGAGAAAAGCACTAATGGAATTTAAAAGGGAAAATCTTATCATAGGCATACGTTCAAGACCAGCAATGTAAGGCACCAATACACGAATCACACTCACAAACTTTCCCCACAGCAGAATACTGATTTGATACTGTGCAAACTTGTTTTCAGCCTTCTTTAGACGCGCTTCTGTAACACCCACCCAGCGTCCAAATCGCAAGATGACGGGACGACCCAAAAAATAACCTATCCCATAAGCGATGGTCGAACCAGCAATATTACCAAAGGCAGATACAAGCAATAGCGGAAGAAAAGAAAACATACCCTGCGACCATTCCACTCCAGCTAGAGTCAGCGTCGTTTCTGCAGGAAACGGAAAACCAATCATTTCCGCAAGTAAAATGATAAATAATCCCTCGTAACCGTACTGATGAAGAAGATGTTGGATGAAAAATACCCCCCTGTTTCTCAAACAAATAAATGCTGAGAAAAAAATTTATAGCCAAATGAACTTCTTGCAAGTCCTGACTGTCTGTAATACTGTGACTATTTATAGAAAGAGGAGTGAATTCATGTTTCACGCGGCTTTACTCAATCCATTTGATACTGTTCTCTATCATCTCATCAACGGTCTAGCTGGACATAGCTTTTTACTCGACCAAGTCATGATTTTTTTTGCCAAGGATGCTCCAGAGATTTATGCGTTGCTCTTTCTTATTGCTTGGTTTACTCTTCCCAAACCAGATATCCAACGTCGACACGCTCTGATTATGGCAGGATTGGCAGGCATATTGGCATTGATCATCAATCTGATAATTTCACACATCTGGTTTCGGCCACGACCTTTTACTGTCTTTCCAAAAGGTTCGTTTAACCAGCTTATTCCTCATAGCAATGACGCTTCTTTTCCGAGCGATCATGCATCTGGGAGTTTTGGTTTTGCAGCCGGCTCTTGGGGACATAATAGTCGATGGATTAGTCGAACCTTTACCGTTATTGCGATTATTGTTATGGTTGCCCGTGTCTTTGTTGGTGTACACTACCCAACAGATGTCATTGGCGGTATGATCATCGGTATTTTTTCGGGGAAAGTGATGTGGAAGTTTTCGCGATGGATTTTTCCGCTTTCATCTTTCATTGCCAAGATTTTTCGATTTGGTCCCAAAACTACTGCAGTAACAAAAGAAGAAAAGCATTCTTCTACTCTATAATTTAAAATGAGATAACCATTAAAAAATGCGTGAAAAAGCAATGGATTCCTAAATACTCCCTTTAGGATGCCATCGCTTTTCCGCGTTTTCCTCGCTTCCTCCAAACTTCTCCTAACCATAGCGCTATCGTCCCTATTCCAATCAGCCAAAAGATACAAAAGAAAAGCAGACCAATCCAAGGAAGATTGCAGAAAGCCAACATCAGACTAGAGCCCATCATTGCTCTTACCCATTCTGGACGTTTCTGATTGGATTCTCGCCAAAATAAATCTCCTATCCAAAGAGCAACAACAGATAACCCCAAAATCCCAGCAATTACGAACAACACAACAGCAACTGCAGCAAGAGGAATGGCTATTAGTGTTACGGCCAAAAGCCCACTGACAGCCAGACAGATTACGGTCATCAGCAAACCAGCAATTCCCGCCGTGCGAGCCGAAGATTTTAAAATATTAAACGGTACCACTGTGTATTCTTGAAATACCCATGCAACTATTGTCGTTATAAACAGCAAACCCATACTAAGCACAAGCATACCCATCCACAAAAGCAAAGCAAACATCCCGCCCAAAAGTACCCCGTTCCAAAACGGAGTGGACAGTGAAAGATGATATAACTGGTGAACATGCGCACCGTGATCGAGAAAAATTTGACCTCCTAAATCCACCAAGATATCTGCGCTTCCACTCGATGTCACGTGCACATTACCATTAATGACTGCCAAAATCTCATAGACATGGCCTGACAAATTGACGTTGTGTCCAAGAATAAGCGCATCATCTACAACTTGACCGCGCGCAATGCTTGTATTTTGTTGACGGAAGATGGTATATGCGCTGCGCACAGCGTAAACATTTCGCAAATGGAAAAAGGGTACCAGACAGACAAGGACTGCCACAGCGCCAATGGCCAACCCCATCCACCAACGTTTCTTCATAGTAGAACCTCGCTTTGTAGGCCTCGTAACAACTTTTTCAAACCATAAACTGACCCCAATAAACAGACGGCACACAAGAACGCAAACACACCCAGCCAACCATAACTCAATGGTATAGGCAAATGGCTTAACCCGTGAAAAATATCATATACAAGCGTTAACAAGACCCTACATATCAGTCCGAAAGGTGACAACAACAAGGCTAGACAACAAACTGATCCCACGGAAATGAACAGTATGTAGATTATAGCCAATCGTTGAATCTGCTTTTGACGTCGAATATCCCAAATTTTTTGCATCACTTGCTCATGCAGATGAACAGGAGCAACCAGGGAAAGGAGATACTCCTGAACATCCACATCCACATCGTCCGTAAGTTTTTCGTCTTCTGAGGAATATTTCATTACAAAGTTCCCCTCTCTTCTTTTAAGATTTCACGCAGACGTGAGCGTGCATAATGCACGCGCGAACGAACCGTTCCAATGGGTATATCCAGCAAAACAGAAATCTCATCATATTCAAGTTCATGTACAGCACGTAAAATAGTTACGATTCGATGCTCTTCCGATAATTCACGCAAAGCCCGTTCTATATCCATACGAGTATCTATTGCTGGATGGGGATCGTGTGGCGTGGAAATTTTCTCAGAATCCAATTCAACACTGGGCCATTTTTGTTTGGCCTTCAAACAGTCAATTGCTGTACGAATTGCAATACGAATTAACCAAGTAGAGAAGGCTCGTTCGTCTTGCAATTTCTTTAGAGATTGAAAAGCTTTGATAAACGTTTCCTGGGTTACATCCTCCGCATCTACCCGGTTTTGCAAAATCCCATAAATTGTACTATAAACGTAATTCTGATAATTTTTCACAATACAACTGAACGCTTCATAGTCTCCCCGACGTGCTTTGCGAATGAGGTGAATATCTTCAAAATCCAAATAGACACCACCTCCATTCGCAACACATCGACTATTTCTCCAGAGACCCTGTGTCATCCTTGACAACCTTACAGACATGAACAATAAAGAAAAAGTTCATTGCAAAACATCAATTTAGGCCTGATAAATTTGACTTCCTGATTCACGAAATTCTTTTGCCTTTTCATCCATACCCGCACTTATGGCAGATTCTACACTTAATCCTTTAGCTTGCGCATATTCTCGTATGTCTTGCGTAATTCTCATGCTGCAAAATTTCGGTCCGCACATCGAACAAAAATGGGCAGTTTTAGCGGGTTCAGCAGGCAATGTTTCATCGTGATATGCGATTGCACGCTGTGGATCCAACGAAAGATGGAATTGATCACGCCAACGAAATTCAAAACGCGCTTTCGATAATGCATCATCCCGCTGTTGAGCATGCGGATGACCTTTTGCCAAGTCTGCCGCATGTGCAGCAATTTTATAAGCAATGACACCTTCCTTTACATCATCTTTATTAGGCAATCCCAAGTGTTCTTTGGGAGTTACATAACACAGCATAGCAGTTCCAAACCAACCAATCATGGCTGCTCCAATCGCCGATGTAATATGGTCATATCCAGGCGCGATATCCGTGGTTAGTGGACCGAGTGTATAAAAAGGTGCTTCATGACAAACTTCCATTTGCCGATCAACATTTTCCTTAATTTTGTGCAGAGGGACGTGTCCTGGCCCCTCAATCATAACCTGGACATCGTGTTGCCAAGCTATTTTTGTCAATTCACCAAGTGTTTCAAGCTCGGCAAACTGAGCTTCATCATTCGCATCAGCAATAGAGCCTGGACGCAAACCATCTCCAAGCGAAAATGATACGTCATACGTCTTCATAATTTCGCAAATCTCTTCAAAATGCGTATATAGAAAGTTTTCTTGATGATGCGCCAAACACCAGGCAGCCATAATCGAACCGCCTCGAGAAACTATTCCTGTAACACGTTTGGCGGTCAGTGGTATATATCGCAGCAATACTCCGGCATGGATGGTAAAATAGTCCACACCCTGTTCGGCTTGCTCTATTAACGTATCTCGATAAATTTCCCACGTTAATGCTTCCGCTTCTCCTCCCACTTTTTCGAGAGCTTGGTATATTGGTACTGTCCCTATAGGTACAGGAGAATTACGAATAATCCACTCGCGAGTAGTATGGATATTTTTTCCTGTCGATAAATCCATGACTGTATCAGCACCCCAAAGTGTAGCCCATTTCATCTTATCTACTTCTGCCTCAATTGAAGAGGCTACAGCAGAATTCCCAATATTTGCATTGATTTTTGTGTAAAAGTTGCGACCAATAATCATTGGTTCACTCTCGGGGTGATTGATATTGGAAGGAATAATAGCGCGTCCGGAAGCAACTTCCTGACGAACAAACTCGGGATCTCTTCCTTCACGAATTGCGATAAACTCCATCTCGGGCGTCAATATTCCTTTTCTGGCATAATGCAACTGGGTTACATTGTGACCCTTTTTGGCTCGAAGAGGTTTACGAAGCAATCCAGGAAATATCTCTTGCTGAGAAGAGCCCGAAGATGCTTTTATACCATTATCAATAGGGAGAATTTGGCGCCCTTGATATTCCTCAACATCACCTCTTTCTAAAATCCATGGACGACGAATAGGAGCTAAGCCAGTTCGAATATCGGTATCACTATGAATATCGGTATAGGGTCCACTGGTATCATAAACTCGAATTGGCGAGTTTTCTTGATTTCCAAAACGTCCCGTAGAAGGAGATAACTGAATTTCTCTCATAGGTACTTGCAAATCTGACCGCGTTCCTTGGATATACACTTTTTTACTACAAGGAAAATAATCAATTTTTTCTGTCATCATAAACACTCTCCTTGGATATAAAATTTTGAATATGAAAAAAGACCGCCGGATAGTGTTTGCGGCGGTCTGCACAACCTAAAGGTATAAGTGCAATTGAATTCCTACGCTGGCATTATCCAGATCAGGTTGACGGTCGGTGTCCACAAACACCCTCTCAGCCCGGTTTGCCGAGCTCCCGTTTGCATGCATGAAATTGTAAACTCAACATACCACGGTTTGTGACATTCGACAATCTTTAAAATTGGTGAATGTTTAGAGGTTGGGTTTGAAGCTGCCCTCCTGATTCGATTTCAATCGTGGAAGAAGTGATAAAAATAAATTTTCCTTGACAAGGAGCCTATCTGCTTGTCAGCAACCGTTACAATGCGCCTTCTGTGGTAGTGGAGCATGGCTGAAAGCGCTGGTGTATGGAAGTCATGTTTCTTCGCACGGTAAAGCAAGAACTCGGAATGCTCGGTTGCCATTCACCAAACGAAAACCATATTCACGCTCTCATGACACTTTTATTCACGGCTGAAACGCTAGTTCGGTACATACCCTGGTAACAAAAAAAGCTGGAGAAGAAGATTGCACACGGCCAAGTGATCCGGAATCTAATCTGCATCCGATGTCGTATCCGTCAAGCCGCTCGCCAAAATGAGCAAGACTCGATCGTAATCGTTCTTGACACAACCGTGGAATGTTTTGAAAGACTCATCTGCAAGTTTTGGCCAACTAAACTGGAATTGAGATGGTTTGAAGCTACTGATACCCACATATATGGTTAAATGACGAAAGTTCCTTTTCTCAGGGATAGAATTTGAGCAAAGATTATTTTTTTTCTGGAGTACCTTGTGTATAGGAAACAATATGTAAATCAACGAATTCAGCGTGATCGAGAATGTCATCAATAGGACTTCTTTTCCACCTTGCTAATCCATATTCACGGCGAATGGGTTGCCCCATAACCAATTGAGATACCCCTAATGCTTTGGCAATTTCCACAATAGTTGTGCCTACCTTTTTAGGTAGAGAATGTCGAATCAAAAACGTCGCAGAAAATTGTTCTGCCAGAGATTGAATGTTTTGAAAGTCTGCTTGTTCTTTGTCACTCAAGGTTTCACTCGTTTGAACTACAAGTACATATAATTTAGCTTCCAGCCTATCAGCAACTCTCCAGCCTCGTCGTATTAATTTTTCTGAATGTGAACGATAATTAACGCAAACCAAAATACTTTCCGATTCCATTGCCCTGATTTGATGTCGATCTTGCTTCGCATGTAATTTCTGATCTACATCATCTGCTACTTCTAGTAAAGCTAGTTCACGTAATGCAGCCAAATTAGTAGATTGAAAAAAATGTTGTATAGCCGATTCAATTTTATCTATATGATAAATTCTTCCTTCCATTAATCTTTGTTGCAACGTTTCTGGTGTCACATCAATGAGCTTAATCTCTGTAGCTAATTTCATAAACCAATCAGGAATTCGTTCGCGTACCTTGACACCTGTGATATGTTCAACGCTATCTTTTAGACTTTCTAAATGTTGAATATTAACTGCTGTCACTACATCAATGCCGTGTTCGAGTATATAAAGTATATCCTGATATCTTTTTTTATGAATACTTCCAGGAATGTTTGAATGAGCAAGTTCATCAATTAAAACAATTTCCGGTCTTCTTTTTAATATGGCTTGTACATCTAACTCCGGATATCCTCGCCCCTCATAGCGAATAATTTGCTGAGGAATCACTTCCAAATTGCCGATTTGTTGGCGTGTATCCTCACGACCATGTGTTTCAATTAGTCCTATAACGACATCTTTATTTTTAGCTTTCCAGTCATGAGCATCTTGAAGCATCCGATACGTCTTGCCGACTCCCGGAGCGGCTCCAATATAAATCGTTAGGTTCCCGTATAAATTTCGAGAACGTGCAATTCGGTTACTCGCTGAATAACGCGCCGCTACTTCGCCAGGCGTTAAATCCCGCCATCCAACAATTCTCAAGTCTGTATATCGTAATTTACGAAGCAAATAGCGAACAGGTTGATGCCATTGCCACTGAAGAAGACGTTGTCTTGAGGGAGCCGGTTGCCCCAAAACGATTTGCGTAACCTTGTATCGATCCGCCATTTTTAAAATTACTTCCCCTATGGGACGATCATTTTTGGATTCAACCAACCATTCTGCACCATTTTCTTCGGCTAATTGCCGTATTTTCTCCATTTCTTTTTTTTCTTTGTCAGAAAGTAAATCTTCCGCTGTATCCGCAATTGCCAAGACATAGAAATCCGCCTTTAAGCGAATAGCCATTCTTTGGCCTCTTTGAATCAACAAAATAGCTCTTTGATAATGGCTGACACAAACCATAATGACCTCACGCACGCCAACCGGTCCGGGTATTTTCTGTCGTGAATAGGATTTCTCCAACCGTTCTTCCACATCATCAGCAACAGTTCGAAGTGCAAGTTCACGTAATCCAGATAAATTTTCTTTCTTAAAAAAATGCTGAAGAGCTTGCTGAATTTGATCTTTAGGATAGATACTGCCGTCACGTAAACGCTGTCGCAACGTTTCCGGCGTGACATCTATTAATGACACCTCTTCAGCTCGACGCACAAATGATTCCGGTATCAGTTCTCGCACCTTTATGCCGGTAATTTGTTCTGCTTCCTTATGTATTCCCTCAATATGTTGAACATTGACTGCAGTCAGGACAGAAATTCCGTTATCCAACAAAAATTCAACATCCTGATAACGCTTAGAAAAAATTGAACCTGGCGCATTACTGTGCGCCAGTTCATCAATAATGACAAACTCAGGTCTGCGCCTTAAAATCGCTTGTAAATCTACTTCTTTGTAGATAGATTGCCCTACCTTTATCTGTAGTGGAGGAATCATTTCTAATCCATCCAATTGTCGATAGGTTTCCTCTCTTTGATGTGTCTCAATGAATCCAATGACTACGTCATTTCCTCTTTCAAGTAAGAATTTAGCTTCTCGCAACATGGTGTATGTTTTACCAACCCCTGGAGCGGCTCCAATAAACAATTTAAGCACGCCTTTGCGAGTAACATCTTTTTGCATCCTAACACCTCGTCTTTAACTATGGATTTTACTCTTTTGAGTTTTGTAATTTCTTTTCAATAGCTAAATTTAATTGCATCACATTGAGCATAGGCACCCCCCAAATACCGAATGTTGGATGGATGGTATCCTTTTTTATCAATTGTTCTAACCAGTTCTTCGAAAGGCCAGTAACTTGAGCGATCCGGCTAATTTGTAGTTGCGCATCTCGTAACGTAATATCCGGATCCAGGCCCGATGCTGAAGATTCCACCATACTTGTGGGTATCTCTTGAATAGGTATATTGGGATTTTGTTTCTCTATTTTTTGGATATTTTGTTGAATTTCTTTAAGTAATGCTGGATTCGTTGGACCCAAATTAGAACCTCCAGAGCCATCTGCATTATATTGCACTGCTGAAGGGCGAGGTTGAAACAGTCCTGGTTGATTTACTGCTTGTGCAATAAGCATAGAACCTACTTTATGATGATGGAATGTGACTAAACTTCCATTAGCTTGCCATGGAAAAAACCATTGCCCAATACCTAATACTGCTAAGGGATAGAAAATTCCTAAAATCACAGCAAACACTATCGTGAAGCGAATAGAACGAATAATATTGACCATCCTGGCACCCCTTTCTCGTCTTTTTAGGAAAACCAACCCGTTGCTGTCAATATCACATCAATGAGCTTAATGCCCGCAAAAGGAACTATGACCCCACCCACTCCAAAAATGAGTAGATTACGAATCAACATCTGGGTAGCACTCATTGGGCGATACTTAACACCACGCATTGCAATTGGAATCAAAGCTGGTATCACCAACGCATTAAAGATAAGCGCAGAAAGAATAGCGCTTCTTGGACTAGAAAGGTGCATAATATTCAAAACTTGTAGTGAGGGAATCATCGTTACAAACATGGCAGGTATGATGGCAAAATATTTCGCTACATCATTAGCAATGGAGAAAGTGGTCAAAGCTCCACGCGTTATCAATAACTGTTTACCAATGGAAACTACTTCAATCAGCTTGGTCGGATCAGAGTCGAGATCGACCATATTTCCTGCCTCTTTAGCAGCTGCCGTACCAGTATTCATAGCTAGGCCCACATCCGCCTGAGCCAAGGCGGGCGCATCATTCGTACCATCACCAGACATAGCCACCAATTTTCCCTGTTCTTGTTCTCGCTGGATTAACTGCATCTTATCCTCAGGCTTAGCTTCTGCTATAAAATCATCTACTCCAGCTTCTTTAGCAATGGTTGCGGCTGTCAACGGATTATCTCCCGTACACATAACTGTTTTAATCCCCATTTTGCGCAGCTCAGCAAATCGTTCGCGCATTCCCGGCTTAACAATATCTTTCAGATAAATCAAACCGTAAATTTCTTTATTCACCATGACTGCCAAAGGCGTACCGCCATCTTTGGCAATCAGTTCAGTGTAGTGATCCAAGTCTTCCGGGATTTCCCCGCCCTGTTCTTGAACATATCGTTTGATGGCATCTACTGCCCCTTTACGGATAATGAAGCCATTCTTAAGATTTAATCCGCTCATTCGTGTGTCCGCACTAAATTCAACATTCTCCGCATCAACATAATCCTCGCGACGCAATTGAATATCCATAGTTTGACCAAGCTCAACCACAGAACGACCTTCGGGCGTTTCATCAAACAAAGAAGATAGGACTGCTTGCTCGGCTAATTCCTTTTCTTCATGACCACCAACAGGAATAAACTCTGAAGCCAATCGATTACCTATTGTAATTGTTCCGGTTTTATCCAAAATCAACGTATTGACATCTCCGGCAGCTTCCACCGCTTTACCAGATTTGGCAATAACGTTAAAGCGAATCACGCGATCCATACCAGCAATGCCAATAGCCGAGAGCAAAGCTCCTATGGTTGTGGGAATTAGGCAAACCAACAGAGCAATGAGCGTGGCAATGTTTAAGCTTTTCCCCAAATAATCAGCTACAGGGGGCAGACAAACAATAACAATGAGAAAAATGAGTGTTAACCCTGCCAACAACACAGATAACGCTAACTCGTTGGGAGTTTTTTGACGAGTTGCTCCTTCCACGAGTCCAATCATCTTATCCAAAAACGATTCTCCAGGATTGACAGTTATACGTATCAAAAACTCATCCGACAATAATTTAGTTCCACCTGTGACAGAACTAAAATCTCCACCAGCGCCACGTATCACTGGAGCAGACTCACCTGTAATGGCGGACTCATCAACACTCCCAATACCTTCCAAAACTTCGCCATCGGCAGGGATAATCTCATTCGCTACAACTTTGACAATATCACCCTTTTTTAAACTACTGGCAGGGACTTGAGCAAATGTGCCATCTGGCTGCTGCAGGCGGGCTATAAGCTCTGTTTTGGTTTTACGCAGTGTCTCCGCTTGCGCCTTCCCTCTTCCTTCAGCAATTGCTTCCGCAAAATTACCGAATAGAATTGTAAAAAACAAAATTATTGTGACTGCCAAATTATATCCACGAGCTGATGCCACATGTCCCAAAGAAACTTTGGAAGAAAAGGCCCAAGGGTCTATAGTCAGCCAAAACGTAATCAACATGCCGATCTCGACTACAAACATGACAGGATTGCGAAATAATATTTTCGGATGGAATTTTTTGAAGGACTCCAGAAATGAACTTTTTAAAATTTCTGCTGAAAGCGTACCCTTTGTCACTGACATTCTATAACCCTCCTTCTGCTCATTTTTAGTGGACGATATGAGAAACCGTATGCATCATCTGTAACTGTTCGCCAATGGGTCCAATGGCTAAGAAGGGGAAAAATGTCAAAGCTCCAACAATTACAAATACTGCCACAAAGACACCTCCGAATGAAAAAGTGTCTGTTCTCAACGTACCTTCCGAAGCAGGGATAATAGGTTTAAGAATCATTGACCCAGCAATAGCAAACATCGCCAAAATGGATATATAACGTCCAAGCAACATGACGACTCCAAGCACCAGATTATAGAATTCCGTATTTCCGTTTAGCCCTGCAAAAGCCGATCCATTATTGGCTGCTGCCGAAGTGAATGCGTATAAGACTTCTGTAAATCCATGCAATCCTGGATTTAAAATAGACGCTCTGCCAACTTGGGTAGCTATAGCAATCGCTGTTGGAACAAGTATGACAAAGGGATGAACCAACATAGCGACTGTAGCCAATTTGACTTCCCGAGCTTCAATTTTCTTTCCAAAAATTTCTGGGGTTCGACCCACCATCAGTCCAGAAAGAAATACTGTAATGATTAAAAACATCAAAATATTTAAAAGACCTACTCCTTTACCGCCAAAAATGACGTTAAACATCATGAATAATAGGGGTACAAGTCCGCTGATGGGCATTAAACTGTCATGCATAGCGTTTACGGCACCCGTAGTATACGCGGTGGTTGCAGCTGTAAATAGACTGGTCAAAGGAATACCAAAGCGAACTTCTTTACCCTCCATATTGGGACCATGAATGCCAAACGCTTGATGAACTAAAGGATTACCAGCCGCTTCATTCCCATAAATAATAAAAGTACCTAACATCAGAATGGCTGTTAAAAAAACATAAAGGACTATAGCCTGCTTACGGTTTTTGAGAAATAGGCCAAGCGTCCATATCAAACCTGTTGCAGTAACTCCCATTGCCAAAATTTCCAGAACACACGTTAATGCTGTTGGATCTTCAAATGGATGAGCGGAATTGGCATTAAAAAAACCTCCTCCATTGGTCCCTAGCTGTTTAATGGCTTCCAAACTCGCCACGGGTCCTCTAGCAATTACCTGAACATCTCCCGATAATGTGTGTACAATAGCGGCCCCTTGTAAAGTTTCCGGAACGCCGAGAGCGACTAAAACGCAGGCCAGTAGAAAAGACATCGGTAGGAGCAACCGGGTATGAGCGCGAATAATATCCACCCAAAAATTACCTAAATTATCCGTTTTACTGCGAACGATTGCCCGAACAAATGCTATTGCCGCTACTAAGCCTGTAGCTGCTGAAGTGAACTGTAAAAAAGTAATACCTAGCATTTGTCCTAGGTAGGACATGGACGTCTCACCAGCATAATTTTGCCAGTTTGTATTGGTGATAAAACTGGCTGCTGTATTAAAAGCGAGAGCAGGAGACATTCCTGGAATTTTGTCTGGATTAAGAGGTAATCGACCTTGTAAGCGAAAAATAAGATAGGCAAACAACAGCATGACAAAATTCACCAACATTAAGGCACGGAGATATGCTTTCCAATCCATTGACACAGATGAATCAACGCCAATCAATCGATATAAGAACCGTTCCACTGGCATAAAAAGACGATCCATTCGACTGTGTTGTAAGGAAAAAATAGTATAGATATATCGACCTAACGGTATTCCAAATAAAAACATCAAAATCAGCACCAGTAAAATTTGTAGTATTCCTTCTACAGTCATTCCGTTCACCTCCTAAAGCCCTCTTTAACCTTTCAAAATTTTTCCGGGTGAAAAATAACGTATGTTAAATACCCCATAAGCAAAATGGCTAACGATAGCAGAAACCACATATTCGCAACTCCTTTGCTCTATGTCCTGTCAAACCAACGATAAACCAAAATAAAAAACGCAAAAATGGCACAAAACAATAAAATGGAAATTAAATCCCCCATTTCCGACCACCCTTCTAAAGCGTTTTTGCATCATTCCACTTTTTCACTCAATCTGTCGTTCGATTACAGACCTGAGTTTACATGGCTTCTTCATCAATTTGGATGATAAATTTAGCTGTTAGACATAAAAAAAACGTAAAAATCGACTCTTTAAGATTCATTAGAGATATAACTAGAGAGGAAATTGTGGAACGATAAAAATTCGAGAGGGAAAGACGAATGAAAAGTTTCTCTCCTAAGTGGCAGATTTTAGACTCTACTCATAAAGGCAATCGAAAAAGTTATATAGCATTTATCAAAAAAATCCCGATCATCCGTTATCTAATCAGCAATAAAAATCGCTTGACAGCCTATACAGTTACGATTGGAATGAACGGGGTACTCACTTTACTTTTGTTTATCATCGGATTTACGTACGATCGCGTTAACATTGCCATGCTTTACCTTTTACCCGTTCTTATAGCATCGGTAACCTACGGACTGGGTCCTGGCATTCTGTCAGCATGCTTAGGCCTACTACTGTTTGATTTCTTTTTTATCCCTCCAATTTTCAGTTATTCAGTAAGTGATTTACGCTTTCTAGTATCTTTTGCAGTTTTTTTAACTGTTGCCATACTCACGGCTAGTTTAGCTTCACAGATGCGCAGACGTGCTGAAGAGGCCAAAAGACGAGAGGCAATCGCCAATACTTTATACTCATTAAGTCGTCAATTGGCAGCGAACAGTCAAATCGAGGCTATCATCAACCTCATTCTACAGTTTGTAGAAAATGCTTTTGATACTCAGGCCATGATTGCTTTATCTCAAGAAAAAGAGTTCAAATATTATTTTTCTACGACACATGACCAACAGGTCATGGCCAAAACCGACCAGTATATTCTAAAATGGGTATTTCGTCATGGACAAACAGCTGGTCTCGGCTCAAAAACTTACCAATCTGCTGCTCTTTTATACATCCCCCTTAAAGCGGATGAAAATAATTATGGTGTACTCTGTATCGGTGAACCGGGAAATTATACCATTTCAACTCATCGCGATCACATTGAGATTTTACACGCCATTGCTGGATTGGCCGCCATCTCTCTTGCACGTATTCACTATGAAGAGCAAGCCCAATTAGCTCATTTAGCTGCAGAGTCGGAACGTCTGCGGACAGCGCTTATCAACTCTATTTCACATGAGTTAAAAACTCCTCTGACCACCATTATTGGTGCATCAGGCGGCTTAATCGACTCATTTGACAAGCTGTCTATTGAAGATAGTTTGGAGCTGATATCTACTATTCGTGAAGGCGCCATGCGCATGAATCGTCTGGTCTCTAACTTAATCGGCATGATGAGAATTGAAAGCGGTATGATGCAGCTTAAACGAAGAGAAACGGATATCTTAGATATATTGGGAGTTGCCTTAGCGGATTTGAAAGAAATTCTTCAAACTCATCCCGTCCATATCTCAACAGATGGCGATATTCCCGAAATGTATCTTGACGAATTGTTATTGGAACAAGTATTAGTCAACATTATCAGCAATGCTGCAAAGTATTCTGAACAAGATTCGCCTATTGATATTTCGATTCAAAAGGATGTTCAACATTTACATATAGAAGTGCGCGATTATGGTATAGGCATACCTGATGATGAAAAGCACTTGATTTTTAATAAATTTTATCGGGCTAGTAATACAACACATATTTCGGGAACAGGCCTTGGATTAGCAATCTGTCATTCTGTGATTGAAGCCCACGGTGGAAAGATTCGTGCTGAAAATGCATTTCCTCGTGGAACGCGTATAATAGTGCAACTGCCCATTCAATCTGTTCATTCCCAAAAAATTCGCAAGGATGATAAAAATTGAACCAGACTGGTGCTAAAATTTTAATCATTGATGATGAACCTGCTATCCAAAAACTATTGCGACTCACGTTAAAAGCCCACGGCTATCAAATTATAGAAGCTTCTAGTGGTGAAAAGGGCATGATGAATGCAGGCATGAATCGCCTAGATCTTATTATCCTTGATTTAGGGTTACCAGATATGTCAGGGCTTGAAGTATTAAAAAATCTACGTGAATGGACGCAGGTTCCGATTATTGTATTAACTGTTCAGGAAGATGAAAGAGATAAGGTAACTGCCCTCGATCTGGGTGCAGATGATTACATGGTTAAACCTTTCGGCATGAATGAGTTACTTGCTAGAATCCGTGTTGCTCTGCGCCATGCAAGTCAAACAGTCGATGAACCTGTAATTGAGTTGAAAGGGATTCGCATTGACTTTGTGCAAAGAAAAGTGGAACTGCATGGAAAAACTATAAAACTTACACCCATTGAGTACGATTTACTCAAAATTTTAATGCAAAATGCCGGTAAAGTAGTGACCCACAAGCAACTTTTAACACAAATATGGGGAAATGTTGACTACAATAATTCAACCCATTACTTACGAGTTTATATCGGTCATTTGCGAAAAAAAATAGAGACCGATTCTACTCAGCCTCTCTACATTGTCACAGAACCAGGAATTGGTTATCGTTTTGTAGCAGAACAAGACTAGTGTACAAGTTAATTTCTCTAGACAAAGCTCCCGTTGAAAATCAATTTCTACTTTTTGGAGTCCATATTTATCATCACTAGCATGAGTTATTTGCCACTTTTGAGATTATAACGAAGTTAAGAATCTCTCTATGTTCTTTCGTTTTCTCACCCATTCTCGCTCATTCGCAGTTTTTCATGTTTGACATGATGGACAGATGACACAGATGGAGCGGGAAGATTCGTTGGATTTGCCATGTGGGTGTGCGGAAACAAGGGGTAAGCCCATGATTCCCAAATATGGTTTACCATTGGATGTCTACATACACCTTTACGGCTTACCCTCTCATGTCTCTCAGGGTCTCTTCTGATCCCTTGTCATTCCATCGTTCTGCCTGTCAAAGGGTGGATGCCGTATTCTGCTGACCGCTAATGCATTAAAGCTCGCAAACCATCGCTCTATATTAATGTATTAGCGGATTCAAGTCCTCCGAAGACATTCGCTCCTGTCGCCACACCCAAGAACGACTCGAATTATTGTTAGGGTCAATCCTTTTCAAACCCATAGTCCCGCTCAACTTTAGTCACTCTGGTTTTGTATCTTAAATACCATTGAGACTTCCCCGGTCTTTGGGCGATCAAATGCCGTTTATTCTCTTTCCAGTTTTGAATAGAATCATCAGATGTGAAAATCACTGCGAAATAAGGTGGTTTTGGTGTTTGAGCGATTTCACTCACGATGACACCCCCATAAGAAATTTGTTCAGCTTTTCTGCCGAATAGTCAAATTATGAACCGATCAGAGGCTTAAGGGTGATGGCAAGTTCACGTGTCACCTGGGAAGCTGGATTCCCATCCTCTAAAAGCAATTTGACGGTATTGGGCTTAAAGTCGTTATCGTAATGCTTCGCCTTTATAGACACCTCGCATCGATTTACTTATTTTCACATTCTCAATTCGTTGTATCCACACTTTCAACCTAGCACCACAATTGATCATTCTAAATCTTTATTTTGATTTGTATTTTGATCGATTGATAAAAAAATCAACGGACGATTGTCCAAATATTAGTGACTCAAGTTTCGCATCCTTAGTCAACCAGCATTTCCTTAATTGCGCTGAGACTTATCCTGCTCTTCATAGATTTTCGTGACAGAGTCAGGAGACTTCCACTTTCAAATTTCCATGAAACACGTGACTACTCCTCAGGATACATGCACGCCCTTAAGACTCTAAGGGTTTACGTCTATTGTTTTATTAGCCATATAGCTATATACTGAAACAAAAAAGTTGCTGCTAGATAAGCATGGAAGGTCCGGGAAGAGATGAAACCCCATGAATGAACGTGTGTTTAAAGCCATGTCGGACGGCACACGCAGGAAAATTATCGAATTATTGAAGGAAGGTCCGAAAACGGCTGGTGAAATTGCCAATCACTTCTCGCACGCTCAGCCGACCATTAGTCGTCACCTGAATGTACTCAAGAATGCGAATTTGGTCGTCGATCAGCGCGAGGGAACCTATATCATTTACAGGCTCAACACAACTATTTTACAAGAATGGCTGGCATGGCTTCTTGAACATTTTGGGGGTGGCGATAATGCTGAATAAGAAGAGTGCAATGCCTTGGTGGGGTTGGCTGTCCTGGGCTGTCGCCATCGTGCTCGGTGGTCTTGCGTACTTTCATCTCCCCTCCCAGGTTCCAAGCCATGTTCATGCGGGAAAGCCGACGCTTTACATTTCCCGTCTTCTTGCTGTGATGAACAAACCGTTCATGATACTCGCCATTATCCTTCTGTGGCATGTATTGTGGCGGATTGATCCGAGGAAAAAGAACTACGAATCGTTCTGGGGGACGTATCGATATATCGGTGGCGTGATCGTCGTATGTGTAGGTTTGATTTATCTCACGGTATTGGGACACCTTTTGCACATTGGCACCATGCGTTTTGCTCTGACCGCATACGGTCTGATGTTCATGTTGATTGCAAATGTCTTGCCACGACTCCGACCGAATTGGTGGATTGGTGTTCGCACGCCTTGGACGTTGTCCAGTGAGGAAACTTGGAATCGTACGCATCGTTTGAGCGGACAATTGGGCATTCCGATGGGAATTCTCATCGTGATTCTTGCTTGGGTCTTGCCGATAAACCGATTCACAACAGTGGCTGTCGTCATACCCGTTCTCTTATGGGCGCTGATTACCGTTGTGGCTTCGTATGTTTACGCCCGACAAGAGCGGCACTGAAGATATGTTAAAGGGCAGGCGCCCTACTGAGTCTGTTTCCCAGGGGGGTAAGGGCAATGGCTGATGAAAGCGTTGTTATCGGTGCAAAAACCACCCATCCGCTCCATGGCATGTTATCCATTCCCGATGAGACGAATGGGTTATGTCCAGCAGTCGTATTGGTTCATGGGTCTGGTCCGAGCAATATGGATGAGAAGGTCGGGAACAATTCCCCTTTTCGAGACCTCGCAGAAGGTCTGTCGGCAAAAGGGATTGCGGTTTTACGCTACGACAAGAGAACCTTCGTTTACGGCAAACAAATGAAAGATGACGTTGGCATCTCCGTGAGGGAAGAAACCATCGAAGATGCCATCCTGGCGGCTGAATTCTTACGCAACGACACGAGGATCAATCCGAACAAAGTGTTTATGATTGGTCACAGTTTAGGCGGAATGCTGGCACCTCGAATCGATGCAGAAGGTGGACAGTTCGCGGGAATCATCATCATGGCTGGTTCTCCGCGCAAATTGGAAGAAATCTTGATGGATCAAAACAACGATGTCCTGAACTCTTTAAACAGGTTTTTGAAAGTGATTGCAAAGAGACAGATCTCCGCACTGTCCGCCAAGTTTGGCAACATCTATAACCTCAGCGACGAAGAAGCGAAATCGACCAAGCTGTTAGGCAAATATACCAGGGCGTACTACTTCAAAGAAATGGGAGAACATCCGTCCACTGATTATCTCAAGACATTAGACAAACCCGTCTTGATTTTGCAGGGCGATAAGGATTTCCATCTATCCGTCGAAAAGGACTTTGGTGGTTATCAAGACCTGCTCGGCGATAAGCCAAATGTCACATTCAAACTCTACCCAAACCTGAATCATCTGTTTATGCCTGCTGTATATGGAGAGATTCGCAAAGCGAAAAAGGAGTATCGGGTGGCACAACATGTAGATCAACAAGTTATTGAGGACATTGCGAACTGGATTCTTTCCGTTTGAGACATATCATCAATGTCATCACTCGTAAAACTCGTCATTATGTTGGTTTAGACGTTTCAAAGAACTTTATCGCAGTGGCCATTGCAGATGAAGAGCGAGATCATCCGAGACATCATGAACAAGCTTATTTAATGATTGGACAGGAGATGCTTGAGGAGCAGCAGATTCTTCACAACTTAAACTACTGCACATCGTTACAAGAATTGCAAGAGAAGAAGCGGCCTATGCGTAATTCAATTTTCTTTTCACAACAATACTCTTTTTCTATTATTTTTAAACCCACCAACTTTTACACGTCATCATTTTGACGTCAATTATGGAATTTTTCGTAATTTAATATAGATTCATCCCTTCTAATAAAGAAACTGATTGCGTATAGCGGTAAAATATACGTTGACGTACGCCAAGAAAGCAAAGGAGTAATGAAGGATGGATACCAAAATAGATTTAAGCACTCCGGCTGTGGGTGGTTTTTTACGTTCCGCTTCTCGCTCCAAAGAAGAACGTCTCAATCCTTTTCCCTGGTATCGCAAACAACTTGAGAAGGGCGCAGTGTTAGCAGACGATTCATACGGGGGTTGGCACATATTCGGATATACCGAAGCGCAAACAGCGCTTCGAAATCATACACACTTCTCATCTGAACGATTCCGAAATTCAGGAAATATGACAAATCCTCGCCCCAGCATTCTAAATCTAGATCCTCCTCGCCACACTCAGCTTCGTAGTCTGGTCAATACTGCATTCACACCCAAAGCCATCCGTCATTGGTCAACACGTATTCAAGAAATTGTCGACGAACTGCTCAACTCCATATCTATCAACAACGAAACAGGAGAGACAATCGACCTTGTATCCACGCTCGCCTATCCTTTACCTGTAATCGTGATCGCTGAAATGATGGGTATTCCTGCAAAAGACCGTGAAAAATTTAAACGTTGGTCAGACGTTTTGGTGGAAGGACCTTCTAGTCTCACGCCGGAAATCATCATGGATTTAATGCAGAGAAAACAGGTTGCTCGTGAAGAAATGCGACATTATTTTTATGATGTTTTGACTAAATCTCAACATCCTGAACACAGTTTGATTGCCATACTTTTAGAAGCTAATTTAGAAAGAGAAAAACTAACCGCTGAAGAACTGATTAGTTTTTGTATTTTACTTTTAGCCGCTGGCAACGAAACAACCACAAATTTGATAACAAATTTTTGGAGGTGTATGTTGCAATATCCGCAAGCACTGGAAGATTTACAACATGATCATAGCCTCGTCCCTTCCGCAATCGAAGAAACGCTCCGCTATTACTCGCCAGTCCAAGCCACGAGCCGCATCGTCACAGAAGATATCGAATTTTACGGGGTAGAAATGAAATCGGGCGATCACGTTACGATTTGGCTTGCCGCCGCCAATCGAGACTCAAGTATCTTTACAAATCCCGATACGTTTGATATTTACCGTTCGCCGAATCATCACTTAGCGTTTGGACATGGCATTCATTTTTGTTTAGGCGCGCCTCTCGCCAGATTAGAAGCAGAAATTGCCATTCATACCATGCTGCAACGATTTTCTTCGTTTCAAGCTGTGCCAGCAGAATGGGAGCCTATTATTAGTGGGTTTGTTTTTGGTCTATATTCGTATCCAATGAAAATTCGCTGAATGGGTAATGGCAACCCAGCAAAATAACTGATTTATTTCAATTTTCTCGAATCTATACCTATCTCTTCCAAACGTGATAAAATTACTAAAATAGGATAGGACGTGAGGAAGGAGAAACCATATGCCTGACATTACTGATGAATTGCCCAGACTCGCGCCAATTATGCAAAACTTACTGAAAGAAAATGTATTAGTAGGGCCAACACTTACTAATGTAGCCGTGATGGAAATTACCCAAGAATATCAAAACCTGATTAACCAAGAGGCGCAAAAACTGGTTCACACATATTGGACGACAGAATTATTTTCTCACCCATTCATCCAACCATATTTTCAAAAGGTAGTCGCCACCAATGCTATGATTGACGCGATTACCAGCACCGCAGCATTTTATGCGCATTTGCGCTTAGGTCAAGAAGGTCTGGATGAAAGCATGATCTTCGTTGCCTCAAAGTTATTGGAAACAAGTATGCAACGCTATACTCCGAAAAATATATTCTGGTTGGCGTTTATTGTAAATGCCTATGATGATTACCAGGCTATACAATATTACCAGCCCATGTTAGCCACTGATTTTGTCAGCGGATCCTTTCATCGTCCCTGGTCAATTTATCGCTTAGAAGAAGAATTTAAGTTGATTCTCGACTATGGTGCAGCTGAATGGGTGACCCATACATCAGACATGTCCATTCGTTTGACGCAACGTGGAGAAAAGCATCTCTATAAATTTCGACAGTTTTTGGAAGCTACTGGATTTCTAGAAAAACGTGCACAACTGAACCGATTTGCCGGTTTTGGTCAAATGCAAGATTATGATGACGTTATGAATACCCTCACTAACACTCAAGAACTACGCTCTCTCGTGCTTACAAACGCTAAGTTGAAACCAGGTATGCATGTCCTAGAACTTGGCTGCGGCACTGGTGCACTGACACTAGAAGGAGGACTGGTGAATCAGGTTGGTTCACACGGCCTAGTCACTGCCATCGATCCTTCTGTTGGAATGTTAAATCGTTCCTTGCAAAAACTGAAAAGTTACCCTGAGTCTTCGGTCAAGTTTGTGCAAGCAACAGCCGAGGAGCTTCCATTTGAAAACAATACATTTGACGCGGCGATAGGGTGTCTATTTTTACATTTCACGAATATTCAAGTAACATTGAAAGAGATACACCGAGTCTGCAAGCCAGGTGCATGGTTTACCACCGTCTATGGACTTCAATTTCCACAGACAGAACCTTTTATGACAGAATGGCTGACACCTATTTATGAGAATAACGAAACTTTAAGAAATTCGACAACCGATCAACTGCCCTCAGAAGACACTGTTCGTGAAATCATCGATACTCTAGACGAAACATACGATCAAGTACAAATTTATCCAGTCGAAATGATTGGAAATACATTTCATATCGACAAAACTATTGAATTTTGGTTTCGCGCTGCACACATTTTTGAACCTTTTATGCGCAACTTACCTTGGAAAGCTCAACAAGACTTAATTGAGAACCTAACGAATCGAGGTTACCAAATTCAGAATAAATATGGTAAAGAGGGTATGATTCAACACCATCCCGGACAGTTTTTGCAAGCACGCGTTATCAAAGTCTAACCTTGAAGGACGGTGTAACGTGGAACAATTCTACTGCATTTACTGCCAGGATCTTTGCAAAATCAAACAAAGTGCTCGTGTATTCCAAACTGGGTTTATTCGTGTCAATCAACAAGACTATCCCATGGGAATCTGTCAAGACCATGCTCCAGATGACAAGGAAACAGAAACTCTTTCCACGCCCTGATTGACGTTGAAAAATGAAACAATGAGTTTCGCATCTCCATCTATTTTATGTCGATTTAAATTTGATTGTTATATACTAGAAATATATCGAATATAGAATTACATTTGAGATATTTAAGAATGGTATTTATGAGATAACACTTAACCAAGGGTAAAAACTATTCATGGTAGGAATAAAATAAGAAGCGATAACCACCAACAAAACACTCCCATTCTATGGTCTGTTTGGCGGTTTTATCGCTTCAACTGCATCATTTTTCTCTATTTTGCTTATGCCTAGTTGTCAATTATTCGACATGTGTAAGCTGTCGATGCATATGGACTAACTTTTTATACCATTCACCACTCTCTTTGAGAGTACGTCGTTGGGTTGCAAAATCGACGTGTACGATACCAAAACGTTTGCTGTATCCATGCGCCCATTCAAAATTATCCAATAGTGACCAGAGAAAATACCCTTTGAGTTGCTTGTTTTCTGAACAAAACCGTTCTGCTGCCCGCAGATGCCCTTCCAAATAGTCAATTCTCGCAGGATCAGACACTTTTCCATCTACCATCACATCATCAAAAGCAGCCCCGTTCTCCGTAATATAAATCGGAATAGAAGTATATTCGCTGGCCAAACGAGTCAATAATCGATACAAAGATTCCGGATGAATTTCCCATCCCATAGCTGTACAAACGTCAGGATGAGCAGGCACTTGTTCAACCTGAAGAAACGGATTGTCTGAAAAATGCCGAACAACACTGCGCGAATAAAAATTGACACCGAGAAAATCGATGGGCACGGCAATCGTCTCTACATCTCCATCTTTTAGAAAATCCCAATCAGAAACATGCGTTTGAAATGCTTCAAGCATATCTTCTGGATAATACCCGTGAAAAATCGGATCAAGAAACCAACGATTTGAAAATCCGTCAGCCAGCATTGCAGCCTGCTTATCTTCTGGGCTTTCTGAAGCTGGATAACAAACATTCAAATTGAGCGTAATTCCAATTTGTCCATCCATGCCAAGCTGCCGATACGCTTTTACCGCTTCCCCGTGAGACAGCAAGATATGATGAGCTGCCATCACGGCTTCCTGCCAATTCTGGTGTCCGGGTGCGTGCTCACCAATACCGTAGCTCAGAAAAGACGCACACCAAGGTTCGTTATGCGTAATCCACTTTGAAATGCGCTTTCCAAAATGTTTGAAAAGAGTTTCACTAAATTCACGGAAATGGTCAATTACATTCCGTTCCAGCCACCCACCTTCTTCTGCCAACCAAGCAGGAAGATCCCAGTGGTAGATAGTTCCTACGGGTTCAATATGATGTTTTTCCAGTTCATCCAGAAGCCGATGATAAAATTCTATACCGCGCATGTTTAACTTTCCTTTTTCCGGAAAAATTCGCGGCCAAGCAAACGAAAAGCGATAAGCTTGAACACCGAGATCGGCCATTAAAGCAATATCCTCCGGAAAACGATGGTAGTGATCACAGGCAATGTCACCATTATGACCTTGATACGTTTTACCGTCATAGCAAAAAGTATCCCAGTGCGAAAGTGTGCGACCATCTTCACGACTTGCACCTTCAATTTGATAGGCAGAGGTGGCTACACCAAACAAAAAATCTCCAGGAAAATTCCAGTTTTTAGTCAATGATATAACTTCCTTTCTCAGTCAACCTGTGGGAATCAATAGTGTTCTCATAGCTGTCTATCAGACTGTAAACTCGAATTTGTTCACACACTTCATTCAGTGACAAATCTTCCGAAAGAAATTTTTTAGAAAGCAAAACGGTATACGGAGTTGCAGGCAGAAGATCGAAATAATTGTCGCTAAAAACGCCGTCTGCTTCTGATAATTCAAGCATGACGTACTTTGCAAAAGTTTGACTTGTCAAATGGATTTCAAAATGATCGTCCAGTTCTTCCATATCTAAAGAAATATCGGGAGACAAAAGCTCCAAATGCTTAGCTTTACAGAAAATTACCGTTCCTGTTGACGAGTGATTTTCACCAAATTGACCTTCGTACTGGAAGAACATTTGTCGAGCATGACCTGACTGAAGTTGAGAATTCAAATCAACTTGCAATAGGATGCGACTATCCATTGCCGATATCTGGACTTCCTCATGTCCATGTGCGACGACCGTGCCATCGAATTTTTTCAAAAACCAGGAAACTTTTCCTTGAACGGGAGCGAGTGAATCGTTGGTTAAATGTAATTCGACCGTACTCCCCTCTTCACATGCACTGAGTAGAATCGGAGAATAAAAACGTTTAGCAAAATAATGTAATGCTTTCCAACGACCAAACGAATCTAAGCTCGACCACGAGGCTACAGGCCAACAATCATTTAACTGCCAATACAAGGTTCCCATACAGCGACCGCGATTTCGTCGCCAGTGTTCTACACCATAACGAATGGCTTCTGCCTGCAAAATTTGTGAAACATAAGATAGAGCTTGAAGATTTTTCGGATATTTGAAATTCTCCGATAAATAGTAGAGAATCTTGCCATTTGCAGATCCGTTTTTTTGATGTTTCTCCATGATATAAGAGAAAATATTCCTATCCTGTTCTTCTGTAAAACTACATATAGTTTTCATGGATGGAAATGATTGAAAACCAAACTCAGAACAGAAACGAAAGTAATACTTGCGATAGTCAGTAAAAGGTTTTAGTCCATGCCATACTTCCCAATAATGGACATCTCCCTCACTTTCACTATTTGGCGAGCGAAATCCTCCACCTGATGAAGGAGAAGCTGGCCAGTAAAAAGTTTGGGGGGCGATTTCTTGGCAAATGGCTGGAAAGTCTTCCTCAAACATTCGCAAATAGTCTTTTTGCCGTTCTACTGACTTGGGTAGATCCCAATCATGCCAAGCGAGTTCCATCTCATTATTGCCGCATATGAGACCAAGGCAGGCATGGTGGCGAATACGGCGGAGATTATCTTCTACTTCTGCACAAATATTAGCTTGGAATTCTTCGCTTAAACGATATACCGCACAGGCAAACATTAAATCTTGCCAGACAATGAGTCCATATTCATCACAGAGATCGTAAAAATCATCTCCTGGATAAATGCCGCCTCCCCAGACTCGAATCATATTGAAATGAGCTGTTTTGCAGGCATGGATTAAGCGTTCCGTTTTTTCTCGTCCAGTTCTTCCCAGCAAATTATCCTCTGGAATGTAATTGGCTCCACGCGCGAATATGGGAACTCCATTAATGACAAAAGCGAAAGATTTTCCCCACCGATCAGGCTGCTGAACCACTGTCAACGTACGCAAACCAATTCTATAGCTTCGTTGATCAAAGACCTTATTTTGCTGACCAACCGTAATTTCCACTTGATACAGCGGCTGATTACCTAAATCTTGCGTCCACCAAAGTTCAGGATCTTTAACTTGTATACGAACATCTGCATGGCCATTGCAAACTACAGTGCGTTCCTCTTGAACAAACCCGTTGGGGTGCATCAGCCTCACAACCACCTCAGGGTTTAACGCTTCGGATTTTTCATACGTTTCAATTTGAGTCAGCACATCGACCCAAACCTGATCAGCTTCATGAGTCTGCAAAATCGATGCGTCTAAAAGTCGAGCTCCCGAAAAAGCTACCAATTCTAATGATCGCCAAATTCCTGCATCTGGAATTTTCGGACCCCAGTCCCAACCAAACATGTAATGTGCTTTGCGCAAATGCGGGAAACCGGCAATCGTGTGATCGGGGCCCCAAAGTGGAAATTTTTCTTGCATCTTTTCCACGTACTGCAAGGGAGAATCAAAGCGAATTCGTATGATATTTTTACCATTACAAAGTTTATCTTTGACATTCCATTCATAAGTACGATGCATGTTTTCAGTTCTGCCTAGACAAGAACTGTTTATCCAGACTGTCGCTAATGTATCTAGACCATGAGCTAGCAAACAAACATAATCAGCCTTTAGAAATGATTCGTCTACTATAAACTCATGTTCATATTCATAGTCTTTAGCAGCTATTTCTAAAGCAATCGCTTCGTGATCACGATAAAAAGGATCCGGAATTTTCCCGGCCGTCAATAAATCTTGCATGACGGAACCTGGCACCTTTGCTGGATTCCATTCTATCTCACCGACCGCTCGCATCTGCCAATAACCATTTAAACTCATGGCTTGCCGAAACATTTTCTGCATGGCAAACTGCCCCCATTTCCCAAAAACCAGACAAATCGTCCAGAAACACTCATGAAATTTGAAATTTACTGTAAGGTTTCTGCAAAATGACAAGCAACATGGTGTTCTTTTTCAAACTCACGCAGCGCAGGCGTCTCTTCTCTACAACGCTCCTGAACGAATAAACAACGATGAGCAAATGGACATCCTTTACGACCTTCCAGTAAGTTAGGTGCCTCATTACTTGTTTCCGGTAACGGTTTGCTCCAATCACTTCCAGGCGTTGCAGCAAACATGAGACGCGTGTAAGGATGCAATGGATGCTTGAGTAAACTGCGCGACGATGCACTTTCCATGACTCGTCCGCCATACATGACCATGATTCGATCTCCAAAGTAACGAGCCGACGCCAAATCGTGCGTAATATAAAGATAGGAAAGTTGAAAATCTTGTTTTAACTCGTTCATTAACTCTAAAATTCCTGCACGAATGGAAACATCGAGCATGGAAATAGGTTCGTCTGCCACGATGAACTCTGGACTCACTGCCAGTGCACGTGCAATGGCAAGTCGCTGGCGTTGCCCACCAGACAATTCATGCGGATACTTGATACGAAATTCACGCACTGGTGTAAGACCTACTCGTTGCAAAAGATAATCAATATGGGCAGATACTTCAGCATGGTTCTTTGCACGATACTTGCGCAAAGGAAATTCCAGATGTTTCTCCAGCGTTCTTACAGGATTCAGTGAACCAAAAGGATCTTGAAAAACCATTTGCGCTACTTTGTGATAGTTCACTAATGAACGACCACGAATGTGCGTAACATCTTGACCTGCTACTTGAATTTTCCCTGCTGTCGGTTCAAGAATACGAACCAAGGAACGGCCTATGGTACTTTTTCCACTTCCTGACTCACCGACAAGAGCCAAAACTTCGCCAGGTTGAATATGAAAGCTCACATTGTCAACAGGCGTGATAAATGCCGGCCCTTTACGTGTTCGAATAGAAAAACGAATTTTCAAGTCGTCGACTTGTACAAAAGCTGCTTGGCCGGCCATTCCGAATCTCCCTCCTTGGTTGGACTGTAGAGATGGCATTCAATCGTGGCGTGTGACAATCGATGCAATGTCGGACGGATTTCCATACATGCAGCTGTTGCATACGGACAGCGCGGGGAGTACGCACATCCACTCGGCAAATCAATTAAATCTGGTGGATGTCCTTGAATGCCTTCAATCACAACATCTTCGTACGTCAAACGTGGAATAGCGCGCATGAGCCCTTCTGTATAGGGATGATGATCAACTTCTGGCAACAGCACTTTTGCTTCTGTGTTCTCAACCATTCGTCCCGCATACATAATGGCAACACGTGAAGCAATTTCTGTTACTAAACTGAAATCATGACTAATAAATAGGATGGCAAAGCCTCGCTCAGCCTGCAGTTCCTGAATTTGATTAAGTATCGACCGTTGCACTACCACATCGAGAGCTGTTGTGGGTTCATCCATAATGACCAATTGCGGTTCCAATGCAATAGCAATAGCAATGACTACGCGCTGGCGCATTCCACCCGATAACTCGTGTGGAAAACTGCGCAAATGTTTTTCGTCAATACGCACGAGCCGCAGCAAATCACGCGCTCGTTCTTTAGCCTCCTTGACAGACATTTGTGGACGATGGCTGCGAAACGTGTCTACAATTTGTTTCTCCACCGTCATCACAGGATTTAGTGCTGTCATTGCACTCTGAAAGACCATTGACATTCGACTCCAACGAAATGTGCGAAGCTCTCGTTTGCTTAAAGCGTAAATATCGGTTCCCATCACACGAATTTGTCCTTTAGTTAGTCGAGCATTGCCTCTTAACAAGCGCATAATGGCGTTTGCTAATGTCGATTTTCCCGATCCCGATTCACCGATTAAACCAACAATGGTTCCCGGATATACAGTTAAATTAACATCACTAACTGCCTGTACTGGCCCAGAGGGGCTGTCATAAACAACTGTGACATCTTCAATTTCTAGAACGGGCTGTACTTTGCTCACGACGCTTCCCTCCTTGCTTGCGCAGGCGCGGATTTGTTAATTGATCAATACTGAAATTCATCAACACTAGCGATAGACCAACTAAAGCAATTCCCAACCCTGGCGGAACAATCCAATACCAAGCGCCGTTCAGTAACGCTCCACCTGCTTGCGCCCAATAGAGCATGGTCCCCCAACTGACCGAATTGACGCTTTCAAGTCCAAGAAAGGCTAACCCAGATTCAGCAAGAATGGCACCGAGACAAGCAAAAATAATGTTAGAAGCAATGACGCTCGTCATATTAGGAATAATTTCCGCAGCCATAACTCGCAGAGTGGAAGCTCCTGAAAGACGCGCTGCTGTAACAAACTCGCGATTGCGCAGCGACATCGTTTGAGCTCGAAAAACTCGAGCTCCCCAAGCCCAGCCAGTGAAACCTATAATCAATCCGTTAATCCAAGGCGTGGTATTATGCACCATTGATTCAATGACAATGAGAAGAGCGAGACTCGGCAGAACCAGAAAAATATTCGTGACAAAGTTAAGTACTGTATCTACCCACCCACCGATATAACCTGCTGTTACACCAAATGCCAGTCCAATCAAGGTTGCCAAGAGCCCAGCACCCATACCTACCGTTAAAGTGGTGCGTGTTCCGTAGATAAATTGCGAAAATATATCCTGTCCTGTAGCCGTCGTACCAAACCAATGAGCATAACTTGGAGGCAAATTCATAGCAAAATTCGTTGAAAGTGGATTGTAGGGCGCAATCACAGGCGCCAAAACGGCGACCAATAAAAATAGAGAAAAGAGACACAATCCTACCAACGAACGACGATCGGAACAAAGTAAACGAAAAAAACGAAATCTTTTACGTCTGATGGGAAGATTGACTTCATTCGCATGGATATCTTCAAGAGGATGCGTCATCATACAGTGGCACCTCCTGCACGAACTCGCGGATCAAGTCGACTATAGAGCAGGTCAACCAACAGATTAGCAAGAAGTACTGACAACGCGATCATTAAAAAGGCAGCCTGAATCAACGGATAATCTTGTTGCAGCACTGCAGCTTGCAACTGCGCTCCAATACCGGGATATGAGAAAACAACTTCTGTAAGAATCGAGCCACTCACGACGTTGCCTATCGCTATAGCGAAGCTGGTGATCTGAGGAAGAATGGCGTTTCGTGCAGCATACATGAGCATTAACCGGGAAGGTCGCACACCTTTTGCCTCTGCAAAAACAACGTAATCTTCACCTAGCGTCAAAATCATATTGTTGCGCATCCCTATCAACCAACCACTAAATGAACCCAGGAAAATCGTAATACCTGGCAAAATCGCATGTTTTAAAACTGACAAAATAAACGAAATGCTCCAAGACGGCTGTACACTGAGCGCATAACCATGAGCTAATGGAAACCATCCCAGTTTAAAGCTTAAAAAGTAAAGCAACAAAAGTCCTGTCCACATATAGGGGGCCGCTTGAAAAAACAGCGAGACAATAGGAAGTGTATTGTCCAGAGCACCACCACGCCGCCAAGCAATTAAAATACCAAGCCCTGTTCCCAAAAAGACAGAGATTAACGTTGTTATCCCTACTAAACCGATGGTCCAAGGCAAACTATGCGCTATGACAGTTTTGGTTGGAGTAGGGTAGTACGTGAAAGACAACCCCCAATGGAGGGTGATAAGCCCCTTAAGATAGTCGAAATATTGGACTATCAGAGGTTGATTGCTGAACCCAAATTCGAGTTTTAACGCCGTCATGGCCTGGGGTGTCAAATTGTTTTGGAATTTGGCAAACATAGCGTCGGCAGGGTTGCCAGGCATCATGCGCGGCAAAACAAAGTTAATCGTCACAGCAGCCCAAACAGATACGATAAAAAACGACAAACGACTGAGAACGTATTTCATGCTGCTTCCTCCCACTATGTTGCCGCAATCCTATAGGGCGGCGAGCAGATGGACTGCATCGCCGCCGTTTGGCTCAATCCATTCAACTTCTTGGTTTTAGATGCATAAGGACAATCTCTGCTGCCGGCCATGACCATGGAGCTGGTGAAACATATGGATTGCTCGCACTCGGCCAACCTGTATAATTTTTGGTACTGTATTCGTACCAAGTACCACCATAGAACAGTGGGATAGTCGGTAAATTTTCAGCGACAATTTTCTCCACTTTATACATAGCCTGTTTTTGTTGAGCCAAGTTTGTGGTAGATTCAAAATCAGAAAATGCCTGATCAGTTGCCGCATTGTCCCATTGTTCATAATTTAAGCTGCCATGCGACTGATAGACATCCTCATCAATATAGTAAGGATTGGGTCCGCCGCCAGACGATGCAATAGCCAAATCAAAACTATGTCCCTGGAGTGCTGCTTCATACCCAGCATATTGCATTTGCTGAACATTGACCCGTATGCCAATCTGTTGCAAATCCTGTTCAATCAATTGAGCGTCTTCATCCCAGTCCGTCCAACCAGATACAACAGCCAAATTGAAAGATAAAGGTTGACCATTGGGAGCTTCCATCACACCATTGACTTTCTTATAACCGTGACTCTCCAGCAGTTGCTCTGCAGCACTTGGATTATACGTAAATTTCAAATCCTTAGCCGGCAAATTGGGATCTATCCAACTTGAACTGGTAGGCAAAATAGTTGTTGGACTAGCCACCTGAACATACCCGTATTCGCCTTTTTGAGCGAGCGCGTTACGGTCAATCGCCATACTGATAGCCTCACGTACTACTTTTTGACCAAGCAGTGAGTTTGTCAAATTAGGAACCAAATTGACTACGTTATTAGGCGGGAACCAATACTTGTTGTATGGACTCTTGGAGGCGTATACTTGTTGAATATTGTTAATAAATTGTCCTCCCCAGTCTACTTGACCTTGGGCCAACGCCAGATTAGCACTATCGTTACTGCTGTATGATGGGAAAATTACCTCTGGCACAGGCGGTTTTCCTCCGTAATAATTGTCGTTGGCTTTTAAGGTGTATTCTTGGGGAGAGAAACTCGCCAAAACATAGGGCCCAGTTCCTACTGGATTACTGTTCAAATATTTGGATGGATTCCCGACCTTCGACCAGATATGTTCAGGTACAATAGGCTCTTGTACGACATACATGGCAAATGGCACATCCGGCTTTTTGAACTGAAACACAACGGTTCCAGCCCCTTCTGCTTTGACGCTGCGCAACTCAGTCCAGACACCGGAAGTATCAATAGCTGGATATTTTTTCAACAAATCAAACGTAAACACCACATCTTTAGAGGTGAAGGGCTGTCCATCTGACCATTTAGCGTCTGTATTGAGTTGGACAGTCAATGTTGTATCTCCATTGCTCCACGACATGCTTTTACCAAGCAAACTATAGACATTTGAACTGACCAAACTGTAATAGAATAACGGTTCATAAATCATGCCAAAAGTTCCAGGATTAGCTGTAGTTTGGTATTGGAAGGGATTAAAATTGTCTTGAAAACTTCCGTATGGCGCAGGAACAACCGTTAACGGTTTTCCTTGGCCTGAGCTCGCAGAGACCGAGGTGCTATGACTAGCCGATCCGTTGGTTGCATTGCCACACCCAGCCAGTGCAGCCACGGTAAGTGCAACCGTTCCAACAACGACGCCTGTTTTCCATTTGCTGTTCAACGATGAACCCCCTTATTTTTCATCAAAACCGCTTTCGAAAATAAAAACATGTTATATACCACACACCACCTCCTCCAAGCACAACAAGAAACCGCTTACAATTATGTTTGGAAAGTGAAATGCAGAATCGAAAACAACTAAGAAATAGAGCAAACACTTTCTCGAACTACAATTTCTGTATCTACAGTGATAACTGTAGGTGGTTTATCCTCACGAGCCATTAATTCCAACAACTCGAAAGCCGCCAAACGTCCCATCTCTTCCTTGTTTTGACGAACCGTTGTCAAACTTGGAGTGACATATCGGGCAAGCTCAATATCATCAAAACCCATAACAGATATGTCCTGTCCAGGTTTCTTTCCAACTTCCTGCAAAGCTCGAAAAGCTCCAATCGCCATCATGTCGGAAGCACAAAAAACAGCCGTAGGCAATTCAGAAACCTGCAAAAGTTTTTTCATAGCCTCATAACCTGAGACTTCTGTAAAATCCCCGTCCAGCATCCATTCCGACCGGAAGGGTAAATCTAATTCTTGCAACGATTGTTGATATCCTAACATCCGATCATGGCCAGGTTTCGTGCCCAGCCGATCACCAATAAAAGCAATTTTTCGATGACCATTGTTTAATAGAAAGGACATCGCTGCTCGCGTACCACCCAGATTGTCTGACATGAGATAACTGGCTCGCGAACCAATAAGATCTAAATCTATTGAAACCACTGGTATACGACTGCGAGCCAACGCGACTAACCCTGGATCAGTCCGCGGCACACCAACCAAGAGCAATCCATCAACATCTCTATGTTTTGCCCGCGCTTCAAAACCACTCGGGAAATTTTCCCGCTCAGCATCTGAAAACAATAAAAGATCATAGCCTTTACCACCTACTACATCTTTAAAACTAGCAAGAACATCATGCAAGAACGGATGGCGCAATCCACTATTGACATGATCTTGAAAAAATACGCCGACAGTCATAGAACGATTGGTAGCTAAACTACGCGCAGCTGCGCTTGGCTGATAGCCTAATTCGCTCATAATGCGTTGAACTTTGCCGCGCGTTTTGAGACTGACATCTGGGTATCCATTCAAAACTTTAGATACCGTAGTCGGTGAAACTCCAGCTCGTTTGGCAATGTCGTAAATAGTTGTCATAGACAGCGTCCTTTGTACTTCAAGTCTGGAACGATGATTACAAAACCGCTTTCGTTAATGCATTGTATTCTTTTTTTGCTTTCAGATTCCTGCTTATTAAAAAAATTTTTTCAAAAATAAGAACTTCGCATTTTATTGAAGTAAAAATGATAAACTTAGTAGAAAAAATCAGAAGCAAATATCCTATTCAACGCTTGCATAAGCATATTAAAGACGTCCATTGCCAACGTCGTACCGATACCGCTTCCGAAAGTAACTCAAATTCTATCAATGGCCTTTCGGCCTCAGTGGAGGATTTTTCGCTTGCCATCTTTTAGTTTTCACGGAACATTTCGTACAAATCAAATGCCCGGCTATTTTGCTCTCGTCTTTTCCATTACTCTAGTAGGAGTAGGTTTAGCTGTAACTCGACCTTACCTATCGTTGTATCTGACAAATCAAATTCACACTTCGCCCGTAGAATTGGGTGCGTTTATGTGTACCAACGGCATAGGCGGTATTATAGCCAGTACTTGGCTCGGAAAAAAATCGGACACCGGTACGCCGAAGAAATTTATTATTCTTTTGTCTTGTCTAGCTGCTGGATGCGGTTATGCCTGCTTTTTATTTATGCATAATTATATACAATTACTCATCTTTACTACTTTTCTGTTAGGTATGGGTGCAGCAGCGTTTCCTCAACTTTTCGCTTACGCAAGAGAATCGGCCATAGCATCCTCCACTTCCCATCCGGCACGAACTATCGCCTCACTCCGCGCATTTTTCTCATTTGCTTGGGTGGTTGGCCCACTGTTTGGTGCCTGGGGACTCAGCCTGCTTGGTTATAATGGACTATTTATGTCTACTTCTTTGATTTACTTTTTGATTTTCGGAGTTGCTTTACTATCTTTGCAAAGGCGCCAGCACACACAAATCCCTAAAATCGAATCGTCTACACTGTGGAAAAATTTACAACGTCGAGAAATTTTTTATTCCAGCATCGCTTTTGTCTTTGCCTCTACAGCATCTAGTGTGAATGGAATGTATATGCCGTTATTTGTCACGCGAACCATTGGAGCGCAAGAACATGTGGTGGGATGGGTGTTCAGCCTAAGTGCAGGATTGGAAATTCCTATTATGATCGGTCTCAGTGCGGTTTCAGAAAAAATAGAAAAACGTAAAATTCTGTTGTTTGGTATCATTTGTGGAATTCTCTATTATACAGGTGTCATCTTTACCGATGCCGCCTGGCAAATGCTTATCTTACAAGTATTCTGCGCTATATTTATTGCAATCATTTCCAGTACGGGTATGAGTTATTTTCAAGATTTCATGCCCGAATCCGCAGGATCGGCCACGACTCTTTTTAGCAACACCAACAATATCGGCAGTGTGGCGGGTAGCCTACTCGGTGGTACGATTGCTCAAACCCTTGGTTTTCGTGCTGTTTACGAAAGTAATATTGGTTTAGCACTGTTTGCCTTTTTCCTTCTTTATTTAGCTAAAAAACGTCAGCCGCTCAAACATTCAGAAACCAATATGGCCATACATCCAAGTCAATCCCAACATGAGAGCGTCATATTCAGGCAAGATAAATGAAAATAGATAAGAATCCAGCGAGGTGGAATTAAAAATGGAAAAATATGCTATAGCTGCCATTCCTGGCGATGGAATTGGTAATGAAGTCGTACCTGCTGCCATGCGTATACTTGATGTCGTAGCTGAAATTCATGGTGGAATACAATGGGAATGGACATCTTTTCCTTGGAGTTGTCAATATTACTTACAACACGGCATGATGATGCCTTCTGAAGGTATCGACATTTTGCGCTCATTTGATCAAATATTCCTAGGCGCTGTGGGTATGCCCAATCTTGTACCCGACCATATTTCTCTTTGGGGATTACTGATTCGTATACGTCGTGAATTGGAACAATCTATCAATTTACGGCCAGCTCGCTTACTAAAGGGACTCCGCTCACCATTACTTCATCCTGCTGATTTCGATCTCGTTGTCATTCGTGAAAACAGCGAAGGAGAATATACCGAGATCGGCGGACGTATGAAAAAAGGTGAGGATGAAATTGTCGTTCAAAACGCAGTTTTTACTAGAAAGGCTACAGAACGGGCAATGCGTTACGCTTTCGAACAAGCCAAAAAACGTCGCAACCAAGTCACGAGTGCTACAAAATCAAATGGAATTTCGCATAGTATGCCCTTTTGGGACGAGGTCTTTCGAGAAGTCAGCACAGATTATCCGCAGGTTACCACTTCCAGTCAGCATATAGATGCCCTGACCGCTTTCTTGATTACTCGTCCACATGATTTGGATGTGATTGTGGCCTCCAATTTATTTGGAGACATTCTCACCGATGTAGGGGCGGCTATCATGGGGAGTATTGGTATTGCACCAGCTGCCAATCTTAACGTGGATCGTAAATACCCATCCATGTTTGAACCCGTCCATGGTTCTGCACCTGACATTGCTGGACAAGGTATAGCCAATCCTTTAGGACAAATATGGACGGGCAAACTCATGCTAGATTTTCTTGGATACGAAGAAATGGGAACTCTATTATTAGAAGCCATTGAATTCACTTTGCAATCTGGAATCAAGACCCCAGATCTACATGGAAAAGCAACAACCGAAGAAGTAACAACAGCGATTATAGAATATTTGCAAAAGACGTGCTGACTTTCCTTCTTTTTTATAACTCCTCACTGCACATATTGAAATTACTTAAAAGTTAGTCACTGCTATCGCTGCTCGACTTTGAAAACAGCGCTATATCCCCCGCAAAATCTTCAATTTTTTCATATTTTCCTGATTGCGGGGGAGAAAATCCTTTTTCTACCCAACGCTCCATGTGCATCAGCGCAGCTTCATAGTAAGGTAGCACAGGTTGCTGTTTTCCGCGATGAGAGCGTAAAAGACCGTCCACATGATTCCCGCGATCAATCTCATACAAACGATGATAGGTACTTGCCCCTGCTGACTCGACCAATTTGGCATAAGCTTCTGCATGATCTCGAAAAGGGATGAGACAATCATAGTTTCCAGCTACTGAAAGCAAGGGCTTAGTGATTTGACCGTTATTTTCTATACGCTTAATTCTTTCATTAAAAAAAGGGAGTCGTTCCAACCATGGATAGTCAGCCAAAAATTGCGGATTTTCTAGCCAATCCTTTGACCATTCGGCTGCAAACGGCTTCCAATCTGGATCTAAATTTCTACCATAGAGCCAAAGTGAAACAAGCCAATAGACTCGATAATATACATCCCAAAAGGGTTCCGAATCAGGATGTAGACCCATCTCGATTAAATTTTCAAAAGCACTTGCACGTTCCGCTGTCGAATAATCTCCACGCCAATTACGATAGATAGGATAAGATTGAACCATAACAGGTAAAGTGGTCAGCAAGTGCCGTTGGCGAGTATGCCATAAGACTCCTTCCCACTCTACACCACCATGATAACGATGAGGATACAATTCCATCATTCTTCGCGTAATATATCCACCATTACTTACTCCAGAAATATAGATATATTGAGCTTTTGATCCATAATAACTTTCCACATGCGAGGCAGCCCAATCTGTTAACTGGGCATAGATATCTGTCCATTCTTCCATAGAACGGCTGGGATCGCGCAAAGTAAGTTGTGGCGTACCTTTATCGCAAGCTGCATAGGCATATCCTCTTTGAATGACGATATCGCTGAGCAATAAATCAAGTGAATATTCATTTCGAACCGCCGGTGTTGCCCCTATCATTAACTTCCCATTCCAAAGATCGGGACTTGGCATACGGAGGAGCACACGTGCGGCACTTAATCTCCCTGTACAAAAAAGTCCTGGTACCAAGGAGTTTATACTAGGTCTCTCATATACCAGTGCCTCTGCATCGGGATCAACCCCTAGTCCATTTGTGGTTAAATCTTTTACGGTTTCCATGCAGATAGAAGGATCCATTCCATTTCCCCCACTCTAGCCATGTGTTTGTTGAAGTTTATCTAGCATCCACAGCAATAAAGTCATTTTACTCCTCAATTCCAACGGTAGCCTCTGAAAGTTGATAAATTTCATCTGGAGATTGGCCACGCGCACGCTGGAGTACATTCATCCGTCGTTGAAATTGTGACATGGCATATTGTATATAATCATTCTTGTCCAGCGGAAAAGGCGGTTCCACACCTGCATGGGCAGATTCAGTCTCTCTATCACTGAACAATTCGTTAACCACTCCCACTGCAAAAGGAACGAGTAATTGAATACGCGTTTGTATAACATCCCATATTCGATCATCTTCAGCAATCAGACGAGAAAGCAAATAAGTACCATAGCCAATATGACGTGACTCATCCTTTTGCAAATAAACAATGGCACGAAGCAAGCCGGGCATTTTCCTATTTTTTTCTAGTATATTATGGAATGCGTAATAACCAGTTTCAGCCAGAATACCTTCTACCACCATATTATAGGTCACTGACGCTTCTGCTTGGGCGGCAGGTGATGGATCATGAATAAGGCGTTCCATGGATTCGGGAAGGTACTTGCTAAAGATGGCTTCATAGCTCGGGCCAATTTGCTCGGAAAAATCTTCTCGAACCCTTGCAATATCATCAAAAAAACGTCTAAATACCTCTGTGTGTTTAGCTTCCTCCCAGAGAAAAGTGGTCAAATACATTTCTTCTTCCAAACGTCCTTCGAGTGAAATGGCTCGAATGAGCGGCAATAAATCTCGTGTCACAGCTTCTTCTCCCGCCTGAAAGAGCGTACAAAGACGAAGAATGACTCGTTGTTCCGATTCACTAAAAGTTAACCAATCTTCCCGATCCTTTTCCATGTCAATGTCACGCGGATCCCAAATCCCGATTTTTTTGGCTTTATGATAAAGACGCATGGGCAAACTGGCATGATCTAACCCTTTTTTTGTAACTGTCTGATAAATTCTCAATTTCCTTTCCTCCTTCAATCCTGTAGGATACAGATATAAAGATAGATCACCATTTCGCGGGGGTGCACAGATGTCTATAGAGTCCTTCCCCAAACTCACCACACCTGGTCGTCTATCCTATCAACGTCCTGTTCCCGCCTTGCCAAACCGATGCCTGAAACAGCTATTGCAAGCTGTTGAGAAAAACCGCGCACAGCTTCTCTCTACTTGGGAGGCCATGACAGCAGCTGGTGGCCAATGGGACAGCAAAACTCGCGAAGGCGCGCGCACTGCGCTTCTATACTTATTGACTCACTTGCAACTCGTCACTGCTGACGAAGCCCGTGCTATTGATGAGACTTTGCATTGTTTTCGCAAAACAGCATTGGGTAACTCTACTGCGGCAATTCTGCTTGTACTCTCGGATTTTGAAGAAATGATACTATCCATCGCCCGCTCACATTTACCAGCTGAAGATTTTGAAACCGTCTATCACTGGTTACATGTTTATTGTGTCAACCTGATGCAAATGTTTATTGAGGCATCTTCTGACCAAGCGCTCGATGAGAAGCAACAATTCCCAACCCATCACCAGTCTTCCCGTATGCATAGAACCATGTTGGCTGTAGAAGTACAGAAACTTTTGCTCTTTGATGAACATCTATTTCTAACGCATGACGTTCATGAGGTCTTTCAGACGTTAGTGACAGACAGTTGCCAACTGGCTGGTTTTAAACGCAGTGCCCTTTTTCTTTATAACCCTTTAAATCAATCTGTTGAGGGATTATTTGGGCATCACGTCGAACTAGATGTTATCCGTCGAATTCGTGAAAACGGTTACCGTGTACCTCTGCTTAACCGGCTTTTGCAACTGGACAGACCTGTTTTTCTTGAAGATGTCTCAAATCTGCTACCTGTTCAACATGTGCAATCTTTTCACTTAACTTCATTGCTTATCTGTCCTGTACGAGGGCCTGCATCCGAAACTTTAGGAGTACTTTTGCTCGATCACAATGGACAAAGATTCCCGCACGTACCCAGTCAGCTTGAATTGGTAAAAGGGATGCTCGACAGAGTTTCATTTGCACTCTCATCTCATCTCCACCAAGATCAAGAACGAATTCCTAACCACAGTTTCGCTTTGACGGAAAGAGAGTTGGACGTTCTTTATCTGTTGGCAGATGGTCTTGACACGAAACATACCGCTGAGCAACTACACATCAGCGAATACACTGTTTCAGAACATATCACTTCTATACTCCGCAAACTCAAAGTGAAAAATCGTACTGCCGCTGTTGCCAAATCACTTCGAGAAGGCCTGATCCGCTGAACGAGTTTGTGCATCGTCGGATGATAAATTTTGTAACACAGTTTGCTCTAATTGGGAGATTTGCTCTCGCAACTGTCTTACTTCCTGCTGCACTTGGAAAAGCGATTGTTGCCATTCCGTGCTCAGCGTACGTTGAACTGAACGTTTTTGCCGCCAAGATATCAGACGCTGAAAGAGCAACAACATGGAATGATCTTTACTCACCGCATCGATAAAAGCGTCTTCCAACGTTTCACGATATCCTGAACGACCATGGTCTTTCCCATAAAGCAAATGATTTTGAAGAATCTTTTGAATCTGTGGATTTCCTGGTCCTCCGCTTTGACGATAAAACGCCTGAATACGAGATTCTAAACTAAGTTGTTCTTGCTCTCGTGAAGATACTGACATATCCACCACCTCCAACGTAACTTTTCGCCCAAGTCAAAGACGCGCCCGCAGTGCGTTCCAAATGACACCTAGTATAAAAAGAGCGCTTGCTGAGAGAGCTATCATGCCAATTCGATGCGCCATCAAAGAAAACTCAAAATTTCCACCTCGAGACGTGATTAAAATAGCTCCTCCTAAAAAAAGAATACCTGCAAGAAAAGCAAATGCGACACGGTTGGTAAGGCGTGAAAGATTGCGCTGAGCCACTTGCGAAAGTTGAGCGTCTATCGTGAATTGTAATTTATTCCATTCCAGATGCTCGAGAATTTTGTTCAAACGTCGTGGAAACGTTGTCGCCAATTTAGCAGTTTCCGTCAAAAGTGCTGCATTGGTATGATAATTGAGACGTCGACTCATCCAGTCCCGAACAATTTGTACATCTGCTGTTTCCACTAAATCGTGGAATGATATTTCCGGACAAAGCCACCGCGCATTCCCTTCAGCCGCAGAAAATCCTTTGGCCCAAAGAGCAAGACCGGTAGGAATACGACAGTGATTTTTCAGGGCAATCATGATGGTACGAAAGAGAAGATTGCCCCAATTGTAATGACTTCCTTGATGGCTGTCTGTGTAGTGAATGAAGAGACTGCGCAATTGATCTTTCAATTGAACAGGATGTGTGTAAATGGTGGGTTCATAAATATCGAGGGCTGACTCAGCAGCATCTTCTGCTTGATTGACGCGAATATGCAGGAGCATACGGAAAATGGCTTCTGTATGCAATGTGTCCATCCGTCCCGTCATACCCCAATCGAGAATGACTGCTCGTTTCGTTGTCCGCTCAATCATGATGTTAGAACCGTGTGGATCGGCGTGGTAAAAACCTTTGAGAAACATTTTTACATAGTAATGAGCGAGATCGGCCATTCTTTCTAGTCGCTCTTCAAAAGTCAGAAAATCGACTGGAAAATCTTTGAGATTCCAACCGTCAATGTATTCCATCACCAGAACTTGAGGTGTTACACAGTAAACCTGAGGAATGTGCAAGGTAGCAAATTCGTCACAATATTGTCTCTGTTGATTCATCGCTTCAGCCTCTAGCCGCATATCCAATTCGTTCATCGAGCTGCTGTAGTAGTCCTGAAGAAGTCCCTTAACATCTAGCGTTTCACGTAACTCAACGGGGAAAAATCGTTGCAATCTCCCAACCAGTTTACGAATAGCCGCTATATCTGCTGAAAATAACTTTCTGGCTAAAGGACGTACGATTTTGACTGCTGCTCTCCGACCATCTTGCAAATAGGCTTGATACACTTGGGCCAGAGAAGCAGAACCAATGGGCACGGGATGAATAAAGTCAAATTCATCGCGCCAGTTTGGCATGGATTCATCCAAAACGACTTCCATATAAGCAAAATCAATGGGCGGCACTTCAGCCAAAAGCGGTTCTAACTCCCTTGTCAGAGCATCCGGTAACAGCTCTTGCCTTGTCAGCATTACCTGCCCCAGCTTGATATACGTGGGTCCCAACTCTTGAAAAGCTAAACGCAATCGCTGGCCAAGCAATCGATATCGGCTTTCTTCGTCTCTGCTTCGGTCTTTCAAGATATGCAAGATACCGTGTTTGACCAGCGTTTTACTGACGGCTCGAAAACGTCGTGCCGGCGTTATGGATTGGCGCTCATTGGCAATCTTCTCACGGATATTGGCCTTGCTCTTGGCTTGAGATGATTTGACCGCTGCGCCTGCCATTCGATTTGCCCCCCTTCACTCCTATACCTCTTGAGTGGACCATAATGATTCAGACTTAAAATGTGAATAATTCAATCCCCCCCGAAACGTTTAGACCAATTCCGGTAATATATTTTGCTTTTTCCGAGCAAAGAAAGACAATGGCGTTAGAAACATCTTCCGGATCACCTGGACGTTTAAAAGCTGTGCGTTGCACCATGCGCTCGTTCATCTTACTGTTCCCCATTCGAAATGCTTCAGTTGCAATAATCCCAGGAACAATCGCATTGACGCGAATTCCATGGCGTGCACCTTCCAGAGCCATACTTTTAGTAAAACTCAGCAAACCTCCCTTTGTCGTTGCATAACTAGCTTGACCAAATCCCCCGAGCGTACCAGCAACGGAAGCCATATTGATAATTGTACCGCTGCCCTGTTCTTTCATAATGGACCAGACCGCTTTTGTGCAGTTGTACGCCCCCGTCAAATTGACCCGTAAATCTCGTTCCCACCACTCGTCGCGTTGGTTTTCAATTTGTGAAACGTGATCGAGCGTACCCGCATTATTTACAAGAATATCAATCCTCCCCATCTCTCTATATACTTTGTCGATCACGTCACGGACCTCATTTCGGTTGGTGACATCCATCTTGGCCACTATCGCTCTTCTGCCCATGGATTCAATCTCACGAGCCGTCTGCTTAGTAAACACGGTTTGGGTACTTTCCATAACTTGTGCCAGCGGTCCCATTTGCATGGCTCGCTCTTTACTAGTCGCGTCGCCTTCAACAAGAATATCGGTTACCACAACATCAGCCCCAGCTTCTGCAAGCGCTAATGCATCTTGCCGACCCAATCCGCGCGATGCCCCCGTCACAATGGCAACTTTTCCTTTTAATAGTTGATCCCAAGATGAGGACATGACTTCCACCTCTTTGTCTTATGAATGCAGGCGATATCTATCAGAGCAAGCTATAAAATTGGCTGGTCGCTTGCTAAAAAAAGCAGCCAGTCCTTCCATCGGCTCGCCTGTAGTAAAGGTTTGCTCAAAAGCCTCGCTCTCCAACGTATACCCATGGCCTTCTCGATCCTCAGCCGCAAGCAAACAGGCTTTAGCCAAACCCATTGCCTGTATGGCTCCTTTGGCAAGTCGATCAGCAAACGTCATCACCTCTACATTGAACGTTTCGGGTGATACTGTCTTGGTCACAAGTCCGTATGCTGCTGCCTCTTCGGCACTCAATCGACGGCCAAGAAAGATAAGCTCCGTCGCTTTAGCGCGCCCGAGTAATCGCACCAATCGCTGTGTACCCCCTCCTCCGGGAATAAGACCGAGAGAGATTTCGGTTAGACCGATACTGCCAGCAGACATGATGCGAAAATCACAAGCAAGAGCCAATTCACAACCACCCCCCAGCGCATGTCCGGAAATAGCAGCAATCACTGGTTTGGGTAATTGTTCTAATTCTTTTAAGACTTGTTGTAGGCGTCTACTGGAGACGGCAATACTGCCAGGACGGTTTATCTGCTCGCTGCCTTTAGAAACCATCATTTTGATATCCATTCCAGCCAAAAATATTTTGGGATGCGCAGAGCGAATCACAATGACACGAACTTCAGGGCGACTGGAAACATCTTCTATACATTTTTGCAAATCTTCCAATAACTCATCGTGGATGGTGTTGGAAGGAGGATGATTCAGTGTCCAAACAGCCACGCCATTCTCTTTCAGTTCAATTTGAATAGTTGATTGATCCACGCTCATCTCCCCTTATTTTTAGATACGCAGACCAACCTGCTCATAAAGACGACGAGCTACAATCAGATGCTGAATTTGACTCGTACCCTCAAAAATGTCGTATACTTTGACGTCACGATAGAGCTTTTCTACCAAATGACCATCCAGTCCAATGGGTCCCATTAAATTGAGACAACCCGCGCAAATTTCGAGGGCCATTTTCCCAGCAACAGCTTTGCAGACTGCTGCCTCTTTGGCATTTGGCATAGATAAATCTCCCATCCATGCCGCCTCCCAAGTCAATAAACGAGCTGCATCAATTTCCTGACGCATATTGGCTAACTGTGCGCATGCCATGGTATATGATTTTCCGTTTTTAGGATATTCTCGGCGTACAAAATCGAGGGTGTATTCATAAGCAGCACGCGCGATACCTACAGCCATAGCTGCAACCACAGGACGGGTTGTGTCAAAGGTAGCCATGGCAACCCGAAACCCAGACAGGCCATTCTGCCTTGCTTGATAAGCTTCTTCCCCACCGAGCAGATTCTCATCTGGCACAAAACAATCTTCGAAAAACAGTTCTGCTGTTTCTGAAGCGCGCATCCCCATCTTTTGGGCAATACGTGGGCTGCTGAAACCTGGCGTACCTTTTTCGACCACAAACGCACGATGCCCAGCTCTGCCCATTTCCGGATGAATTGTGGCAAAAACCACAACCCACGATGCTCTTTGCCCATTGGTAATAAAAATTTTCTGTCCATTGAGCAAATAACCGCCATCTACTTTTCGTGCAGTAGTACGTATCCCAGCTACGTCCGAGCCAGCTCCAGGTTCAGTCAGTCCATACGCTCCCCAACGAGGCTCATCTGGTGTAAAGATAGAAAGAAAACGTTGCTTCTGTTCTGCCGTGCCTGACGCGAGAATAGGCGGTCCTCCAAGACCCGGTCCCGGCAATGTCAACGCTATTGCCGGATCTCCCCACCCGACTTCTTCTGCAGCAATGACACTTAGTCGATTAGACTGTTTCTTCTGTTCTCGTTGCTCGAGTGTTTCTGTTTTAGAACCACCATTTTTGGATTCATGAGTGTGAGCCTGAGAACCAGGAGTACTGAGTGATATCCCCATGCGATTGACTTTTACTAACCATTCATCAGGCACGCGATGTTCTGCATCTGCTTGAAGAGAAATAGGGCGCATTTCAGATTCCGCAAACCAATGAACCAAGTCCCTTACTTGTTTTTGTTGAGGTGTCAGTTCAAAGGAAATCATGTCATCCTCTCACTTTCACTTCACAGTCAAAGTAGATCGATTATAATTTTGTCCTGAGACAGTACGTTCGCCGAGTTGATTCAGAAACTGCGATTCACAACCATATAGCATGACCTGTGCTTGGGCGTCGCGCATCCACTTCTCCACAGGATATTCTTGTACAAATCCATGACCGCCGAGTAACTGTACAGCATGATTAGTGACAAAACTCACTGCGCGATGCGAACGCAGAATTGCCTCAAGAGCGTACTGAAAAGCATTCTCCTGCCCCAGATCGGTTGCTGCAGCTGCCCGCCAAACCAAGTGATGAACTGCTCTTTGTTCCATTTCCATATCTGCAACCAAAAAAGAAACACCCTGAAACTGAGCAATCGGCTGACCAAAGGCTTGGCGTTGTGCCGTATATTCCACCGTATAATCTAATGCCGCCTTAGCCAAACCAACTTCTGCCGCAGCTTGCCGAATATAAATGCGGCTTAGTGCCTGTTCCACTAAAAGCTGAGCCTCTTCACCACGAGCAAGAACAGCATGCTCTGGCACCCAGACTGCATCAAAGGAAATACGCCCACAGCCTGCAGCTAAAAGTCCCAGACGAATGTCTCCAGCTAGGACTGTCCAAGGAGTTTCAGACTGATGCAACAAAAGCACCAGCCATTCTCCGTCTTCATCACGAAAACAGGCTATTATGCCTGCCACTTGATGAGCCAGTCGAATGGGTTGAGAGTGCCCATTCAATTCATAACCATGTGCTACTCTCTCTAATCGTAAAGACTGTCCCCATTCGGATGTCCATGAGACAGCATCCAAAAACCCAAACCCGCATCCACTCGCAGAACATTGCGAATTTTTTATTTGCGGGTTTTCTGACAAAAGCCGAAAGAAAGACGATGCGTCTGCTGTTCCGGGGAAACCTTGAAGAATGCCTAAATCTCCATAAGCCAATTCTTCTAAGACCTGTACTTGTGTGGTTAGAGGGAATTCTAACCCGTCCATCCACTCCGGCAACTCCAGTAAGAAGAATCCCAGATCTGATGCCTGATGGAGAAGCGGCTGTGGAACCTGACGCAGTTCTTCTGCTAATCGAGCCTGTGGCCGAATCTGTTCTCGCGCAAAATCACGAGCAGTCTGCAATAAACGATTCTCTTCTGCAGTCGGACGGAATGATATCACCGTTGACTCCCCTCGCTTAGCTTGTCAAATGTATGTCTCAACCGGAGACTTGACCCTCATCTTGTTTTGACCACATCGTTTTAAGACGCTTTCTGTCTATTTTGCCGATCACGTTTTTGGGCATAAACGGTATAAATTTCACCCAACGTGGAGTCTTGTATTTGGCCAAATGTTTCTGGCAATACTGCAGCAATGTTTCTTCATGAATTTCTATTCCGGGCCTTTTCACAATAAAAGCCATTACTTCCTCACCCATAGCCTCTGATGGGACTCCAATCACCGCTGCCTCAAGCACAGCTGGATGACGAATGAGCAAATCTTCTAAATCGCGTGGATAAATATTAAATCCACCGCGAATAATCACATCTTTTTTCCGGTCAACCACAAACACATAGCCATCACTGTCCATGTATCCAACGTCTCCTGTATAAAGCCAACCGTCACGCAAAGTCTCATGTGTGATTTCCGGAAGTCCATGATAACCACGAGTCACATTAGGACCTTTGACGATAAGTTCTCCGACGTCACCGTTGGGAAGAAATTGTCCTTGTTCATTTACAACACGCACTTCTACTCCAGGTAAGGGCAAGCCAACAGAACCCGGTTTAACAGGAAGGTTAAAGCGAGGCGCCGTGACAATGGGCGCCGCTTCCGAAAGGCCATACCCTTCAAAAATTACACAATCAAAAGCTTGCTCAAATTGCTCTCTCTCAGATACTGGCAAAGGTGCAGATCCAGAAATGCAAAGAGCCAGCGAGGTTACATCAAAACGAGATCGTTCAGGGTGGTGCAGTAATGCATGGAACATGGCTGGAACAGCAGAAAAATGAGTGACCCGGTAGGTTTGAATTGCTTGGAGGACAAGTAACGGATCAAAATGCGGCAACATGATATTACGCTCGCCACGGAGAATGGAAACATTCATCATTGTATAACCAAACGCATGGGAAAGCGGCAATATCAGTAAACCTACATGCTCAGCACCGCCAAAGTCGTAGTCTTTTGCCAATTCAGCAGCCGCCTGAGCATTGGCTACTAAATTGTTATGTGTCAATTCCACGCCTTTCGGTTGCCCCGTAGTTCCAGAAGTGTACAAAATGACCCCAATATCTTCATCCTTACATTCATCTAGAAAAGTAAAAGCCGCCGTGTCCCGTTTTCCTGGTTGATGGCGCTCTACCGCCAGCACCTTGGGCGGTGGATTGAGCTGCTGGGCTACATTTTCCAATTTCTTCTGCATCATTTCGCAAGTAATCATCACTTTAGGTTGGCAGTCACGTGCAATGAAAAGGATTTCATCACCTTGCAAAAGAGGCATTACAGGAACTGTAATTGCACCAAGCATTGCAATGGCCGAATATACAAAGAAAACTTCGGGGCGGTTAGGCATGCTGACGAGCACAGTATCTCCTCGGTCGACTCCCTGATGGTGCAGTTCTTGTGCCCAACCTTGCGCCAATCGCAGATGATCGAGATTGCTAAAAGACTGGCCTTCATAAATCAAGCTCGTATACTCACCATAAGTCTCAACATTTTGTTCCAACAGCCGGGATAAATGCATCTGCGCTTCGCCTCCCCGTACTTGTGGAAATGAACCTGAATCAGGAAGCGTAAGCGCTGAGAACCGACTCAAGACGCATAGCTAAACCGAGATCACCCTCTACTCGCAATTTTCCGCTCATAAAGGCAGCTGTCCCATTCAAACGACCTTCCACCATCTCTTTAAAATCGTCTGCAGCCAATTCAAGTGTACAATTGGCCAGTTCCTTTTCTCCTTGAGTTACCTCCGCACTAGTTGGCGTGAGATGGATCTGGTAAACCGCGCCATCTTCACCTGTTAGATTGAACTGATAGATTGCCGTTAACCCGCCAGTTCGACTGGGATCGTTTTTCAAAACCTCATGAATCTTCTCAAAAATCTCCTGGGTACTCGGCATTTTGCATACATCCTTTCTATCCCTGATAAATGTCACGCTGTATATAGCGCTTTTCATATTTATTCAACCGCCAAAACACCATAACCACCATCCCTGATTTCCACTAAAATACCCCCAGAAAATTGGGGGTATGTCAAACTTTCCAAATCATTGTAAAGCCAGTTGCTGTGGATTGTCTTTGCTATTCCTGTTTCCATCCCGATATAATTGTAGTCATGACTTCAATTGTACGGCGGTGCTAATAATGAACCTTTATGCTTGGTTAGCCATTTCAGTATTTCTTCTCACTTTAATCTTTGTTATTTGGCAACCAAAGGGACTTTCAATTGGTTGGAGTGCAACTGGCGGAGCGATATTAGCTTTGCTTCTGCACGTCGTTCATCTGAGCGATGTATGGACTGTCACAAAAATTGTTTGGGATGCTACTCTTGCCTTCGTAGGTATTATTCTCTTTTCAGTCATTCTTGACGAAATCGGATTTTTTGAATGGGCTGCCTTGAAAATGGCTCATGCTGCAAGAGGAAATGGACGCAAGGTATTTTTCTTCATTATCTTACTTGGGGCTATTGTTTCAGCTTTTTTTGCCAATGATGGCGCAGCTTTAATTTTAACTCCTATTGTGTTAGAAAAAATGAAACTGCTAAAGTTTGATACAAAAAAAATGCTTCCTTTTCTTTTGGCCAGCGGCTTTATTGCTGACTCCACATCTTTGCCTTTTATCACCAGCAACTTGGTCAATATCGTTTCAGCAGACTATTTTGGAATTGGCTTCCTACACTATGCATGGCGTATGATCGTGCCTGATCTATTCTCCTTTGCAGCCAGTCTAACAGTACTCTATCTATTTTTTCGCAAAGATATCCCAGCTTCCTATCGCCCCGAAGACTTGCCCGACGCAGCCGTAGCTATACGCCACAAAGGAATGTTTAAAGCTTCCTGGGTTATTCTTAGTATCTTATTCATTGGTTATGTTTTGTCCGATTTATTGCATATTCCTGTCTCATTTGTGGCTTTATCAATTGCGCTGATCTTCTTAATAGCAGGGGCAAAGACGCATTCAATTGAACCGCGTAAAACCATTCGTTCTGCTCCATGGTCTATTGTTGTTTTTTCCATTGGCATGTATGTCGTTGTTTATGGATTACAAAACGCAGGTCTAACTTACTTTTTAGGTCACTTGCTCCGCTGGTCGACAAATGGCGGTCTATACAGCGGCACATTGTTTACTGGTTTTGCCGCCGCTATCCTCTCCAGTATCATGAATAATTTACCTACAGTTATGATTGACGCACTGGCTATCCATGCTGCCAATGTCAAAGGTATCCTGCAAAGCGCCATGGTCTATGCCAATATCATCGGTTGCGATCTCGGCCCAAAAATGACTCCCATCGGTTCTTTGGCCACCTTATTATGGCTCCATATATTGGCACAGAAAGGTGTCAAGATCAGTTGGCAAACCTACATCAAAACAGGTATGGTTCTCACGATCCCTACACTTTTCATTACGTTGTCCGGCTTATATCTTTGGTTAAGCTTGATTCATTAATTAAAAAAGAAACGACTATCTGCATGCTGTGATGAACGCCGATTCTCTTCCAAACCATTCTCCATATGAATATGAGATATCGCAAAAAATTTGAAAGGCGTGCTGTCCTTGGATGATTTATCGCCTTCTTTACATGATCGAACAATGCAGGGTATCCAGTCAGTAATCGATCGAGTCTTTCAACATGTGCAGGGCATGGAAAAAATCATCATCAATCGCTCTATCCAGATGATCTATCCTCGCCTTGAACAGCGTATTCGGGCTGCCTCTGAAGATGAATTGCTTACAGAATTACAATTTGTACATGACTTAATTGAAAAGATTATGCCGCCTAAACCACCTGAAATGGTAATTGCCAAGAAGAAGTCTAAAAAGAGAAAAAATACCCGACTTATCAGCCGAAAAAAATAGCCCTATTGCAATCAGCAACAGGGCTGTAGCGCATAATTTTAGAGAAATTTCAGAACATGGCCCGCTCCAACATATATTGATTACCACCTAATTCCTTGGCACGATACCGACCTCTATCCGCTATTTGAATCACTCTTTGAATTTCCAGGGAGTCAATTGGAAATGTGGCCATCCCCATACTTACAGAAATCATCGGAAACTTTTCTTCCTCTCCCCATGGTCGCCTCATTATTTCAAGAATATTTTCTGCCAATTCAAATGTTTCCATCTCATTTTTTACCAAAATAGCCACTAAAAATTCGTCACCCCCCAGCCGGGCAATCGTATGCGCAGAGGAGGCAACCCGTTGGAGCCTGTTACTTAAACTAGCCTAGTGAATCTATTCATTCGCGTTGCCACAAGCTGCTTGAATAGAAATACCTTCTTCCAGCAGACGTCGATGTATGGTCTGCGCAAAATGAAGCGCGTGATTTCCATCACCGTGTAGACAGACCGTTTCTCCTATAATTGGAATGTTTTCTCCGTTTAAGGTACAAACCGTACCTGTTCGTATCATTTGCAAAACTTGTCGAACCGCCTGCTCACCATTTTCAAGCAAGGCTCCTTTGACATTACGAGGAGTCAATGACCCATCAGCCTGATAAGTCCGATCAGCAAAAACCTCACTGGCGGTATGCAAACCTATTTCTCTGCCAGCGCGAACCAACTCACTCCCCGATAAGCCGTAAAGAATTGCATCAGGACTTACATCTTTTACAGCTTGAGCGATTGCTTGCGCTAAATCAGCTTGAACAGCAGCCATATTGTAAAGAGCACCATGCGGTTTGACGTGGTGCAAACGAATTCCTGCGACCGTACAAAACGCTTGAAGCGCACCTATTTGATAAACAACCATCTCATACGCTTCATCCTTACTAATATCCATTCTTCTGCGACCAAAGCCAAGTTTGTCTGGTAGCCCCGGATGTGCTCCCACAGCAACACCAGCATCACGAGCTTCGTAGACCATTTGGCGCATGATGGCTGGATCCCCAGCATGAAATCCACAGGCTAAATTGACTGAACTGACATACTGCAACATCTCACGACCTGCACCAATTCGATAGGGGCCAAAACCCTCAGCGAAATCACAATTCAAATCAATTGTAAGCAATGGTCATAACCTCATTTTTCTGGTATGAAATCAATGGCCTTGAGAAAAGAAATTTCAGAAAAGCTAAACTGATAACAGTATCCAAATGATACCACAAATAAGTCCGTAAATTTTGTGACTTATGCAAGAAAATCTGCATAAGATGAGATACCTAGCATTGACAACTGAGCACATGCGCGATAATATTTTAACAATTCAATAAATAAAAGGCTGAGATGAAGAGAGTACGTGTTGCTTTCGCTGCAGAGAGCCGGTGGTGGGTGAAAACCGGTGTGAAAGGGGCACGGAAGTTCACTTCGGAGCTGTTGGGTGAACACCTGCTTAGCAGGTTTGAGTAGCCTAAACCGGAAATCAACCAAATTTCCGTTATAACAATGAAGTGAAGGGCTTTGCGCCTGGAATTAGGGTGGTACCGCGAGTAACCCTCGTCCCTATAGGACGAGGGTTTTTTGTCGTTCAAAAAATGACAAAAGGACCTCCTGAACACGCAAAGCCTGGAATTAGGGTGGTACCACGAGCGAATCTCGTCCCTATAGGGACTGAGGTTCGTTTTTCTTTAAAAGACATTTTCAACATTCATTAACCTGCTTGAGAAATGAAAAAGAAAGAGGTTGGCGACTGAGGATTGTCACCTACCCAATAAGCGAGGAGGTCTTTTTATGAGCACACGAGAAGTTCGTTCTAATTGCCCTTATCCATTAGCCAGTCGTCAAAATCAAGCAGCTAACAGCGTAATTACCGTTCACGATATTCAAATCGGTACCCATTCACCAACTATCATCGCTGGCCCATGCTCAGTAGAAAGTTTAGATCAGATAGTTGAACTCGCAAAGGAAATTCAAGCTGCTGGCGCTCAAATGTTGCGCGGAGGGGCATTTAAACCTCGCAGTTCCCCTTACTCTTTTCAAGGTCTTGGCGATAGAGGATTATACTATCTTGCTGAAGCCAGAAAAGTTTCAGGACTCCCTGTAGTATCTGAAATCATGGAAGCAAGCCAATTAGATACTGCCTGCGATACAATCGACGTCATTCAAATTGGTGCTAGAAATATGCAAAATTACTCTCTGCTCAAAGCCGTCGGAAGAACGGATAAACCTGTACTTTTAAAGCGAGGTTTTTCTTGCACAATTGAAGAATGGCTGATGTCTGCTGAATACATCCTCAGTGAGGGGAACCAACAGGTAATACTCTGTGAACGAGGCATTCGTACATTCGAAACAGCCACACGTAATACTCTCGATTTAAGCGCTGTACCGGTAGTGAAAGAAAGAAGCCACTTGCCTATTTTGGTCGATCCTAGTCACGGAACAGGTGTTGCACGCTATGTACCTTCCATGAGTATGGCTGCTCTAGCTGCCGGTTGCGACGGATTGCTGATTGAAGTCCACAGTCATCCCGAAAAAGCTGCATCTGATGGCCAGCAGACCATTACCCCAGCAGAATTAAAATTGTTAATAGATAAAATTAATCTATTTTGCAAAATAGAAAAAAACACTAATAAGGAGGTCGCTTTGCATGGATGATCAAGAATTGCAGACCTTGAGAGGTAAAATTGATGAAATTGATGACCAATTAATCGCCTGTCTTGCAGAAAGAATGCAATTAGTCCTAGAGGTAGCTGCTCGAAAATTGGAAATCGACTGTCCCATTGTTCAGCAGAATCGAGCCATCGAAGTGGAAAATCACTATATTCATATGGGAAAAGCTTTAGGTTTAGACAGCCAGTTCATGACCGATATTTTCCATAAAATCCACAATGAATCTTGCCGTATGCAAGCTCGTCTTTGGCAAATTTGAACTGTCAAAGCGGAGCCCAGTCCAATCTCAAAGGTAAAACATTTTTTGGGGAGGACTGGGCAACCATATTTTTTAGTAAATCTTTAGATAGCTGACCCCATAACTTTTTCCCATTTACCATTTTCTGCCGAGCGTTCAACTGCTGCCATTACCCGTTGGTTATATAGACCATCAGTAAAATTGGGCGATGGTAAATTACGATAATCGATTCCTTGCTCACGCCGTTCAATTGCCATTAAAAAAGTAGCAAACAAATTAATAAACGTATGTTCATAACCTATAATATGGCCGGGCGGCCAATACGCTTGTAGATAAGGATGAACAGATTCGGTACACTGAATTTGCCGAAAACCCTGGCAATCTGCTGGATCGTCCACAAAATACGCATAAAGTCGATTCATATCTTCCAAATCCCAACGCAGAGAACCTTTTTCGCCATTGATTTCAAAACGGTTGCCATTTCGATTGCCTGTCGCAAAGCGCGTTGCTTCAAATACACCCAAAGCCCCATCCAAAAATTTTGCTAAAAATGCTGCGGCATCATCTACATCCACTTTACCTGTAACGTCTTGTTCATTTTCAACCATGAATGGCCTCTCCTGAATAAAGGTTTTCATCACAGCTGTTACGTCATCGATTTCACCCACCAAAAACCGAGCTAAATCAATGATGTGTGAACCAATATCCCCCAGCGCACCCGAACCTGCTAACTGCTTCTGCAAACGCCATTCCATGGGATGATCTGGACTTATCATCCAATCCTGCAGATATTGTGCACGTATATGGTAAATCTTACCTAAACGGCCTTCCTGCAACCATTGCTTAGCCAATTGGACAGCTGGCGCAAAACGATAATTATGACAAATCATATTTATTCCTAAAGCCTTTTTTGCTTCCATCTCCATCTCTACAGCTTCTTCTAACGAAAGAGCCAGTGGCTTCTCGCATAATACATGTTTGCCAGCACGCAATGCGGCTATCGCAATCTCCCTATGCAAATGATTGGGCGTGACAATATCTACAATATCAATATCGTCACGCTCTACTATCTCTCTCCAATCACTGGCCACTTCTGCAAAACCGTATCGTGCCGCCGCTTGACGAACACGTTCTTCCTGACGACCCACCAGTACCTGGAGGGTAACGGGACGTAGATTCGGAAAATAAAACGAGACATCCCGAAACGCATGGCTATGCGCTTTACCCATAAACTGATAGCCAATCATGGCTACACGCAAAGCTTTACCTTCACTCATGGATACCCTCCTAACATTCTACCGGCTTTCCCAATTCAGCAGAGCGATAAAGTGCATCCAACAGTTTCTGTAATGCAACACCCTGTTCGGGCGTGGAGATGGGTTTTGCTCCGCCTAGGCAGGCATCAACAAAGCGCTCAATTTCTAATTCATGACCACCTTTTTTAGGTAAAAAGGCAGGTGTCGTATCCAGCAATGTGTCATGTCTTTCTTCATAGATTTTCAATGGAAAGACATCAGCCCCAGCTTTATCTCCCATCAAGGAAACTTGCATGGTTTCGCGCTTCTCTACATTAGCAGCAAAGGCAGTTTCTAAAATAAGGGTCGATCCGTTTTGAAAGCGAATCATACCCCGCGCCATATCCTCGACAGAAAATTGCTTCCAGTCCCAATCTCCCATCATGCCGACACCTTGTCGATTACCAATCTTTTGATAGGTGGCCGCGAAAACTGTATCAGGCAATGGATAGCCCATTAAGTAAAGAGCGGTATCGAGCATATGTACGCCGATATCAATGAGTGGTCCACCGCCCTGTAACTCTTTATTCGTAAAAACTCCCCATCCTGGTATCCCGCGACGCCGCACAGCTATAGCACGACTAGCGTAAATCTCTCCGAGATCGCCAGCATCAATAAATTTCTTCAAGGTTTCAACTTCGGGGAAATGTCTGTAATGCAATCCGTAAGTCAATATTTTACCTGCCCGTTGAGCTGCATCTGCCATTAATTCCGCTTCCTGCCAACAAAGAGCAGGAGGCTTTTCACATAATACATGGCAACCTGCCTCAAGCGCAGCAAGAGTTGCAGAGACATGGAATTTGTTGGGGGTGCAAACGCTTACCGCATCCAAAGATACTTTATCCAGCATCTCTTCCACACTCGCAAAAACATACGGGATATGATGAGTAGCTGCCACTTCTTTAGCTCTATCCAATTGAATATCTGCCAGTGCTACAATTTCAACACGTGATCCACATTTTAAATAATTGGGTATATGTACGCCTTGGGCAATGCCACCTGCACCAACAATTCCTACGCGTAAAGGCTCAGTCAATTTGCAAACCTCCTATTTCCGATATATCTACAATTCGGCGTTTTTGATGGGATAACTGCGCTGCATCATTGATGAGCGTTAAGTGTTCAATATCTTGCCAGGATGTATTTTGCGGTTCATGATGTAAAACAGACGCTACCCATTGAGAAAAAGGATGCGGCAATGGTTTTGGCAATAACGGAGTTTGCCAAGCTTGATGAGGCAAATGTCTAGAGGCAATACGAACGGATTGTTGATCCACCATTAGACTCCCATCTGAACCATGTAACTCTAAAAGGAAAGAACGCTGTCCGGAAACAAAGCCTGTCTCCAATACAGCCACACATCCTGATTCGTATTTCACGCATACAGTCGCCTGATCTTCTACATCTGAGCTATAAAATGATGAAAAAAGGGCTGATACGGATACTGGTGTGCCTGCCAATCGATTGGCTAAATAAATGGGATGTGCACCCAAATCAATAAGCGCTCCACCTCCCGTCAGTGAGCGATCCAAAAATTCAGCCGGCAACCACCCTTGAGGGTGTTCCGCACTTGACAATATACCGTCATGATGCAATCGACAGCGAATCGAATGAAGTCTACCGAGCAGCCCTTGTTCAAGTGCGCTTACAGCATAGAGAAAGTATGCGTCGGACAATCTTGGTAAACAAAGCGTCAGCACTACGTTTTTATTTTCTAGAATTTCTCGAATCTTTCTACATTCATCTAAATTCATGGCAAGGACTTTTTCCGAAAATACATGTTTGCCCTGTTTTAGCGCTTCTGAGATAAGGGCAAAATGTTGATTGGTAGGTGAAGCAATAATGACTCCGTCCACCTGCTCCCAGATGTCATTTAAATTTTGCACATACATGGCGTCAAACCGCTCGGCAAAAGCGCGACCACGTATTTCATCTGTATCCCAAATGAAATGCAACTCTACTTCTGAATGATTTACAGCATACTGCGCATATTCTGCAGCATGCACATGCCATCCACTTAACAGCGCTACTCGCATCATTATCCTCGCCTTCGAAGTCTTGAAGAAATACACATTGGTCAACCGTTCATTCTCATAAAAACGCAAAATCAAACCCACCAGAGTTGATGCTGGCGTTCCCGAATCCGTAAGCGTTTAAGAAATTCCACTGCTTTTTGAAATCCCTCTTCCACCGACATCAAGCTATCTTCATGTTCAATACTGACAGTCCCTGTATAACCCACTTTTTGCAGTGTACTGAAAATGGATTTCCAGGTTTCTTCACTTTGACCGTAACCAATCGTTCGGAAAATCCAAGACCGCGCCAATTCTTGCTCATAGGGCTTCGTATCAAGCACACCATTGCGGCGGACGTTATCTTCATCAAAAGCTGTATCTTTGGCGTGCATATGAAAGAGTGCTCCTGCTTCAGCGAGAATTTTCAAACTTGTGGATGGATCAATACCTTGCCAGAAAAAGTGGCTTGGATCGAAATTCACACCAATCCACTCTCCACAACGTTCGCGCAATCGCAATGCAGTTTCCGTATTATAGACAAGAAATCCGGGATGGGGTTCAATTGCAACGCGTACTCCATACTTCTTGGAAAAAGTGTTCACTTCTTTCCAATAAGGTATAGCGATTTCTTCCCATTGCCATTTCAGCACCTCATTAAACTCTGGAGGCCAGGGACAGGTGACCCAGGATGGATGTTGTGAATATTGCGATTCTCCCGGACATCCTGAAAAAGTATTAATGGTTTCTACTCCTATGAGGGCAGCCAATTGAATCGTCTCTTGAATTAATTGGCGAGCTTCTTTTGCCGATTCTGGATGAGGATGAAGAGGATTGGCATGACAAGAAAAAGCGCTAATTTCCAATCCATGTTGGCGTATGGTATCTAACCATTCTTGTCTTCTTTGTTGATTCTCTAGCAACTCCTGAAGCGGGCAATGTACATTCCCAGGAAATCCACCTGTGCCGATTTCAAGCGTTTCCAAGCCACTGGATGCCACTTTATCTAACATCTCTTCAAAACTTAGATTCGCAAAAAGAACAGTAAAAATACCAATCTTCACAACTCTATTCCTCCTAACAGCACGCTATGGCGAGTTGGTTAACCAGCCTCTGATAGAATTGCAAAAGATAGGGAAGCAATGAAATATGTATCAACTCTGCAAGGAAGGTAGTGTCTCCAACGCTTGAACTTTGCCACAGATTGGCTGTTTTATCTCATGAGGTGCTGCCCATTCTACAGCATTAGCCAAGACTCGTTGAATTTCCGGGTGATGATAGGTGGGGAAAGTTTCATGACCAGGTCGAAAATAAAAGATTTTTCCTAATCCACGGTGATAGGTGCACCCGCTTCGAAAGACTTCTCCCCCGCTGAACCAACTGAGGAAAATCAATTCTTCGGGCTGGGGAATATCAAAATATTCACCATACATTTCTTCCTGCGGAAGTTCAATGAATTCATTGATTCCTTGAACAATCGGATGATTAGGTTGAACTACCCAAAGCCTCTCTTTATCGTTAGCCTCACGCCACTTCAAATCACAGGAAGTACCCATTAACCTTTTAAAAACCTTGGAAAAATGAGCAGAATGCAGAACAATCAGTCCCATACCTTTCCATACTCTCTGCACGACTTTTTCGACAATTTCATCTGAAACTTCTTGATGTGCAATATGCCCCCACCAAATGAGGACATCTGTCTCATCTAACACTTTGTCATTCAACCCATGCATAGGTTGATCGAGCGTAGCCGTTTTGACGTCATACCCCTTTTCACGAAGTGGAGAGGCGATTGCTTCGTGAATACCATTTGGATATAAGGTACTGACTTTCGGATTTTTTTGCTCATGACGAAATTCGTTCCATACCGTTATGCGAACAGACAATAAGAAAACCTCCACCATAAAGCATCTAAAACGTTTTCTCGACTCTAACACGTTTTTTTTACAAAACCATGACAATCATCTCATTCTTGCGTCTATCTTGAGAAAAACTAATTACAACTACTGCGCAATGTAACCGCCGTCGATAACTACTGCCTGCCCTGTAATGCTACGTCCTGTGTGGCTAGCCAAAAAAAGCACGTAATCAGCTATTTCGCTCGTTTCCAAGAGTCGCTTTTGGGGTACAAGTGGATAAATAACCTCTTCCAAAACTGACTCCAAGGGAACACCTCGCTGAATAGCTAAATCCTTCAACTGGTTTCGCACCAGTGGAGTATCCACATAGCCTGGACAAAGCGCATTTACAGTTATGCCATGCTCGGCCCCCTCTAGTGCGGCAACTTTGGTCAGACCAATTACACCATGTTTAGCAGAATTGTAAGCAGCTTTGCCCGCAAATCCTATAAGTCCGTTAATAGAAGCTATATTGATTATCCGCCCCCATTGACGTTCTTTCATATATGGGAAAGCGTACTTTATCGACAAAAAAGGACCTACCAACATCAGTTGCAACAACTGTTGAAACTTATCTGCAGGAAATTCTTCAATATTAGCTACGTACTGCATACCTGCGTTATTGACAAGAATATCTAAGGATCCATAAGAATGAACCGCAAATTCCAAGAGACACTTGACATCATTTTCTGCCCCTGCATCAGCCTGAAAACAAATCGCTTCCAGACCTCTCTTCTGCAATTGAGACACGGCTACATCTGCAGCTTCTTTGCGAATGTCAGAAACAACCACTTTAGCGCCAGCCTCAGCCAAACGTTGAGCAATGGCAAAACCAATGCCGCTGGCTGAACCGGTTACTACAGCCGTCCTGTTGGCTAACGACAAAGATAGCATGCTATCTCTCCTCTTTCGAAGGAATGAACCGACCAAAAGTGAACCGCTCACCGCCTATGCTGAACATAGAGATGGGATCTTGTAACTGATATGGTGATGAATTCAATTCAATCGTCCATCGAGCATCTTTGCCCATTCTGCCACTGTCATGACCTCGGCTTGCCTAGGAAAAACTTTTTCTATTAATACTCGATGCACTTCTTCATCAGCATCTAAACAGGCGTCAGCAAGAACCACCAACTCATAATCTTTGTCAGCCGCTTCACGCAACGTCGAAAGTACGACGCCACTAGTGGCAATACCACAAAGAACTAAGCGCTCAATGTGTTGGGCACGCAACAGTACTTCTAAATCACTACCTGTAAAAGCACTCACACGCAGTTTCGTAACAACAGCTTCTTCAGGTTGCGGTGCTACGGACTCGTGAATTTGGGTTGAAAATTCAGATTGAATCATGTCGTTTGGATTTTTGGCAATTCTAGAAAATGATAAATTTCGACTGCTAATTTCAGGATAACCAGGACGAAACGCGACCCTCACAAAAATCACCATAACTTCTGATTTTCTCGCCAAAGCCACCGCATGCTTAAACGGTTCAAGCACGCTAGGATCTTCTGCGAAACGTGAAACAATGCCATTTTGCATATCCATAACAAGAAGAGCAGTTTGACTCATAGGCAATTGCTAAACACCCCCAACGCTCAATTCTTCACTTGACTAAGTTTGCAATTTGTTCGTTGACTTGAAAATTACATAAACCACCGTGATAGCAAACGACTTGTTCAATATCTAAGGCAGCAAATTTTTTTAGAGACTTCAGCGCCTCTTCCATATCTGGTGTTGCCTGTGCGCTGGGTCCAAGAAGCTTCCCATTCTCACTCACCATCGCGTCCCCCGTAACCAGCGTCTTACTATTACGATGGTAGAGACTGATATGACCAGGTGTGTGCCCTGGGGTGTATATCACTTGCAAACCTCCAAAAAACGGAAGCCACTCTCCATCTTCTACTGTTTGATTGACTTTAGCTTGGGGAGGATTCAAAAAGATACTCTCCACCTGACTGCGCATCTCTGCTGGTACTTGTTCCAACATCTGAGCAACACGTTGGCGATTCATTTTGATAGGTTCTTTTTCACCTTCAATGTAAGGTTTATCCTCCGCGTGAGCATAGACAGTAATCGACTTTGGAAGCTCCTTGATTAAACTTTCAATGCTTCCAACGTGATCGATATCCTGATGCGTTAAAATAACGGCAGTTATCGTTTCAAACGACACTCCCGCTTTTTCCACCGCTTCGCGAATTTCATTGAGTTGCCCGGGCATGCCCGCGTCTACTAATATGGCTTGTGAATCATCGTAAAAGAGTGTTGGATGAATTAAATTTTTCCGCCCCATTATATTCATTTCCAATTCCAGCATTTCGACTCCATTGGCTATCTTCATCTATCCCAAGCTGATTTTTCACAGCTTGGGTTTCACCTCCTTATGAACAATGAAAACACGCAACTAATTTACGTTGACGTTAACTGAATAACTTGTATAATATCCTAGACCAAGTGTAAATCGCAATCAACTCGAATATATTTTCTTTTCTGTAGGATAACCTAGAGCCATGTCCTGTAGAAGGAAAGAATACAACCAAAATCAGCTTAGATAAGACACGGAGGTATATGATTGGCACAACAGGATAAATACTTTTTGACTATCGACAACGTTGCCAAACAGCTTGGTATCACACCAAGAACGCTTCGTTACTATGAGGAAGTTGGACTCATTTCTGCAGCAGCACGCACAAATGGAGGTCATCGACTTTACGATGAAAAAACGATAGACATGCTGCAGCAAATATTGCGTTTAAAAGAGCATCTCGGCATTTCACTGCAAGAGATTCAAGAAACATTGTCTGCTGAACAATCCTTGCAAGAATTAAAGAAGAATTTTCAAGAGCAAAATGAAAATATAGAAGAACAAAAACGGATCGTCCAAAATTTTATTCAAATACTAGAAGAGTTGATTGAAAAAATGAATCGAAAAGTAGAAAATGTTCAAGCAATGAAATTGCAATATCAAGAAAGAATGGTTCGAGCTAAAAACTTGTTAAAAGAAATAGACTGTTCAAAGGAATAATTCCCCCGTCCAATTGCATAAATACCACAAATACTAGACTCATTGGACTCATGGTCCATGAGTAAATTTATATTTCTTCCCCTAAATACTAGCTCATGAAACCCATTTTTATAATTAAATTATTTATAGTAATTATTGGTGTTTTTATATAAAATCAATAGATAACTAGTAAATCTCTTATTTTGATAACAAAAGGAACTTATTCTAGGTACTTCGCCATTGGAGTTCTTTCACTTTCTGCTATTTCAGGAATACAGTTCTTTACGCCTGCCAAAATACAAGCTTTTAACGATTCTCTTGATAATAAAACGATTACGTTCTCAAGTGATTGGCGGAAAAGCTTACAATCCTATTCAACATCAAAACTTGGAACCACATGCATGAAACAAAGTTTGGGATGGTATGCAATGGAAAACCCTTCATTCCACTTGGGATTATAAATATACTCAATCTACAAGTATTGCGCCCACTTATTAGCATTACGGATCAATTTTTTAATCCGCCTGCACAATCTTTCAATGAGACGTATATTCCGGACCAAGTTCAACCGTTTGAAGGGAGCTATTGTTAAAGAGTTGAGCGCTGTCCGTCCATATATGAGCGGTGCAGCGCCTATTTTTTTAATTCCTTGATTGATTTTCTGTTAGTTCTCATTCGTTCATCTCTCTCATGAATATTCCGTTCGTATCCCTTACCTCTACCCGCAAAGCATATTGGCTTTCTATATTTTCATATTTCAACTGTGTTAGCCTGTTTGTAACGCTCATCTCTGTTTAAACGTTTCTTTTCCTTTCTCGATCCCGTCGCTTTGCATTTCCCCGTTCACCGTTATGACGACAGGACATATGCTTACGGTGCTCGAAAGTATTGTAAACGGAAATAATGTTCCAAATGTTTCAATTCAATCTCTTTCGTTTCAAAATATAGATATGAGTCCAATCGGAACATTTTTAGATTGTCGAAGCACAATCTGTTTCGTATAATGAACGTATCCTAGTTCCTTGAGGGCAAACCTGTTGAAAGACAGGGACGCAAAACTGCGGGTCCTGGATGGAAAAATATAAAATTAAGCCAGGATGGCTGAGTTGCAAGGGTTCGGTAGGAAATCTTACCGAAATGGGGTAAAGGGAATTGCACAACATTCAGCCTAAAACAATGACAGACAAAGAGAACAAAAGGGATACTGAAAGCTTACAGGATTGGGAAGGTTTAATGGCAATGGCTCGAGACTTTGGTTTAACGAAAGAAGAAGTCAGACGCTTCCTCTCTTCCCGCACTATCCAAACGTTGTCTTGAAGGAATAATGTCAATAGTATGAAATGATTCACTTTTATTTAAAATTTACACATGGAGTGGGCGGGGAGACATCTGTGATTGGCAAACGCATACAAACCTTACGAAAATCTCGTGGTTGGTCGCTCAATGAGTTGTCTGAGCGTTCTGGGGTAGCCAAGTCATACCTAAGTATGATTGAACGAGATAAACAACAAAACCCGTCCATTCAAGTTTTGGAAAAACTTTCTCATGTCTTTCAAATTCCCTTGGTGGAGTTATTACCTGTGGATGTGGTATCCACGGTGGATTCAGAAAATCCATACGGGCTTGATGAAGAATGGCTAGAAATTGCTAGAGAAGCAAAACTTTCTGGGATTGATATTGAAGAATTCAAACAATTTGTTGAATATCAAAGATGGAAAAAAATCCAGGATAAAAAGGATTCTTAATTTTTTATATAATCCGTATCAGTGGCATAAATCAAATATTTAATCCTCATTTCTTGCGCAATGAGGATTTTTATTTGGAAATTCTCTATTTAGAAATGATTTTCAATATCCCTATCTCTCTTTTCGCAATCGACTCCCCAAGAAAAGCATTCCTATGCCAAGCAGAATAAAACTCAAAGCTTCGGCTAAAGTTTCCAATACAGGTACCCCAGTCACGGGAGATGTTGCTCCAATGACAGAAGATTGACCAGGAGATGAAATGGGAATGACATGAACTGTTTGTCCTTCTGAATGCCCGCCTGACGGGTGACTAGAAATGCCAGAAACTCCCCCTTGACTTCCGTTTCCAGAAACTGGTTTTCTAATCGGCGGTGCATTCCCTCCTGATGGATTGGGCTGCGTTACAGTAACAGGAGGATTTCCTCCATTGGGTAAATTGGGCTGAGGTGGTCTATTGGGCGTTGTCGGACCTGACGGATTAGAAGGTGTGCCCACGGGAATCGCTTGAACTTGCACTTGCATATAGCCTAAAGCCCCCTGATAATCATTATGAGCGCTTAAAGGCCATTGAAGCGTGTACTGAATGAGCAAGGATTGACCTTCCAATAAAGTAAAAGGTTTGGATTGTACTGTTTGAGAAAAAGGACCCTGTGTTTGAATGGTAGCTTCTTCATCCCCAACGACATAAGCCGTATCACTCATATGCGGTGGAAAATTATCATATTCAAACGCTTTTTGATATCCTGTTCCTGAATAGTCTTTGGAGATATAGGTGCTGGACAAAGTTGTGCCTGTATGACCATTATTTGAAAACAAAGGTCCCCATAGTTTTGTTGTAAAGACCACTTGCTCAGTAACATTTGTTTCGTTCATGATTTCTACAGAACCTGTGCGTGTATCCCCGGGCACTAAGTGATGAACATTAGAAAAAATATGACTTCCATCAGCATATTGTGTAAAAGCTAAACCACCAGAAAATGAAGACGTAAGAGACGGATCGGCCAAAGCAGTCATGCGAAATAATCCATCCGACAGCAATAAAATGCCCACTAACGTACTTCCTGCCACGGCTATGAATCGTTTAGGAAGACGCAATCGACTCATCTTGCACTCACTTCCTTTCAACTACAACCCTACTTTACGAAAACTCTCTAATTTGAAATTTGCGAAACATTCTCATGTTGCACTACATAAGCCCAAGTCATTAATGTGTTGCTAGACGTATTCGGTACAAATGGCGAGGAATTTTTGTAGCCAGCCTCTCCAAGCGGGGAAGTATCCTGTACATAAAGTTGATAGACTACTACTGCAGTTTGTCCCGGAGCTAGAGGAAACCAGGTGGTATTCGAATATGCTGCACTTCCTGCAACGGAATCTACTGCATTAGGAAGTGATAGTGGAATGGATTGTTGTAACTGATTCCAATTGGTGTTTCCCAAAGAAAATATTTGAGAAAAAAGTAAAGAGCCTGAAGCCAGGACAGTACATGACGGATCATTTCCACCTGCTACAACTTCTTGTTTCAGCTTGCTAGCATTTAATTGAGAAAAAAGAGATTGGAAAAAAGATTGCCACGCAACTTCAGGGATATCCGCTACTGTATGGTATCCTTCCGACTGCAAAGAAGAAAAGAATTGTTGACAATAATTTTGCAGAATTTGTTGTTGTTCAGGGGACCATTGGCCGTTTGTCATATAGGCTAAACAACCTGTTAAATGAGACTGATTTTGAATCATTGTTGGCAATTGCAATAACCATTGCTGACAACGCGGCGCAAAAGAAGATATATCAAGATTAGCTAAGGATGTTTCCGTGCTACCAACCGTCCATTGCTGATTTTGTAAGTCTTCTATTAAGGATTGAACAAGATCCTTTTCATCGTTGGTAGATGGCAAAGTTAAAATTTTATAACTACCCGCCAATTCATGTGCCGCGTTAGGATTTCCACCTAAATATAAAGTAGCTGCTGAATCTAATCTAACCCATTCATTCACCGTACCCGTATTTGTAACCATATAAAGAATATCTCGATGAGGTTGAAAATGATTATTCAAAAATGCTGAATAATCTGTACTATCGTATGGTTCGATGAGTAATGAATGGTTTGTGTCTTGCTTTAATTCCACTTGCACAGTCCCCGTTCCAAAAGATACAGGGGATGATTGGGTCTGGTGTGTGAACAATGCATAGGTTCCACTTATGCCTATCGGAACCATTGCAGACATTGTAGATAAGCCAAGATAATATAGCCAACTTTTCTTCATGAAACAACACGCCCCCTACTACTGAACAGCCTTTTGATAAAATGCAGAATATAAATGGATTGACTAAAAATCTGTACGCCAAACGTATGGAAGATTTTTTCAAATCTGCACTCTTTGCGTAATGAACTATGATTCTATGGATTCATTGCCAAAGACTGCAGACTTGTCAGTGCAATATCAGGGAGCCCTGCCGAAAGGGTCCACTTTCGGCAGGGAACTTTCAAATACAGAAGTGCACAAATGGCTCTAACAATAAATCGCAGGTGATTAGCTTCTGAAATTTATAGGTGGATTAGGTGATAATGTGGTAGAATCATTACCACTTGAGGATGATGATGGTACTCCTGGAGTACCTGTTCCGGATGTTGGTCCATTCCCACTTGGAGATGTCGGAACAGAACCACTTCCAGAAGTTGTACCAGCGCTTGACGTGTTTTGAGTAGGACTGGTAGGCGAAGTCAGAATTGGATTTTGGTCATCGTTATGGTTATTTTCCCACTGTGCAGCATTGAATACTACCTGTGCACTACCCCATGCGTCTTGATAGTCATTTCCTGCATGTATCGGCAATTGGCCCGTGTATTCAACCACCATATATTGTCCAGGTTGAAGGACTATACCCTGAACGTCCGACGACCCACTGAACGGCGTCTGCCCGTTCATAAACGTCCCCGTCTGTTGTGGATAATCCTGTCCTGTTGCCGGATTGTATCCCGCCTGGTTGTACGTATAAGTAATCGTGTTTGCAATGATGTCACTTGCAGGTGTCAATGTTTGGCCATTACTACCTGTCACAGTGAACGTGGGTGCCTGTGTGCTGCTGTTTGTCGCATTCATGGTAACAGTCGGTTGCTCATTATATATCTGGTAATTTAATGTATAACTGGCAGGATGATTATCGTTTTCATACTGCGAATTTTGACTGGTACCAGGATAATCTACCGATTCCCAATCCCCGCCCATCACCTGAGGACCATTCGAGAGTAAGCGCGGTTGCCAGAAATCAGCGTACGTCGACTGTGCTGTAGAAGCTACGGGTGAATCACTTGATGGCAATGAACCCTTGCTATATCCGTTGAGCGTTGTCACTTTCCCATTGTTGAGTCCATCATCCCAGAAGATTGGACCATGAGCCTGAGTATTGATGTCTACCACTTCATTCACACTACCTGTGTTTTGTACCACCACATAAGAACCCACATAATCTCCTGGTACCATGTTGTAAAAATCAATCGTGTGATTATTCGAGAAGGTTTGGAACCCTTGGCCTGTCGTGGCAATATCGACTACACCTGCACCAAAGGTTTGCGTATTCGACTGTGCTTGTGCTGTAAATAATGCGTACGATCCCGCTCCCATCATTGCCAACCCAGCTAATGATGTGGCTGCTGCTGCTCCTATTTTTGATTTCATGCTGAATTTCATCCTTTACCCCTCCATAATTTTTTATATTTGAACCTTTCCTGCGATCTCGTTTTATCCAATTGACAAATGATAAGCGAGAATTAGTTTTTCACAGGAATGGACAAACACAGATTGGTTTCGACTAATCGCAAATTCATCATTCATTTTGTTAAACGCAAACCATCACATTACTGTAATGCATTTACATAACTTTGGATGTCATTTTGAAGTTCAGTCACTGAGAGACTTCCAGAATAATTAAAGTTAAAATCTATCTCAGTGCCTGAATTATCAAGCGTGATATTATACGCCTGCGAGCTGCCAAGCAGCTGATTAATATAGTTTTCCACACTGTTCAGGTTAGCATTGGTAGCTTTTGCACCAGTCAGCGTAAGTTGTACATTGGTTGTACTGCTCACCGAACCTCCCCCCGTAGTAATGACAGTACTTCCGTCATTTAAAACGGGTTGTTGAGAATCCGAATGATTATTCTCATACTGTGCCGCTTCTAAAGCTCAAGTTTGACAGTAAGACGCCTCATCGGAACGTCCGAACCGCGCTACAGCGCGGTTTTTTCGTCGTTTGGGGGCGTTTTGTTTGCGAAAATGTAGGTCAAACTTTTTTCGTGTAATCGTTGATACATAAGCACATATGTACTATGATTGTGGATATAAATTCCCGTGGCGGTGATCCTCTTGTTCGCGCAAATTGTATCCACAAAGAAGCCCGACGGTAAGACCTACAAGTATCTCCACATCGTTGAGTCCTATCGTGATGGTCGAACGGTCAAGAAGCGGCGTGTCGCAAACCTGGGCAACATCGGTCAATATTCTGAGCGCGAAATCGAACAGATTATCCGGACCCTCGAGTCTCTCCTACAGCATCGCACCACCGGTTCGCTCGAGGACTTCGAGGCCCAGCAGGTGCTCCATTTCGGCGTTCCGTATGTGGTGCAATTTTTGTGGAACCAACTCGGGCTCACCGAGGCCATTCGTGACGCCCTGCGTGACCGCGAGGTCACCTTTGATGTCGCGCGGTACGTCCAAGCCATGGTCATTCATCGGCTCGTCGATCCCTCGAGTAAGCTTCGCCTCTTTCACACGCTGGACGATCTCTATCTTCCGGACTGGGGCGGGGAGCCGTGGCAGCTTCAGCACTTCTATCGAGCGCTCGACTATCTCGTCGACATCAAGCCTCAACTGGAACGTGTGTTGTACGGGCGACTGACAGACTTGCTGAACTTCAGGCTCTCGTTGGTTCTGTACGACTTGACCAGCACCCATCTCCACGGGCACGCCTGTCCCTTAGGAGAGCATGGGTATTCCCGAACGCATCGCCCCGACCTCGAGCAGGTGGAGCTTGGGCTCCTGGTGACCCCTGAAGGCATTCCCATCACGCACGAAGTGTTCGCGGGCAACGTGTCCGACAAGCAAACCGTGCCAGACATCTTGAAACGTCTGAAAGAAGACTTTGCGGTCGAGCAGTGCGTGTTCGTGGGAGACCGCGGCATGGTCACGGAAAAGAACATGGCCCTGATGGCGGAGGCGGGATTCCCGTACATTGTCGGGTTCCACAAGCGCGGGCGCATCGTGAGCGACGCGTTGCTGGAACAGTTTGCGGACGTCAACGCCTACCATGAACTGAAAGACACCCTGCGCTCCCTCGAGGTGCCCGCCACAAGCGTGGACGACGTCGAAAAGGCAGAAGGCGTCCGATACATCCTCTGCTACAATCCGGAGAAAGCGCGTCAGGATGCCGCGTTTCGGGAGAGCGCGATGGAGGAGGCTGAAGCGGGCCTGAAAGCCTTGGCGGAGAGCTTGACGAAACCGAAGCGCGGCCGAAAACCGACCGACAAAGGCGTCATGCTCAAGGTGGCGGACCTGTTGACCAGAAAAGGGGTTGAAACG